>ONJX01000006.1:8105-108161 GCA_900318255.1 uncultured Prevotellaceae bacterium | reverse complement strand
GACACAACCTTCGATATCGCCGACATGAAAACCTATGGAACAATGACTGTTGACAAAAGAGAGAAGGCACGATGGCAGTTGTCTATCTATGCTTATCTCTTTGAATTGCAGAACCCAAACGCGGTTGTGGGCAAGCTTTATATCATCCACCTGCGGAACAAGATGAAAGTGGATGGAACCATAGACCACATCGCAAACATGATTGAAGTGGACCGTATCCCGAGTGAGATCTGCAAAGAACTGCTCGACACCGATTTGGCCGGGGAACAATTTGAGAACCCATTCACCATTATTCCCGCCGACATCGCAGAGCATGAAGATGAGATTCGCCACCTCATGCAAACCAAAAAAGATGCTGAGGAGCGGCTCAATGAACTGAAAGCCTCTATTCTAGAACGGATGGAGGCCACACAAGCAAGGACATGGAGCACCGAGACGATGAAGCTGACACGAAAACTTCCATCGACGCGCTCCAGCTTTGATCTTAACAGATTCAAGGGCGATTATCCCGAACTCAATTATGACGATTACACGAGAACGTCAACCGTTGGGAGCAGCCTATTGATCACCATCTGAACGAAACTTGAGGAACAACAACCTCACCCGTTCGCCGAAGAGGAGGACATCACACTTGCGTGGTGCCCTCCTTTTTCATTTAGAACAAACTAATTATCAACATTTAAAGACAAGAACAATGTACAGAATAAAATCATTTTCAAACGCTCGAGAATTCCAAGAGTTATTCGGAGTTCAAGAGCATGGCAACGGTGTGAAATCACGCCGTAATCGAATTCTATTGGCATTTCTCAAACATAAACCAATATGGGAGTGGTGCCACGAACATGACAACTGGGAACTGTTGGGAATCAAGAGCATGGCTGAGTTAAAGAAAACTCTAATCGACACTATGGCCTACCTGGGTGTCGAGCAGGGGATGAGATATAAGGTCGAGCTCAACCAGACAACATTACGGAGCAACATATACAGTACCGACGAATTTAAGGGGGTGCCTGAGGACGGCTCCTCCAACTTCGTGCGCTATGTGAATCACTCCAACAACAACGGAGTCTTCAAGATGAGAGCCGGAAGGTTCTTTGGCAAGATCATCAGTGAGACATCATTGGGACAGGCTTTGCCACAACAGGTTACTACATGGCTATGTGAGGAGTTCACCGCCGACTGGGAGATTTACATCTGTGGTACTCTACCTCAATTCACCCTTCATGTGGATGACGACTTCAAGCGAATATACAGCTCTGATGATTGTGTCGGTGATTTCGGTTCATGCATGGAAGACAAGGGCTATTACAGCTTCTATGAAGATTCAGTCTCGGCCAAAGCCGCTTATCTGACTGACAATGATGGCTTGGTCATTGCCCGCTGTGTGATTTTTACCGATGTCTATGACGAGGAAGGCAACAAATATGTGCTAGCCGAGCGTCAGTACTCTGTTGACGGCAAAGACATCCTCAAGCGTGTGCTGATAGAGCAACTGAAGAAGACCGACAAGATAAAGATTCAGGGCTATAAACAGATTGGGGCTGGATGCTCAGATGTTAGAGCCTTTGTCGGTGTAAACGGAGAATCACTATGCGACAAGATGTTTGAGATAAAGTGCAACCTGGAATGGGGCTCAGCACTGTCTTATCAAGACAGCTTTCGCTACTATAACATGAGTGAGAGGAAGGCATATAATCATACAAGAGCGCATTATGACTACTGCCTGGACACCACTTGCGGCAGTTTGGAAAACGCCGAGTGTGATGACGACGATGATGAAATGTTCTATGCAGAATATCAAGACAGGGACGCCTATGAGGTGGTGGATGTGTTTTTACACGGCGACACTATCACCTGTGATGCCGATTGTCTTGAGGATTTTGTGCATTTCAACAACGAATATTACCACTTGGAAGACTTGACCACTTGCCCTGAATGCGAGGGGCGTATGCTGTCACCCGACTACTATGCCGATGAGCTGCATTACAGCAGCATCACCAACAGACACTATTGCTGCCAGTCATGCCGAGAGAAGGCAGAGCAGAGATATAAAGAAGAGAGAGAACGTGAAACCGGCCAAATCCTTGAGACCGTTGAGGAGGAGGCTTTAATAGCTGTGTAACGACATGGAATTACTGAAAAAATTGTACTCGATCCACAGTCATAGTGGAAGAGAGAAAAAAATGATTCGCTTCATTGTATATTGGATTAAGACCAACGTGAAGGAAGCAAGAATCAAAGTTGACACCATGGGCAACATATTCGTCACAAAAGGCAACGCAGAGACTTACCCTTGTGTTGTAGCGCATATTGACGAGGTCCACAGCAAAAAGCCTAAGGACTTCAAGGTAATAGAGACCAGCGAGATCCTGTTTGGATGGTCTTCTGGGGCCAAGGATTTCATAGGAATTGGTGCCGATGATAAATCAGGCGTATGGCTATCGCTTGTCAGTCTTAAGAAATACAACAACATCAAGGTTGCTTTATTCGTGAGTGAAGAGGTTGGCTGCATTGGCAGCTCGAAATGCGACCTTAGTTTCTTCACCAACTGTCGCTATATATTACAATGTGACCGTCGAGGTTCAGATGATTTCATCACTCATATTGGTGGAACAGAGCTTTGCAGCAAGGAGTTCATAGCTGCGACAGGTTTTGAGAACTACGGGTACCATCAAGAGATGGGAATGATGACCGACGTCCTCACTTTGAAAGAGCGAGGTCTTGAAGTGTCGTGTTGCAATATCAGCTGCGGGTACTACGAGCCGCATACTTCAAGGGAGTTTACAGTGAAGTCAGACCTGCTAAACTGCCTGCACTTTGTTGAGCACATTATCGACACATGCAATGAAGTCTATCCACACAAATATCAATATACCTGGAATACTGGTTTTTATGATGACTTGTATGACTTCTACTATGATGACGTATATACTCTATTGACAAATCATCCCGATTTGACTTTTGAAGAGATTTGTGGAGCTTTCAAAGACTATTATCCTCAAGCTAATATTCAAGAGCTGGAGATGACATACGAGATGGCAAAACAAGACATTGAATATTGGAAATCAAAAGATTATGAAAACTGACAACATTCAACAAAGCCGCGAATATCAAGCGGCAAAACAACTTGAGAGTGCATTGAACGACTATGGATTCAATCCCGATCGATTCACAGCAGCAATTCCATCGTTCCACAAGACGCTGGAACAAAGCTTTATGAGACTCATCATCGCCTGTATCAAATTCATGGCCGATGATTCAAACCGATTTATTGACTTGCGAAACCAGGGCGCACACAAGGCTGCAGTAATCCTTGCCCAAGCACTGGAGGAGCACAAAGACGAAATTTATTTACCATTCATTTAAAATCAACTTATTATGAACATCAACATCGAAATTTTCAAACGCTATGCCTCTGGGAAGAAACTCAGAATCATCAAGGGGCTTAGCGATCAAGAACTGTTGGCAATCTCACCAGAGACTGTCACACGCATCATCAAGGAGGAGGGAACAAACTTCTACAAATCGAGAGACAAGCGACTCCACATTACAGCCAAGTTCAAGACTGGAAATAACTGGGACAGCACTTTCACTGGAGTGGAGCTTATTAAAGGTAAACTTTATGTAAGCCTTTATGTCCAGTATTCTAACACCGATACTGAAGTTACCGAAACATATGCTAAGTTTTTCTCAATGGGAGAATATCGTGGTTTTGTTCACTACGAGGACCGATATGGGAACCCTCAAACCGATTACTTCACCTATTCACAGAGCGATAAAGCAAGATCTATCAAGTCTTTACTGCTCGAGTATGTACAACGCAAATACAAACTCAACGACAATGGCAACCAAGAATAAAAACAAAAAGCTCACCATCAAATATTGGTGCAGTCTATCGAGAAGTTCAAGGGAGCGGGCATTGAAATATTGCTACCCGATTCACCCAAGTATTGTCTCTCTTCTGCTTGATGAGAGACCTACAACGAGTGAGATCAAAAACGGCTTTTGGTCTGTTGTTTTCAGGAAAATCACTATTCCTGCCGACAACCAATTCTACAAGACCTGCTTTATGAACGAGACTTATTTGGCATAGAACCTGATTTCTATAGCTAATCATCTTCTGTGAGAATACTGATTACTGTGATAATCAATTTATCAAACACACAGCATTGCCACAGGATAAGAGATTTGAGTAAAGACGAGATATTCAAGCATTTATTGAGTGTCTCGTCTTTCTTGAATAATATTAAACGAGGGTTCAATATATTTCAAACTATGGATAATAACGAAAAGTATGTTGCCTATCTTCGAGTTTCTACACAAAGGCAAGGTGTGTCAGGACTCGGTTTACAGGCTCAACAAGAAATTATTAAAAACCATCTTAAGGGAAAAGAGCCAATAGAAGAGTTTATCGAAGTTGAGAGTGGAAGAAAATCTCAGCGACCTAAACTGCATGAGGCCCTTGAACTCTGTAAAAAAGAAAAAGCTACATTAATCGTGGCTAAGATGGATCGATTGTCGAGAAATGTTTCATTCACCAGTCAGCTATTAGACAGTGGTATTGAAATTGTGTTTTGTGACTTTCCCCGTGCTAATAGACTTGTCCTTACTATTATTGCCGCCATTAGTGAATATGAGGCTGGATTGATAAGGCAAAGAACAAGGGCGGCACTCCAGGTAAAGAAAGAACAGGGTCACAAACTTGGCAAACCTGAGAATTTAGCTGAGAACTTAGAGAAAGCCATCGAGAACAGCCGGCAAACTAACCAAGAGAAAGCAAACGACAATCCCAATAACAAAAGGGCTGTCGCAATGCTGAAGGTCTTAGCCCGTGAAACCGATAATATGAGTGAGATGGCAAGAATATTGAACAAAGAAGGGTTCACAACTAGCAGAGGTGGCAAATTTAGCGCTAAGCAAGTATCGATCCTTCTAAAAAGACATGAAATAAAATGAAACAAAAATTGATTCAAAAGTTAGTGGAATGGCTGATCATTGTGACCCTTCCCACGCCTACTGTCCCCACACCCAGCATTTGGATTATTGAGGTTGATGGGAAAATGGTGTATGTCGAAAGCATTAACAGAATAACCGCTTACATCAAGGCTAAGAGGAAATTTCCAAAAGCCCAAAGTGTCAAAGTGGTTAAACGATTAAAATGGTGGGAAAGAGGTAATTTCAACTACTTCTAAACTACAACAAGAGAAGCGATTATGATGTCGCTTTTCTTTTTTTATCTATGCGTCCTTCTTCAGCGCGACCTGCGCACCGTCTATTGTAAGTGATATAGCCATAAGTTAAGCGGTTGATTTACTGCAAAGGTAAACTAAACGCTTGATGCCTAAAAAGACGTGAGGATTATAAACCCGTTGCTTCCTTTAAACGCTTTTGTGCGTCTTTGATTGCTTTACGCCGTTTCCACCACATATAATAACCGCTGATTGGTAGGAATCCACCAATGAGCGCAGCAATGAAATAGACGATTTTCATTGGCAATCCCAACAGTTTGCCTGTGTGCAGTTCCATCAGCACTGCTTGCGGCGGCTTCTTTCCGTCGTGCATGGGGTTGTGCTTGATTTGTTGCGGTGCCTGCTCCGCGTTGATGCTGTCATTCGGTTGCTGTACCATCTCCACTTTGCCGTGGTGTTCCATGTCGTTCACGTTGCCACCAAGTACTGCCATAGCACCTTGCCGATACCAATGGAACGACCAACTGGGACCGGTGAGCGACATAATTATCAGGAATAACGCGACATAAATGCCAAGTGAGACGTGACTGTCATAGACAAACCAACGGAATCCTTTTTTTGTCCTGACTTTTAGCCTTGCCTTCAGCATTTTCTTGTTTTTAGGCCACCAAACAATTATTCCGGATAGGATTATCAAAGTAAAACAGATGGCAACTGTTCCCACAATGAAACGACCGACTGACATGCCTTCGTGCGGTTCGTCCGGCACGTCAAGCAGATAGCGATGCAGCTTCTTGGCTACATCAATGATGGCTGATGGCTGGGTCGTCATGATGTTGAAAGCCCTGCTGCATCTCAGCATTTTTGCTTTTATCCTGCATGGCATCTTTTATCTCGTCCTGAAACACAAGAACAGCTCCGCTGAAGCAGATTATGCTGATAAAAATGCCTAATGCCAGACCTAGCCAGCGGTGAATTTTCAAGCAAATTTTTCTCATCGTCAGTCATCCTTTTTGCTCTGTTTGAAGAGCCAGTCACGCACCGCGTCAATCTTATAACCATAGTCAAACGAAGCCATATGTTCCATGCCCTTGCCTGATTCGGGGAGGACACTTCCTGCCTCCCACTTGATGAAGTTGATATTGCCGTCACGGGCAATCAATTCTTCTGCCAATCTCTCTTGTTCCGATGACGGCAGTTTTGCACTCCAGCTTGCGGAGTCGATGCGGGCACCATTCTCTTTCAGCACTCTCGCCAGGTCTCTCATGCCGCCATAAGCCTTCTGGTCACCCCCGGCCACGATGTAGAAGAAGTGTTTCTCGCCAAAGTCCTGCATCTTAGAAGTGTCCCACTGGCTGCTGACAAAGAGTGAGGCTGCAAAGAGGTCGGGATGAGTGATGTTGAAATAGAACGACATCATGCCACCCATCGACTGGCCTGTGGTGTATAGACGATTAGTATCGACATTATATTCCTTGCAAACAGACTGTAGCAGGCGGATGGTCATCTCCACTTCATCTGTTGTACCCCAATCGTCCTGCACGGCCCATTGCGTGTATTGCGGCACAAGCACGAACGACGGATGCAACTGCTGGTCACGGTCTGAGGCAAATTCCAAAGCTCCATATCCCTGAGTGAGCGGGGCAGTCACGTCCTTGCCCACGGTACTTGCATCAGCCATGAACAGCACCAACGGGTAGCTTGCATTGCCATCATAACCTTCAGGGACAAGCAGATTATAGGCCATCGTTTTACCCGTCTTGGCATCCTCAAAGGTGAATTGTTTGAACTTCTTCAACGTCTCGTTCTTCAAGGCTACAAAAGTGCTGTCTGAATCCTTGTTGACACTCATGCCGCCACCCATGCGCGGCCCTCTTTCTCCGCCCTTCTTTTGGGCACAGGCTGTCAGGCACATTACTCCTACTGCCAATAAAAACATTACTTTCTTCATATTATCTTGGAGTGTTTCGAGTCGCGGCTCTGGTCTCTGCCAAGACCTTTTTAATGATTCAACAAATTCCGATTTATCGTTCTAATGATGCCGCAAAGTTAGGCATTTTTCCGCTACCTGCGCTTATTTTTGGGGCATTTGTTATTCATCAATCTTTGTTAATTAGTGTTTTGATTTAGTCGGTGACAACTGGTATATGTCCGCAGTGACAGATCATATTCTACTCAATTCACGCTTATAGGGATTTGATATCTCCAGAACTTTCAGGCATCAGGTAGCGTGTGCCTGTGTCTTTGCTGATCTGTTCACGGAACTGCTGGTCATAGCCAGGTGTTGTGTAACGTCCTGGAACGACGACACCATTCTCAGAAGGTTTCATAATCTGGTCGTTATGCTTCACGACAATGAGGCGGAAAAGTTTTTCCCAACGCTGCATCATCTGGGCAGTGTAGGCAGCACTCTTGCCTGTAAGGTAGGTGACGCGATCACGCTTGGTGAGAGGCTCAATATCTCTCAAAACCTGTGCCTGATCGGCAGAGTAGAAGTCCTCCAACTCCTGCTGTGCCTCACGCAGGTCGCCTATCATGGCACTGTAGCGCGGATAGATCATGTTGGCCACCACATTATTTACCCAGAAAGCACTGTGTTCGCTGAACTCGTTACTCACATTGTTTTCACGTCGGAAAGCTTCGGGAACATCATTCACGCAGCAATACACAGGCACGTAGGCTATCATGTTGGCATCGTCGCAGTTAAAATACATGATGCCTCCCACCTCATCGGGCAGCCAGTTGCGCAGTTGTGATACAAGCGTGAAACCCGACTGCGGTGTGCCGATAGCACGCTCACGGAAATAGTTCTTTCCTTTGACTTCCCAATTCATAGGCAGCGGGCGGTAAGGTGAACTCCAAGGTCCCGCACTCATATCAGCGGTCATGTCAAGCGGAGTGCCCTCATAGTGGTCGCGCATGTCATTCATGATGTCACGTACCGATAACTTCCTGTCGGGCTTGATGTAGAGCGGCAGGTGGTCGCAAACGTCATGCTGGCCGTTGATGTAGGGCAGGTATTTGTCCATCTCGGAATGGTCGTAGTGGTGACGGAAAAAACTCCACACACGCGCATCGGCATATCGCACTGCTGAGAAAGAGATAGGACAATAGGCATCGCGGAAACTGAAGTCTTCATCCTTGCCACTAAAATAGCCTTTCTCACGTGCAAAGGAAATCACGTCCTTTGAATACAAGCAGTTCTTGGGATCATTCAACGGGAACTGTTGTATACGGGAAAGGTTGGCATGAGCGCAAATGCAGTCGTCAGGTATGCGAACGGCTACCCACACGGCACCTTTCACCCCAGGGCCCTTGCCTATAATCTCGAGAATCCAAGCCTCGTTTTTGTCACACACTGTGATAGTCTCTCCAGTGCTGCAGTAACCATACATCTGCACGAGGTCGGTCATGATGGTGATGGCCTCACGTGCCGTAGCGGCACGCTCCAGTCCTAGATGCATCATGGTGAAATAGTCGAGCAAACCTTCGGTGTTCTGCAACTCCAGGCGACCATCAAATGTGGTTTCCACGATGCTTACCTGCTTCTCGTTAATAAAGCCTATTACATCATAGGTGTATTCCACTTGTGGAATATACCCCCTCACGGCCCCCATGCCCCATTCCCGGACGGCTATCTTCTCGTCTTTCTCATGCCTGCCGCCTGGGGTGCGTGACAGTGAGCCTGCGAAACCGTAGCCATCACAATTGTATGAACAAATCACGGAGCCATCTACCGAGGCTGCCTTACCAACGATAAGGTTGGTACATGCCCATGACGGAGTGACTGTCAGCACCAACGTCGTCACAAGTGAAAAGAGAAATCGTATTGTTGTCATATTACACAAATTTCCATTTGTTGATTTTTATATCGAAGGCAAAGGTAGGTATTATTTCTTTAATATGAAGTAATAAAAACTCGTGGACTATTATTTCCCACTATCTCACCTATAGGGCAAACATGTCGTCCATAGTCACCTCATTTTGTATAATATTATAGTTACTGTTATGTACTACACCATACGTTGTAATCATGACAAGGTGAAGAGTGCGTTTGTCTTTTGACAATTCTTGGTATGCAACAAGTTTATTATGCAAGTCATTTGCATAATCTTTGTCTATAGTAAATAAGTTAACGGAATGCTTCATTTCGCAGATGTCAGTAAAACCGTCTGCACGCTGCATCACCAAGTCTATTTGTGCTCCTCGTCGCTTGTCGGTTCCACGAGCAGTCCATGAACACACGTTTGTCTGAACACCAGCGATGCCAAGGGCAGCTTTAATCTGAGGTATGTGCTGGAGACATACACGCTCAAAAGCAAACCCTCTCCATGTGTTATGTGCTGTGGATATGAAAGTGTTTGACCAATAATGCTCATCGCTATATGCATTTTTCTTGATGCAGAGATAATGGAAAAGAGTGTAATTATCAATCAATTGATATAATGCATTAGTCTCTGCAGTATCGGCTGAAGTAAAGCGGCGAATGAACCCGCTCTCCTCCAGTTCCTCCAGTATGGTGGAAAAAGTGCCGCCATCAGATAATTTGCTCTCGTTCAATATTTCTTCCCTTGTCATGCCAGACTTCCTGCCATTGCATAAACACTCTATGACCTTGAGGTAATTCGCTGGACGCTTGAAAAGAGTGGAATAAAGAGCCTCAAACTCATCTCGTAATTGTGCCGTCTCAGAAAAAAACAATTGATCAACATTCTGTGCTACACTCAACCCTTTATTAAGGAAACTCCAATAGTAGGGGATGCCACCAAGAATCATGTATAGTTCCAAGATATCTTTCCTACCCAAAGCAAGGTTGGCGCCCTTTGCAAAGAGTTCACACTCACGAAGAGTAAATGGCGCGAGCTTAATTCGATTGGTAAGTCTTCCACGAAGACCGCCCTTGTCTTTTAGGAGTTTCTTACTAATCCATGATGTGGCACTACCGCAAACTATCAGCACGATGTCTTTCTCTCGACGTGCTGTTGCCCATCCATTCCAGAAGTTTTCCAAGGCGCCAATCAAATTTCCTTTGGGCGTATCCATCCAAGGAAGTTCATCGATAAAAAGAACCTTTTTTCCTACTGGAGCATTACTGATGAGTTTTTTTAGCAGTTCGAAGGCATCTATCCATGTTTTTGGTATTGCACACGTCATACCAGCCGCCACCAGAGAGTTTCGAAATGCAGTCAATTGTTGTTTTAGCGTACCTTTGGCCACTCCAGTATGCTGGAAGCAGAACTGGTAATTAAAAGTCTCACGGATGAGATATGTTTTGCCTACACGTCGTCTTCCATAGACAGCACAAAATTGAGACTCTTCTTTTTCAAGGAGACTCAGCAATTCACGTCGTTCTTTTTCGCGTCCTATTATCATAGAATACGGTCTTTATTATTTTCGATGCAAAGATAGTAAATAAAATTCTATAACCAGCGGAAAAATGTAATTTTTATCATATTCCCGCTGAAAATACCACAAAAAAGTGTCTATAATTAGCGGAAATGCATGCATTTTATCAAGTTTCCGCTGAAAATAGCATAAAAATATTCTATAACCAGCGGAAGCGAATAATCAAGAGCTTGTAAAAATGCGCTCGATAAGGCCTTAAATCCCTATAAATAGATAATTAAATTTAAAAATAAGCTTATATGAGAAATCTTATAAAACACCTGCCTACTGGTAAAGTATATGCCAACAGGAAACAGGCAAAAAAGGAAATTGGACACTCTAAGTTCAACAAGGCATTGAGGGATGGACAGATGCTCATTGTAACATCTTACGCCCCCAATGACATAATTATTAATTAACGAATTAATCATTTGCTTACTATGAGGATTGATGAAAATTTTAGATTCTGGACTTTCATTAGTCGAGAAGGATATGAGAAGAAAACCGATGCAAGTGCATGTTTGAGTACTAAGGGTGCAAAAGCTATAGGCAAAGAGAAAATGGCTTTTTATTGGAAGGAGGTTACAATTGATGAATTCTTAAAACTCGCAACCACGGGACACGCATTCTGTAATCTGTTTAATTTTTATTATGACACCGAATACTGGTTTGAAACCTCCAAAGGCATTAAGTACAAAACAAAACCTCTGTACGAAAAGGGGAAAAATGCTGGACACATGAAGCTGGAATTCAAAAGCGACAGGTTCTTCCATGGTTCACAAACGGTCTTTGTTGATATAGACTATACTCGATTCGCTTCGATAGAAGACTATTTGAACACACTGACGATAAAACCAAGCTGCGTATATATGTCTTACTCCGACAAGCAAGAGAAAAAAGGGAAAATATCTCGACGGTTCAGGTTGGTTTACGTTTTTGACACAATTCTTGACAAAGACACTCTATTACGCATATCAAGATCTATACATGAGTCGATTGTCAACGACACTGGCGAACTCATGGAAGATGACTGCGGCACAAGAATCAGCCAATACATGAATGGAGTTTTCGGCAACAATGAATGTTATTGTAGTGGTATCATCTACTCAGCAAGCGACTTCCAGCAAATAATGCCGAGCTATGACAATGTTATAGATGATGACGACACCACTCTTGAAGAGGACGATACTATCACTTTTGACCAGAACATGCTTCGCGATATGGACAGCATGAGCTACGAAAAATTCATGCATTATTACTCCTTGAAATATAAGTATGTCTATCGCACTGAAAAGGCCGATTGGATTGATGGAATGTATCAGTTGACCGACGATAATTATTTGCAGTTATGGTGGTACAGAGAAAAACTTGTTGACGGTCAAAGACGACGTAGGACATTGTTTAAACATGCTTGTTTGAGGCGCCTGATGTATCCTAATATCGACCAGAACACTTTACTCTTCAACCTGTATGTTGACCGTGAAAGGTTTACCGACAACAGCGACTATGTTATTACTCTTGATACTCTCATGCGAAGAGTTTCCAAGGCGATGTCATTAACAATGGAACAATTAAGAGAATATTGCAGTTATGAGTTGAATTTCTGGAAGCATAACAGGCCAAAATATATTATTCATCCTAATTGTAGAAGCCATATTTGTGTAAATACCATCCGCAAAAGAATTCATTACAGCAAAATAGACATGGTTTACGACACATGCAGGTCAACAATTGAAAACTCTAAAGAACTGGACATCCCACTGGCAACTCTCTATAGATATTGCAAGGACAAGAACATCAAAACCGTGCCAAACAAAGGAATCACCAAAAGCGAAAGGCTTGAAATGAATAGAAAAACCAAGCAAGAGAAAATAGAAATCTTCAAGTCGCTTTATGATCCAACTTTGTCATTGAGAAAGAATCAAGAAATCATGAAAAAAAATGGCTTGGAGTTGGGGCATAGTACTATAGCGAATTGGCAACAAAAGTATTTAACATGTGACGATGAGCCAATGGATCTGATCGAGGCAACAAAGATGCCGAATTACAATCCAATTCGATTCAATCTTCCAAAGATGAATTTCGATCCGTTTAATACCAAAAAACGTTTCAGCGACCCTATGCTTAATAGCCTAACGAATGAACAACTACGTAGTTTTGGCTTAATTTGAATATAACCAGGTGAATATCTCTTTAAAGATATTCTCCTGGGGTTATTTTCCTAAAGCGTTAGGTAGTTGTTATTGACAACTACTACTATTATAGTAGAATGAGAAAAACGGGCAATTTTGATACACTTTTATTACTCTATATATTATAGTAGAATGAGAAAAACGTCATTTTTGAAACACTTTTATTACTCTATATATTATAGTAGAATGAGAAAAACGGCATTTTTGAAACACTATTACAATTGAGAAAAAAATGGCAGCCTTTGGCTATTGCCGCCAGCTGCCTAAACCCATTATGCCACAGATTTCACACTTTTGAACATAATGGGCGCTGATTTTAGATAAGTAAAGGTAGTATTGTAGGAATTACATATCTACAGGGATGGTCTTTCCAGGGTTTATTTCAACATTGCGTTGATGCCTGTCAGCTTGCTTCTGCAACTGATAATCATTGAACCTACGGTCCAGAATTTCCACCCACTCGAGATTGTCGCTAGCAAAGTTTTTCCAGTCATTGTCTCGGTGTAAGATTTCAGGATATCTCAGCACTGTATTGTCGCCATTGATATAGCCTGCAGTTGCCATAATTGAGTCAAGTCCCAAGTTGATGTTAC
Source organism: uncultured Prevotellaceae bacterium (assembly GCA_900318255.1). Taxonomy (GTDB): domain Bacteria; phylum Bacteroidota; class Bacteroidia; order Bacteroidales; family Muribaculaceae; genus Sodaliphilus. The sequence goes on along the minus strand of ONJX01000006.1, from coordinate 94,802 downwards.
CATTACTGCTTGCAAGTGTGATGTATGGTTCCACACACACATTGAGACCCTGACGAGCGTCAAAGACATAGTCACAAACAGTTAAGACCTGATTGTTGAAAGAGACTTCACCACTCTTATGTACTGTAAAAGTTATACCTTTATATGTCAGGTCAATTGACGGTGCACTGTTGTGATGGTAGGGTTCTACAATCCATTCAAGATTGCTCGACTCACAGTTTCTCAAGTCGCCATCCTTGTGCCTTATCACATGTCGTTTTCCATCATTAGGCTCTGGCCTCCCGAAACATTTCATCACGGCATAAGCTATTGAAACCTTAATACCGAAAATGTTTGTTACAAATTTCCCGTTATCGTTTTCTTGAATAGCAAGAATTTTGTAATCATAATCATTTTTTCCTGCTTGGGCCGCCAGTGTTCCATCTTTTGAGACCCAAATCCCTCCGGCATAATAATGCCTACAATTCTTTCCTTGAATAATGATTTCTTTAGCCATAAAAACAAAAATCTTTAATGCACCTTAAGGAGGTGCAAACACCTACTAATTGTAATTTTTTTAAATTCTTCATAATGTCTTTGTCTTTATAAACATACACTAATAAGAATTCAACAGGATTTTAGATTCCTGGCTAGTTTTTGATTAATATTACGGGTACACTAACAATTGGTTTCAACGCTTTCATGGGGCAAAAATAGAGAAGCCGGGACTCAAATGAATTCCAGCTCCTCCTTTCATGCTTTATTACGCTCTTTCTTCAGGTGGACACTTAGACTTTGCAAGTGGCACTTGAGACAACACGCCTGGGTCTTCTGCTAATTTGCTCGTTTAGCTGACCTTTTTGGGCCGTTTAACAATGCCATTAACTCTCTTCCAATCTTGGCTCTTTTTATTAACAGTTTCACGACTGTAGCCATAGATCTCGCCAATCTTTTCTTGCGTAACACCTAGTTCATTAAGCTTGACCATCTGACCTCCTTCATCAAGGTTAAGAACATCAGCTATACTTTGCTCATCTAAGCCTCGCTCAGCAAAAGCGTTGTAGATTTTCTGACATGATGGGTTGTCCATTTCGTCGCAGCAGTCGTCTTCTACCATACTGGACTCCTTGCAAGCCTTAGTCTCGATTGGTAGAGCCTCTGCCTCGCTACAGGTCTTCACGTACTTGAAATGCTGAAAAGGCTCTTGAACCATCTCGACCACCAACACGGTATCGTCGTTTGGAAAATTGCGTGAAGTGACTTTCTTTATCATGGTCATTCCATCTTTTGCAGGAGCAATGGCAATCATTCCCGTTGAGAATTGAGAGATCTCGACCGAACTGGCTGCATAAGAAGTTGAGATTGACTTGTATTTATCATACCCCTTTACAGTGTGGTTTGCCACAATTATTGTAAGTGTTATACCTTCATGACTCAACTCTTTTTGAAGATCCTGGAGTGCTTTGAAGATACTAGATATCTCATGGTGGTTGGTGGAATTTTCTGCCATCTTCTTCAAATTGTCAAGAATAACTACGCATTCAGTGCAGCCTTTAATGTTCTCACGAATATAGCTGATGAGAGAACCTATATTGTTTATTTCTGACTCCCATAGCAAATTGGTTGGAATAGCAATGTTTTTCAAGCGCTTTTTTAGCTCTCTTATCTTCATCTCAAGGTCGATATAGAGCACTTTCAGTGGAGAATGAGTCTTCTGCTCTTCCTGAGGGAGGAATTCGTAGTTTGTACCGTTTGCTATCGCTATTGCCAGTTGCATAAGGAATGTTGACTTGCCAATTTTCTCCATGCCAAGCAGAATAAAGAAACCGCCTAACTCGATCATTCCATCCACCAAGCATCTCAACTCAGCAACACAATCTTTGATTTGCTCACCGAGTGACCGCCCTTTGGGAGTATAAACTTCCTCAGGAGTCATGGTTGTCTCCTGGCTTGATTTAGACTCTTGACGTCTACGCCTTGCATACTCCTCCTTCTCAGTACGCTCAGCCTTACGATGTTCAAATTTGAGGTTCTCAAACTCAGTCATTCTATCAGCCTGCATTTTGTTGGTCTTTCTTTTAGCCTTCTCTTCGAAATAGTCGCCCAATGACCTGCATCCCGCCTTAATGCCATGATATATTAAGGTGCCAGCTGCAAGAAGTGCAAGAGCAACTCCTGGTTTTTTGCTATTCATCAAATCTTTGAGATCTTTAGGAATTCCAAACAGTGCCATAATCTTGATGTTTTAAAATGTTCTTAACTAGTTTCGCCACACAAGTTGCTGCTGCGAGCAAAACGATTGTTCTCACTTGTGCCTGTTTCGCCGGCTCAATGCGTGCACTAACAAGGTCCTTGACCTCGTGAATGTCATAATTCGCTTTTTTTGTCATAATAGAAATTATTGGTTATCATTAGATTCAACAATTACAGAAGCCAAACTGCTTGGCAAAATACCCTCATAAAATTCTCGATAGCCTTCGGGAACGATTACTTCATTTATTGGACAACCGGTAAAAACATCGTTGCCAAACAGTTCCAGAGAACTGCCTAAGAATATCACTCGTTCAAGTTTCGAGCAACCTGCAAACGCTTCATCATCCAACTCAAGAAGAGACTCGGGGAACACGAAGTGTGTTAGCGACTTACATCCCTTGAATGCTCGATTGCTGATTTTGAAAAGATCATCTGAGACTTCTATCTCGGCCAATGAGATGCATCCTTCAAACTCACGTCGGTCAATGTCCAGATCATGCATTCCAAGAACACTCACAAGAAACTTGCAGTCCATGAATGCTCCTTGTTGGACAATTAAACCAGTGCGATTAATAGGTGTTAGGTCAATTTCTTTGAGGTTAGTGCCTGCAAAGGCGAAAGCGCCGATAAAATCACAGCAGTCAGGAACACTTATCTTCTCAAGTGAAGACTTAGTAAAACTGAATGGCAACACTTGCTTAACTCCGTAACCATGGCCTGGGACAAAATCGTCAGCCAACTCAACCTCTTTCAGTGACTTCATGCCCATGTAGGAGAATGGGGCTACATCTTTCACCTCATACGCTTGCTCAACATCCTCTTTGAGCGGATTAAGCTCCTCTAAAGCCATGAGCTTCTCGTAGAACACCTCTTGAAGAATCCAGATTTCTTCAGGAGAGATTACGCTGTTTTCGAAGTCCGCCAAGTTCTCCTTGTAGTACTTCTGCAAGCTTGTAAAGTTGCCTGCGCATTTGTTCAACATTTCTAACTTTACGAGAGCTGGATTCAACTCCAGGTCCACACTCTGTCGGTTTTCTGTCTTCACGCATCCTGCGTGGGTAGTAAATTTTTTAGTTTTCATTTCTTTAAATTTTTATGCCTCAGCAACGTCGCGTCGGCTTTCACTAATAGGGAGAAATGGAGGCTTTTGACAGGCTACGTTGAATTCTTGTCAAGAAAAAAATCATCTTTTTTGCAAACAGCAGGATATCAGCCCATTATATTGGATTGTTTTTCTTTGATGGGAATGTTGAATTTTGACAGAAACTAATTTCTGTCATAAATATGCTTAGAAAATCGTCTGTAATTTGTACCTTTGAAGCATCAAATTGCATAACCATAGTAATTAGCACCATAACATGAGAACAGCCGAAGAAATTTTGAAGGGCATAAAACAGGATATAGCTCACGAAGACGAATATCTGGAAAGATCGTTCCCTAAGAGCATTAAGGCAAAAATTGAGTCTTGGCATGAAATCTATGATACCGACAATAGCCAGTCATTCACCAATCAAGACATCCAGGAATGCTATTTTAATGAAATAGTAAAGCCTCTATATATGCTCAATTTCTTCCACATGCTTGTATTCGACCGCGATTACATTAGGACATATATCAAGAACTTTACTGTTGACTTCAACATCACATCGGCTAAATATGCTTTTGAAATTTTAAGGTTCCTGCCTACTGATTTCCGGAACACCATTCTCTCATTTGTTGATAACCAAGCTGCATTCGACCATGCTGTTTTGGAAAACGACTGCGATACTTTTACAAGTCTATGCTTTGAACATAACCACGAGATTGGCGACATGTTGAGGATTTGCAAATTACTTCAAACCGACCTTGAGATTACAACACTCATGGATTATGCCTATGAGACTGGCGAAGAAGATTCAACTAAAGAAGCTCTTGAAAGGCACACCCAACCTATTCAGAGCGGACTGAAACGTAACAACATCAACTCTTCTGTAGCAAATGATGAGACCGTTCTGCTGTCACAGTATTTCCTTTATTTCTGCTACGAGTCAACCTACACTACAGCCGAGCGTGAGAAGTTGCAACGCCTGTTTGATAAGGGAGATAAATACTATCCCAGTCTTCAAGAGAGGTACTATTATAGAGGTTATATTCATTTTTTAGTCGAAGCCCAGCAGGTTGATATTGAAAGCCAGATAACCCAATGGACTGAAGAATTTGGAGAACAAGACTTGAGAGTACGTTATGCAAAGGAGTTTCTTGAAAAGGTGAATCCACCACAAGACGAATCACAACATCCTGCTGAGGCCACAGTGAAAAAATCATCAGGGGTAGGCAGAAAAAATGGTTCATGGCTTCGAAATATCGAGGATTGCCCCGAAGAGAGCATAGGTGTAAAGATTGAGGAGATTATCTGGCCCGATCTCAAAAAAGAGCTTGAAAAGATTCACTATGGTTCTATTGCAGGCAAGTCACGAGAAACAGCAATTGCCACATTAGGAGCAAGTTTATTATATTATGCTTATCTCGAAATGAAATGGGCTAAAGATTTCAATGAGGCGGGAGTGCAGATATCATTCTGGAGGACTATAAAGTTCTTGAACGTTTCTCGTAACAATCTCAAGGAATATATTAAAATGATGCTCGCCTATGACAAAATTAAGGCACTGGTAGAAGAAAACGGTTCAGTAGGATTCAGCGTTATGGAGTTCTGCAAAAATGAAGGAGTTGACGATATAAGAGCCAAGCTTCTCACTCGTAACGATGGAAAGAATATGGCCATCATCAACGACATTGTTAAAAAACTCAAGACCAAACTACCTCTAACCCTCGTTGATGCATAACATTAAAAGATTCACTTATTTACTATGGAATACAAAACTTTAAATAATGGCCTGAAAATGCCGATAGTAGGCCTGGGTGTCTATAATATCTCTGAGAGGGAAACGCAGCGGGTTGTAGAAGATGCAATATCGGTAGGCTATCGGAGCATCGACACAGCTGCTATGTATTACAATGAGAAAGGCGTTGGGGATGCAGTTCGGGCATGTGGTGTTTCCCGTGAAGAATTGTTCATCACAACCAAGATATGTGATTCGTGCTACACAAGGGAAGAAACCCTGCTTACAGTTGACCATTCCATGAAGCAACTTGGCCTTGACTATGTGGACTTGATGCTGATTCACTGGCCCGTGGGGAATCCTGCCGTCATGTGGCATACACTCGAGGAGCTATATGAGCAAGGCATGTTCAAGGCTATTGGTGTATCAAACTTTTACCCCAATACATTTCCTGAAATAGCCAATGACGCTAAAGTAATGCCCGTTGTGAATCAGTGCGAGACACATGTGCTTTATCAGCAGCGGGAAATGCTGGATTACTTGAAGCCATACAACGTGGCGCTGGAGGCTTGGAGTCCATTGGCCGAAGGCAGAAACAGTATCTTCAAGAGCAAGACTTTGGTTAGCATTGGTGAGAAATATGGCAAGACATCAGCCCAAGTTGCATTGAAGTTCTTGATACAGAATGGAGTAATCATCATTCCCAAAACCACCCATAAGGATAGGATGATTGAGAACATAGATCTCTTTGACTTCACCCTGACTGATGATGACTTAAAAGCTATACGACGGCTTGATACTGGACGAAATGTGACTGGATGGCCATCAGATGCTCTAACTTATAAAGTTTGAAATGGGCAATTGAAATGATTATCTGGAATCCCTGGCATGGTTGCCATAAAGTGAGTGAGGGCTGTGCACATTGCTATATGTACTTCCTTGACCGCAAGCGCGGTCTTGATACTTCACACGTCTTCCGCACGGAGAACTTCACCTTACCCATTCAGCGCAAGCGCAATGGGCAATTCAAGTTACCCTCTGGCATGACGCTCTATGTGGGACTATCAACCGACTTCTTTGTAGAGGAAGCCGACCCGTGGCGCGATGAAGCATGGAGTATTATCCGACAGCGGCCAGATATTTTCTTTCGACTGCTCACCAAGCGTCCACAGCGCTTTTCCACCTGTCTTCCAAAAGACTGGGGCGAGGGCTATGATAATGTGATGATCAACGTGACCACCGAGAATCAAGTGAGGGCCGACGAAAGGCTGCCTATTCTTATCGACACACCAGCTAAGCACCGTGGATTCATGGCTGCTCCCTACATCGGTCCTATAGATGCTGAAATATACTTGAGAACTGGACTTATAGAAGAAGTGCTTTGTGGCGGCGAGAACTATGATGGGGCGCGTGAGTGCCACTATGAATGGGTAAAACAACTGAGTGACCAATGCCGCCAAAATGACGTGACTTTCAATTTCATTGAAACGGGCACTGTCTTTGTCAAGGACGGCAAGACCTACCGAATACCGAACAAACGCATTCAGAGTCAGCAGGCTTTCCTCTCAGGTCTAAGTTATCAAGGGCGGCAAGTACATCGTTTGCTGAGAATGCCTGAAAGCACCCTGTTCGGAACAGATATCATCTCGCCTGAACCATTTTTCCGTGCTCATTGCGCCACATGCGGCAGCAAGATGACCTGCAATGGCTGCAGCAATTGCGGAGCATGCGATAACAACAAATCAATTCAACAAGTGGATGTTCAAGAATGATCACTGAAAAAGAAATGCGGCTGATCAACCTGATAAAAGGTTAACCAACCGCTTGATGTTTATTATTTTGTGTCTAAAGTAGCTCGATAGCTTGTTTGCCTGTGAGATGCTCGATGTCGAGACGGAGCAGTTCCATGTGGGCGAGGCCTTTCTCAATTTCTCTTGCAAGACCTATCTCATCGCCTGGATTATACTTGCGGCCTAAGAGCTTTGCTCCTTCAAGTTTATCGTCAGGAGAGGAGACAATTGTTATTCGTCCGAAGGCTATAACGCTGCGGAAGTAGGTCGTATACTCCTCACCATGAATCTCGTCTTTGGCAATGACGCAAAACGATGCCTTGTCTTGGGCTTTGATCGCATCAATCTTGTGACCACTTTTAGCGCTGTGGAAATATATGACTCCATCGGCATAGACGAAGCTCAAGGGCACAGCATAGGGATAACCACCGTCACCAAGCACAGCCAGCGTGCCCGAAGTGGCATTTCTCAATATTTCTTCGCAGTCCTCAGTTGTGAGCTGCTGGCGCACTCGGCGCATTGGTCTGAATTCCATAGATATTCTCATCCTTTTTAAAGTTCTATAATCTTATCTTCAGTCTTATCAATTATATGAAATATGAAAGTATATGCATCGTCATATTCAAAGCACCTTTAATGAAAAATCATGTTTTTTTACCTCATTTGCTGTTTTGTAGTTCATTATATTACTTTTTCACAATTATTTCATAGTCCTCTCCAACATATCTTCCTTGTACTTGTACAATAGTACCCACGGGAAGATTCCACTTAGTGATTCTTCTGGTCAAGGATCTGATTGACTTACAAGCTGCATGTGAGCTTGACCATCCGTCATGGGACAACACATGTTCAGAACAGAAATCCCAAGTACCTACAGCATGCTTAGCATCAGAATGAGAACTCCAATCCATAAAAGGTTCATCAACATAATCCGGCAACTTGATTTCAATCTGCCATGTTGGTGTGCGTTTAACATTATCTCTTCCTCTCACTGCTATTGGATAATTACACACTCTACACTCATAAGAAACAGGAATCTTACTAATCCTAAAATGCTTTCCTCGTGGATATTTGTCACACGCTGGTGAAGTGAACAACTCACCGTCCTTAATCTCTTCGTAGGCTGATTTCTCATCGATACTCGTCAGGGTGATTGTCCCATCCTCATTAAGGATGAAGTCCTCAAGCTTAGTCCAATAAGGACACTCTCCATTTTCTCGATTCCAATTCTTTACGACATCATACATGTCGCGAATTCTTTTCTGTGAATAATGACCATAATTCACCATTAACTCCTCTTGAACTTCTTCAATAGGGCAATTCCTGATAATATATGCGTCTACATAATAGGGAGCGTTCATTACAGGATGACAATCATCCTTCTTCCAGTATTTAGGATCATACCAGTCATAGTTGAAATAGTGAGAAATTCTATCTTCCTTCCCATACTTGTCCTTGATAGGTGGCTGTGCCTCACACCACTTCTTGAACTCAGTGAAAGTTTTAAAGCTGCTTAAATAAATCTTGTCTATTGCTGCCATGTTTAGAATATCTATCCTCTGTCTATTTCTATAGGGAGATAATAAATGAGAGTTTTCTTATTACATGAGATAGTGTAGTCGCGTACTCGATATCGCCATTTGGTGAATTACATCAATCGATATTCCAGCTAGTCAAAATCTGTATATAAAGCGTTTAATTTATACTTTTTTTGATGCACGTTGACGATTTTTGAGGGCTATATCCTGCAAAGCACGCCCCATCTCATCCTTTTGAGCCAGTAACAAAATGTCATCATCTAATTGCAAGGCATAGAGCACACGGAGATAGATACCTATAGCAACAGTCGGTACTCCTTTCTCAATTCTTGCGATGGTCATAGGTGAGCACGTTGCACGTTCTGCTACTTGTGCAATGCTAAGGTTGCGACGTAATCGTGCAAGTCTGATTTGTTCACCTACTATTTGCATCTTCTGCTCCAGTTTTCGGGGTAATTTATTACCCATAGTAGTTTTACTCATATAGGAATATAATATTACATTAGAGTTGCAAAATTATATATTTTTCTCTATTTTATGTTAGGTTGATATGATTTACTATTATTCCTAACTTCTATAGAAGCACTTCATAGTCATTGTCTATGAGGTGATGGAACGTGAGAGTTTTCTTATCGCATGAGATGGTGTAGTTGTACTCTATGTCGCCGTTTGGTGAATTACATGGTTCAAACGGACAATTGTGGTCAACTGTGCCGCTTTTTAGTTCAGCACAAATTTCTTCGAAATCCCAGGTCTCTTTCCCTCGTAACATTTTCTCCAGATCACAGCCTACCCCTTGTGGGCAGCCATTCCAATGGTGATAGAAGTTCTGAACTCGGTCACCCTGCATCACTCTTACATTTGCTCTTGTTGCCATTGTTGTATGTTATTATTAGTTGTTTTGATTGATTAAGTTCACAACCACCTTCACCATCACGTCTTTTTCCTCTGTTCTGCTCTCGGCAATCATTAGCGTGAGGGCTACGAGGGTGTTGTCGGCTATGCGTTTTGAGCCGTCTTTATTGTAAAGGATGCCATTATTGTTTAGGAACCACAGGAACAAAGTGGCTGCTATGCGCTTGTTGCCATCGCTGAATGAATGGTTCTTGGTGACGAGATACAGTAACATGGCAGCTTTCTCTTCGACACTTGGATAGAGTTCTACGCCGCCAAACGTCTGATATATCTGACCGATACTACTATGGAATGAATCGTCTTTCTCGTTGCCAAAGAGGGTGCTTCCACCAAACTTCTCTCGCAGGGCATTAATCTCTCTCATGGCGTTCTCGTAGGTAGCATGAAAACGCTCTTCCTGGGTGGTCTTCTCAATCGTTAAGCGCTGGTAGTCATAGTTATCAAGCGTGTCGAGAGCGTAGGTATAATCAGTAACCACATCAAACAGTGCCTGGCTTTCGTCGGTTGACAATAACGGTTGGCTCTGGATAGTGCGTCCGAGCATTCCTACCAGTTGCCTTAGCTCACTCAATTGCTCATGACGCAATTGCTCATTTATGGCATATCCTTTTATAAGATAATCCTTTATGACCCTATTAGCCCACTGTCTGAACTTAATGCCACGCTTTGAGTTAACACGATATCCAACTGATATAATCACATCCAAATTGAAGTAGGGAATAACTCTTCGCACTTGTCTGTGACCTTCAGTTTGAACTTGTGCAATTTTTGCACAGGTTGAAGAGCGTTCGAGTTCATCGACCTTATAGATGTTGTTGATGTGACGAACTATTGATGTTCTATCAGTTTTAAACAGCTCAGCCATTTGAGCCTGTGTGAGCCAAACGGTGTCATTCTCCATGCGGACATCAATTTGCGTCTGACCGTCCTCGGTTTGATATATTATGATCTTATTTTCTTCCATAATCGACTTTTATAATTGCAAAATTAGTTAAAATTGAAAATCAAGCAAAACAATTACACAGATAATACTTGATTTTGGTAATAATAAAAAAACAAAAAAATAGCCGCCAGTGCAACTATTAACGTTACACTTGCGACTACTATCACGATATAGTCTTTCCATATTCTATGAGTACCATATCAATTAACCATCATGCTATTAGCATGGTGAGAATTTGTTCTATCTCGGCGCTGTTTTCAGGGAATAGGCGCTGGAGTTTTGGACGGTAAAAGTCAAAGGTCATTCCACCCTGAGTTGGGGAACACCACGACATGTCGATGGTGTTGGTGGCGATGAACGACTTCGCTTCACTGACGATGCTCATAGGGTTCATGAAGTTGTTAAGCTTTTCGTCAACGAACCTGATGAGGTCGATCATTCCTTTACCACCAGAATTGAGCTGCTCAAGCTTAGTGTCATCCACAACTTGCGCTTCAACAGCCTTTACTTCGATAGCCTGCTGTTTCCATGTAGTTTGAGGCACCCCATTAGGTGGGCATGCCATTGGAGCTACTTGTGGACCATAGAACTGCTGAAAAGGCAAAACTTGAGGATGAGGAGGCATGACAGGTTGTGGTGGAATTGTGCCTAAACCAGGCTGCGAGTATGGCGACACCATGTATCCATGATTCATGTTCACGGCGCTGCCAATCATTTGCAATCGGAATTGCGGATCGGTAGCGTTAAACTGCGCCATCATCGCTGGGTTTCCCTTTGACTTGTCGTAATGCATAACAGTCTTGGGATTCCTTTGTCCTGTATATTTGCCAATCTTCTCGTAAGTCCAGCCTCTAAGAGCTAGAGCAGTAACAAATGTGCGTCGGCCTGTGTGACTGGTAACACATTTCCATCGGTCAACTTTTACAGTGGTGGGCTTATCGTGACCAGCATAATGGTAAACTTTAAGTTCTTGACCTGAAATCCCAGCGTCCCGAGCTATTTGCTTGATGTTGTGGTTGATTTTGTCTTTCGTAGCATGATCATCCTTTCCTAAACTTGGAACCGTGAAGTCATATTTCTGAAGAATCTTAAGTGCCACATCAAAGATTAGATCAAAGACTATAAGTTCACTGGTCTTCTTACTCAAAAGCTTCACGATGTAAACACCATTTACTTGCTCAATACAATCGTCAAGTTTCACCGTGTCGCTAATGCGCTGCCCAGTTACACACTCGAGCACGAACACATCTTTAATCAGTTCATCATCTTCATTATCACACTTATGATGATATAGCATCATTACCTCCTCATCGGTCAGAGCTATGTCATCGTCAGATGCTTTGTTTTTCAACGAGATATAACTGATTCTTTGAGCTTCCTCATACTTGAGTTCACCAAGATCAACCGCAGCTGCTCGCACTAGGCTGCAATTAAACTTCAAGAAATCGTTCAAAGTTGCCACCTGATAGAGACCACCTCCATTATGCCTCGTGTAATTATTCAGCATCCATCGGCCCATCTCAATGAACAACTCAGTGTCAATTTGGCTAAACGACGTAATTTTCGGCTTACGCGCATCAAGGAAGGCACCAAACGCTTTTATAGCGCGGCCATAGTTTACTTTTGTGCTAAAGGAAATATCTTTCCTGTCACGCACATACCGTTTGATTCTCGTGATCAAATCGAGTTGATCTTCTACCGGTTTTACCGGTTTTCTACACTGTTTACTTTCCATCAAATATAAGAATTTGGACAGTGTGGAGACGAGTTTTTCTGGTTTTACTTTTTCGGTCTCTACATAGGTGCAAAAGCTCTTGTAAGCATCCTTGTAATCTCCAATTACTGAGTTGATCATCAGATTGTTAGTTCTTGTCTTTTCATTGTAACTTTTCTTGATTATTGCTTGCTGTGAGTATGGATCCCAACAACGAGTCTCAATTCTCACCCCAAGCGAACGTTTAATTTGCACACCATTTACACGGCAAAAGAAGTAAATCGGGGCACCTGTAACTGAAGCGTCACCAAGAAAGAAACGGCATGATTTTGAAATAGTTGCATCCTTGTCTTTCATAAAATGCTACTGTTTTGAAGTTAAAAATAAAATTGTAACAAACTGGTAGCAAAGAAGGCTAAAATGCACAAAAAAACGAGCCAGGTATTTGTTGATACTCAGCTCGTTAAGTTTTTGGGTTGTGGAGTATAGCAGACTCGAACTGCTCACCTCAACACTGCCAGTGTTGCGCTCTACCGGATGAGCTAATACCCCATAAGATTTGTTTTGCGGGTGCAAATTTAGCACAGTTTTTTTTAATATGCAAGATTTTAACGAACATTTTTCAAAAAAATTCCGAACTGAAAGAAATATCGTTCATTAAAGACAATGGTGGATTTATTGTTTATGTTGGTTTTTCCAACAATACTGACTCTTTAGAGTGGACTCAATAATCTATCAAAAGAACTGCACTCGCCCTAGGTTGTAGCGAGTGCAGTTCTTTAAGCTATTAAAATGTTGACAGCAATCTACTTGACAACTTTGTAGGTGCGGTCACCGTCAATAACGATATTAATACCCTTGAACGGCGTGTTGCTCACCTGACCCATGGGGTTGACATAGCGCACTGGGGCGTTGTTGCCATTGGTGTTAATGTCTTCGATGGATGTGGTGTCAAAGTTGAGCTGGAATGGAGCTCTCAAGAGTTGTTCGTCGCCCTTGAGTGGGAAAACGTTAAAGATCTACTCTGTGTAGGGCTGACCTTCAAATGCCGTGGCAAAGTTGATGGTTTTAGTCTCGCCAGGAGCAAACTTCATCACTTGTGTGGAGCCCGAGAAGCGGTTGGCAGAGCCTTCAATGAAGCGGTAGTAGATGGGACCCACATATTCTCCTGTGCCCACATTCTTGATGTCGATAGTAGCAGTGACATTGTCGGGAGTCATGTAGTAGTTGCCCACTGTCAGTTGCGATACTGCCTCTAGCTCATAGTTCTCGTTGGGGGCAACCACGATGGGGCGAGGCCCGTCGATGATGCGGTTGTACTGGTCACGGATGAGCATCTGGTAATTACCTGATCCACGTGGTGCGAAGAGCTCGCACTTAACCAACACGCTGCCATCTTTGGGCACGTTGACCTGAGCGTTGAAGAGGTCGTTAAACTCAGTGTCCTCTTCTTTCTTGATTGACACATAGATTGAGCCCATGAAATCGTCACCGCTGTTGCTCAAGGTGAGCACCGACTCTCCCAGGGCCACATGGTCCTCGTTTGGCCTAAAGGGCCAATGCAGTGCCTTGCTCTACTTGCTTGGCACTGATTGTGCATGCAAGCAACAATGAAAGAAGAAGTAATGAACAGTGTTTCATAAGATTGTATTAAAATATTTGTCACTCTACTTTTTTAGTGGCACAAAATTACAGAAAAAAACAAATCTGTATAATTATTTAACACAAATCGTCAAATAGCGACTTGAACTGTGCTGGCTTAAGGCCCCATCGTGGATGCAAGAGAAGCTCTCGTGGCGCAGAGGACACTAACCGCTCTACAACAATGCCATCAGGCAAAAGCGATATCAACTGCCTGCACACTTCGGCATAATTCTGTGGAGACCAATCTAGAAGTCTTACCTCTGCACTCTCCCACTGCTGCGCCAGCCTCGTGCCACGCAGCACTTGCAGCTGGTGAAACTTGATGGTAGCGACAGGCAATTTAGAGATTGCCTCGACGGTAGCCTTCATGTCTTCCTCGCTCTCGCCAGGAAGTCCCAAGATCAGATGCACGCCAACGGGCAACCCAGCCCCTGCAACCCTATTTATAGCATCCTGCGCACATTGCCAGGAGTGGCAGCGGTTTATCAGCTGCAAAGTGCGGTCATGAGCGGTCTCTACACCTATCTCAACTATCACTTTGTGCTTCTCGTTGACATTATGAAGCAGGTCGATAACCTCAGCGCTCAAGCAGTCGGGGCGTGTGGATATGACTAACCCCACCACGTCGTCAACAGCAAGAGCCTCATCATAAAGTTCTTGCAGCCTTCCTACCGAAGCATAAGTATTAGTAAAACTCTGGAAATAAGCGACATATTTTACATCATTATATTTCCTTGCATAGAATTTCTTTGCATTAAGTAATTGTTGAGTCACACTTGCCGGTGCCAGTCCAAAGGCCGGAGTGAAAGACGCATTATTGCAATAGGTGCAACCACCCCACCCTAGCGTGCCGTCACGGTTAGGACAAGTGAAGCCAGCGTTGACGTTCAACTTCTGGACTTTGCATCCATAAAGTTGACGCAGGAAGTCACCGTATTGCCGTCTAGCCATTACAATCTTGCCGCCCGGTTTATGAGTACATTGTCGAGCACCACGATTGCCGCCATTGCTTCGACCACAGGCACAGCACGCGGCACCACGCACTGGTCATGCCTGCCACGAGGCTCTATTGTCACCTTGCTGCCGTCACCACTTATGCCCTCCATGGCTTGCATCATGGTTGCCACAGGTTTGAATGTCACTTTAAAGCAAATGTCATTGCCATTGCTGATGCCGCCCTGAATGCCGCCAGAATAATTGGTGGAGGTGGTTATCTTGTCATCCTTCACCTCCCACTTGTCGAGCACTTCGCTCCCAAGATGGTTAGCAAAATCACAGCCTAACCCAATCTCAAAGCCCTTAGCTGCAGGGATGCTCATCATCGCCTCAGCAAGCTGTGACGAGAGCTTACCAAACACCGGCTCCCCAATTCCTGGGGCCACACCTTTTATTTCACAAGCTACCACCCCGCCACAGGTGTCGCCTTCAGGAATCTGGGCAACACTGACCATTGCCTTACCAGCAATAGTGATACCCATTGTTGCTAGCACCTGCTTGGCGAGTGCACCAGCCACCACGCGCGCTACCGTCTCGCGTGCCGAGGCGCGCCCTCCTCCACGATGGTCACGGATGCCATACTTTGACTGGTAGGTATAGTCGGCATGAGAAGGACGATACACATCTTTAAGATGTTCATAGTCGGCAGAGCGCTGGTCACGATTGCGCACAATAAAGCCAATGGGCGTCCCCAGTGTCACACCATCCATAATGCCCGAGAGGATTTCCACCTCGTCAAGCTCGTGGCGAGTGGAAGTAACGCCACCTTGCCCTGGGCGGCGCCGAGCCACCTCATGTTTCAACTGCTCCAGGTCGATTCTCACCCCTGCTGGCATTCCATCGACAATGCCGCCAACGGCTGGTCCATGCGACTCCCCAAACGAGGTGAGACTGAACACGTTGCCTATCCTATTCTTGTGTGCCATGATTATTCCTCTGCTTCTTTTATCAAGTCACACACTGTTGCACCCACAAAATCGACAAGTGCCTGTGGAGCAATCTTCAGTTGCAAGCCACGCATACCCGCGCTCACAAAGATGTGCTCAAATTGCATACACGTCTCGTGAATGAAAGTGGGGAAAGGCTTTTTCATGCCTATGGGCGAGCAGCCGCCACGAATGTAGCCAGTGGTCGGCAGCAAGTCTTTCATAGCAATCAGGTCAACCTTCTTGTTGCCACTTAACTTAGCAGCCTTCTTAAGATCCACTTCATGGTCGCCAGGAATAACGCACACAAAATGCTTAGTCTTCTCGCCAAAGAGCACCAAAGTCTTGAACACCTGATTAATATCCTCACCTATCGTTGCGGCAAGATGACCTGCCGAGAGGTCACTCTCATCCACCTCGTAGGCAATGAGGTCGTAGGGCACCTTAGCTCTGTCGAGCAATCTTGCAGCATTGGTTTTCTGTAATTTTTTCATTAGCGTCACTTGATTTGTTGTAGCAAAGGTAGCAAATAGTTTTCAGTTCTTTGTTATTAGTAGTTGTTTTTTTATAAATCAATGTAACATTTTGTTTTTTTAGCATTTTAGATAGAGGCACAAATATAAAGATGTGTAATTTTGCAACGTGAAAAAGACACAGCCTTTCATATTGTTTTTACTCATAATCTTTGCTGCGCTGGCGATGACAAGTGAGACAACTGCACAGAAAACTCCTGACAAGTTTTTAGCAGAAGTTGAGTCCATGCCGCGCCCTAAAGCCATAACCGAATTGACAAAGTGGCTTGATGCAACGGCTCAAGCAAGTAGCAAAGAATACAAAAGACTGATAGCAAGCCTTGAGGAGATGCTCTCAGAGCCTACCTGGGACTATCACAACGAGGAGCTTTTTGCTCTGGTTATGGAACACGCCGCCTCAGCATCGTGCCTGAGCGACAACGAGCGCTTGCGGCCCAAGATGATGCTCGATGTCACCCGCAAGAATGTTCCAGGCATTGTTGCCCACGATATTGACTATGAGACACTTGACGGCAATCACCGCAAGTTGAGCGATATTAACACGCCCTACACCTTGATATATTTCAACGACCCCGAGTGCCTGTCGTGCGCCAAGGTGAAAGAGCGGCTCGACACCTGCACCACCCTCAAGAACATGGTGAGCGACAGCACGTTGACAGTGATAGGCATATATCCTTACGACAACGTGCAAGAGTGGCATTTAGAACCCTTCCCCACCTTTATCATCAACGGCTGGGACTACAAGCAAGAGATTGAAGGGCAGCAGACCTACGACCTGATGACAATGCCACTGTTCTACCTCCTCGACCGCGACAAGCGCGTGATACTCAAAAACGAGGCAAGCCTCAACCGCGTGATAAAGGCCATGAACAAACTAAAAGGCATGGAAGACAGCACCATCGACGAGAAGCTCGACACCGTGTGGCGCAGGTAATCACATCAAGGTAGCTGGAGTTTCAAAATCAAGAATTGTGAACACTTGGCTGGCACCCTAAAGAGCTGTGCCGCCCGGTAGCCAAGCACCCACACAATTTCTCCATCGGCCTCAAGCAGCCAAGCAGCGTTTTTTTCTTTCTCACTGAGTTTGAGGTCGGTGAACAGGTCACTGACGAGCTTGCTGCCGTGCATTCCAAAAGGCTTGAACCTATCTCCTCCACGCCAATGGCGCAGCAGCACCTGGGAGCATTGCAAAATCTCATTGCTCAAGGCAATAGTGCATTTGCCGTCAACCATCGCTGGCGAGAACGCCTCATCTTCCACATGAATGATTTCCAATGCTACTGGCTCCACCACTTTATCGCCATCCAAATTCACAATATAGACATTCTCATCACGCGGTTGCAATGGAAAGACATCAATTGTGGCTCGGTTAATGGCAGCCATGTGGCTTGACGTAGTGAAATGCCTGCCCACAGCACTTGTGAGCATATTGCTGCACTGCTCACTGTTGAATCCTAACGGTTTGAGGATTTCATAAAGCAGCATTTCTCTATTTTCAAAGCTATTGAGAATCTCAAGGTCAATAACGATGGAGTCACCCTCACGGTCGCTCACAATGTTGCGCATCACTCCCACGCTCTCACAGTAGAGCTCATTGCACTGCCGCACGTTCTCTATCGTGGTCAACAACGCATCTTTTGCTCCAGGAAATTCTTTGTACAAGGCTGGCAAGACAATATTGCGCAAGCGGTTGCGGCGAGCATCATTCTCAAGGTTGGTGCTATCGGTCACATAGTCCTGCTTTATCTCGCCTAGCCACGCCAAGATTTCGGCTCGCGACACGCACAGTAGCGGACGCACCACCACTCCGTTTCTCGGCTTCATGCCTGTGAGCCCTGCAATGCCTGTGCCTCGCAGGGCATTGAGGAAGAGTGTCTCAATGTTGTCGTCGTTGTGATGAGCCACTGCTATGCAGCCACAGCCACGCTCCTTGCGCAGCTCTTCAAACCACTCATAGCGCAACTGGCGGCAAGCCATCTCCATCGACACGCCATGCTCGCTCATGCAGGCAGGCACATCAAAGTGCTTCACGTCGAGCGCAACATTCAGCTTATTGCACAGGGCGGCGACAAACTGCTCGTCGCGGTTGCTCTCCTCGCCACGCAGGTGAAAATTGCAATGGGCAGCACGGCATTCATAGCCCAGAGCGAGCAGCACACGCAGCAATGCCACCGAGTCGGCACCGCCGCTGAGCGCCACCAGCACCGGCTGGTCGTCATTAATCAAACGACTCCCTATAAACGATTTTACTTTCTCAACAAGCATCTTACTAAAAAAAGGATGTGACAATCGCTCTGACACATCCTTTAATCTATTAGGTTTATCGATAAATTCTACGGGATGAGGTTGTGGCTGCGGAACACCTTTTGTATCTTCTCGAGCGCGATGGTCACCTGTTCGCGGGTGTGGGTAGCCATGAGGCTGAAACGGATGAGCGTGTCGGTGGGTGCAACAGCCGGCGACACCACTGGATTGACGAAGATGCCCTCGTCGAGAAGTTCACGAGTGATAAGGAATGTGAGGTTGTTGTCGCGAATGAAGAGCGGGATGATTGGGGTCTCGGTGTGACCAATCTCGCAACCCATAGCGCGGAAGCCCTCAAGTGCATAGTGGGTGTTCTCCCACAGGCGCTCCTGGCGCTCGGGCTCGGCAAGCATGATGTCGAGAGCAGCACTCACGGCAGCTGTGGCAGCAGGAGTGATGCTGGCGGTGAAGATGTAGCTGCGGCTATGGTGGCGCAGGTAGTTGGTAATCACCTCATCGGTAGCGATGAAGCCTCCCAGCGAAGCAAACGACTTGCTGAAGGTGCCCATGATGAGGTCAACCTCATCGGTCAAGCCAAAGTGGTCGCACACACCGCGCCCGCCGTTACCAAACACGCCTATGCCATGAGCCTCATCAACCATGATGCAAGCATCATATTTATGAGCCAACTCCACGATATCGGGAAGCTTGCACACGTCGCCTTCCATCGAGAACACGCCGTCGGTGACGATGAGCTTCACCTTGTCGGGCTTGCATTTCTGCAATTGCGCCTCGAGCGACGCCATGTCGTTGTGCTTATATTTGAGTGACTGCGAGAACGACAGCCTACGGCCCTCAATAATCGAGGCATGGTCCTGCTCGTCCCACAGGATGTAGTCTTCACGACCCGTCAGGCATGACACAACACCGAGGTTCACCTCAAAGCCGGTGCTGTAGATCATTGCGTCCTCCTTGCCAGCGTAGGCGGCAAGTTTCTTCTCCAAGTCCTTATGAATGTCGAGAGTGCCATTCAGGAATGGCGAGCCGGCAAGACCAGTGCCATATTTCATGGTAGCCTGGATGGCTGCCTCACGCACACGAGGGTCATTCACGAGACCCGAGTAACAGTTAGAGCCAAACATGAGCACCTTCTTGCCACCAATGATGACCTCGGTGTCCTGCTCGCTAGAAATGGCACGGAAATAAGGATAAATGCCTGCTGCCTTTGCCTTTTGAGGCTCGGTGTAACTCGCCAACTTCTGTTGTAGTAGCTTCATAAAATCTTCTTAATTGCGGTAGTATTTTATTTATTACCTATTATTTCAGCTTGCAAATTTACAAAAAAAATTGTTATAACTATAAACTTCCCTAATCTTTTGATGTAAAAAAGTATTAACGAGGCTTCATCTTTGCACATAAACAATAAAACCACTATCTTTGTTGCATGGAAGACAAGAGAAACAAGCAACGCAAGGCTTGGATAAAGAAGCATCCTGCAATAGAGAAAAAACCGTCGATGCTTCGCCGCATGAGCGAGCACGACTACCAGGCTCCCTGCATCTACATGATCACCATTGTGGTGAAAGACCACAAATCACTCCTCGGGACATTGCAAAGCAGCGACAACAATCACCCACACCCCTGGGTGGAATTGACCAGCCTGGGCTGCTTGGTGCGCGATGAATGGTTCAACATCCACATCCATCACCCCGAGATCAAGCTTTTTTCTCTACAAATCATGCCCGACCACTTGCATGGGATAATCCATGTGACGCAAAGGCTTCCAGTTCATTTAGGTAAAATCATCGGTTACTTCAAGAAAGACAGCAACAAGGCTCACGATGGCACTCTCTGGGAGGAGAGTTATCACGACAGGATTTTGCAACGCAGCGGGCAACTCGAGCAGATGTGCCGGTATGTAGAAGAAAATCCTCTGAGATTGTGGATAAAAAAATCGCAGCCCAACTATTTCACAGTCTATCATAACATCGCAATAGGCAACACACAGGTTGAAATCATGGGCAATCGTTTCTTGCTCAATCATCCTGTAAAAAAGCAAGTGCAATGTTCGCGAAAAATGAGCGAGGAGGAAATAGAAGCCTCAAGGCAACTGCTTAAAGAATGTGCCAACAAAGACATTGTGCTGGTATCCCCATGCATTAGCCATGGAGAAAAAGAAATCATGAAATGCGGCTTTCTAGAGGGCTTTCCTCAAATAATACTCCTTGAAAACGGATTCGCAAAACACCAGAAGCCTCAAGGACGGCAGTTCAAAGCCTGCTCCGAGGGGAAGCTGCTACTAATAGCCCCCTGGCCACACCACAACGACCGCAAGACAATTTCACGGGAGCAATGCCTTCAGCTCAATGAACTGGCAAGGATAATAGTGGAAGAACTCTAAGACCTACAAGCCACCGGCTTGCAATACACAACCACACCAGCAAGCACACCACCAGCAGCGCCAGCAGTGCCAGCCACAGCAGCCGCCACTGTAGTCCAGTATTGCAAACCGCCGGTTTGCACATTAACGATAAAATCACTACCTTTGTGGCAAGATATTTTTTTAGACAGGAAATGGATTTCAAGTTACACTCACAATATGAGCCCACCGGCGACCAGCCACAAGCCATCAAGGAGCTTGTGGATGGGGTGAACAGCGGCTTGCCGTGCCAGACGCTCCTCGGCGTGACAGGCTCCGGAAAAACCTTCACCATGGCCAACGTGATAGCTCGCACCAACCGCCCTACCCTCGTGCTGTTGCACAACAAGACGCTGGCGGCGCAGCTTTATGCCGAGTTCAAGTCGTTCTTCCCTGAGAACTCGGTGCAGTATTTCGTCTCTTATTATGACTACTATCAGCCCGAGGCCTACCTGCCCTCGAGCGACAAATACATCGAGAAAGACCTCGCCATCAACAAAGAGATTGACCGCTTGCGACTGGCTACCGTCACCGCACTGCTCTCGGGACGGCGCGACGTGATAGTGGTGTCGAGCGTGTCGTGCCTCTATGGCATGGGCAACCCCGAGAACATTGAGGCCAACATCGTGCGCCTCAAGGTGGGTATGAGCATTGGCCGTGACGCCTTCTTGCGACGACTAGTCGATGCTCTCTACTCTCGCAACGAATATGAACTGGCGATGGGCACCTTTAGGGTGAAAGGCGACACCGTGGATGTGATGATTGCCGATACCGATGCCGTGCTGCGTGTCATCTTCTGGGGTGACGAGATTGAGAGCATGGAGCTGCTCGACCCACTCACCATGCTCCCCCGAGAGAACGTGGAGGGCTTCAACATTTACCCTGCCAACATCTTCGTCACCAGCAAGGAGAGCATGGCTAATGCCCTGGGAAAAATCGATGTGGACCTGGGAACTCAAGTCGATATGTTCTATCGTGAAGACCGCCCGGTTGAAGCCAAGCGACTCTATGAACGAGTGACCTACGACCTGGAGATGATTCGCGAGGTGGGTTACTGCTCGGGCATTGAGAACTACTCGCGTTACTTCGACGGACGCGAGCCTGGCGCCCGCCCCTACTGCCTGCTCGACTATATGCCCAAAGACTTCCTCACCATCATCGACGAGAGCCACGCCACAGTGCCGCAGGTGCGCGCCATGTATGGCGGCGACCGTTCTCGCAAGGACACACTGGTCAACTATGGCTTCCGCCTAGATGCGGCACGCGACAACCGCCCACTCACCTTCACCGAATTTGAGGCGTTGACGCACCAGACCATCTATGTGAGTGCCACGCCTGCCGACTATGAGCTGGAGCGCTGCGAGGGCGTGGTCACAGAGCAAATCATTCGCCCCACAGGGCTTCTCGACCCGAAGATTACCGTGCGACCCTCACTGGGTCAGATTGATGACCTCATCCACGAGATTGAGCTTCGCGTGGAGAACAAAGAGCGAGTGCTGGTGACCACTCTCACAAAGCGCATGGCTGAGGAGCTGAACAACTACTTGGCAAAAATCAACATCAAGTGTGCCTACATGCACAGCGACGTGGAGACGATGGACCGCATTCAAATCATCGACGACCTGCGCCTGGGAGTCATCGACGTACTAGTGGGCGTGAACCTGCTGCGAGAGGGACTGGACCTGCCCGAGGTGTCGCTAGTTGCCATTCTCGACGCCGACAAGGAAGGCTTCCTGCGGTCGCACCGTGCTCTCACCCAAACGGCAGGCCGCGCAGCACGCAACCTCAACGGCGAGGTGATAATGTATGCCGACAAAATCACCGACTCCATGCAGCGCACCATCGACGAGACCGAGCGCCGCCGCACCATGCAGCTAAAGTATAACGAAGAGCACGGCATCACCCCACAGGCCATCGTCAAGGCCCGCAATGCCATCATTGGAGTTGACGGCAACATGAGTGCCAGCGACGAGACTCGCCAGCACGCCAGGCGCTACGAGAGCAACGTGGTTGACACGTCTTCGCTCAAAAGCCAGGTGGAGGCCGAGTTTGACCGCACTGCTGGCGTCGCTGCCGACCCCGTCATTGCCTACATGAAACCGCAAGACCTGGAAAAGACCATCGAGTATCTCAAGGCGCAGATGGTGGCCGCCGCCAAGAACATGGAATTCCTCGCCGCAGCGCAATATCGTGACGAAATCCTGAAACTGCAAGAAAAACTAAATTCTCAAAAACAATTATAATTGTCCAGTATGTTGCGTTGTCAACGCAACATACAAGTTGTCAACGCAACATAAACAAATAACTACCAGCAATGAAAATCGAGGGACAGTGGTTGCCAACCACCAAGAAGGAGATAGAGCACCTGGGATGGGATCACATCGACGTGATACTCTTCACGGGCGACGCCTATATCGACCACCCCTCAATGGGCACGGCAGTGATTGGGCGCACCCTGGAGGCGCATGGCTACAACGTGGCTGTGGTGCCGCAGCCCAACTGGCGCGACGACCTGCGCGACTTCAAGAAACTGGGCAAGCCCAGGCTGTTCTTTGGCATCTCGGCGGGAGCGATGGACTCAATGGTGAACCACTACACCGCCAACCGCCGTCGCCGCAGCGACGATGCCTACACCCCCGACGGCCGCGCCGGAGCACGCCCCGACTACCCCACCATTGTCTATAGCGAGATACTAAAAGAACTCTTCCCCGACGTGCCTGTGGTGGCTGGAGGCATCGAGGCTTCGCTCAGGCGACTGTCGCACTACGATTACTGGCAGGACCGCCTCATGCCATCAATCATGCAAAGCGCGCCGGTAGATATCATCACTTACGGCATGGGCGAGGTGGCAATCCTCGCTATTGCCCAAGCTCTAGATGGCGGCGCTAAGATTGAGGACCTGACCTGCATACCGCAAACGGTAGTACGCCGACCCTTAAGCGAAATTCCCGCCCAGAACGATGCCGAGAACATCGTGCTGCACTCCTTCTCGCAATGCCTAGAGAGCAAGCGTTGCCAGGCCGAGAACTTCCGCAACATAGAGATAGAGAGCAACCGTTGGCACGGACACACCCTGTGGCAAGCCACCGGCGACGTGGCCATCAAGGTCAACCCTATGAACCCGCCCATGACCACCGAGCAGGTGGATGCCTCGTTTGACTTGCCTTACACGCGCCTTCCTCACCCACGCTACCGCGGCAAGCGCATCCCGGCCTACGAGATGATACGCCACTCGGTGTGCCTGCACCGTGGCTGCTTTGGAGGCTGCGCATTTTGCACCATCAGTGCCCACCAGGGCAAGTTCATTGCCTCGCGTAGCAAGGAGTCGATTATGCGCGAGGTCAAGCAAGTGACGATGATGGACGACTTCAAGGGCTACATCAGCGACCTGGGCGGGCCCAGCGCCAACATGTATGCCATGCATGGCCACGACCTGGAGCGGTGCCAGCGCTGCACACGCCCCTCGTGCCTGCACCCCAAGCCCTGCCCCAACCTCAATAACGACCACCGCCCGCTGCTCGACATCTACCACAGCGTGGATGCCCTCCCGGCAGTGAAAAAGTCGTTCATTGGCAGCGGAGTGCGCTACGACCTGTCGATGCACCGCTGTGGCGACCCCGAGATTGACAAGGCTAATGCACAGTACAACGAGGAGCTGATACGCTTCCATGTGTCGGGTCGCCTCAAGGTGGCACCCGAGCACACCAGCGACGCGGTGCTCCACGTCATGCGCAAGCCATCGTTTGAGCTGTTCAGGCAGTTCAAGCGCATCTTCGACCGCGTGAACGAGCGCTATCACCTCAACCAGCAACTCATACCTTATTTTATATCGTCGCACCCAGCCTGTCACGAGATGGACATGGCAGAGCTTGCAGCATTGACCAAGGAGCTTAACTTCCACCTCGAGCAAGTGCAAGACTTCACCCCCACCCCCATGACCGTGGCCACCGAGGCGTTCTATACTGGTCTGCACCCTTACACCCTGCAGCCCATCTACACCGCCCACAGCAAGGAAGAGAAACTCGCTCAGCGTAAGTATTTCTTCTGGTACGACAAAAAGTACAAAGCCGACATCATCAAGTCGCTCAAAAAAATGCACCGCAACGACCTGATCAATAAGCTCTATCCACAGAGGTGAGATTCCACATCCTTAAAAAAGGTTAACCATAGACGCAAAATGCTTTGTTTTGCGTCTTTATTGT
Organism: uncultured Prevotellaceae bacterium; assembly: GCA_900318255.1. Taxonomy (GTDB): domain Bacteria; phylum Bacteroidota; class Bacteroidia; order Bacteroidales; family Muribaculaceae; genus Sodaliphilus. Next base: position 69,887 of record ONJX01000006.1, on the reverse strand, counting down.
GTAATGGATGAGCGAGAGTTTGAACAATTGGCGGCTGGGCTGCGTAAGAAGGCCATTACCACATGTCTATCGTGTGGTGCCGATTCAATGCAAGCCGAAGATGTGGCGCAAGACGTGCTTCTGCGATTGTGGCAGATGCGTGACAATCTCGACCGCTACCGCTCAATAGAAGCTCTTGTGGTAGTCATGGCTCGCAACAGCGTGGTCTCTTTGCATCGCAAGGGCCACAGCGTGCCCATCATGTCGGTGAGCAACAAAGAGTTGCCATCGCAGATTATCAGTCCCGACGAGTCGCTCATCTCATCGCAAGAAGTGGCATGGCTAAATGACACCATCAGGCGGTTGCCCAGCACTCAATATGCAGTGCTTCACATGCGCCAAGTGGAACGCCGGAGTTTCGACGAAATTGCCAGGCGTCTTGGCATTGAGAGCAGCACGGCACGCAGCCTGCTGTCCAGAGCACGTATTAAATTACTCGATGAGATTAAGAAACGTAACAATCTATGAAGAATCACGACCCGCACATAGAATCATTGCTTGAGCAGTTTATGCAAGGCGATACCACTCTTGAGCAAGAGCAAGAGTTGAGCAAGTATTTCTCCTGCTCAACGCCGATTCCCGAAGACTGGGAGGCTTATAGAGTGATGTTTGCCTACTTCGACGCAGCAATGCCTATCACCGAGCAAAAGCCCAAGCGCAATACAGGTCGCGCCCTCTGGACATTGCTCGCCGCCGCAGCTGTTGCTGCAATAGCTATAATGGTAGCGCCTTTGTTCCAGCGCACTTCATCAGTCGATAAAACCACCACTCCACAACCTATTACAGCAGTAAATAAAAATGTGACGATTCCCGACACAGCCGCCCGCCCTGTGCCACCCGAGACGTCTCACCTCTTAGTAAAACAAGAGCAAAAATCCACTAAAAAAAAGCCACATGCCACAAGCCATCACGCCACTATCTCCACTCTCGACAGCATAGAGCGTGAGCGCGAGCAAGGCGAGGTGGAACAGGCACAACAAGAACTTATGGCCGACAAGTTCATCATTGAGCAAGAGCGGCAAGAGGCTCTTAACGAGCAATATATTACCCGCGCCCAAGCTCATCAAGCACAACAGGCAGCCATAAACGAAAATCCGCAATTTATTCAAGTAGTATTTAAATAAAACTCCTATCAATATGAAAAATATTTTTATCACAATCGTGATGGCAGCAGCAATGGCAATTCTCACCATTTTTGGCTGCTATGCACAAGACCAAGTAGCCAGGGCTTACGACAAATTCTCTAATGAACTCAGCAATGGCTACACAATCATGAGCAAGCACATTGACTACCGTGACAAAAAATCGGGAGAAGTCACTGGTGTGTGCGCAGTAAACGAATTCTACCTTCCAGGCAAAAAGGGCAACCTCATCAAAGACTTGACTCGCGCAATGACACAAGACGGCGAGAATGCCTATCACAGCGCTTCGGGCAAAGCGGGAAGCAAGGGAGTGACCTACGCCATCGCCTACGGCACTGGCAAGAACGACTTTGAGCTGATAGGCGCCAACAGTGACATGAACTTTATGGTGGTATGCTTCAAAGACAAGCGGCAGAGCGATTTCCGCTTCAGCTATGCCATAGAATGGAGGCAGGACAATGACGGCAGCTACACGGGTAAAATTTACAAAATCTATGGCAAAAAGCCCGATGAGGTTATGAACACAAGCAGTCACCGACCCACAATACTTTACAGCAGCAACGGTAACAGCAATTTCACATTAAATGTTGACAGCCTCATTGACCTGAGCAGCCTGGAAAAGCTAAAAAGTATGACACCTCAACTTGAGATGATGGGAGAACAACTGGGAAATGGCATGGCCTTGAAAGTTCTCTCCCAGACAAATGAAACAGTAAATGATGACAATACGAACTGGCTCACCACTTTTGCCATGTACTGCAACAAATTCAAGGAGAAAGTGAAAGCTTCGCCAGGCAAAGGCTCAGTATATGCGACCGAGCTCTTGCAGATGTGCAAACAAGCCGACGGAGTAATCACCGCAAGCGAGAAAAAACTGTGCGTCAAGTACCTGAAAGAGTGCCAAAAGTGCACCAACGACACCTTCGTCAATGGTCTGCTTGAAGAAGCCATCAACTGGCTCAATGGCAAGAACAAAGCCGAGAGTCGTAACGTCACACCCTCTCGTTGCAGCTTTTTCCTCTTTACCTGAAAAACAATCAAAGAAAATCTCAAAAGAGCGTCAATTATTTTTGATGCTCTTGTTTTTTCTTTGTAATTTAGCGAGCTGAAAAAACTGCTTACTATGACACTTGACGAACTGAAATTTAATGGCGATGCGCGGGCCATCAGAGCTTTTCAAACCCAGCGCGGAGTGGCAGATGCTAATGACCCCTACTCGCAGTGGAACCTGTGTCACTACACGGGCGACGATGCCAAGCGAGTGCTTGACGCCCGCTTTGAGTTGTGCCGGCAATTAGGCATCGATTACAGAAACCTGATAATGCCTCGACAAACTCACTCCTGCCGTGTGACGGCCTTCGACGAGAAATTAGTCTCGGCATCATCACAAGTGAGGAAACAGATGCTCGATGGCGTCGATGCCCTGGTCACAACAGTGCCTGGCGTGTGCATTGGCGTCAACACTGCCGACTGCGTGCCCATAGCGCTTGCCGACCCCATCAATGGCGTCATCGCCATTGCCCATGCCGGATGGCGGGGAACGGTGGGGCGCATTGCCGAGGACACCGTAATGGTAATGAAAGCCGTGGGGGCTAACGCCAGCAACATCCTCGCCACTATGGGTGTGAGCATTTGTCACGACTGCTTTGAGGTGGGCGACGAAGTGGTGGCCCAGTTTGAGAAGGCGGGCTTCGACCTGCCGCTCATCATGCACCGCAACACCACCACCGGCAAGGCGCACATCAACCTGCAAGAGGCCAACCGCCAGGTGCTCATCGCCGCTGGCGTGCCCGGGCCGAACATCACCCTGCCCAGACACTGCAGCCGCTGCGAGAGCGACCGCTACTTCAGCGCCCGCCGCCTCGGTGTCAAGAGCGGCCGCACCTTCACTGGAATAATAATAAACAATTAAACCTGCTTTGATTTTGTGGTTTGGAATGTTTTGTATAATTTTGGGCATTCATTAATCACATAAGCTTTACCACTATGACTACAGCTATCTATACACTCACATCGCAGTTGCATGATGCGACTGCTGTGGATGCCGCCACTCAGGAGTTTCTGGGCGCACTGGGCATCGATTATGAACTTAAGACCAGCGACTTCAAGGACTATGGCGCTCACGACCTTGAACTGATTTATGTGCGCACAGGTGGCACCGAGGGCATCTTCAAGAACGAACTGCCACGCATGTTGCGCCAGTCGAAGCAGCCGTTCTACCTGCTCACCACAGGCAAGAGCAACTCGCTGGCCGCCTCGATGGAAATTCTCTCCTACCTGCGGCAGCAAGGTCTCAAGGGCGAGATACTGCACGGCAGCAACGAGTATATCAAGAGCCGCATCTGCACCCTGCAGCAGGTGGGCAAAGCCATGCGTGAGCTCAACGGCTGCCGCCTGGGGGTGATAGGCGAGCCTAGCGACTGGCTTATAGCGAGCGCCGCAAAATACCGCACCATTGAGGATCGCCTGGGCATCAAGATTGAGCACATCGACATGGACGAGCTGCTCATGCTCATCGACCGCATTCCCGCCGACATAGAAAGCGACCTCACTGCGAGAGCTCCCAGCGATGCCATCCGCCAGTCGCTCACTGGTGCCGAGCGCATCTACGAGGCTCTGAAGCTCATCGTTGAAGGCTATGACCTGCAAGGGTTCACCATTCGCTGCTTCGACCTCTTGACGGCAGTGCAGAACACTGGCTGCGTGGCACTTGCCAAGTTCAACGCTCAAGGCATCGTGGCAGGTTGCGAGGGCGACATCCCTGCCATGCTCTCGATGAAGATAGCACAAGCCGTCACCGGCAAGAGCGCTTTCCAGGCCAACCCTGCGCGCATCAACCCCGAGACTGGCGAGCTGCTATTTGCCCACTGCACCATTCCTCTCGACATGGTTGATGACTACCAGCTCGACACACACTTCGAGTCGGGCATAGGTGTGGGAATAAGAGGCTTCATGAAGCCTGGCCCGGTGACCATCTTCAAGGCAAGCGGTGGCCTGGGACGCCACTACGCCGAGGAAGGCGAGCTTGTGGAGTGCCAGGGCAATCCCGACTTGTGCCGCACCCAGCAGCTCATCAAGCTCCGCGACAAGGAAGCAGCACGCTATTTCCTCACTAACCCCATAGGCAACCACCACATCATCATGCAAGGCCACCACAAAGCCGTGCTCGACGAGATACTTTAACCAATGTAAACAAGCCACGTATGTTGCGTTGTCAACGCAACACACACTAAAAAACAATAAACCAAAATGCGACACACTCCAGTATTGCTGCTCACGGGCTACCTGGGCAGCGGAAAGACAACACTTGTAAACCACATTCTCACTAACGAGAAGAACATTAAATTTGCCGTAATAGTCAACGACATTGGCGAGGTGAACATCGACGCCAGCCTCATCCAGAAGGGAGGCATCGTGGGGCAGAAAGACGAGAGCCTCGTGGCACTGCAAAACGGCTGCATCTGCTGCACCCTCAAGATGGACCTCATTGAGCAGCTCAACGACATCATGAAGCTGGGACGCTTCGACTACATCGTCATCGAGGCCAGCGGCATCTGCGAGCCCGAGCCCATAGCACAGACCATCTGCTCTCTCCCCAACATGGAAGACAAATACATAGAGCATGGCATCCCCTACCTCGACTGCATCGTCACCGTGGTCGATGCCCTGAGGATGCAGAGCGAGTTCAGTTGTGGCGAAGACCTCAAGCGCCGCGACATAGGAGAAGAGGACATCGAGAACCTACTCATCCAGCAGATTGAGTTCTGCAACATAGTGCTGCTCAACAAGGCCTCGGAGGTGAGCGACGACGAGCGCGACCGCATCCGCCACATCATCCATGCCCTGCAACCGGCGGCACAAATCATTGAGTGCGACTACACCAATGTCAACCTCGACGACATCATCGAGACCGGGCTCTTCGACTACGAGCGAGTGGCAAGCTCGGCCGGATGGATTCGTGAGATAGAGCGCCCTGCCACCGACGAAGAGGAAGCCGAGGCCCATCATCACCATCACCACCACGATGATGAGGAAGAAGAGCACGAGCACCACCACCATGAGGATGACGAGCATGAGCACCATGAGCACGAGCACCACCACCATCACCATCACGATGAGGGCGAAGCCGAGGAATATGGCATCCAGACCTTCGTCTATTATCGCCGCCCGGCAATCGACATACACAAGTTTGACCGCTTCGTAGCCACCAAGTGGCCCAAGAATATCATCCGCGCCAAGGGTCTCATCTACTTCAGCCACAACCCCGACATGTCGTTCCTCTTTGAGTCGGCAGGAGTGCAGAAGAAGCTCACCGAGAGTGGATATTGGTTTGCCACTGCACCCGAGGAGGAATTTAAACGCATGGTAGAGTATAACCCCGACATCTTGCGCGACTGGGACGAGACCTACGGTGACCGCATGGTAAAACTCGTCTTCATTGGGCAAAACCTCGACCGAGAGCAAATCACACGCGACCTTGACGAGTGCCTGGTGAATTCATAATGTGTAATGATCACATCATCCTATCGTCCTCGCAATCCATGGCGTGATAGAAGTGCTCAAACCCATGCAATGGAGCCTGGGCGACATCATCCAAGCATTCAAGGCGACCTGCACCAGCTTCTGGCAGGAGCAACATGGCTATGACCATTCTAGCAATCGACCGATAACGGTCGATTGCTACACTGCTCAGGCTCCTACTAGGCCTAGAGAGAAAGCCGCCATGCACACCAACGAGGGCTCGCTCATTCGCGTCCTGTCCAAACGGCAGCGCCAGAATATTAGGCAAGTAATTAACAAGCCACTCTCGTTGAGTTTTTTGCAAAAAACGTGATGTATAGGTGGGGTTACTTAGAGATATTTTTGTACTTTTGCACCATCAATTTTATAGCACGAAAATCTACAACCCGAAAAAAGGAGCCTTTCGAGTTGCTTTTTGAAGAGAAAAAGGCTCTATAAAACAATTTATTAAACCAAACTACACAAAAATGAAGAAAGTTTTACTTATTGCAGCAATGGCTGTGATGACACTTGGTGCCTGGGCACAAAGTGCAAGCGATTATGGCATCGTGATGGAACAACCTGCCGGCGAACTGAGAACCTATGACCGTGCCGGGTATGCCTACTACTACAGTGGCGAGTACATTCGCCGTGGCGCGCAGACTGGCACTATCGACATCGTCTTTGGCGAGAACAACAAGGTGTATTTCAAGCAGCCACTCTCAAAGCTCGAGATCAACTCTTGGATTGAAGGCACCCTGAGCGAGGACGGCAAGACCATCACCGTTCCCATGGGCCAGAACGTGGCTTACGACACCGAGGTCAACGATGTTATCACCCTTGCAGTGCTCGACTATGATGACGAGTACGAGGAGTTCGCTGTGCGCAACAACGCTCAAAATGTGCAGTTCAGCGTTACTGAGGACAAAATCAGCTTGATAGGCACTTCTACTTATGTTGTCTTTGGCGCCATCTATGCCAACAGCCAGAACTGGGCAGGCTATGCCGACTATTCGAGCATATATACTCCCACCACTCAGGCCGAGGATGTGCTCGTTGAGCTTCCCGCTGGCGTGGAGACACAGGTTTACACCTTCGAGGCCAACGGCTATGACGGCACCGCATTCAAGTACAACGTGAATGTGGGCGTTGATGGCAATGACATCTACATGCAGGGCCTCTTTAGCGACGTGCCTCAATCGTGGATTAAGGGCACTCGCAATGGCAACAGCGTCACCTTTGCTCAAGACCAGTTCATTGGCAACGTAGCTGGCCGCCCCAACTACATGGCAGGCGCCTTCACTAACGCCGAGGGCAAGAAGGAGATATGCGACTTCGTGCTCAACTACGATGAGGCCAGCGACACCTACACCAACTCCACCGAATATCTCGTGCAGAACACCACTAAGGGCGTTATCTACTATGTGCAGGCCTTCAACAACATCGTCATCACTCGTGATGCCAACGATGGCGCTTACACCATTCCTTACAACCAGGGCTTTGAGACTCAGGCTGCCTTCAGCGAGTTTACCGTTATCAACGCCAACAACGACAGCCGCACTTGGACTTATGGTGGCACAATCGCCCAAAACGCAACCTATCAGTGGAGCACCACCAGCGCTGCCGACGACTGGCTGATTACTCCAGCTCTGATCATGGAGCCCGAGGTAGAGTATGAATTTGGCATCGACGCCAAGGCTTCGGGCTATCCCGAGCGCTTTGAGGTAATGATTGGCACAGAGCCCACCGTTGAGGCTATGACTACCACTATTATTCCTGCCACAGTGGTTGAGGGCTATGACGTAAGTCACCTCACTGGCCGCTTCACCGTTCCCGCCAGCAAGGCCGATGGCAAATACTACATCGGCATCCACGCCACGAGCGACGCCGACCAGTTCACACTCACCATCGACAACATCAGCGTCGTTGAGGCCGAGCCATCGGCAATCAATGCTATTAACGCCGAGAAGGTACAAGACAACAACTACTACGACCTCATGGGCCGCAAGATGGACGCCAGCGCACTGCCTGCCGGCATCTACATCCACAACGGCAAGAAGGTTATCATTGTTAAATAATAAGGGCTAAGTAGGGACAAGGCGTGCCTTGTCCGACCGTTAACACTATTATCACAATAACGGGCGTGACCAGCACTTGATCACGCCCGTATTATATCGTAAACTAAAAACCAGCAAAGCGACAAAACCAGCGAGCAACGCGAAGCGACAAAACCAGCGAAGCAACAAAACCAGCGAAGCGACAAAACCAGCAAAGCGACAAAACCAGCGAGCAACGCGAAGCGACAAAACCAGCGAAGCAACGCGAAGCGACAAAACCAGCGAAGCAACGCAAAGCGACAAAACCAGCGAGCAACGCGAAGCGACAAAACCAGCGAGCAACGCGAAGCGACAAAACTACTTAATCACCCACCGTGCTATGCGGGCTGAGCCACGTTTACCTTTTACTATGCGCCTGAAAAGCCAGGGCATCACCTTGCGATATAGCCACTTGCGGTTAAGAGTGGCATAAGCCTTCTGTGCTGCCGGCTTGGCATATTCGGGGTGGCCTTCACGCTCGTAGTGTGCCGCGAGCACTAGCAAACGATAGGCAAGCAAGTCATAGTATCGCTGCTTGTCGATAAGGTTAGAGTTTTTCACATCAAGGTTCATGTATCGCAGCGAAACCTCCCACTTGCCATGATTCTCGCTAAAACTTGTCCCAGTGATAGAGTTTGGCCCGCCATAAATCACATCGACACGAGCTTTACCCTCGAGGTAGCCCACAATGGGGCGAGCCAGCAATATTCTGAGGCCATACTCAAAATCGTTCCAGTGTGAGATGCTGTTGTTCCACTCAATTTTCTTGATGAAGTCGTGACGGGCACAGAAGGCCTGTGTTGCCAGCACACTGTGCAAGATGTGGTTAGCAATAATGTCTTTCTTGTAGATGGGCATCGCGGTTTTCTCCCCTATCTCGTTCACCCTGTTGCGCCGTGCAATCACGATGTCAACACGCCTCGGTGCCGACTGAAAAGCGTCAAGATACTTCTGCACAAGGCGCCTGTCCATAAGGTCATCACTGTCGAAGAACATAAGGTATTCACCTGTGGCAAACTGCATGCCTCGGTTGCGTGCCGCACTTGCCGTGTGCTGTTTCTCTTGAGTGACAATGACCTCAAAATCGGGCATATCATTCTCCACTTTAAACTGGTTGAGCACCACCAGCGAGTCGTCGGTAGAGAAGTTATCAACCAAGATCACCTGCAACGGGCGATGCGTCTGCTCCACCACACTATTGAGTGTGCGCGACACCACATTAGCACGGTTATAAACTGGAATTATTATTGAAACTGTACTCATAATTGAGTCCAAAATTAGACATTTTCTTGGAGAAAAACAAAAAAATCAATAATTTTGCGTCATTAAAAACATAAAAGTTCTCACTAATAGATGAAGATACTCTTTGTTGGCGATGCAAGCAACATGCACAACTGTCTGGCCCAGGCTCTGCGAGACCTGGGACACACTGCTATTGTCGCCAGCAATGGCTCGCACTGGATGAACACTCATCGCGACATCAACCTCAAGCGCAGCCCAGGCAAGATTGGGGCAATGAAATATGTGCTCGACGTGCTGCGCGCACTGCCCAAGATGCGAGGCTTTGACGTGGTGGAGACCTGCGATGACATCTTTCTCGACCTCAAGCCAGCAAAGGTGAGGCGTGTGTTTGATTGGCTCAAGCAACACAACCGGTGCATGGTGATGGGCGCCATTGGCACCGACTATGTATATTATCAGGCATGCCATGATGGCAAGACCTATCGCTACAGCGACTACATGGTGGGCGACAAGCCGTCGCCCTACGCCCTCTCAAGCGAGTACCAAGCCAAGCACGAGGACAACTGGAAACTGCCACTCATGCGCGAGCACAGCAACCACATTCTGGGCAACATCGACGGAGCCATCTCGTGCCTGTGGGAATATCACGAGTGCTACAAGCCACTGCTCGGCGACAAGTTGGCCTACGGCGGCATCCCCATTGACACAGCAAGCGTTGAGCCCATCATCCTTGACCGCGAGCCCGAGAAAGTGAAATTTTTCATCGGCATTCAGCACGACCGCAACATCCTCAAGGGCACCGACCTGCTTCTCGAGGCAGCACGCCGCACCGTGGATCGCTACCCCACTCGGTGCGAGCTTACTGTGGTTGAGAGTGTCCCTTACGACGAGTACATTAAGATGCTGTGCAGCTCGCATGTGCTTCTCGACCAGCTCTATTCCTACACACCCGCCACCAATGCCCTTCTGGCCATGGCGCGCGGCTTGGTAGCTGTGAGTGGCGCCGAGCCCGAGTTCTATGACCTGATAGATGAGCATGACAACCAGCCCATCATCAACGTGAGCCCACTTATCGAGGGCGACATCGACGCCAAGCTCGAGTGGCTGGTGCAAAATAAAAACGAGATTCCCAACCTAAGCCGCCTCAGCCGGGAGTTTGTAGTGAAGCATAACGACGCTCATGTGGTAGCGCAACGACATATTGATTTTTATAAGAAACTATTAACCGCGAAATGACACTCGAGATACTAATATGCACCCTTGATGATGGCATTGCACAGATTGCACCGATGTTGTTGCCTCAGCATAATGGCATCAGTTACCTAGTGTCGTGGCAACACAGCGACAGCAAGGAAACATCTGTGCCCGTGGAGCTGAAGCGAGACGATGTGAAGATTTGCCACTTGCAGGGACGAGGTCTAAGCCGCAACCGCAACAACTGCCTGCGCCATGCCAGTGCCGACGTGTGCCTCATTGGCGATGACGATTGCCGTTACACACACGACCAGCTACAAGCAGTAATCGACACCTTTGACCATAATCCTGATGTCGATATCGCCACATTCCAGTATTCGAGTGAAGGCTACACCAAGCACTACCCCACCACAAGTCAAGACCTAAGCACCTTCCCTAAAGGATATTATCTGTCTTCGATAGAAATCGCATTCCGCCGGCAGAGCGTCCAGGGCAAAGTGTGGTTCAATGAGAACTTTGGTCTTGGCAGCGAGGTGTTTCACTGCGGTGAGGAGAACATTTTCATTCACACAGCCATCGAAAAGGGGCTGAACTGCCGCTTCTTTCCCATCACCATCGTTGCCGACCAAGAGCCTCTAGTGACATTAGAACGCGACAAGCAGCCCGGCACGCTGATGACCTATGGCGCTGAGTTGCAACTCTATAAACCCTGCACAAAATATGTGCGCACACTGCTAAAAGCATGGAGATTAAAACGGCAGCGCAACGTGCCTCTCTTCCATGCGGTGAAGCACATGCTCAAAGGCATCAATTACATAAAACGCCATCCCGAAATCAGAGATTGGACGCCTGAGTAAAATCCACTTCGTCTATAGAACAGAACCTGCGGCAGCCAGCTGTAATGAAATCGTTAACGAGATTATAAGAATAAGCTCCCACGTTATCTACCACAATCTTGTCGCCCACATTGGCAGGACCAGAGTAGTCTTTCACGATATAGTCGTCCTCAATGCACGTGCAGCCCACAACAGCCGCATGCTCAACAACATTCCCTGGTTTTCCGAAATGACGATAAGGCGGACTCTTGAACTTGCAAGCAAAACCGGCATCACTCACTTGGCCATCTACAATGATGAAGTCCTTGCCATTGATGCGTTTCACAGCTATCACCGTGAAGACAATGCTCACCACATCCGACACCACTGGAGTGCCACCCTCGGCAAGAAGAAGAACTTCTTCGCCGGGAAACGCCTTTTTCATCTCTCCACCCACAACTCGCCCATATTCCTCAAAGGTGCAATAGCTAGGGAACTGAGCACGGAATGTCTCGTCGGTGATGCGGCCATACATGTTCCCGCCAATATTGACCGCTGTAGCGCCAAGCCTCTTGGCTACATCAATCAACACCGTTATCCTCGCTTGAAAACCCTCGGCCGAGCGAGCATGAGACACATGGCAGTGAACCACATTGATTTTCACGCCTTTTTCTTTCACATAATCTTGCATCTGGCAGAATTCAGGTCCATCAACATAGAACCCAAAGCGCGAGTCGTGCACTCCATCAATCGGGAAACACACCCGCACGCCAAGTTCTCTTACTCCATAACCCTCCACGAGCTGCCTCAGCTCTACCATATTCTCCACATGGACAAAGCCTCCGGCACTTGCCACCTGGGTTTTATAATCAGGATTGGGGATTACACCATTATATATTATCTGCGAGTTAGCAACACCCATTTCTCGTGCAAGCTCATATTCCTTGCCCGACACCACTTCGGCCAAAGCTCCTAGGCGTTTTGCGCTGAGCAGGAAAGGCTCAAAATAGCTCGTCTTGTAGCTGTAGCCAAACTTGAAATTACCATAATGCTGCTTGAAACTAGCGCACAAGTCGGTAATATTACGCTCAAACCCATCTAAATCATAAAGATAGCATGGTGTTGACAGGTCTAATATATTCATCTGGAGGATAATATTAATGGTAGAGATTATTTCATCATAAGAATGAAGTCTTCAAAACGCCGCCACTTGCCATCGATGAGACTAGTGTCGATATGCAGGTCGGCACCGTCGATAAGTGCAAAGGGACTCATGCCGGTGGCAATGTTCACACACGAGGTGCCCGAGATGCGCTTAGAAAACTCGATATAGTAGAGCTGGCCGCTCTTGTCCTGGCACAGTTGCAAGTGGAAAATGTCGCTGAACATGCCATCTTTCTTAGGACACACAGCTTTGACAAACTCTGCAACACATTGCGCAAGCTCTCCATCTAGCGGCAGCAGTTTGATAAAGCGGTCGTAACCGTTCTTGAGCGTCACCTCACGGGGAAAAATATACATTTTCTCATTGTCATAGCGCAGCACATCAACTACATACTCGCAAGCGATGTCTATTTTCTGAACCACGCAGGCATTATCGAGCAGCTGTATGTTGCGCGAACCAGCCGACATAGAATTGGGCTTAACACACACATTCGATAGAGTGAAAGTCTCTGGCACTTTTATGGCACAGTTGGTAGTGAGTCGCGACAAATACTCATTCATCTGCATCTTTTTGTAAAAGAAAGGCAAGACACTTGAGAATGATTGCTTGCTAGCAATATTGTAGGCAACAGGATTAGACTGCCGGGTCAACTCATCGGCAGGAAATATCACTGCATCATCTGCCTCAAGCAGCTTAAAAGCCTGACTATCATGGATTAGATGCACCTGAGGATGCCTCGAAACGATGTGCTGAAAATCCTCATCAAGGTCGCTCAAGAAAAGCTCATGCCTAGCACCGGTGGCAGTGACATATTGCTCAAAGAACAACTCCGCGCTAAGCCCTGCCCTACTGCCCGATTCAAAAACCACAAATTTCATAGTCACTTCACCATCTTTTGGACATAAAACATCTCGGCATACTTGCGCCCGCACTCTAGACCACGCATCCTGGCAAGCACCTTAACGCCCTCTTCGTTGAGTGGCGAGGGCGGATTTTTGATCTGAGTCTTATAGAGGTAGAACAATTCCACTTTCTTGTCGATATACTCGGTAATGTCATAATAGAATAATCCGCCTTGAAGCACATCGTTGTAGGTGATGAAGGGATACTCATATAGCGCAAAAAACGACGGCATGAAGCCCTCTTTGAGCCTCACTGCAGCCTTGGCACACTGGTAGAGTTTGATGTGGTCCTGATGGTTGGACGGGTAGTTGACAAACACTTCATCGGGTTCTAACTCAGCAATCTTCTTGTCGATGGCTGTGATAATCTCACGAGAGGGCAGCGTGTCGAGCATGGCATCCATGTTTTTGATGATGATGTCATATTTGTAGCCGGCAGCCTGCGCCACACTTTCAACCTCGGCCAGGCGCTTGTCGAGCGGTTGACGCACATCCACTCCGCCCATGGTAGCAAAGAGCACATGCACCTGCGCTCCTTTCTTGATTTGATCAAGCATATATCCTCCACAACCCAGCACTTCATCGTCGCCGTGAGGAGCTATTACCAAGATTTTTTTCATTGAACTAAAAGTCTATATAATTATCTGTTAAATGTACTTCTTCACTGTGTCTTCGAGCAGGTCGATATTATCCACACGCCCCACGATTTCTCCTGAGCGGTTGATAATATAAATCATGGGAATCTCTGTCACATTGTAGATTCTTGCGGTGATGGCACCATTGGTGTCGCGTGCCACAATCCACGGCAATCTTGCCACCGACTGCATCCACGACGCCTCGTCATCGTCGAACGACACCTGATAAATCTCCAGCCCCTTAGACTGATACTTGCTATAAACATCGTTGAGCAGCTTATTGATATAAGGCGAGAACGACTCACTTTGCATTGTGAAGTTGAGAATCACCACCTTACCATGAGAGCACACCTCCTTGAAACTACGCATCTTGCCTGCCTTATCCATCAGCTTGAAATCAAGAACGCCAGTTTGCGTAGCCACTATGGTATCGCGAGCCATGTTACTGCTTGCTGCGCGCCTAATTCTCAACTTGTCTTTATAGGTCTCAACAAGATATTGAGTGCGAGGATCATTAGGACGATAGGAAGAGAAAGCGTTTACCACAGCGCCTATAATCTTAAAGTCGCTATTGTCCTCGGGGTCAAATAGTGGCTGGTCACCAATATATTTATTCACGATATAATAAGACACGATGCTCTTGAGGTCACCCACCAGCATGCGGCTTGTTTCATGTTTCCACTTCTTGAAAGCTTCGCTGCCCAAATCTCCTGCCTTGACAAACTTTGCCAATTCCTTGTCAAATTTCATCATCGTCTCGGCATCCTTGCTACCAGCTATGGTGTAGTTCTCGGCAAAGTGCTTGAGATCGGTATTTATCTCTATCTTGTCGATACTGTCGATAGGGAAATAAATAGCGTCAGTGCCATGAACTAGACGAAAAATATTAGGGTACTCAGTAGCTTCTTCTTTAAACGAGAACTTGCCATCGTCGGTTCTTGCCGAGTCAACAAGATGCCACATACCGTTATAACTGGTCTCAAGGTAAAGAACTGTAGTGTCGCCAGCTCCTTCTACAGTGCCAGTAACCTTAAAGTTGTTGCCGTCGCTACAAGAGACAAGCTGCGCAAGCACTAAAACGGCCAAAACAACAAGTTTATTAAAAACTCTCTTCATATAAATTTATCTATCTAATTTTTAAAAATCGTGCGAAATTACTTCAAAAACCTTGAAAGAGCAAATAAAACCTACTCTAAACAACAAAAAAATGTGGATGGTGAATAACAGATGCTGGATTGTGCTCTACGCATTGCGAATTGACTCAGAATCCCATAATGATGCCTGCTGTGAAAGGATTGAACGCTGGTGCATAGCGCTCTTGCAGCACATGGCAGGGACTATAGCGCACATAGGCGCCAATGAATTTCCACTTCACGCCACCCATGATGTCAACTGTCACAGGCACCTGATGAATCTTGCTGCTAGTATCCTTAACCTTCTCACCATTGAGGGTAAATGCCGTCTCCATACTCGCATGAAGATTGAAGTTCACCACTGGCCCGGCAAAGATGTCAACAGTGCTAAACAGGCGCTGCCTCAGCAGCACAGGCACGGTGAGCGAAAACACTTTCACGCGCGAGCGACGTGACTCGGCACCGTCAGGGTATGGAACAATCGAGAGGTTCTCGCCATCCTTATGGAAGCGCACATCGTTGCTCAACCTGAAGTTGCGCCAGTCAATGCCCACGCCCATTGTGATGCGCTGTCCATGTCGCGTCTTGAACTTAGCACCAATCACGTTGAGCCACCCAATGTCGATGCTGCGGCCCATGTTCACATCGATGCCACTGGCATTGTCCCAGCCAATGACGAAACCACCAGTGTAGATGTTCCACCCCACGCTATCGGTGCATAGTGGATACCAGTCAACCTGGATATAGTTGTCGTTGTCGCCAGCCCACACATTAGCAGCGGCAACCACACATATAATAAATGCTAATAATTTCTTCATGTTGCAAAATTAGTGCAAGCCGAGAGAAATACAAAATGAAAGACAAAGTTTTTCATTTTTATTTCCGAGGCGCAGCCTAATTTATCAAAAATTGGTGCAAGCCGAGTGCAGAACAAAATAAAAAACGAAGTTTTTTTATTTTTTATGCCGAGGCGCAGCCTAATTTATCAAAAATTAGTGCAAGCTGAGTGCAGAACAAAATAAAAAACGAACGAAGTTTTTTTTGCTTCCAATGTGCCACATAATTCAGCAAAAATTCATTACACATGAAAAATATTAACAAAATTGTTAGATTTTTCTTGCATAATTCAAATTTATTGCCTTACTTTGCAGTACAAAGTTTATTAACATTCTTGTTAACAAAAAACAATAATTATAACTACATAATTCCCAAACAATTAAGATAACAAACATGACAAAACATCAAAACAATAAAGAGCAAGCGATTCTCATAGCTGCCAAGGAGGAGTTTCTCGACAAAGGCTATGACGGCGCGCGCACCACGTCGATAGCCCGCAACGCCGGCGTGACTCATGCCATGCTCCACTACTATTTCAAGACCAAGGAACAGCTCTTTGAGCGTATCTTCCACGAGACCATAGGCGTGCTCGGCAAAGGCATACTTGACGTTTTCACTCAAAGCGACAAGCCCATCAAGCAGCGCATGTCACAAGCCATTGAGCTTCACTACGAAGTGATAAGAGAGAATCCACGCCTGCCGCTGTTCATGATACGCGAGATTGCCACTCGCCCCGAGCGTTTCACAATAATCAAGAATGTGGTGAGCACATTTGCGAGTAGCCTTCTGAGCACCATGCAGCACGACCTGGACCTGGCGTGCCAGCGCGGTGAGATAGCAGCTATCGACGCGCCCACCCTGCTGCTCGACATGCTCTCGCTCAATGTGTTCCCGTTCATCATCAAACCGGTGTTTGAGGCTGCCACTGGCCTAGACTTAAAACCCAGCAGTGAATATTGGGAGCAGCGAAAACAAGAGAACATAGAAATAATAATGCGACGACTAACACCCTCACAAGCATGAAACGAATAACATTATTAGCCATCGCAGCACTTGTGCTGTTGTGTGCCCATGCGCAGCTCACTATTGAACAATGCCAGCGACTTGCCAGAGAGAACTACCCACTCATCAGGCAATATGGACTAATTGATCAAAGCAGCAAGTTCACCCTCGACAACCTCAAGCACTCATGGTTGCCGCAGGTGAACCTGAGCGCACAAGCCACTTACCAGAACGAGCCCCCCTCGTTCCCCGACCAGATGAAGGCGATGCTCGCCGCCAGTGGCCTTGACATGAAAGGTCTTGCCAAGGACCAGTACCGCCTGCAGCTCGATGTGAACCAAAAAATATATGACGGCGGCAAAGCCAGCAGCGAGCGAGCCATCACTCAAGCTCAAGATGTGGAACAGAAAGCTCAGACCGACGTTGACCTTTACAGCCTTAACAAGCGCGTGAACGACCTCTACTTTGGTGCGCTGCTCATGAACGAAAGCATCAAGCAGACCGAGATGACCCTGGAGATGCTCAACGGCAACCTCGACAAGCTGCGGGCTCATGTGAGGGGCGGCATCGCCACCAGCGCCGACGAGAGCCAGCTCCGTGCCGAGATTATGACAGTGGAGCAAAGCAAGACCACCATGGAGTGGAACCGGCAAGCATTCATTCACATGCTCGAAATCCTCATTGGCAAGCACATTGGTGAGCAGCAGCTCGTTGTCCCCAATGCCGCCGAACCCATAAGCAGCACCATCGACCGACCAGAGCTGCGGTTGATTGATGCCAAGATAGGCACCATCAACGCCCGCGAGAGGGCCATCAACGCATCGGTGATGCCTGTCATCAGCGCGTTTGGCCAGGCTTTCTATGGCTACCCAGGTTACAACACCTTTGAAAATATGGTCAACCGCAAGTGGTCGCTCAACGCGCTGGTGGGCGTGCGAGCCACCTGGAGCCTTAGCAGCCTCTACGACCGCAAGAACAACCTGAGCCGCCTCAACACTGCCCGCCAGCAAGCCGAGTTGCAACGCGAAGCGTTCCTAGTCAACACCCGTCTTGAAGTGAGCCACGAGAACGACGAGATCAAGCGTCTGCGAGAACTCATTGCCAGCGATGCCACCATCGTGAGCCTGCGCCGCGATGTGCGTCAGGCCGAGGAGTCGAAGCTTCGCAACGGCATCATCGACATTCACCGCCTTGTGGAGCGCATCACCGACGAGAACACGGCCGCTCAGGCACAGATTCTCCACAACATCGAGTTACTGAAAACAATATATGACTTAAAAAACACCGTAAACAAATGAAAAAGATACTCTTAATCATGAGCATCGCCGCCATGGCAACGGCATGCAGCAACGACAACGAGTGGGATGCCACCGGAACCTTCGAAGCTACCGAGGTAGTGGTCTCGGCCAAGGGCACCGGACAAATCATGTCGCTCAACATTGAGGAAGGACAAGAAGTGGAAGCCGGAGTGCAGCTGGGCTACCTCGACATGACGCAGCTCGAGCTGCAAAAGGCGCAGTTTGACGCCAACAGCGACAACCTCACAGCAACAAAATCGCAGCTCGATGCCAGCAAAGACCAGATGAGCACAGGCAAGCAGCAACTCGACGCCTCGCAGCAGGCCACCAGCAACCACATCCTTGACCTGGAGAAGCAACTGGCTGGCACCAAGCAGCAAATTGCCAATCTCAAGAAAGAGAAAGCAAGATTTACCGCCATGCTCCACGACAACGCCGCCTCACAAAAGCAAGTAGATGACATCAATTACCAAATCCTTGTGCTCGAGAAGCAGCTTGCCGCCACACAAGATCAAATCAACGCCAGCAATGCCAGCCTTAAAAGCCAAAGCCAGGGCTACATCGCACAGAAGCAAGGCGTGGATGCACAGATGCGAGGCGTGGACGCACAAAAGCGGGGCATCGATGCGCAGAAACGAGGCATCGAAGCACAGAAGTCAATCATCGACAACCAGATGCAGAATGCCATCATCTCGTCGCCCATAAAGGGCACCATCTTGACGAAATATGCCCAGATGGGAGAATATGCCACTGCTGGCAAGCCTCTTTTCAAGATTGCCGACATGAGTACAGTGTATCTGCGCGCTTATTTCACCAGCGACCAGCTCCAGGACATAAAGCTTGGTCAGCAAGTGACTGTGGTCGCCGACTTTGGCGGCGGCAAGACGCGTGACTACACCGGCAAAATATCATGGATTTCAAGCGAGAGTGAGTTCACACCCAAGTCCATACAGACAAAGGACAGCCGCGCCAATCTCGTTTATGCCGTCAAGATTGCCGTCAAGAACGACGGCTATCTCAAACTCGGCCTTTCGGGAAACGTGAAACTAAAGTGAAGCTGACGAGAGGACAAGAGGACAAGAAAACGAGAGGACAAGAGGACAAGAAAACAAGATAACAAGAGGACGAGAGGACAAGAAGACGAGAGGACAAGAAAACAAGAAAACAAGACTAGGTTAAGTGTGTTGCGATGCCATCGCAACAGACTCTTAACTAAGAACTCATAATCCATTCCACCTATTAACGAAAAAAACATGGCATCGAACAAAGCAATAGAGGTTAAAGGCATCAGCAAGAGTTACGGCGCAGTCAAGGCTCTCGACCATGTGTCGCTCGAGGTGCGTCAGGGCGAGATATTTGGCCTTATAGGACCCGATGGCGCCGGCAAGACCACGCTGTTCAAGATTCTCGTCACTCTGCTCAATGCCGACGAGGGTTCGGCACTGGTCGATGGACTCGACATTGTCAAGGACTACCGCGCCATTCGCAGCCGCGTGGGCTACATGCCGGGCAAGTTCTCGCTATACCCCGACCTCACCATCGAGGAGAACATGGAGTTTTTTGCCACACTATTTGGCGTGACAGTTGAGCAGAACTATGACCTCGTAGCACCCATCTATAAGCAGATAGAGCCATTCAAGAAACGCCGTGCCGGCCGCCTCTCGGGAGGCATGAAGCAAAAGCTGGCCTTGAGCTGCGCTCTCATCCACAAGCCATCGGTGCTCTTCCTCGACGAGCCCACAACCGGCGTGGATGCCGTGTCGCGAAGCGAGTTCTGGGACATGCTTCACAACCTGCGTGAGCAAGGTCTGTCGATTCTAGTGTCAACGCCCTATATGGACGAGGCGAGTCGCTGCGACCGCATTGCCTTGTGCAACACTGGGCACATCCTCGACATCGACTCGCCACAACACATGGTTGAAAAATTCGACGGCAACCTCTATGGCATCAAGGCCCACGACATGTACGCGCTACTCAAAGACCTGCGCAACAGCCCCGAAATCGCCAACTGCTACACCGCAGGCGAATATCACCACCTCCTGGCAAAACAGGGATTTGACCCCGATAAACTGAGGCAGAATCTTCTCGCGCAAGGTCATGCCCAAGTGGAGATAAAAACAATAACCCCCGATATCGAAGACGTATTCATCAAACTACTGAGCAATGAGCAGCACTGACTATATAATACAGGTAAAAGACCTCACCAAGCAATTTGGCGCGTTCACGGCAGTCGATCACATCACCTTTGAGGTGCATCGCGGCGAGATATTCGGCTTCTTGGGTGCCAACGGTGCCGGCAAGACCACCGCCATGCGCATGCTATGCGGACTGAGCTACCCCACCAGCGGCAGCGGCACCGTGGCGGGGTTTGACGTGGTGAAACAGGGCGAGAAAATAAAGCGGCACATCGGCTACATGAGTCAGCGCTTCTCGCTCTATGACGACCTCACCGTGATGGAGAACATGGAGCTGTTTGGAGGCATCTATGGCGTGAAAAGCCGCGACCTTAAAGACCGCGCCACTGCCCTACTCCAGAAGCTCGACTTCAGCGAGGAGAGAGACACACTGGTGAGTGCCCTGCCGCTCGGCTGGAAACAGAAACTAGCCTTTGCCGTAGCCACCTTGCACCGCCCCGAGATAGTGTTTCTCGACGAACCCACCGGCGGTGTTGACCCCATCACCCGCCGCCAGTTCTGGGAGATGATTTACCAAGCGGCAAACGAGGGCACCACAATCTTTGTCACGACACACTACATGGACGAGGCCGAATACTGCAACCGCATCTCGATGATGGTAGATGGCAAGATAAAAGCCCTCGACACCCCAGCCCAACTGAAGAAGACATTTAACGCCACATCAATGGACGAAGTGTTCCGCATCCTAGCCCGCGACGCAAAACGGAATACATAGCTGACAAGTCTTCGAGCAGTCGAGTATTCGAGTCTTCGAGCAGTCGAGCCGATGTTCCCCATTCCACTCAACACTTAACACTTAATAAATGACAGGCTTTTTGAAATTTGTAAAGAAAGAGACACTCCACATCGTGCGCGACAGCCGCACGATGCTCATTGCGCTGCTCATGCCGGTGGTGCAGATTCTGCTCTTTGGCTTTGCCATCTCTACCGAAGTCAACAATGTGAATGTGGCGGTGGTAGTGCCCAAGTGGGACGAGCAGATAAGACAAAGCGTCAACAAACTCTCGGCAAACCCATATATCACTTATAAAGGCGACATTAACGAGAGAGAGATAGACCAATACCTGCGCTCGGGAAAGGTGGATGCCATTGTGGTCTTTGCCCACGATTTTGACCGCCTCATGGCGCAATGGAAACAACACGGCCACGGCAAGGCTGCCATGCAGCTGGTCATGGATGCCTCCAACACCAATACCGCCCAGGCTGGTGCCGGATACCTCAACAACATTCTCGCTGGCGAACTCATGCAGAGCAACGCCCTTGTCGAGACCCACATGCTCTTCAACCCGCAGATGAAGAGCGCCTTCAACTTCGTGCCAGGCATCATGGGCATGATTTTCATCTTGATTTGCGCCATGCTCACCTCGGTGGCGATAGTTCGCGAGAAGGAGACGGGCACCATGGACGTGCTGCTGGTGTCGCCCGTGCGACCGCTCACCATCATCCTGGCCAAGATGACGCCTTACTTCATCCTCTCGTGCATCAACCTCACCACCATCCTGCTGCTGGCGCGATTTGTGCTGGGCATCCCCATGACGGGCAATTTGGGGAGCATCATCATCGTCTCTATAGTATATCTGATGCTCTCGCTAGCCCTAGGGCTGCTCATCTCCACCATCGCCAAGCAGCAGATAGTGGCACTGCTTATCTCGGCAGCAGTGATGCTCATGCCCATCGTGATGCTCTCGGGAATGATGTTCCCCATCGAGAACATGCCCGCCGTGCTC
This sequence comes from uncultured Prevotellaceae bacterium, assembly GCA_900318255.1. GTDB lineage: Bacteria > Bacteroidota > Bacteroidia > Bacteroidales > Muribaculaceae > Sodaliphilus. The sequence goes on along the minus strand of ONJX01000006.1, from coordinate 47,965 downwards.
AAGCCTGTCTCGGCAATAGTGCCCGCCAGGTGGTACATCGACGCCATGCGCCGCCTCATGATACAGGGGGCATCATTCAGCCTCATCCTAAAGGACTTTATCATCCTTGTAGTGATGACTATCGCCCTGCTCGCTATAGCATTAAAGAATTTCAACGACAAACTAGAGTAACAGCCCATGTCCACACTGAAAGTTCTACTGAAAAAAGAGGTGCTGCAATTCAAGCGCAACTCCTTCCTGCCTAAGCTCGTGGTGGTGTTTCCCATCATGATAATGCTCATCATCCCCTGGGTGACGACGATGGACGTGCGCCATGTCAGCGTGAGCGTGGTTGACAACGACCACTCGCAGCTCTCGCAGCGCATCACCGCCAACATTAATGCCAGCGAGTACCTCACGCTGCATAGCGTGACAACCAGCTTCGACCTCGCGTTCAAGAGCCTGGAGCAGGGCGACGTGGATGCCATCCTCGAGATTCCACAACACTTTGAGAAAGGGTTTGCCACTGGCAGCATCAAGAAGCTGAGCATCAGCGCCAACAGCGTGAACGCCACCAAGGGCAGCCTCGGGTCACAATATTTGGCACAGACTGTAGCCTCAAGCATCAAGGAGATGCGAGCAAGCCTCTCGCCCACACAGGCCGGCGACCTCGTGGTGGTCCAGAACCGCTACAACCCCACCTTGGAATACCGCAACTTCATGATACCGGCCATCCTGGTGATACTGATTATCATCATCACGGGCTTCCTGCCGGCGCTCAACCTGGTGGGAGAGAAAGAGGCAGGAACCATCGAGCAGATTAATGTGACGCCGGTGAGCCGTTTCTCTTTCACCCTCGCCAAGCTCATCGTCTATTGGGTGGCGGGGCTCATTGTCATCACCATAGCACTGATTGTGGCATGGCTGGTATATGGACTCACGGCAGTGGGCAGCCTGCTCACCATCTACACGGGTGCCTTCCTCTTCATCCTGGTGATTTCGGGGTTTGGACTCATAGCGTCTAACATCTCATCGACCATGCAGCAGGCAGTCTTCTTCATGTTCTTCTTTGTGATGGTGTTCATGCTCATGAGCGGACTGCTCACCCCCATCGAGTCGATGCCGCAGTGGGCGCAATATGTCACCTATGTGCTGCCGCCGCGCTATTTCATCGCCATTATGCGCTCGGTGTTCCTCAAGGGAGCCACCTTCTACGACATGCGCTTCAACTTCCTGGCCCTCGCCATTCTCGCCGTGGTGATGAACCTGGGCGCAGCACTCACCTACCGCAAGCGCTCATAACCCTCACAAACGATGTTTCATAAGCACACGCTGGAGATTGGACACAATAACATAAGCACACATAAGGAACATAAGTCTTGTTCTTGAGACTATTTATGCTCTTATGTCTATCTTATGTTCTTATGTCTAAAAAAACCGTGTGGAAGCCATGAGGGCACGATTTCTTCAAAAAGCCTTCGGCTGAAACCAGGCACTGTCGCCTGCGGCTCCTTCTTTGTTTTGTCGGACAAAAATTAGTTTTAATTCGTTTAATTAGTGTGCCTTTGTTGTGTTGTAGGTGTAAAGTGAAACAATGGGGTCAGACCCCGATGTTTCATTAGTCTGTTTGTCCGAACTTGTCTGACTGTGTCTGACCTTGTTTTACCCAAAAAAACAAGCGCCGCAGCGGAAAACCGCACGGCGCTTGCTTAACGTGACTAATTCTTTATTTTTTTGTTTTCAAGCAAGAGGTTATAGATTATCGTGTGTCACTTGCTCGCCGTGGGGGCGGCGGCCAGGGGCCGCCTGTTCTTGCCCCCCAACCCGCACTGCGCGCAGTCAATGCCGGAGTGCCAGTGCTTCCGAATAAGGGCAAAGGTGCAAATTCTACGGCACTCGCACCGCCCGCACGCTATGGCCGCCGTAGCGGTCGTAGTGGTGGCTGCCGTAGTTGTACCAGTACACGTCGCCCGAGTAGAAGATGAGGTCGCAGGCGCCGTACGTGTCGATGCTGCCGAGCGTGCGCGACCAGTAGTAGCCGTACGCGCCGGCGTAGCTGAGCTCACTATTCCAGCGGGAGCCGGCGGCAGGCATGAACAACGACGCGCCGTTGATGTTGCTCGTGAACAAGCGGCCGCTCACACCGTTCCTCGTGGTCCACTCGCTGGTGCAGTTGTTGATCAGCTCCTGAATCTGCGTCAAGGATGGCATACGCCAGCCCGAACTCCAGTTCACGTATGCTGCATCGTCGGCAAGGTCTAGTTCGGTCTTGTTATCGACAAAACCGTTCTTGCCATAATAACTATCAGTGCAATATTTAGTAAGTTCATAATAACCACTACCCCACTTATAGGTGCTCCAGTCATACACGCTCTTTGGCTGTGTCTCACCCCAGGCATAGTGGTTGCCATACTCCGGAGGAGAACCGGCGCCTATGTTGCAGCACGCCCACTTGGTGCCGCTGGGCAAGCCCAAGTCGATGGCGTGGGGATGATTGTTGTCGGGGCACGAGTCACGCTCATTGAACCTCAGGTCATTGCCGTCCCAAGTTACTGTCATGTGATAGGCCCTGCCACGCTCTATGGTGGCACTTGAGGTCTTGGTGTCGGCGGTTGCCACGCTCTTGCCGTTGACAGTAGCCTTGAGCTTGGCGTCGGTGATTTTAGCACCACTGGGTATGTACCACGACAGCACGCGCCCCGAGCCTCCCGCGGCGATGGTGATACTCTTGTCGCTCTCGGCATCGCCGGTCGCAGAGCTCACCGAGGGGTTGTAACTCGTGCTGAGCACTGTGTTGTCGCTCGCCTTATACCAGTGGTTTGCCGCCTCAAAACCGCGGTGACGGAACGTCATGCTCGACTTTGACTTGTTCTTCACGTGAAGCACCTCGTAGGTGCCCAAGTGCTGGAATTGCGCCTGCAGACCCGCCGACGAAGCACTCTTGGTGGTGACAAACCATAATGGCGATGCTACCTCTCCGTTAGCTTCAACGGCCGTTCTTCTGAGCTGGCTCACAGCTATGACATCCGAGCCGCTGATGCTTGTCGTCTCCACACCAGTCACCCCAATCACATCATAGTCCTTCTCCGGGTCAACCGCCGAGGGAAGCGAGAACATGAACGAGCAGGTCTTGCCGTTGCCGCTTATGTCGTAGATGTCGCAAAGTTGCTCCACTTTATACACAGTCCCGTTTTGACGCACGTAAATCTGGATTTTGTCACCCTCTTTCCACTTGGCGACAAGGTTTAGCACATCATCGTTTGGCGACACTGTCACAACGCTCTTGAGAGTGCCTGGCTGCGGTGCCGAAGTGTCATCTCCCGGCATAGTGGCGTTGAACACAATTTCGCGATCCTCATTTTGCTGCAGCAGCTCGTCCTCGGCGCAAGCTCCAAGTAACAGGAGAATCAGCAGCCCACTCAGTGCAAATATTTTGTTGGTTATCTTTCTCATGATGATTATTCTATTAAGTGTGTTCTACAAAACAATTCCTGTCACGTCAACTATCACGCCATTGCCCGGGGCGTTGCCGGTCTTGAACTTGCCGCCATTGCGGAAGCACACCCTCTGCAAGGAGCCTACCTTAATGATGCTGTAAGGGCGCACCTCGTAGGTGGCATTGCCCGCCAGGCCGGAGGTGGGGATGTCGGTCTCTATCATGTAAGCGGTATTGGCGGTGCCATAATTCGACTTCAGACTCACAAACTGCCAGTTGCGGTTGTGGTTGTCGTTGCCGTTGGCATCCTTCTCCACCTTGGCGTAGGCAAAGCCGTAGTCGCTCACCCAACTGCTGAACACGGTGAAATTAGTAGCGCCTTTTTGAGCACGCACATGCACGTTTTGTTCGGTGTTGGCATCCTCGACTGGCGTCATGAAGAAGTCGTTGAAGACCGGGAAAAAAGTAGCTCCCTGCACAAGCGGCACGTCAAGCACATTCAGATCCTGAGTCAATGTGCCACCTATCTTCTTGCCAAACACATTGAACTCAAATTTTCCTTCCAGCGGCACTGCTATGCCTGCCGAGAGCGACACGTCGTCCATGATGTCTAAATCGTCCCAAGTGAAATAGTTGGCATCATATTTCCAGCCTATCTCGCCGCTTAGACCGGCATATCCCGCTATACCCACTGCCGCCGACACACTCTCGGCGTTGTATAGCTTGAAACGAAGATAGGGCCACACCGCCAGTTTCACCTCGCCCGAGAGACCCACCTCGGCGTTAAGCATATCTACAAGATATTCTCTAAACTCTTTATTGCCAAAGTCGGTCTTAGGCGTGAAACCGTAGTCCCAATGGCCTCCAGTGGCGCTGCCTTGATTGCTCCATATCAACCGGGCATCGAAACCCAATGCATCGAAGTCTAGTAGTTTCCATTTTGCATAGATCTTGCCGCTCGACGACATAACGCCCACATAATACTGCACCGTGGGAACTATCACAACAGGCACATAGCCTGCCATAAACGTGATGGGCTTGAGCTTGGTCTCGTAAGGAAATTTCCAGCGCAGTTTTTCCACGTCCTTTGGCTCAACTTTCACGGCTGCCTCCATATTGATCTTCGCGCCTATCGAACCGTTGAGGGTCACTCCGCAGCGCTCGGGCACATTGTTCTTGCAGTCCCAAATAAATGAGCCGCCAAGACTCATATCCACCTTGCCGCTAACCTTTACATACTCCGACTTTTCAAACTTCGAGAAGCTCACTTTGCCGCTAAGGGGGTAATTCAACGACAAGTTAGCATTGTAATGCAGCAACTCAAACTGCTTTTTTAGGTTTATTCCACCACTGGCATCCACTCCAGGCGCGGCTTGGGCGTTAGTCTCATCATCGGCGAGCGAGAACTCCAGCGGTTGCTCTAAATGGTTGTCGGGCAGCACCTCGTTGAGAGTGGCGGGAGAGGTAGTGACGATAATGTTGCCGCCGCTCTGCTGCACGCCTTCCACATGATAGAGAAAGCCCTCGGGAGCGGCATCGGTCACGCCCGAGACGATAATCTCGCCTTTCTGTGGTGCACTCTTGACAGTTGCCGCATCAAGCACCACGGTGCCGTCGGTCCGCAACTCTTTTACTGTCCCCTCACTGCCCTCTGTATCAGAATAGACATGGGTAACAGGTTGCTCATACTTTTCATCGGGAACACTCGGCTCATCACTCCCATTACCATTTTTTTTGTCGGCACACGATGTCAAAAACACCATTGTCAGCGACATCAGCAATAGCAGGGCATACTTTTTCTTTTTCATTGACTCTGTTTTTTCACCTCCTTGTCTCCCTAAAGGCGGTTGTTTATAATAAGGTATAAAAGATAGCGTGGAGACTTGTCTGGTTTATTGTTTACGAGGCATCGCCAAACGCCCAACATTGTAATAAACAGTCCACCCCACGCCATGCCGATATATCGACCCCTCCAGCGGGGTGGATACTGGCAAGCGAAGGCGTTTTATCAACTGCTTTATCCTACAATGTTCAAAATTTGGCGAATTTAGTAAACAGGATAAGCAAAAACGCTTTCTAATATGTCTTCAAGCAAGAGCTTGACTCCACAAGTTTACTTGAATTGCTGCAAAGGTAGTAAAAAGTTTTTAAGACTACAAGATGAAACAGTAATTTATTCAACGTTTTTTCAATATTGTCTATTTTGTCTAATCGCTGAAAATTTGCATATTTCGTGCAATGGTTGTAAATTTGCGGTCTAATAAGCAATAGCCATGACCGATAAAGCAATAAAGGGCGTTTTGTTTGACCTCGACGGGGTGTTAATCGACACCGAGGGCACTTACACGCAGTTCTGGGAAGCCGTTGACCGCCGCTTCCCCACTGGTGTGGAAGGCTTTGCCCAGGTAATCAAGGGCTCGAACCTTCACAACATCTTGCACACCTATTTCCCTACTGAAGAGCTGCGCGCACAAGTGACCGAGATGCTAAACGACTTCCAGCACGACATGCGCTACGACTACTTCCCTGGCGCCATCGAGCTGCTCGAGGAACTTAAAAGCCAAGGCATTGGCTGCTGCATAGTCACCAGCAGTGACAAGAAGAAGATGGAGTCGCTCTATGCACAGCATCCCGACTTTCCAAGCCACTTTGATGCCATTGTGACCGGCAACATGGTAAGCGAGCCCAAGCCGTCGCCCGAGTGCTTCCTGCTTGGTGCCCAGCAGCTGGGCATCGACATCGAGAATTGTGTGGTGATTGAAGACTCCATCAACGGCCTCAAAGCCGGCATGGCAAGCGGCGCCAGGGTGATAGGCCTGGCCACGACATGCACGCGCGAGGCTATAGCTCCACACTGCCATCTCGTGATGGGCGACATCAGCGACATCAACATAGACACAATTTTAGAACTTTAAACACAATAAAAATATGAAATTCAAGAAATTATTGAGCTTCGCATTAATAGCAGCCATTGTGCTGGGGCTAGCATCCTGTAAAAACAAAAAAGACGATAGCCAGACCTCTAAGCCATCGAAAGAGGCAGTCGAAATTATTGATAACAAAGACGAGATCACCTTCTTGCATTCTTTCCTGGAGCATTACATCAAGCTCAGCGGAAAAGAGGCGCAAGAGCTGGCTCGCAAGCACCTCACGCAAGACTTCTACAGCACCTACATCGAGAACTGCAACAACCAGGACAACACCATCGACGTGATATGCGAAGTGCTCACAAGTGAGAAAGTGGAGAAGATTGACACGATAGAAAAAGGCAGTGAAGACCCCACTAGCTACATCGTGCAAGTCACCGCCAAAGATGCTCAGGGCAATGAATTCACCACTCAATATGACATGACGGTGGTGAAAGAAGGCGGTAAGTTCAAACTCGCCGACAGCCAAATCTATGATTAATGCATAATTCATAATGCACAATGCATAATCTTTTCTACCCCAAACTGATAACTGACAACTAACTACTAAAAACTAATATCATATCATGGGAAAGAAGAATTTAAACCGCCGGGAATTTCTCAAGAGAGCAGGCATTGTGACTGGCGGTGCCGTTGCCATGATGGCACTGGAGCCTTTCACCAGTTTTGCCAAGAGCAAAGATAATGGAGTCGCTGGCGAGAACATGATGACCTACCGCACTCAGCAAGGCTCGGGCGAGAAAATCTCGCTGCTGGGCTTTGGCATGATGCGCTTGCCTCGCGACAACCAGGAGCTGGTGAATCAGCTCGTTGACTATGCCATAGCTCATGGCGTGAACTACTTTGACACCGCTCCCATGTATGGCCGTGGACTCAACGAGGAAATTACCGGCAACGCACTCAGCCGTCACCCTCGCAGCAAGTACTATGTAGCCACCAAGATGTCTAACTACGACGAGAAATACTGGGACCTTGAAGAAGCCAAGAAGATGTATCGCAACTCGTTTGAGAAACTGCGCGTTGATTACATCGACTACTACCTCTTGCACGGAGTGGGACAAAACGGCATGGAGGCCCTAGAAAAGCGTTTCCTCAACAATGGTCTGCTCGACTTCCTGGTGAAAGAGCGTGAGGCGGGGCGCATACGCCACCTGGGCTTCTCCTATCATGGCGACGTGCGCGTCTTTGACTGGCTCATTGACCATAACGACACCTACCATTGGGACTTCGTACAGATACAGATGAATTTCCTCGACTGGCGTCATGCCTCGCTCGAGAAGGGCGGGTGGAAGACCGATGCCGACGCCGAATACCTCTACAACAAACTCGCCAAAGCGGGAATACAGGCAGTGATCATGGAGCCATTCCGCGGTGGAGCACTCTCAAAGATGTCGCAAGAGCATGTGGACCAGCTCAAAGCCATGCGTCCCAACGACACCGTGGCACAATGGGCATTCAGGTGGGTGAGCTCGCATCCTAACATCCTCACCACCCTCAGTGGCATGAACGTGATGGAGCACCTGGTGGAGAACGTGGCAACCCATTCTCCTCTAGAGCCCTGCACGGCAGCCGAGAATGAGCTGCTAGAGAAGATTGCCGATGCCATGATAGGCATCCCCACCGTGCCTTGCACCACCTGCGCCTACTGTATGCCTTGCCCCTATGGCGTAGATATCCCTGGCAACTTCGCTTTCTACAATGAGGCGATGAACAACAAGCTGCTGCCCCTACCTGAGAAGTCAAACCCCGACTATGGCAGCAAGCAGAAGCAGTTCACAGAGCAATACCTGGCTCACTTCCCTGCCGGGGCTCGCGCCAACCAGTGCATGGACTGTGAGGTGTGCCTGAAGAAATGCCCTCAAGGCATACGCATCCCTAACCAGCTTAGCCGCATCAACGACATCCTGCGAGGAAGATAGTTGGATTTCGTTTATGGTTTATCGTTTATGGTTTATGGAAGACATTGATTCTTATTTAAGTAAGAAGTAGGAAGTAAGAAGTAGGAAGTAAGAAGTGCGACGGCTACCATTGCCTCGTCCTCTTGTTCTCTTGTTCTCTTGTCCTCTCGTCCTCTTGTTCTCTCGTCCTCTCGTCAGCTGCGATTTCTAAAGCGTCTTGGCTCTGACGCTTTCTTGTCGCGCCACATCAACACAAGGAGCAACACAACGCCCAGCAAGCTCAGCCACAACCCAGCCTTGAGGCCTATAGGGAAATAGTCAAGCACTATGGCATGCTCACCTCGGGGCACACGCAGTGCCATCATGCACAAGTTAGCTTTGTAGATGGGAGTTTCTTTTCCATCGATGGTGGCAGTAAAGCCATCAGAATAAGGCACGCTGAAGAACATCACTTTCTCGGCTGGCAACGACACCTGCGCCTCAAAACCGCGACTGGTACCTTTGAAATGTGTTGCCACAAATTGCTGCCGCTGTGCAACGACACTGTCCATGCCGCTTGATGCCTGTGCCTCGCCATGCTTGAGCAAGCCCCTGAGAGTCTCAACCTGGGCATCCTCAATCACCACACTGGCGAGCATGGCCAAAGGCAAATTAACGGCAGTGTCGCCCATGAGTTTATTAAACTCACTGCGAGAGAGATAGCTGTCGTAGGCAAATCCCATTGGTATAAAATGCTCAGCATCACGCCTGGCCACATTGCCAAGGGAATCTATATCATAAATTGTCTTCACCGAAAGCAGAGCGTCAAACTCGTCTTGATGCACATTAGCACGCAGCTTGTTCTTTGCCCAAAAGTCGCGAGTTGCGGTTTTGTAAAGGCTGTCAACACCGGTTGTTATCACCGACTGATAGCCTTCCACGCTAGCATGGTTGCGAAGCAAGCCAGCATTATAAGTCAAGAAGCTATTGCCGCCTCTGAAGTCAGAACGGCAGGTCACAACTCCATCGCCTTTCTCGACGTTTGTTTGCAAGCTCTTATACCACAACGAATCAGTGCCAAGATTCATCAAAAACAGCCACATCTGTGCCACCGTACACACCACCGCTGCCACTTTGAGCCATCGCAATGACATCTTCCCTCTTGCCCACAGCATCAGGGCTGCCATGCCGGCATAGAACAGAGCCACGAGAGCTACAAAACGAACTCCAGGAAGATGCATACCGTTATTTATCAGCACCTTTACCACAAAAGCCAGCACCACTACCGATGCTAGCACCACATAGCCCATTACTCCCCTACTCACATCACGCTGCTCGTCGAGCACACGCACGGAGCAAAGCACTATAACCAACGTGAGAAAATAGGCCCAACGAGTGTATAACGGATTAGTAAAGAGCGTGAAAATGCCGTTTAGCGGCGTGAGATACAGCACCAGCAGTGCCATGAGCAGCACCGAGAGCCAGTCGCGATGCCGCCATGCATAAATCAACGACAGCGACAGCCCCAGCAGCGCTATGCACGCCTCGTTGCTATAAGAGGCCGAGCCACCAGGCACAAAGACTGTTGTCCCTTCTACTATCTTGGGCATGAGCACCGTGCGCAAGCGCTCGAGCAGGTTAAGCATGGCAGTAGTGTCAAATGCACTTTGCGCATCGGCACGAGTAGTAATAAGCATCTGGTAATAGACTGGCACCAGCAGGAACGAGCACATCACTATGCCCACCAACACTGCGCCAACGCCCTTCAACGCCACTCGTCCATTGAAATCAACCTCTCCCGAGAATGCCCTGAAAATCACATATATCAAAGCTGCGATAAACGAGCCCACAGCAAAATAAAAATTCACAAACGTCACGGCAAACGCCGCTAACGCCACACCCGTCATGGCCCATCGCTCACGCCGCAGCAGCCGCTCAAGGGCTATGAGCAGCAGCACAAACACCATTATTGGCTCATAAAAATGATAATAGTAAAGTGAAGCTATGCTGAAGGATGAGAACGTGAAAAGATAAGCTCCAAATGCCGAATTTTGACGACTCACACCCATCTTGCGCAGATAACGCCACGACAGCGCCCCCAAGCACAAAAACTTGAGCACAAAGGTAATAGCAAGGCCAACTTCAAGTAAAGACTCAGGGAACAAGCAATTTATCCACACAAAGGGGCTAGTGAGCGTGTAGAAAGAGTAAGAACCAATGAAGTCGCTGCCTAAATAGGTGTTCCACGACCACCATGGAGCACCAGTGGCGAGCATGCGCTTAGTCTCAAGGATAAACGACACCTCTTGGTGCAAAAAGTCGCTCGAGAGCCACAAGTCGCCTCTTACCGCCATCACGGGCAACAGAGCAAGCGCAAGAGTTGACAGGATTAAAAACAGTAACTTCCTCATCACGCTCATTTCATATCAAGCCCAACAGTAGTGTCGATATTATAGCGCGGGCGGTTCTTCACCTCGGTATAAATCTTTCCCACATACTCACCAATGATGCCAAGCCCTATCAGGACAAAAGCACCCACCAGCCATATTGACAATATAATTGACGGCCAGCCCGACACTGCCCTGCCCATGAAATAGGCACACAGCACATAGATGAGCATAGCCAGTGCTATCAACAAGAAAAGTAGCCCCACCTGCATCACTAGGCGCACTGGCCTCACGCTGAACGAGGTGATGCCGTCGATGGCAAAATTCACCATTTTCTTTAACGGATACTTGCTCTCGCCGGCTATACGCGCCGAGCGGTCGTAATACACACAATCGGTCTTGTAGCCCAGCTTGGTGACAATGCCCCTGATGAAGAGATTGCGCTCCTTATAGTCGAGCAGAGCCAGCACAGCACGGCGGCTCATCAGCCTAAAGTCGGCATGGTTCTCTATTGTTGACACCCCCAGGCGCCTCATCAGGCCATAGAACATAGTGGCTGTGGTGCGCTTAAACCAGGTGTCGGTCTTGCGCTCACGGCGCACCCCAAACACTATGTCACAGCCAGCCTTATAACGCTCCACCATCGTGGGAATAACGCTGATGTCGTCCTGAAGGTCGGCATCGATGCTCACCGTGATGTCGCAATGCTCCACAGCAGCCGCAAGGCCTGCCATGAGCGCATTTTGGTGTCCACTGTTGCACGCCAGCTTCACGCCGGCCACCCTGCCGCCCTCAGCAGCCAGGCGTTCAATGATTTCCCAGGTGTCGTCGCGCGAGCCGTCGTCAACATATAGCAGCTTGCTATCCACCGAGATAGCGTCTTGATCAATCATGTTGTCCATCAGTTGCGACAGTCGCCCGTGCGACTGCGGCAATGCCTCCTCTTCATTGAAGCAAGGCACCACGATGTAGAGTATAGGTTTTTCTCTTGTCATAGCTTTATGCTTTATTTTACAAAATTACAAAAAATACTATTTAAACTGCACATTAACACAAAAAAAATATCATCTCTGAAGCACAAAAAGGCTTTGTGCATATATTAAATGTATAAAATAGCTTAAAACCACCCTATATTTTAATGTTATTTTTATATATTTTGTACCTTTGCAGTCGTTTTATGAAACGACGATTATAACGCATTAAACACTACGTTACTATATAAATTTTACTATTAAAAGTTATGGCAGAAAAATTTGAGAAATTGTTTGACCAATTCGCTCCTGTCACTCCCGAGGAGTGGCGTGCTAAAGCTGAGGTTGACCTTAAGGGTGCCGACTACAGCAAGAAGATGATTTGGCGAACAAATGAAGGTTTCAACGTTGAGCCCATCTACCGTGGCGTTGACATTGAGAACCTCAAGACCATTGAGTCGCTTCCAGGAGAATACCCCTTCGTGAGAGGCACTCGCGTAAGCAACGACTGGTATGTGCGCCAGGACATCGACGTTACCGATGTTAAGGCCGCCAATGCCAAGGCTCTTGAAATTCTTAACAAAGGCATCACCGACGTGTGCTTCAAGCTGCCTCACGGCGAGAGTGTGGATGTTGCCGCATTACTCGAGGGGATTGACGTGAACCTAGTTGCTGTTGACTTCGACTGCTGCCCAAAGGTGGCCATTGATGTTGCCAAGCAGCTCGTTGAGGTGATAAAGAAGCAAGGTGCTGAGGAGACCTTCGTTGGCTCCATCAACTTCGACCCCTTCCGTCGCTACTTCAAGCATGGTGAGCCCTTCCCTGGCGACATGGTGGCCATGGCAAAGCAGATGCTAGAGATTGCCAAGCCAGTGAAGAACCTGCGCGTGCTCAGCGTTGATGCCATCTGGCTCAACAATGCTGGAGCCTTCATCTACCAGGAGCTGGGCTATGCCCTGGCCTGGGGTAATGAGTGGATGGCTATGCTCACCGAGGCTGGCGTTCCAGCTCAGGAGGTTGCCACTCGCATCAAGTTCAACATGGGCATCTCTACCGTCTATTTCATGGAGATTGCCAAGTTCCGTGCCGCACGCATGCTGTGGGCTCAGATCGTGAAGCAATACAACCCCGAGTGCGACTGCGCTTGCAAGATGGTTGTCAACGCTGCCACCACCGAGTTCACACAGACCGTCTTTGACTCTTATGTGAACCTGCTCCGCAGCCAGACCCAAGCCATGTCGGCAGCACTGGCAGGTGTTGACTCTATAGTGGTAGCACCATTCGACAAAGCTTACCAGACTCCCGACGACTTCAGCGAGCGCATAGCACGCAACCAGCAAATCCTGCTCAAGGAAGAAAGCCACCTCGACAAGGTGGTTGACCCCGCCGGTGGCTCCTACTATGTGGAGATGCTCACCATGTCGATAGCAAAAGAGGGATGGAAGCTCTTCCTCGATGTGGAAGACAAGGGTGGCTTCAAGGCCGTGCAAGAGGCTGGCGATATTACTGCCGCAGTTAATGCAAGTGCCAAGGCCCGCTTCGACAAGGTGGCTAAGCGCCGCGAGCAACTGCTGGGCACCAACCAGTTCCCAAACTTCACCGAGAAGAGCGAGGGCAAGGCCGCAGGAATCAATTATGAGGCTCAACCTGACAACATTCTTAATTGCCAGCGCTTAGCAAGTCACTTTGAGCAGCTGCGTCTGGCTACCGAGAATGCCGCTCACACCCCCAAGGTTTTCATGCTCACCATTGGCAACCTCACCATGCGCCTGGCTCGCGCACAGTTCAGCAGCAACTTCTTTGCCTGTGCTGGTTACGAGATTATCGACAACAACGGCTTCAAGACCGTGGAAGAAGGCATCGATGCTGCTCTCGAGAAGAAAGCCGACATTGTGGTGCTTTGCTCTAGCGACCCAGAGTATGACGAGTATGCTCCAACAGCGTTCAAGTACCTTGACGGCCGTGCAGAGTTTGTCATTGCCGGTCCCGAGAACGACGCATTCAAGGAGCTTGGCATCAAGTACTTTATCAACGTTAAGAGCAATGTGCAAGCCACATTGACCGAATTTAATGCTAAACTTTTAAAATAATCGAGCAACATGAGACCAAATTTCAAAAACATAGACATAGCAAACGAGGCTTTCAATGTTGAACACAAGCCTCTTCATCTTGCCGAACCATGGCGCAACGCCGAGTTGCTCGACATAAAGCAAGTTTACACTAAAGAAGACATCGAGGGTCTTGAGCACCTCAACTTCGTGGCAGGTATTCCACCATTCCTTGGTGGCCCTTACAGCCTGATGTACCCCTTCCGCCCCTGGACCGTGCGCCAGTATGCTGGTTTCTCGACCGCAGCCGAGAGTAACGCATTCTATCGCCGCAACCTGGCATCGGGCCAGAAGGGTCTGTCGGTAGCCTTCGACCTTCCCACACACCGTGGCTACAACGCCGACAACCAGCGCGTAGTTGGCGACGTGGGCAAGGCAGGTGTGTCAATATGCTCGGTTGAGGACATGAAGGTGCTCTTCGACGGCATACCTCTGGAGACCATGTCGGTGTCGATGACAATGAACGGTGCCGTGCTGCCCATCATGGCGTTCTACATTGTGTCGGGCCTTGAGCAGGGCGCTCAACTCGAGCACATGGCAGGCACCATCCAGAACGACATCCTCAAGGAGTTCATGGTGCGCAACACCTATATCTATCCCCCCAAGTTCTCGATGCAGATCATCGCCAGCATCTTTGAATACACCTCTAAATATATGCCCAAGTTCAACTCCATCTCTATCTCGGGCTATCACATGCAAGAGGCTGGTGCTACCGCCGACATCGAGCTGGCCTACACCCTCGCCGATGGTATGGACTACATCCGCACCGGTGTGAACGCAGGCCTCGACGTTGATGCCTTCGCTCCTCGCCTGTCGTTCTTCTGGGGTATCTCGATGAACTTCTTCACCGAAATCGCCAAGATGCGCGCCGGACGCCTCTTGTGGGCTAAGATAGTGAAGAGCTTTGGCTCAAAGAATCCCAAGTCGATGTCGCTGCGCACCCACTGCCAGACTTCGGGCTGGTCGCTCACCGCGCAAGACCCATTCAACAACGTGGGCCGCACCTGCATCGAGGCAATGGCTGCCGCCCTGGGACACACCCAGTCGCTGCACACCAACGCCCTCGACGAGGCCATCGCACTGCCCACCGACTTCTCGGCACGCATCGCCCGCAACACCCAAATCTACATCCAGCAAGAGACCTATGTCACCAAGGCCATCGACCCATGGGCAGGCTCTTTCTATGTAGAACGCCTCACCCACGAACTCGTACACAAGGCATGGGAGCACATCCAGGAGATTGAGAAACTGGGTGGCATGGCCAAGGCCATTGAGACTGGTGTGCCCAAGATGCGCATCGAGGAAGCTGCAGCGCGCACACAGGCCCGCATCGATAGCGGTGCTCAAACCATCGTGGGCATCAACAAATATGCCCTTGAGAAGGAAGCTCCTATCGACATCCTTGAGATCGACAACACCGAGGTTCGCAACGAGCAGGTTGCACGCCTCGAGGAGTTGCGCAAGAACCGCGACGAGGCAAAGGTTCAGGCCGACCTCAAAGCCATCACCGAGTGCGTGCGCACCGGCAATGGCAACCTGCTTGAACTGGCAGTAGAGGCCGCCAAAGACCGCGCTTCGCTCGGCGAGATTAGTGATGCCTGCGAGGAAGTCGTGGGCCGTTATAAAGCAGTTGTTAAAACAATTTCAGGCGTGTATTCAGCAGAAGCTATTTCCGACCCCGACCTCAAGCGCGCGCGTGAGCTCACCGCTCAATTTGCCAAGAAAGAAGGTCGCCAGCCTCGCATCATGATTGCCAAGATGGGACAAGACGGTCACGACCGTGGCGCCAAGGTGGTTGCCACCGGTTATGCCGACTGCGGCTTTGACGTGGATATGGGTCCATTGTTCCAGACTCCTGAGGAGAGTGCTCGTCAGGCTGTGGAGAACGACGTTAACGTGCTGGGCGTTTCTTCGCTCGCCGCTGGCCACAAGACCCTCATCCCTGCCGTGATTGAAGAGCTTAAGAAGCTTGGCCGCGAGGACATTATCGTCACCGCTGGTGGCGTGATACCAATGCAAGACTACGACTTCCTCTACAAGGCTGGCGTGGCTGCAATCTTCGGCCCTGGCACCTCGGTGATGAAGAGTGCCATCAAGGTGATGGAAATCTTGCTCGACGAGGAGTAACCACCCCTTAGAGCAAAGCATTATATCCACGAAATCGCCCTGTGTTATTCAACGCAGGGCGATTTTTAATATAATCTTTACTGCTTTTTCCAAAAAAACATTGTAACTTTGCAGTTTGAACAATCATTTAGTAAATCACAACTTAAACAATAACGTATCGAAATGAAAAAATTAATGTTACTGGCTGCTGCCGCCATCATCGCATCGAGCATGCAGGCACAGTCTTTTGAAGACTTCTTCTCAAAAGAGAAGTCGAGCGAGAAAATCACCTTCGGATTTCGCGTGGGTCTTAACATCAACGGCATGAAGAACAACATCCACGACAACGACGTCTCTAAAATCTTCGGTGACCGCCCCTACATCCTCGATGTTCACAAAAAAGCTGGACTCAACTTTGGTGTGAGCGTTGACATTCCTATTCTCAGAAACTTGTGGATCAACACCGGTGCTTTCTACAGTGCAACTGGCGCTAAGTTCACCTTCAGGCAAGACAACAGCAAGATAGTGGAAGGCACCTATCTTGACGACTACACCGCCAATGTGACCTTGCACAACGTGCGCATCCCCGTTCAGGCCTCTTATCGCTACAACTTCAACAGCAAGTACCAGCTGCAAGTGAACCTGGGTCCGTATTTCGCTTATGGTATTGGAGGCAAAGCCTATATCCACAACGATGTGAAGAAAGAGAAACTAGGTGCCCTCGACCTCACAGGCAATCCTGAATTCAAATACATCACACCTATGGACGACGCCACTGGCGAAACAATGCTCGACCCTTCACAGGCCGACAGAGATGAGGTCAAGATACTTGGTGTGGCCAACATCAACGACAAGAACAGCAGCTACATAAAGCCTTTTGACATGGGCATCGCCTTTGGCGTAGGTGTTACATTCAACAAGAAGTATTTTGCTGGCTTCAACTACGACGGCGGCCTTGTCAACGTCAATGGCAAGCGCACACGCGCTCTCAACCACAACAGCATCAAGAACCACACTTTCTCGATTAATGTGGGCTACAATTTCTAGAACTCTCCACATCCTCAGCACAACACCACACACTACCGCTGGCAAGCATTGATGCCAGCGGTAGTTTTAATAAAAAACATTAAAATGACTTGCCATGTGGCAAATTATGTGTAACTTTGCACGCTAAATATGCCAATAACTGAAATGACACGCCGTTTATTATTGATATTGACGCTGACAATGATGCTTTGCTCGTGTGGTGAATACAGCAAAGTGATGAAAAGCAGCGACTACAACTACAAATACACTTACGCCAAGCAGGCTTTTGAGAACAAGAAATACACTCAAGCCTACACCATTCTTGCCGACCTGGTGCCCATCTTCAGGGGCACTGAGAAAGGCGAGGAGTGCCTTTACCTGCTAGGGCTCAGCTACTACGAGAGCCACGACTACCTCAACTCGGGTGCCTATTTCAGACAATACTACACTCAGTACCCCAAGGGACAGTTTGCCGAGCTGGCACGATTCTATGCTGGATATGGCTACTATCTCGACTCACCCGAGCCACAGCTCGACCAGAGCGAGACTCTAAAGGCCATCGAGGAACTGCAAGCCTTCCTCGACTACTTCCCTAAGAGCGACAAGGTGGCAATAGCGCAGAACGCCATCTTTGAGTTGCAAGACAAGCTGGTGCTCAAAGAGCTGGAAAATGCCCAGCTCTACTACAACCTGGGCAGCTATATGGGTAACAACTACGAGAGTGCAGTAATCACAGCAAAAAATGCTATTAAGGCTTATCCCTACAGCAAATACAAAGAAAAACTCGAATTGCTCATCCTCAAGTCGCGCTTTAAAGAAGCACAGATGAGTGTTGACGAGAAGAAAGAAGAACGCTACCGCACTGTGCTCGATGAGTATTATGCTTATATCAACGACTTCCCAAATAGTGAAAACCGCAAAGAAGCCGACAATATATTCAAAATTGCCGACAAATTCTTAAACCGAAAATAATTGGCACCATCTTTAACGGACAACAAATAAAAGACTATTTTTTTGACTAACAAAAACTCATAACATAATTTTATTGATACAATGGCTATCGACTACAAGAAATCAAACGCTCCACAAAACACTACTGTTCACGACCTGATTGACCTGGCAGAGCAAACGGGAAACATCTATGAGACAGTGGCAATCATTGGCAAACGAGCCAACCAAATCTCGGCCGACATGAAGAACGACCTGGAGAAGAAACTCCAAGAGTTCACCGAGAAGACCGACAACCTTGAGGAAATCTCAGAGAACCGAGAGCAAATCGAGATCTCGAAATATTACGAGAAACTCCCAAAACCGACCCTCATCGCCACCAAGGAATATGAGGACGGGAAGCTATACTTCCGCAACGTGAGCAAAGAGAAAGACGGATTGGATTTCTAATTCCCACACACAGTACACACAACACAACGACTAAAGAGCCGCGACTTCCCTCTTGCAGGGGGCGTCGCGGCTCTTTTTTCAGTTCAAGAAAAGACACCTAAACTAGAAGCTGTACTTCACACCTAGGCCTGTAACACTCTGGTTCATGTCCTTGAGGATTTGGAAGCGTTGCTCCACATAGAAAGCAAAATGATTGTTGATAGTGTAATTGGCCCCTAAGCCCACATTAGCACCAAAGCGGTTCACGCCATCGCCAATCTCAGGACTTATCCTAGCATAAGAAAAACCAGCCAGTGGATAAATGGCAAAACTGCGGCTAGTGCGAATGAGATAGTTGAAATTGAGGTTAAGATTATAAGCATCAATTCCATCACTCTTGAAGTAATAGATAAACTCGGGCTCTACTCGCACATTGTTGATGAACTCATAGTGGAAATTCAATCCCAGACCCACCATCGAGTGCTTTGAAGCATAATTAAACTGAGCGCCAAAAGCCTTCTCACCTTGAGCAGCATTCATAGTAAAAATGCCTAACATAGCAATAATGCTAACTAAAACAATTTTTTTCATAATACCGTTTATTTAGTGTTATTATCGATGCAAAAATAATACTTTTCAATTAACTATGCAAATGCCCACCTCTGATTGAGGTGGGCATTTAAGCTAAATTATCTGTTGTTATATCAACTGCTGATATACCGAATTAGATAACGCCCTGCTCGAGCATAGCCTGAGCAACCTTCATGAAGCCAGCGATGTTAGCGCCCTTCACATAGTCGATAGTGCCGTCGGCCTGAGTACCGAACTTCACGCACTGCTCGTGGATGTTCTCCATAATCCAGTGGAGCTTCTCGTCAACTTCCTTAGCCGACCAGCTCAGGTGAGCAGCATTCTGAGTCATCTCAAGACCAGAGGTAGCTACACCACCAGCGTTAACGGCCTTGCCAGGAGCAAAGAGGATGCCGTTATTCTGGAAGAAGTGGATAGCACCGGGTTGGCAACCCATGTTAGAAACCTCGCAGCAGCACCAGCAGCCGTTAGCCTTCAGTTCCTTAGCGTCGTCCTCGCTAAGCTCGTTCTGGAATGCGCAAGGAAGAGCGATGTCGCAAGGAATGCTCCAAGCCTTCTTGCCAGCAGTGAATTTAGCCTTGCCAGGGAACTTAGTGGCCATGTCCTCAACCTTGTTGCGGTTAGAAGCACGCATGTCGAGCATGTAGTCGATCATCTCGGGAGTGATACCCTCAGGAATCTCGCACACACCGTCGGGGCCAGAAATGGCAACAACCTTAGCGCCAAGCTCAACGGCCTTCTTCGAAGCACCCCAAGCCACGTTACCGAAGCCCGAGAGAGCAACCTTCTTGCCCTTGATGTCCTTGCCAGCCTTGTGAAGCAGGTGCTGAGTGAAATACAGAGCGCCGAAGCCAGTAGCCTCTGGACGGAGGATAGAGCCACCCCAAGTCTCGCCCTTGCCGGTGAGCACGCCAGTGTGGTAGCGGCGAGCGAGTTTCTGATACATACCGTTGAGGTAACCAATTTCACGACCACCAACGCCTACGTCACCAGCGGGAACGTCCTGGTCAGGACCAATGTTGTGGCGAAGCTCAAGCATGAAAGCTTGGCAGAAACGCATGATCTCGGCGTCGCTCTTGCCTACTGGATCGAAGTCAGAGCCACCCTTGCCACCACCCATAGGCAGTGTGGTAAGAGCATTCTTGAAAGTCTGCTCAAAACCGAGGAACTTCAGCATTGATGGAGTAACAGCCTTGTGGAAGCGGAGACCACCCTTGTAAGGGCCAATGGCGCTGTTGAACTGCACGCGGTATCCAAGGTTGGTTTGAACCTCACCCTTGTCGTCAATCCAAGTTACACGGAATGTGAAGATGCGCTCGGGCTCTACCATGCGCTCTACAATCTTGGCTTTCTCAAACTCAGGATGCTGGTTGTAAACCTCCTCGATTGACTCGAGAACTTCACGAACTGCTTGCAGATACTCAGATTCGCCTGGGTGTTTAGCCTCCAGGTCGGCCATAATTTTTTCAACGTTCATGATTGAAATGATTTAGAAAATTAATTTTATTAAAAAATTACTATTTATAAAAATTCTTGTTTCAAAAGAACAGCACAAATTTATATCAAAAAAGTGGAACAGCGAAACTTTAAAACAATGTTTTTTAGCATAAATTCCACTTTTATCCATTTTTCACACGTGTTTATTTTATTTAAACGTCTAACAAAAATTAGCACAAAATTGCAATTTAATTAACATTACCCACAATTATCTAATAAAAAGGAGGATATTTAAAGATTTCAGGGCACAAAAACCTAAAAACTGGCATTTTGACCCACTTTTGATTATGTTTTATAACATAATTTCTTTTATAAAAAAATAGTGCTGAAATCAAGAAAAATAGGTACTTTTGCCAAAAGATTTTTTATTACCATTATTTTTTAAAACAAACTACATTTTATGAAGAAGCACAATTTCTATGCAGGCCCATCAATTTTAAGTCAGTATGCTATTGATAAGACTATTGAGGGCATTCGTGATTTTGCCGGTACAGGCTTATCGGTTCTTGAGATTTCTCACCGCAGCAAGGAGTTTCAAGCTGTAATGGACGAGGCACAAGCCTTATTCAAAGAGTTGCTCGACATCCCCGAGGGGTATGAAGTGCTCTTCCTAGGCGGTGGTGCCAGCACTCAGTTCTGCATGGTACCTTACAACCTGCTCAAGACTAAGGCTGCCTATGTAGATTCAGGCACATGGGCCAACAAGGCCATCAAGGAAGCCAAGCTCTTTGGCGATGTTGAAGTAGTAGCTTCATCTAAAGAAGACAACTACGTCTATTATCCCAAGAACTTCACCGTTCCTGCCGATGCCGATTATCTTCATATCACTACCAATAACACCATCTATGGCACCGAGCTGCGTGAAGACCTCGATGTTAACGTGCCTCTGGTAGCCGACATGTCGAGCGACATCTTCTCTCGCCCTGTTGACGTTTCGAAATATGCCCTCATCTACGGTGGCGCTCAAAAGAACCTCGCCCCCGCTGGTGTGACCTTCATCATCATCAAGAAGGACATACTGGGCAAAGTGGATCGCGCTATCCCAACCATGCTCAACTATCAAACTCACATCGACAAGGGCTCGATGTTCAACACTCCTCCCGTGCTCCCCATCTTCACCGCATTGCAGACCCTGCGCTGGCTCAAAGACCTGGGTGGCGTGAAAGAGATGCAACGCATCAACGAGGAGAAGGGTGCTTGCCTCTACGACGCTATCGACTCAAGCCGCATGTTCGTTGGCACTACTCACGTTGACAGCCGCTCGCTCATGAACGTGTGCTTCGTGATGAAACCCGAGTACAAAGAGCTCGAGAAAGACTTCCTGGAGTTTGCTACAAGCAAGGGCATCGTGGGCATCAAGGGTCACCGCAGCGTGGGTGGCTTCCGTGCTTCGCTCTACAACGCACTGCCCCTCGAGAGCGTGAAGGTGCTTGTTGACGCCATGAAGGAATTTGAGAACAATCATTAATTCACACATTATATAATAATATAGTGGGTCATGAACATGTCGTGGCCCACTTAAAAAAATAAACCTGAAACAAATGAAGATTTTAGTTGCAACCGAGAAACCTTTTGCTGCAGCTGCCGTTACTGGCATCCGCGAAGTTGTTGAACAAGGTGGTCATGAGCTCGTGCTCGTTGAGAAAGGCACTAAGCAAGACATGATCAACGCCATTGGCGATTGTGCCGGACTCATCGTGCGCAGCGACAAGGTTGACAAGGAAGTGTTTGACGCTGCACCTCAACTGAAGGTGGTAGTTCGCGCCGGTGCCGGTTACGACAACATCGACCTTGACGAGGCCACCAAGCACGGGGTGTGCGTGATGAACACTCCTGGCCAGAACGCCAATGCCGTGGCCGAGCTCGTCTTCGGTATGCTCGTGACTTTGATCCGCAACCGCTACAACGGCACATCGGGCACCGAGCTTAAAGGTAAGACTCTTGGCATCCACGCCTATGGTGCTGTGGGACGCAACGTTGCTCGCATCGCCAAGGGGTTTGACATGAAGGTTAGCGCCCTCGACCCATTCGTTAAGGACGAGGTGATGGAAGCCGATGGCATCACACCAGTGCACACTGTTGAGGATCTCTACAAGAACAACCTGTTCGTGAGCCTACACATTCCTGCCAACGACCAGACTCGCAAATCGGTGAACCGCGCCTTGCTCGAGCTCATGCCTAAGGGTGGCACTCTCATCAACGCAGCTCGCAAGGAAGTCATCAACGAGGATGACCTCGCTGCCGTGCTCGAAGAGCGCACCGACCTGCGCTACGTTGCCGACGTGAAGCCCGACAACGCAGCCGCTCTTGAGGAGAAGTTTGCCGACAGAGTATTCTTCACTCCCAAGAAGATGGGTGCCCAGACCGCCGAAGCCAACATCAACGCCGGCCTCGCCGCCGCCAACCAGGTTGTTGCTCACCTCAAGGACGGTTTCAACCGCTTCCAGGTGAACAAGTAAGCAAACGGTTGAATTACAACACACTAATTAACAAGACCTCATCATGCAGCAGCACTGGTGAGGTCTTGATTTTTTGTGCCACATCGCAAGCATAGCCCCAGGCGTTTTTCTAAAACACTTAAGGACTTAATATTGCTGACATTTGATGCAATTCATTAAAGACAATCTAATCCTTTGACAAATTTCCAGCCACAAAAATGAAACAACGGGGTCAGACCCCGTTGTTTCATTTTATCGTTATTTATCGTTTTAATCGTTTGAAAAAAACAGCGACCATTGTCCTTAATGACCTATAAAACAAAGCCATTGTCTTTAATTGTCGTAAAAATAATTCAGCTTACCGCTGCCGCAAGTAAGCTGCGGCGCGAGTGGCCATGTTCTGCCGCAGACAATCGCGGTAGAGCCATATCTCGCGTGAGTGATAGCACCCTTCCTTGCCAATGAGTGGCAACATATAGTCGGTGCCAGTAAAGCCATCTACCAGTAGCAGCCCCGATGCCACGTCAAGACGCACCGTCAAGGTGTCCTTTGTCTGCCCGGCGGGGTTGAGCGGTGAGGGTTCGGTGACAAGTGTCGCTGCTGTGGTGTCGGTTTTCCAGTTTACTGGGTTGATGGCTACAGCACTGCTCGACATCAGGTCGATAGCGCACGAGCGATCGCGTACCGAGTTGTAGCAGATGGTCACACCGGTGTCTGTGGCATCTTGTGACGGCTTAATAGCGCTACAGCTATCGAGGTCCTCTTTTGAGATTGTGGCACCTATAATATAAGCTGCCACCAGTCGGCCCGCGGTAGCCGTGTCCATCTCCTTGAGCAGCTGCAAGGCAATCATCGCCCCCTGGCTGAAACCAGCGATGATAAACGGTCGCCCGCAGTTTAGATTCTTTAGATAATAATGAAAAGCACTTCTCACATCATCAAGCGGAACCTGCATGCGGCGGCTCATCAGTGAGCTATCGGCAAAAGACTGTAACGAGCATTGGCGATAATAGGGCGAATAAAAGTTTAGGTCGCCGCTCACTAATAGGTCAACGCCATGCATCTCGCCAAGCAGTGGCTGCCGCACGCTATCGTTGTAGGTGTTAGCATAGTGCCATGTCGTTCCATCGACCACATAGTCGTCAATCTCGGTGGAGATTATGTAGAAAATATCCACATCGCTACAGCGGTTGGTGACATACCATTGAGTTGAGTCGCTATAGGCGGGCACTGGCGGCAGAACGTCACCACAACCATTAATAGCATAAACCTGGGAGGCAGCATTGAGCGCTACCACAATCTGCACCAAAACAAGAAATATCGTTCTCATTGTCTTCATTTCTTCTTGCGGCGAGGTTTCTTTTGTTGACTTCTCAGTTGCTTGGCTATCTCGTTGTGCTCGTCGGCAAGGTCGTCAAGCCCTATTTTCTCGTAAATGTCGGCCAGCTTCACATGGGGCTCAACGGCGGTGCGTGACGCTTTTGTGGCACGCTTCAGGGCTTTAATGGCGGCAGGCAGGTCTTTTTGCTTCTCGTTGATTGCCGCCAGTGCCATGAGAGCATCATAGCAGTTCTTGTTTTTAGAGAGAATCACATTGAGCTGCTCCAGAGCCTGATCGGTCTCCCCTATCGCATTGAGCAAGCGGGCCTTGCCGAGCATCGCGGGCACAAAGTCCTCGCTCAGCCGCAGAGCCTTGTTGTAATTGGCGAGTGCCGATTTTATGGCAATCTCGTCGAGGTGTGGCTTGGCATTGCCATAAATGACCTCATCTTCTTGTGCCAGCGTGCCCATGCCCAGCGACTGGTCACCCATCGCCGTGAACTCAGCTGCCAGGTCATGCAGTTGCTTGTTCTGGGCATCGATAACTTCTTCCAGGCACTTGATTTTCTCATTAAGCCGGTTGAATTTGTTGAACTTAAACTTTATGAGGCGTTTAGCTAATGGGTCGCTTATCACGTTGTGAATTTCCATCGCCTGTGCAAAGCAGTCAACAGCGCGCGCAAAGTCGTCGTGGTCGAAGGCGATAGATGCCATTGTGTAGAGCCCGTTGGCCTTCTCCACCATGATGGCATCGTTGATAGTGGACTGGTTGTTGAACTGGCGGCTAAAGTCAACGATGGCTGTGTTGACGATGATGTCGCGCTGCGACAGTGGCCGCAGTAGCGTGATGCCCTCGAGCGACGTGCATCGCGACAGGGCGACATAGGTCTGCCCACTAGAGAACGCGCCTCCGGCAAAGTCAATGACGATGTTGTTGAACGTCAAGCCCTGGCTCTTGTGTACCGTGAGTGCCCATGCGGGCTTAATGGGAAACTGCTTGAAAGTCCCCACCACGTTCTCTATCACCTTTTTCTCTTTCTCGTCGTAGGTATATTGCACGTTCTCCCAAATCTCTTGCTCAAGGGCGTAGCTGTCGCCATTCTCAAGCTCGACCACTATGCCGCTGTCATCGACCTCTGCCACCATTCCCAGTGTGCCATTCACCCACCGCCCTTCCTTGTCGTTGCGAATGAATATGACCTGTGCCCCTTTCTTTATCACAAGCTCTTTGCTGGTGGGCAGGTCGTTGTCGGGGAAGAGGTCGGTCACCTCGCCCATGAACACATATTCGGGAGTATCCAGAGCCTGCATGTGAGCGTCGTTGATAGAATCTACCGTGTCGCGACGTGTGGCAAGGGTCATCACCAGGCCGTTGTCGGGCTCTTGGTAGTCAAGATTGCATCGGCTGTTGAGCTGCTGCAGGTCGCTGTTGCTGGCATGGCTCACGCGCACACGGTCGAGCATGGCAATAAAAGTGCTGTCGGTTTGGCGGTAAATCTTGCGTAGCTCAATGGGTATCAAGCCCAAGCTATTAAACACCTTGGCGTTGAAGAAGAAGAACTGCTGGTAATATCGTCGCAAGATGTCGCGCATGTCGCGGGTGATTACCGGCTCTAGCTGAAAGATGTCGCCCACAAAGAGCAACTGCTTGCCGCCGAAGGCTTCTCGCATGTTGCCCGAATAGATGCGCAGCACTTTGTCGATAAAGTCGATGATGTCGCATCGCACCATCGAGATCTCGTCGATGATGATTAGTTCGAGTTTCTTGATGAGCTTCACCTTCTGTGCCGAGTAGCGCAGAGTCTTGCGGATGCGGCGAGGCGAGAAGTCGGGGTCGTCAGGGAGCAGTGGCTTAAACGGAATCTTGAAGAATGAGTGCAGCGTTTGGCCTCCCACGTTCACGGCAGCTATGCCCGTGGGAGCGAGCACCACGTGCTCCTTGCTGGTATTGGCACATATATATTTGAGGAACGTGCTCTTGCCAGTGCCGGCCTTGCCCGTTAGAAATACCGATCGACGGGTGTTGCGTATCAGGTTCCAAGCATTTTGGAACTCCACATTGTCAAGGTCGATATTTTCCAGATTTACCATGTTCATGAGCT
This sequence comes from uncultured Prevotellaceae bacterium, assembly GCA_900318255.1. Lineage (GTDB taxonomy): Bacteria > Bacteroidota > Bacteroidia > Bacteroidales > Muribaculaceae > Sodaliphilus. Next base: position 21,823 of record ONJX01000006.1, on the reverse strand, counting down.
AGTTGCAAAAAAGTTTTCAAAGATAGTGAAAAAGGTTGATAACTGCACTAAGGTGGGTTCTATAAATTAATTGAGATGGATTTTGAATTTATGCCGAGCAGGTTTTTATACAAAGTTGAGGAATAGTAGCGGGCTACATTTCAAGACTTTAGATAAAAAGATGCCGACAGAAAACAAAATACAACCAAAAACACATTTTTTACTTTTGCTTAATTTATTGAACCCACCTTGAAAAAAGGAGGCATTTTATTAACAATGCCTCCTAATCTCACTATTAATTTACGCTCAATGGCGCGAAAGGAATTATTTTCTCAGAATCTAAATCCTAGTGTCAATGAAACCTTGTTGTTGTTGTCTTTCACCTCCTCGCCTTGCTCGCCAGGATAAGCGTGATAGTGGCTGGTGCGGTTGTGGTGCACATAGGCTGCATCGAGATAGAACTTCTTGTAGCGATAGCCCAGGCCACAAGTGATGTACTGGTTGTTCTTGTCATACTGATACATGTAGTTGCTCGATACCACATCCACATTGTCGTTGGCCACACCCTTCACCTCATCCTTTACTGGAGAAGTCTGGTAAGCATAACCAGCACGCAAGCTGAAGCTGGGTGTCACACGATACTCGGCACCCACGCGCACGGTGTGCTGGGCTTGCAGCTGATTTTTAATATAGTATTCTGTGTCGCCATAGTTGTAGCCACGCTCGTCGCCACAGCGCATGGTGTTAGCGCCCACATATTCATAGTCAAAGCTAATCAACCCCTTGCTGGTGGGCACCACAGCGAGGCTGCCCATAAACTTCCAGGGAGTCTTTATAGTGTAGCGATACTCATCGTAGTAGCCTGTTGCGCCAGTCTCATAGTTCCCGGAGTACATGTTAGGATCAAGGTCGGCCTGCAGGTCAAAACCACTATACACCTTGTAAAGGTCTTTCATGTCATAATAAGTGGGAGTGTGGAATGCGGCACCAATGCGGAGTTGATTGATGGGCTTAACAATCACACCAAACTTGAAGTTATAGCCAGTGCCACGGGTCTCTTGCTGCGACTGGAAGTCGAAGCCGGCATAGCCCTTAGTGGTGCTGCCATTATTAGCATTATAGTCATAAATCTCGGCATTGTCAAGATCCTCGCCATAGTACTGATAGCTGTCGAAGCGCAGGTCGGTGATGCCAAAGTTCAGGCCCCAGAACACGGTGTTCTTGAAGTTACCACCCAGCGTGATGTTATACTCATCGGTGTGTCCTTTCTCATCAACCAGGAAATTAGCTTTACCCGAAGTCTGGTAATTTTCTATATTAGCAAGCCCTTTGAACGAGCCATCAACATTGCTGTTGAGCAGATAGGACTGGTAGGCCAGGATGCCCAGCCAGGGAGCATTGCTTTCATAGAAGATATTGCCAGAGTACTGATTAGCCGAGAGGTCTTGGTCAATCCATCCACCAGCGTTAAGGTTGTCGGCAATCTTGTTGGTGATAGAATGGCCTGTGCTATAACCACCTTGATAGCGACGTTTATAGGAGTTGATGCGGTTATAGGAGAAACCCCAGTTGAAATACCTGAAGAAATCATTGTCGATTTTCATTGAGCCCACATATCCCACATTGTTGAACCAGAACTTGGTGTCGCTGAGCTTGTCGCCAGCAGTCTTTGTTGAGAGGAAGTTGAGGTTCATCGTTGCCGAGATGTCGCTGCTGCGATACACACCTATGCCACCAGGGTTCTGCGCTACCGCCGACACGTCACCGCCGAGAGCGCCAAAAGCGCCAGCCATCGACATGTAACGAGACGTACCACTCAACTCTGTTTCAGACATCTTTAGGACATCAAATGTTGCCTGAGCATTTGCCATGAGCGCTGCTCCTCCAAGCAATAATGCAATATATATTTTTTTCATTGTTAAATGTTCAAAAATTGGTGTTTAATTTAAATTATATTATTTCACAAGAGTGCGATATTACGATATTATCGGCGCCCGCCGTGACCACCGCCACCGCCACTGTGACCTCCTCCGCCGCCATGGCCGCCTGAGAAGCCGCCACCGCCGCCATGGCTACCACCCGAGAAGCCGCCACTGCTGCGACCACCGCCCGAGAAGCCGCCACTGCTCCTAGTGCCACCTGTTGATGGAGTGTAGCTGCGAGAGGTGCCACCTGTTGATGGAGTGTAGCTGCGTCCCGAAGAACCCGAGGGGGTGTAGCTACGACCGCCACCATGACTTCGTGTAGAGGGAGTGTAGGTGCTTCTACCAGTAGAGCCGCCGCTGTATCCGCCCGAAGAGCGACCTCCGCCAGCTGTGGCGCCGTCATTATAAGAGCGGTTTCCGGGTCGCATAGTGCCTCGTCCGCCAGCATAACCTCCCTTGTCGAGGTTGCCGCGGTTTATACCATTGTGGCCCGAGACTGTTGAGCGCCCAGAGTTGCCAGCATATCTGCCATGGCCGTCATATCCACTATTGCCACGATTGCCATGATAGTTCAAGCCTGGGCGACGGCCGTTGTAACCACTGTTGTAGTGATGGCCACGGTATCCATACCAGCCACTATCCCAGTGATAGGGCCTTCCCCAGTAGCCACCGCCCCAGTAGCTACCCCAGTAGCCACCCCATGGGCGTCCCCAGTAAGACCACGGATGATAGCGATAACCGCCATACCAGCCCCAGCCATACCAGCCGCTGTAGTACCAGGGATCATTCCATCCCCACGACCAGCTGTACCAGGGGTCATAATAGCGATAGCCCCAGCCCCAGTATGGTCCCCAGCTCCAGTCGGTACCCACGATGAGGTTTACCGTTGGGGTGCTATCGAAGTAATACTCAATAAGGTCAGGGTCGTTGCTGCGTATCACGATAGTGGGGTTGTGAAACTTCTCTATGCGACGAGTGTTGGCAAACTCCTCCTCGGTAAGATACACAGTGTCGCTCTCATCGTAATTGTTGTAGCGGCGGTTATACTCGTCAACATCACGACCGTTGACAACTCCCGTGAGTGGAGTAACCTGGGTAGTGAGTTCTCCATAATAACCCGAAGATGGTGGCACCTGCTTGGTGACAACCTTGACCGTCTTGGTCTCCTTGCTGCCATCATAGTAGATGTCGTCCTCATAATCCTGTGCCATGACGCAGGCGCAGCCCACTAGCAAGGCACCCATTAGAGTGAATAATTTGTAGTTCATAGTGCTTTTATGTTTTAAATTATTAATATTCAACGGTATCCTCAGTTGCTCTTTAGACTATTAAACTCTATAAAAGTTTAAAAACTGCTAAGTTAAACTGCAAAGCTACACAAAGTTTTTCAATTCTGTTACAAATCTCATGCCAAAAATGACTGAACATGTATAAAAAATAGTCTTTCTCGCCTATTTTTCACCATCTAAACACATGAGCTGGTCAAATACTGCATAGCAAGCCTTCAAATTAACCATCTTTAACAACTCCCCTCCCCTTTTTTTCGTTACTTTGCATCAGCATAATTAATAGCCATTTTATTAAGTAAATAATAGACAATAAGAAAAATGAAAACTGGGCAATACAATAATTTAATAATTAACCGTTTCGTCGATTTCGGAGCTTACCTGATCGATGACGAAGGCAATGAGGTGCTGCTCCCCAAGCGATACCTCACCGGCGACGAGGAGCTAGATGACAAGATTGAGGTGTTTGTGTATCACGACTCAGAGAACCGACCAGTGGCCACTACCGAGCACCCTTTCGCAACCGTGGGGCAGTTCTGCCTCTTGAGGGTGAAAGCTGTCAACGCCATCGGTGCCTTCCTCGACTGGGGACTCGCTGCTAAAGACCTGCTGGTGCCATTCCGCGAACAGCGAGTGCGCATGCAGGCAGGACGCAGCTACATCGTCTATATCTACCTCGACCCCACCAGCCAGCGCATCGTGGCAAGCGCTAAGCTCGACAAGTTCCTGAACAACTCGCGACCCGATTTCTACCACCGCCAGAAGGTTGACGTGCTCATCGTGCAGCAACAAGAGATAGGTTACCGAGTCATTGTTGATGGCAAGCACTGGGGAATGATCTATAACAACGAGCTCTATCAGCCCGTTAACATTGGCGAACATCATACCGGATTCATCAAGCAAGTGCGCGATGACGACAAAATCGACGTCACGCTCGCCAAAATCGAGAAGATGCGCATCGACGACGTCGCCAGCGACATCCTCCGTTATATGCAAGAGAACAACGGAGCGATGCTCCTGGGCGACAAGTCCTCACCCGAGGAAATACAGCGCACCTTCAACTGCAGCAAAAAAGACTTCAAGAAAGCCCTTGGCTTGCTCTACAGGCAGCACAAAGTGGCACTAGGCGAGCAAGTAACACTCATTTAAGCGACCAGCGACCGTCAAAACAGCGAGCGCAAGCGAGCGACAAAACCAGCGAAGCGCAAGCGATCGCCAAAACCAGCGAAGCGCAAGCGAGCGACAAAACCAGCGAGCGCAAGCGATCGCCAAAACCAGCGAAGCGCAAGCGAGCGACAAAACCAGCGAGCGCAAGCAAGCGCCAAAACCAGCGAAGCGCAAGCGACCGCCAAAACCAGCGAAGCGACAAAACCAGCGAGCGCAAGCGAAGCGACAAAACCAGCGAAGCGCAAGCGAAGCGACAAAACCAGCGAAGCGCAAGCGAAGCGACAAAACCAGCTAAGCGCAAGCGAGCGACAAAACCAGCGAAGCGCAAGCGAGCGCCAAAACCAGCGAAGCGCAAGCGAGCGACAAAACCAGCGTGGTGGAACCCCGCCGTCGAAGCCCAAGCCACCGACCGTGCTTACCGCATCGGCCAGCACCGCAACGTAATTGTGCATCGCTTCATCACCAAGGGCACTTTTGAAGAGCGCATCGACGAGATGATACAGAGCAAAAAAGAACTCGCTAACATGACTGTCGCCACTGGAGAAAACTGGATAGGACAGCTAAGCAACAAGGAACTTAACGAGATTTTCACCTTGACCGGAAAGTGAGGCAAGCATGATTTTTTTAAACATCATGTTGCTTATTTAGATTAAAAGCTGTAATTTTGCAACTTAATTTTTGAAAAAACTATTAAAACACATCTTAATAATATGGGAAAAGTTATATTGACGGGCGACCGCCCCACAGGCAAGCTCCACCTGGGACACTATGTGGGCTCGCTGCGCCGACGCGTAGAACTGCAAAACGCAGGTGATTATGAGAAAATGTTTGTCTTTATGGCCGATGTGCAGGCACTCACCGACAATGCCGACAACCCCGAGAAGATACGCCAAAACATAATTGAGGTGGCTCTCGACTACCTCTCGGCAGGTCTCGACCCGGAGAAGTGCATCATCTTCATCCAGAGCCACATTCCTGAACTCGCCGAGCTTACCACCTACCTGATGAACCTCATCACCGTGAGCCGCGTGGAGCGCAACCCAACGGTGAAGACCGAGATTAAGATGCGCAACTTTGAGGCTAACATACCCCTGGGATTCTTCTGCTACCCCGTGAGCCAGGCGGCCGACATCACCCTCTTCAAGGCCGACATAGTGCCCGCTGGCGAGGACCAGAAACCTATGCTAGAAATCACACGCGAACTGGTGCGCCGCTTCAACGGCACCTACGGCGATGTGCTTGTGGAACCCGACATCATGCTGCCCGAGAACGAGACAGCACGCCGCCTGCCTGGCACCGACGGCAAGGAGAAGATGAGCAAGAGCTTGGGCAACTGCATCTACCTGAGCGACGACGCCGACACCGTGTGGCAAAAAGTGCGCTCCATGTTCACCGACCCCAACCACCTGAACGTGAGCGACCCAGGCACCGTGGAGGGCAACGCCGTGTTCACCTATCTTGATGCCTTCTCGAGCGACGAAGACTTCGCAAAATACCTGCCCGACTATCACAACCTCGATGAGATGAAAGACCACTACCGCCGCGGCGGCCTGGGCGACATGAAATGCAAGAAACTCTTGAACAGCATCCTCAACGAGATGCTCGAGCCCATCAGGCAGCGCCGTCATGAGCTAGAGCAGGACATTCCCGAAATCTACAACATATTGCGCCGCGGCACCGACAAAGCCCGCGAGACGGCCGTCAAGACCATGGACGAGGTGCGCAACGCCATGAAGATTAACTACTTCGACGACAAGGAGCTGATACAGCAACAATCGGAGTTCTTCAAAGCAAAATAAAAAAATGAGGGTGAAAAAATTTCCACCCTCATTTTTTATGCGACACTACAGGTGTTTTCATAAAATCACAATCTTTTTATTGCCCACAATGTAGATGCCTGGAGATAGACCGGCAAGGCCTTGAGCGGCACAAGCATCGACACTAACAGGAGCACATGACCGAGAATTTTTTTACTGCTTTTCATGATGAAAGATATTGTTTTATGTATAATTCGCAATTTAACACTAGTTCGTCATACCAAGCTTGCCCAAAGCGACGAATCAACGGCTCTTTCAGGAACTGATACACACGCAGTTTCTTGCTCCGTCCCAGCACCTCGGCACTTTTGCATATTTTCCAGCGATGGTAGTTGACAGCCACGCTGCCGTTGCTCAATGTCTTGAGGCGCAACGGATAGAGAGCGCATGAAATGGGCTTCACAAACCCGATGCGGCCCTCACGATAGGCCTTCTCGATGGCACAGATGCACTTGCCGCCAGGAGCATAGCACGAGAACACGCAGTTGCTGTTGTCAAGAATCTGCGTCACCAGCTCCCCTTCGGGGTCATGATAGGAGATGCCGTTTTGCTCTATCTCCTGCCGGGCTCGCGGCAAGAGGTCGTCCCAAATCTCGGGCAGGATTTTCCTGATTTGCTCCGCTTCCTCGGCAGTGAGTGGCGCGCCAGCATCGCCATCGATGCAGCACTGCCCCAGGCAGGAGTCAAGGTCGCAGCAAAAGAAGCGCTCCACCACATCGAGGGTGACCAGGGTGTTTTCGTTAATCAGAAACATAACTTTATTCTATCAGGTTAGAGAGTGCGCGGTCGAGGTCGGTGCTCGAGAGCTTGAGGTGCATCTCGCCACGGTGGGCATAGGAGATGTTGCCAGTCTCTTCGCTCACCACTATGGCAATGGCGTCGGTGGCCTGCGAGATGCCTAGCGCCGAGCGGTGACGCAAGCCCAGATACTTGGGCAAGCTGGTGTCGTGCGACACTGGCAAGATGCAGCCGGCGGCTTTTATCTTGCCATCATCAATAATCACCGCGCCATCATGCAGCGGGCTATTCTTGAAGAAGATGTTCTCGAGCAGGCGGTTGTTGACCTCGGCATTGATGATGTCGCCCGAGTGCTCATAGTCCTCTAGCGAGAAATTCTGCCTGATGACTATCAGCGCGCCAGTCTTCGACTTCGACAGGCTCATGCATGCATACACGATGGGCATCACCCACTTCTTGCGGGCATTCTTGGGCTGGCCGCTATGCCATAGTTTAGATATCGATTTCCACCCACGCTTGGAGCCAAGCTCGGTCAAGAACCGCTTTATCTGGTCCTGGAAGATGATAATCAAGATGAAAATGCCACTGTCGATGATGCGATCCATAATAGTGCCGAGCAGTTTCATGCCCAGAATCTTATCTACCACTACCCACACCATGATAAAAGCAAACACGCCAACAAAGATGTTTAACGCACCACTCTCCTTCATAGAGCGATAGGTGTAATATAGCAAAACCGCAACAAGCAGTATGTCAATCAAGTCTTTAATGCCAAAAGAAATCATTTCAGTTCACAGTTAAGAGTTCAAAGTTTTGTCTAATTTGCGGTCTGGGCAGCGATGACCAAGTCGCGGGCTTCTGCTGCCGCTTTCACGTCGTGAACCCGCACGATGTGGGCGCCCTTCATCAGTGCAATGGTGTTGACCACCGTGGTGCCATTGAGCGCAGCGGCAGCGGTGCAGTTGAGCACCCTTTGTATCATCGACTTGCGCGAGAGTCCCACCAGCAGTGGCACGTCAAGAGCATGAAACGCCTCCAGATGTGACAACAGGCGATAGTTCTGCTCCACTGTCTTGGCAAAGCCAAATCCCGGGTCGGCAATCACGTCGTTGATGCCTAGCTGGTGCAATGTGTCAATCTTGCGAGCCAGTTCCTCGAGCACCACTGCTGCCACGTCGCCATCATAGTTGGTGAGCTGCTGCATGGTAGCCGGAGTGCCACGAGTGTGCATCACGATGTAAGGCACCTGCAGCTGGGCTATTGTATTGTGCATCAGTGGGTCAAGGTCACCACCAGAAATATCGTTGACGATATCTACCCCAAGTTCCTCCACACAGTGCTTCGCAACCTGAGCACGAAAAGTATCTACCGAGATAACAACGCTTGGACCAACGGCAGCTCTCACCGCTCTAACAGCCACATCGAGTCGCTTCACCTCCTCGGCGAGTCCCACATTTTCGGCACCAGGGCGCGTGGAGCAAGCGCCAATGTCGAGGATGTCGGCACCATCGGCCACCATTGCCAGGGCACGCTCGGCTATTGCCTCCGCATCCATCACACGGCTGTCGCTATAGAACGAATCGGGGGTGGCATTTAAGATGCCCATCACCCAGGGATGGGCCATCTCCACCAATCGCCCACGCAAGTTAATGCTATATTTCTTAAAGAAGCAATTATTCATGCCAAGAAATTCCTAAAACAAATCAAGATACTTGAGCACCCCCGTATAGTACAAAAAGATGATTACTATAGCAACAGGAGCAATGTAACGCAGACAGAAAATTATGTAAGGCTGAACAAACCTCGACTTATGCTTCCCGCCGTTAGTGAGCTGCTTGTGGATAACATCCTTCTTAAGAACCCACCCCACATAGATGGCTGTTACCAGACCACCCAGCAGCATGAAGAAGTTGGGACCCACATAGTCGAGGAAGTCAAATATGTTCTTGTCAAAGAGCTTGACATCGCTAAGCGTACTAAACGACAACGCGCTCAGCACAGAAATCACCGTCATCAGCACGGCAGTGATGGCTATAGCCTTGCCACGCGACATCTTGTACTCGTCAATCAAGAAAGTGACAGGAATCTCGCTAAGCGATATTGTTGATGTGATAGAAGCAAAAAACAACAGCACGAAAAACGCCACCGCCCACACTATGCCACCTGGCATCTGCTGGAAAATAGTGGGCAGCGTGTTGAAAATCAGGTCGGGGCCAGCATTGGGCTGCATGTCAAATGAGAACACTGCCGGGAAAATAACAATACCAGCTAGAATAGCCACCAGCGTGTCGAGAGCCGAAATGGTCACTGCATCTCTCATCAAGCGAGTATCTTCCTTGAAATAAGACGAATAGGTGATTAGGCAAGTAACACCCAGCGACAACGACATGAAAGCCTGACCCATTGCATCTACCACACCTTTCCAGCCCAGCTCGTAAAAGTCAATATTGAAGAGGAAATCCATGCCATCGTCAGAGTCAGGCAACAACAAGGAGTTGACACAGAACACTATCAACAGCAAAAAGAGCAACGGCATCATCACATTTGACAAGCGCTCTATGCCATTCTTGATGCCACGGCTAAGCACGAGGAAGTTGAGCACGAGGAAGAGCAGAGTCCAGAGCAAGCAGCGGTCAGGAGAGCTAACAAAAGTTTTGAATATCGTGTCATACTCCTCGGGCGAGTGACCCAGCAGGGTGCCACTAGCCGATGCCCACAGATATTCTATCACCCAGCCACACACCACGCAGTAATATCCACAGATGAGCAACGCGCCAAGCACGCCAACGTAGGCAAAAATCTTGAAGGGCGAACCAGGAGTGAGCTGCTGCACAGCACCTTTCATGCTCTTGTGAGTGGAGCTGCCTATAATAAACTCCGACATCATGATGGGTATGCCGAGCAACACCACACATATCAGATAGACCAGTATATAGGCCCCGCCACCATTCTCTCCAGCCTGGTAGGGAAAGCGCCAAATGTTTCCCAACCCCACTGCACTACCCACCGTGGCAGCTATAGCTCCCATGCGAGTTGCAAAACCTAATCGTTTCTCTTTCATAATATATAATTCCAGGTTTTCTAGATTAATTTCTTATATTGTAAATTATGCGACAGCGAAGCACCAAAACCAGCGAAGCACAAGCGAGCGACAAAACCAGCGAAGCGACAAAACCAGCGAAGCGACAAAACCAGCGAAGCGCAAGCGAAGCACCAAAACCAGCGAGCGCAAGCGAGCGCCAAAACCAGCGAGCACAAGCGAAGCGCCAAAACCAGCAAAGCGCCATCACTTCTTCACCACCAAGGCACTCATCTCATAGAGCAGGTAGATGGGCAAGAACACAATAGTGAGCGTGAACGGGTCGCCAGTGGGAGTGATAAATGCTGCCAGAATGAGCAGTGCCACAATGGCATGGCGGCGGTATTTCTTGAAGAAAGCGCGCTTTAGAACCCCCATTTTCCCAAGCAGCCACGCCAGCAACGGCAGCTCAAAGATGATACCCATAATGAAAATGAGCATCAAGAAGGTGTCCATGTAGCTGTCGAGCGAGATCTGGTTTGGCACCATCGCGCTCACATGGTAGTCGGCAAGAAATCGTAGAGTCACCGGGAACACCACAAAGTAGCCCACTGCCACGCCCAGGAAGAACATCAGGTTGCCGAAAGCAAAGGCACGCCTAATGCCACGCTTCTCATGTTCATACAGAGCTGGTGCCACAAAGGTCCACAGCAGGTAAATCACCACGGGGAACGAGAACACCAGCGCCAGCCAGAACGAGGTGCTCATGTGGATGAAGAACTGTGATGCCAGCTGGATGTTGATTAAATTCACATGAAAGCCCTCGGTGGTAAACTGCGGCAACCCAGGGATGCCAGCGGTCACCTGCTCAAAGAGGCGATAGAGCACAAAGTCGCCACGGCACGGGGCAAGGATCACGCCATCAAAGATGCGGGGCATGAGCGCAAAGAAGATAATAGCCATCGCCACTACCACAATGGCAATCTTAATCAGGACACCCCGCAACACGTCGAGGTGGTCCCAAAACGACATCTCCTGCAACTGTTCCTTGCTCGACTCTTCCATAAGGAAGTGATGTTTATTGACCGTTCTGCTTAGTGCCAGTGTCTTTCTTCTCGTCGGCAGTAGCCTCTTTTATGGGCTTTTCCACCTCCTCTTTAACCTCGTCCATGCCTTCCTTGAAGCTACGCACACCCTTACCAATGCCTTTCATCAGCTCGGGAATCTTCTTGCCACCAAAGAGCAACAAGATGATAACCACGATAATTATCAATTCGGTAGTGCCAAAGTTGCCAAGAAGCAATAATATTGAATTCAACATGATAGAATATATTTTATGTTTATAACTCGCAAAATTAAACAGAATTTTTGAAAAATACACAACATTCACCCCAAAACTCACAACTTTTTGATAAATCAGCCTTAACCCCTAGCCAAAAATGAAACAACGGGGTCTGACCCCATTGTTTCATTTTGATTGCGCAATAGGGATTAGTGAAAAGAATTGTTTTGCTATAAATAAAAAAATGCTTACATTTGCGGCGATTTTAAGATTTACACAATTATTCTACAACATAACAACAACAAATTTTAAGTATGAAAGCATTTGTTTTTCCTGGCCAGGGCGCGCAGTTTGTAGGCATGGGCAAAGACCTGTATGACAACAACGCCGAGGCCCGTGAAATGTTTGAGAAAGCCAACGAAGTGCTAGGTTTCCGCATCACCGACCTTATGTTCAACGGCACCGAGGACGACCTTAAGCAGACTAAAGTTACTCAACCCGCCGTGTTCTTGCACAGTGTGATACTAGCCAAAACTCTGGGCGACGAGTTTAAGCCCGACATGGTGGCCGGCCACTCGCTCGGTGAATTCTCGGCTCTTGTTGCCGCTGGCGTACTGCCTTTTGAGCAGGGCTTGAAACTCGTGGAGACACGTGCCCTCGCCATGCAGAAGGCTTGCGAAGCCACTCCCTCTACCATGGCTGCCATTATCGGCATGGACGACGATAAAGTGGAGGAAATCTGCTCCTCGATCGACGGCGTGTGCGTTCCCGCCAACTACAACAGCCCAGGCCAAGTGGTAATCAGCGGCTCATTCGAAGCCATCGAGGAGGCTTGCGCCAAGTTCAAGGAGGCTGGCGCTCGCCGCGCTCTGCCCCTGAAGGTGGGTGGTGCTTTCCACTCGCCACTGATGGAGCCAGCCCGCGAGGAGCTTGCAAAAGCTATCCACGAGGCAAACTTCAGCGAGCCCATCTGCCCTATCTATCAAGATGTTGATGCTAAACCACACACCAATCCTGAGGAAATTAAAGAGAACCTCATCAAGCAACTTACAGCGCCCGTGCGCTGGAGCCACATTGTTGCCAACATGGCAGCCGACGGCATGACCGAGGCTGTAGAGCTTGGCCCCGGCAAGGTGCTGCAAGGCCTGATTGGTCGCACCTGCAAGGAAGTGGCCGTGAGCGGAATGCAGTAAGTCGCTCGCTTGCGCTCGCTGGTTTTATAGCTCGATCGCGCTCGCTTGAGCACAATTCACAAAACATTGCCCGAAACACTCAGGCAATGTTTTTTTCTCAACAAGTTAGCTCTTGATTATGCAAAATTGCAATGCATAAATTTGTATAATAAAAGAATTCCTACTAATTTTGAAGCCAAATTAAAGTTTCAAACATCATATTTTAGTAACTATATGGACTATCTATTTCTTATCCTGGGACTGGCATTGCTGCTTGTGGGAGCCAACTATCTGGTTGATGCCTCGGTAGCTATAGCTCAACGAGCTAAAATCTCTAATTTCATCATCGGGTTGACAATCGTGGGCATAGGCACCTCGGCGCCCGAGCTTTTTGTTTCTATACAAAGCGCGCTCACCGGCCATGGCGACATCGCCATGGGTAATGTGCTGGGTTCTAACATCGCCAATGTATTCCTCATCCTGGGCGTGACGGCAATCATCCTGCCTTTTGAAATAAACCGACAGCAAACGCGTCGCGACATCCCTATAGGCATTGCGGCGGCACTGCTTGTGTTCCTGCTGGCCAACGACTCCCTCATCCCCGGCATTGGCGGCAACTCGCTCTCCCGCCTCGACGGTATCGTCCTGCTGGTGTTCTTTATCATCTACATGGCGGTGGTGATCCTCAAGAAGGGCCAGAACCCCAACGAAGCCCTTGCCGAGGCCGACGAAGAAGCCTCTTCGAGCCTTACCGGCAAGAACGTGTGGCTGCTGTGGGGCATTGCTGCCGTATCGCTGGCGGCTCTGCTGTGGGGCGGCAACCTGTTCCTAGAGTCGGCCAAGAGCCTTGCCGCAGCGTGGGGCATGAGCGAAGCCGTCATTTCTATCACCATCGTGGCCGTGGGCACCTCACTGCCCGAGCTCATCACAGCCATCATCGCGGCCTTGAAGAAGAATCCACAGCTGGCGCTGGGCAACGTGATAGGCTCCAACGTGTTCAACATGCTCATGATCCTGGGTGTTTCGGCGAGCATTAAGCCCTATGCGCTCGACAGCATCAACATCGTTGACTATGGCGTGGCAATACTTGCCGCTGTGCTCACCTGGGTTGTGGTGTTCACCTTTGGCAAGCGCAAGTTCGACCGCATCGAGGGCTTCATCTTTGTAGCCATCTACATTGGTTACACCGCCTACTTGCTCATGCGATAAGTGCTGGCAAGAGGACAAGAGGACGAGAGGACGAGAGGACAAGAAAACGAGAGGACAAGAGGACAAGAGGACGAGAGGACAAGAGGACGAGAGAACAAGAGGACGAGAGAACGAGAGGACGAGA
>ONJX01000006.1:0-8099 GCA_900318255.1 uncultured Prevotellaceae bacterium | reverse complement strand
GACGAGAGAACAAGAGGACGAGAGAACGAGAGGACGAGAAAACAAGAAAACTAGAAAACTAGAAAACTAGAGAACGAGAGGACAAGAGAACAAGAGGACAAGGCAATGGTAGCCGTCGCACTTCCTACTTCCTACTTCCTACTTCTTACTTCCTACTTCCTACTTCCTACTTCCTACTTCTTTCTTCCTACTTCCTACTTCCTACTTCCTACTTCTTTCTTCCTACTTCTTTCTTCTTACTTCATTCGTTCCACGGACAAGGCACGCCTTGTCCCTACTTAACACTTCACACTTAACACTTCTTATTTAGAACATGCCAAGATTTATTGCATTTTTCATCATAGCTCTTAGTCTTAACGCTGCACAGGTGTGTGGTCAGGATATCAACAAGCTGCTCAGCGACTTTGAGCAAGCAAACCCAGCGCAACAGGTGGGCATCGCCAACCAAATAATGAAGGCCTACGACAAAGCCGAACTGACCGATAAGCTCTACCAGTTTGCCACGGGCACCCCTGCCGACACGCTCAAGAAGCATGTGTGGTACTGGAGCACAGAGCATTACTACGCCAGTCAAGACTTTCCTCGGGCTATAGCAACGGGAAAGAAGGCGTTGCAATTATGGCGAGGCGGCGAGCTAGAGGCCGACTGCCTGAACCTGCTGGCAATGGCCAGCTTCAGGCAGGCGCAGTTTCAGGAGGCGATAACCTATGCCAAGCAGTGCTATGCACTAGATGAGAAAAGCGGCGACCCCGACGTGATGAGCTCGTCGCTCAACACCATTGCCGGCATCTATCTTGGCGCCAATCAGCCCCGCGAAGCCGAGAAATATATCCTCAAGGCCATAGACCTTGCCAAGAAAGCAGGCAATCCAGCCCGCATGTCGGTGCTGCAAGGCAAAGCCTCGGAGGTGTATCATGCTCTTGTCAACGACCAGAAGGCCCTGGAACACATCAACATCGCTTGCGACATAGAGAAGCAGCTTGGGCGCGACGACATGCTCATGGTGCGCAATGCCCAAAAGGCGTCGGTGCTCATTGGATTAGAAAGATACAAAGAGGCCGAAAGTCTTTTGAAAGATGTGATACCCTTCATGCGACAGGTGGGCGACAAGCTGTCGCTGGGCATCGCCTGCAACAAGATGGGAAAAGCACTGCTGGCACAAAAGCGCGAAAATGAAGCTATACCCTACTACCGCGAGGCGGCACAAATCTTTGTAGCGAGTGGAGATATTGCCAACGAGATGCACTCGCGACGAGGGCTTTACGAAGCCCTGTGGCACAGCAACCCCGACAGTGCCAAGCTTGAGCTGGAGCGCTTCGACCTGCTCAAAGACTCGCTCTACAGCAACGCCAATGCCGAGACTCTGGCACGCTATAATGCCGAGTTTGGCATCAACGAGCTGAAGCATGAGAACGAGCAGAACAAACAACTCACACTATATATAATAATAGGAGCTATAGCACTAGCCATCTTGATTGCCATGCTGGTGTGGTGGCTCATGCGCCGCCGCATGCATGTGAGGGAAGAAGCCCTGCAAGCCACCATAGATGCCCTGCGTAGCAAAACCGCAGCAACCGACATGGCAAAGCAAAGCACCGAGCCGTCGGCGCTCTCCGAGCAAGACCACCAGTTGCTGGGTAAGGTGGTCAACAGTGTGAAAAATGGCATTGAGAACGGCAACCTGTCGATTGAGGCTATTGCCAGCGACGTGTGCCTCTCGCGCAGCCAGCTCAACCGCCGCATCAAGGCCATCACTGGAGTGACAACCCAGCAATATGTGAACCGCATCCGCCTGGAGCAGGCACGAGAGCTGCTCAACGACCCTGCATTGCAGGTGAGCGAAGTAGCCTACCAGTGCGGCTTCGACGACGTGGCAAGCTTCTCTCGTGCATTTCGTCGCACCTTTGGAAAATCACCATCACAGCATCGCAACGGCGACAAATAGTTGGCAAAATGGTGCAAATGCATCATTTTGCCAACACGATGCACCATTTTGCATAGTAAAATAAGTGATTGATTACGAACTTTGCAATATCATTAACCACTAGTGATATTGCAATGCTCACCAGCGACACTCACAACACATTCATCACTCAATTCAGCAAGGCAGTGACCCGGCACATGACGCAGGGCCACGTGTCGCTTGTGGCCATTGCCGGGGAGTTTCACATCACCCGTGGCCAGCTCAACCGCCGCGTCAAGGCAAAGCTGGGCATCACCGCACAGCAGCTGGCGCTCAACATCAGGATTGAACAAGCCAAGCTGCTACTCACCTCGCACCGCGACCTGCCCATTGCCGACGTCGCTTTCCAGTGCGGCTTTGACGACGCCACCAGCTTCACCCGCGCCTTCCACCGCGCCACCGGGTGCTCGCCATCACATTATAGAAATAACAACAAATAACATACCACTGACTATGAAACGCTTATTTCTAATTCTATCTTTATTCTTCGCGCTATCAGCAAGCGGAGTCAATGCTATGACTATAATGGCTCTACAGCTACCTGCTCAACAACGACAGTAGCGCCATTGTCAATGGTGACCAAAACGGCGACGGCTCAATAACCAGTGCCGACGTGACTATGGTCTATAACATCCTCTTAGGCAATTAATATAAATCACAAATATAATAAATATGAAAAATAAAATTCACCTACAAGTGCTGTTTGCTGTGATTGCGTTGGCCGCTTTCACTGCACATGCCGATGTCAACATCAACGAGACCAACTTCCCTGACTATGATTTCCGCTACTATCTTACAAACGAGCACGTTGGCTACATTGTTAATGGACAGTATGTGTATCCTGGAGCTGACGGTGTGTTTACTGATGCCGAAATTGCCGCCACTAAAAACATGAACCCGGCGTACTTCCACACCACAATCAAATCACTGCAAGGCATTGAGTATTTCACCAACCTCCGTGTCCTCATATGCCATAGCAATAAGTTGACCTCCGTCAATCTCTCCAACAACAAATTGCTTGAGAGTCTCACCATCTATCGAAATAATCTAACATCACTCGACTTGACGAGCAACACCAAGCTCAAATTTTTAGATTGCTGGCAAAACACAACTATGACCTCGCTTAATGTGGCAGGGCTCAAGCAGCTCACCGAGCTGAATTGCAACGGCTGCAATTTATCCACGCTCAACATTTCGGGGTGCACCGGGCTACAATTATTAAAGGTATATGGAAACAACTTGCAAGGCACAGGAGCCGCCGATTTCCTGTCAAGCCTGCCAACAGTCACCGATGGCAAACTGTATTATGGCTACGAAAACGCCTCACACGACAATAAGCCGTTGACCAGTGAAGATATTGAACTCATTCGTGCCAAAGGTTGGACTCCCTACTACTTCAGCCAGAGTGCCGACGCATTTGTTGAGTATGATTTACCACTAACCGCCAACTACTTCCCCGATGCCAAATTCCGCACCGCCATCGCGCAATACGACACCGACGGCAACGCCATGCTCTCGCATGATGAACGCAACGCCGTCACTACGCTTTCTTTGAATCAAAAAAGCATTCAGAGCCTGCAGGGTATTGAGTACTTCACCGAACTCGAACAGCTCTTCTGCAACGACAACCAGCTCACTGCGCTCGACGTGAGCAAAAACACCGAGCTGCGCTTGCTCGATTGCTACAACAACCGCATTACCACCCTCGATGTGAGCAACCACGAGTCGCTCTTCCGCGTGTTCTGTAACAACAACCGGCTCGAGAACCTTGTCATTAACAACTGTCCTAATCTCAGCCAACTCTACATATACCGCAACAGAATTCCTTTCAGAAAAATGGTAGATTTATTTGACGCACTACCCGAAACCTCTGCCACCACCTATTTTCACATGTATGACAATTCAAACCTCTCTGAGGGCAACAAGATGTATGATTGTCAGGCACTGCGCAATGCCATCGACCGAGGATGGACACCCATGCAATACCTGAATGGCGAATGGGTTCCCTTCTACGGTATAACCGACTATTCAATCATTGTGGGCGGGGTGCAAATCACCGAAGCCAACATGGACAATATTACCGGTGACGACATTACAGGCTCTGTAACCTATAACCCCTACGAGAATGTGCTCACACTCACCAATGCCACTATCACCAGCGCCGATTGCATCAGAACAGGAAGCACAGTACATGGATTGAAAATTCTTATTTCAGGCGAAGTGAACCTCAATGCGACCCAACATGGCCGCCCCGCCATCATTTTCAACAATTTGGATGGTGACGTCATTCAAGGCATCAGTGACGGAGACCAATATGCAAAGCTCAACATCAATGTGCCAGGTGGCAACTATGTTACACCTGCCATCTACTACATAAGCGGTTATGGAACACGTTGCTATATCAAGGACATCGACATCCACATGACCGGCAATGCCTACATTGGCTCAGAGAATTGGGACGAGCAACTCACAATTGAGAATTCAAATATCATATCGGAGGCACCCAACGGCGAATTCTACGTGATTGACGATGTGCAGCTCGATGGCTGCTATGTGGCTCTGCCCGAAGGCGGTTACTTCGACCGCGGGCAGTTGTGCAATGCCCAGGGACAGACTCATTATGGACCCTATCAGATATTGCGCTCGCAAGCAGTGGCTGTTCCCGGCGACGTGAACGGCGACGGCAACGTCACCAGCACCGATGTCACAGCCCTCTACAGCTACCTGCTCAACAACGACAGTAGCGCCATTGTCAACGGTGACCAAAGCGGCGATGGCTCAATCACCAGTGCCGACGTGACTATGGTCTATAACATCCTTTTAGGCAATTAACCATTTTTTATTAACTAATAAAACTACATTTTTATGAAAAAGTTATTTTTAATGCTCGCAGCTATAGTGATGATGACCGCTTGCAATGGTAACGGTAGCACTAGCAGTGGCAGCGCAAGCCAGGAAGAGAAAAAAGTAGAGGCTTTAGCCGAGAATGAGTACTTCAAGGTGATGGCAGTGCCCGATGGATGGGAGGTGAACAAAGAGTTTGACTCTGAGAGAAGCATCGAAATAAAGCTCAAACCCGGTACCGACTTGGGCGAGTGGCAGAATGCAACAGTGTCTTACTATAACATTGCTGATCCTCAAGAGCTTGTTGATCAACTGATGCAAGATGAGAACCGCAAGCTGGGTGATGATGTGACCATTGGCGACAAAACCTTCAAGCAAGTGCTCTACATCAACAGCGCCGACTACTATTGCGCCCTTATCACCAAGCATCCCAAGGGCTCGCTGGAGGTAATGCTTACCGAGAAACTTACACCCGACAACGCCGCAGTGAAAGCCATCATCGAAGGCATCGAGTACAAGAATTAATTTTACTCACTAAACGATTCAAACATTTATAAAAAAGTTATTTTTAATGCTCGCTGCAGTTGCTGCACTACCACCTTTACATGTGGGAGCAAGAGTTTGATGACACCTTCAAGGCTCTGCTCAAGATTGGTGACGGACAATCAGGCTCACTCGAGGTGACTTGCAGCGGTCTCGAAGATGCCAACGACGAAGTTGTGGGCCAAATCCTGGGCAACGTGAAGATTAAATAACACACTTTGCTAAACACACACAGATTTATTGAGCGAGCGCAATCACCATGGTTGCGCCCGCTCATTTTCATTGAATCTACTTAAAAAAATCTATATTATGAGTTTCTATTCCCAAAAACAAGAAAAACAGAAAAATAAAGCGTTGATTTTCAGCAGCAAAAAATAGTTTAATTCGCATAATTCGCCGTTTTTTTAAAAGTGGACTCACAATTCTATTATCAGTTTCATTCGCCGTTTTTAACTAGTAGATTCCTATTTATCACCTACCCGAGTAGATGATTCCAAAACCCACGAAGTGGTCGTAGCGCTCGCCAAATGGGCGGTCATACACCTTGATGAGGTATTCGTTTGACGTTTGGTACTTATCGCCTTCTATCATGCCGGTCTGCCCCACTCCACTGCCGTTGGGCACCCACAAGAACTGATAGTTATAGGCACCCTGCTTGAGCAAGATGTCGCAGTTGTAGGTGCCATAGTTGGGGTCATAGCGCATGAGGCATTGCTCTGGCGGCATGCCCAGCGTGAAACCGCCCTGCACAAAGAGGTTACCGCCTTCAAGCCGCTCGCCGGTGTAGAGCGTGAAATGCGTGACAATGTAGTCGCTCTCCACCATCGAGTCGTGAGCCCCCGAAGTCCTGATGGTGAAATGCCCATGCTGTGTCTTGTCGTAGAGGTACTGCCCATCCACGCGCGGCTCGTTGCGATAGAGCGTGGCGTGGTAGTAAGGCTCAAAATACTGTATCTTCTCCACTCCCATGTTCATCGAGTTGACATTCACCATCTCGATGCGGCGGTACTCGTTGCCAGCAGGAAAAATCAAGTCGCGGTTGTGCTCAAACGTCACCTTGTTGCCGCTCACCATCAGAGGCTTGGTCACCATCACCTCATTGTCGGGACGCGAGTTCTGCGTGACGATAACGCCAAGCTCGTTATAAGGGTCGCTGATGCGCTCTCCACCTTTGGTAGTGACCACGAAGTTCACCTGCTGATGGTGGGCATTGTAATCCACATCGGTGTTGGTGAGCACCTCGCCATATACCCCCATCGTGTTCTCGCACACCGAGAAGCGCGTCTGGAACAGCACCGCGTCGGGGTCGTCCTGACGATACACCTTGAGCACATAGTTTCCACTCTTGGTGATAATGAAGTCGTTATTTGGGATGCAGAAGTCGTAGTTGAAATAATGCACAAAAGTCGCCTCGCTGGGCTTGTAGTCGGTGACATCGGCCTGGTTGAAACCGTCGATATATTCGCTCTCCACCAGCTGCGACGGCTGCCAGTTGGCATTGCAGTGTGTCACGCTATAGCGCAGATACTGGATGTCGAGGTCCAGGTAGTCGAAGTTAACATTTAGCACATCGTCACTGCCCAGCACATAGATAGGCGGCAAGTACATGTTGCTCAATGGTGCAATTTTGAGCGACTTCACATTAGGGTCAAAAATGCGAACTTGAGTGTCGTCGGCCACCGCTGTCATCACTGCCACAAGGCACATTAATATAATTAGCAAATATTTCTTCATAATCGTCAAGAGTTTGATTTTTGACAAAGATACACAATTTTGGTTTAAAATGCCGATATTTTGCAAAGAATAATTATTTTTGCAAAAAAATCAAGTGTCATGACAAAGCAAGAGAAATATGAAGAGCTGATGCCTCAGTTACTAGGACTTATTGAGGGAGAGACCAATGCCGTGAGCGTGATGGCCAACGTTGCGGCCATGCTGCACGAAGCCTTCGGGTGGTGGTGGACAGGGTTTTACACCATTGAGGGCGACCGTCTGGAGCTTGGCCCCTTCCAGGGACCAGTGGCGTGCTACCGCATCAAGCACGGCCGTGGCGTGTGTGGCACGGCATGGGCTCGCAACGCCACAGTGATAGTGCCCGACGTGGAGCAATTCCCAGGGCACATAGCATGCAGCAGCCTCTCGCGCAGCGAGATAGTGGTGCCAGTACACGACAGCAATGATGAGGTGGTAGCCGTGCTCGACATTGACAGCCGTGACCTCGCCACCTTCGACGAAACCGATAAAAAATATCTTGAAGAACTCGTCATAACACTATCCAAAACAGTAGTTTGGGGCTGATTTTACCCCAAAAACATGTTATAAAACATATTTTTCTTGGTCATCCCAGGAAAAACAAGTAACTTTGCACCCGCAAACAAGCAAATAGTGATGTTATTTTTTTAACGAGTTAAGCCCCCATAATACTCGTCAGTATTAATTATTAAAAATTTAGAGAGTATGAAAAGCAAAATAACAAAGAGGGGTGCCAATCAAGTCAACCAACTCCCACCCCACGCCTATCACCCAAACGTGGCATTGCGCCTAAACAGCCGCCAGGGCTACATCGCCCGCCCCGAGTGACTATCCATTACTTTTTTTCGTTCCTAAACAACTTTCCCAAAACCCAAGAAGAACAAAAAATTTTAGCGTTACCCGCAAAAACCTGTGTTTAATGTTGATGAGTCCATGAGCGTCGAAGACGCTAAGTGCCTCGATAGAGGCTATTTATTACTAAGACCATGCAAGAGGG
>ONJX01000036.1 GCA_900318255.1 uncultured Prevotellaceae bacterium | reverse complement strand
CGGTAGCTAGTTTGCCCTTGAAAAGTAAGCCTCTGTTTTGTCTCTTACCTTTTTTCCGTTAAATGTCAATTGATTACGGTGTAAATAAAAACTTTTACCAGACACTAATAATTTTTTATTAGCTTTTTATTCTCCTAGCAGGATGCTGTAGATTACAGTGATATCAACAGTAGTGATGTCGCCGTCGCCATCCACGTCGCTAGTAGCGATGTAGGTCTCGTCGCCGTTGAGCAGATAGTTGTAGAGGCAGGTTATATCGGTGGCTGTCACCTCGCCGTCGCAGTTCACGTCGCCGGTGAGCGTCTGCTCGCTCTGCTCCATCACTTCGAGGTTCACCAGCCACGAGTTGTCGGGCAGCTGCATGAGCTGTGTAGCAGCCACCGAGCCAATGGTGGGGTTTATCTCATAGAGGTAGCTCTTCTGGTCGTTGAGCACCACAGCCCAGTAGAACTTGCCTGTGCGCTTGTCATAGGTCATAGTGCTGGGGTTGGTAGAGATGTTGTCGATGCCCATGTCGCCTAGGGGGAACACCTCAATCTCACCTATGGCACCAGGATTGGCAGTGCTAATGGCATAGAGCCAGCCGTCCTCACCCACGCCGTAGAGAACACCCTGATCGCTGAAAGCGATAGCTGCCATGGGGATAGAGGCAGTGCCAATGATGGTGCGTGTGGGGGTATTGGTCGAGAAGTCAATCTCGGCAAGCTTGCGGTTCACCACCTGCCAGCTCATGTTAAAGTTGTAGAAAATGCCGTAGTTCTTGCCAGTGACGGGGTCGTGAGCCAAGCCGCAGCTCGAGATGTAGTTGCGCTCAATGGTGCTCAGGGCATACAGCTTCACGCGCTCCCATGTGTTCATGTCATATTGCACATGATAGAGCACATAGGTCTCGGTCTGCTCAAAGTCGTCCCACATGGTCTTGAAGTGGACGCCCTTCATGATGCCGTCCTCATAGACTGCGCCGCCCAGCGGAGCCTGATACACATCGCTTCCCTCGGTGAGCTTGCTCAGGCCGCCACTGGCCAGGTCCAGCTCATAGATGCCCTCCATGTTGTTGCCAGTAGTCCAAGAGTCGGCTTTCACCACTCCACACAGAAATTTAGGTTGATACTCTCCAGCTTGCGCCATGAGGCAACCGCAGGTTGCCACCAGCGCCATAATCAATGTCTTAGTTGTTTTCATCAATAATAGTTGTTTTATAGAATAGTAAATTTGCCTGCAAAATTACTCATTTTTCCCACACCAATTCACACCAGCCAAACAAAAATTTGCCCATGCGCATTTTTCTTGTTAATTTTGCATGATTAATCACAGAACGACTATGAGCCATAACAACAGCAATCGACACGCGATAATAGTCGCCGGAGGCAGTGGCAAGCGCTTTGGCAGCGAGCTGCCAAAGCAGTTCCTGCCGCTTGCCGGCAAGCCGGTGCTCATGCACACCATCGAGAAATTTCACCATGCCGGGGCGTCTATAGTGGTGGTGCTGCCGCAAGAGCACCAGCAGATGTGGATTGACATGTGCAAGGAGAGCAACTTTGCCGTTTCCCACACCATTGCCAACGGTGGCGCAACTCGCTTTGAGTCGGTGAAAAACGGACTCGCCGCCATCGACAACCTTGCCGATGACGACCTGGTGGCGGTGCACGACGGAGTGCGTCCACTGGTGAGCGTGGAGCTGATAAACCGCTGCTACGACACAGCACAGCAATGCGGCAGCGCCATTCCTGTGGTCAACCCTAATGACTCTATTCGCCAAGTGATGGACGACGGCACTTCACGACAGCTGCTGCGCTCGTCGCTGCGAGCCGTCCAAACTCCACAGACCTTCCGGGCCGAGTTGCTGCAAGGAGCCTACGACGTGATGGAGTCGCCCCTTTTCACCGACGACGCCAGCGTGGTAGAGGCCGCCGGCCATCAGGTCACCCTCGTTGACGGCGAGGTGGCTAATATCAAGATTACCACCCCCATAGACATGATCATTGCTTCGCAACTTATTTCTGATGGAACGACTTGCTAAGACCGACATAAAATACCTGCCTGGCGTGGGGCCAAAGCGGGCCGAGCTGCTGGGAAAAGAGCTCGACATTCACTCGTTCTACGACTTGCTCTACTATTTCCCCTTTCGCTACATCGACCGCTCCACCATCCACAAAATCAGCGAGATGCAAGGCGAGATGCCCTACATCCAGCTACGCGGACATTTTATCTCGTTCACGCCGCAGGGCGAGGGTGCCAAGCGCCGCCTCAACGCACTGTTCACCGACGGCACGGGCACCATCGAGGTGGTGTGGTTCAACCGCGTGAAATACATCATGGACAACATCCACACCGGCAAGGAATACATCCTCTTTGGCAAGCCCACCATCTACAAGAGCCACTACAACATGGCGCACCCCGAGGTGGATCCCTTCAAGCCCGAAGCCCTCAACCGCGGCCTGGTGGGTGTATATACCCTCACCGAGAAGATGCACAATCGCAACATCACCACCCGCGTGATGCAGAAGATAATCAAGTCATTGCTCGACCACGAACTCTTCGCCGGCATTCATGAGACGCTGCCACAGTCGATCATCGACCGTTACAAGCTCATGCCACTGCGCGAGGCACTCCTCAACATACACACCCCGCAGAGCATAGCACTGCTACAGCAGGCGCAGCGACGCCTCAAGTTTGAAGAGCTGTTCTTCTTGCAGATGAACATCCTCAAGTACATCAAGGGCCGCAACGCGCAAGTGCCAGGACATGTGTTCTCGCATGTGGGCGAGCATTTCAACACTTTCTACAAAAGTTACCTGAAATTCCCTCTCACTGGCGCGCAGAAGCGTGTCATCAAGGAGATGCGCCACGACATGGGCAGCGGCCGCCAGATGAATCGACTGCTGCAAGGCGACGTGGGCAGCGGCAAGACCATCGTGGCCTTCATGACAATGCTACTGGCTGCCGACAACGGCTACCAAGCGTGCATCATGGCGCCTACCGAGATTCTTGCCTCACAGCACTACGAGAGCATCGGCGAGATGGCGCAGGCCGTGGGGCTCAAGGCGGCATTGCTCACCGGCTCCACCCGCAAGAAGGAGCGCGACGTCATTCACGAGCAACTCATGAGCGGCGAGCTCAACATCCTCATTGGCACCCATGCACTCATTGAGGACACTGTGCAATTCAAGAACCTGGGACTCGCCATTATCGACGAGCAGCACCGCTTTGGCGTGGCGCAGCGTGCCAAGCTGTGGCGCAAGAACACCACCCCACCCCATGTGCTGGTGATGACGGCGACCCCCATCCCGCGCACCCTCGCCATGACGGTCTATGGCGACCTCGACGTGAGCGTCATCGATGAGCTGCCACCTGGCCGCAAACCGGTGACCACCGTGCTGCGCTACGAGAACAACCACATGGCAGTGTATCACTTCATTGGTCAAGAGCTGAAAAAAGGCCGCCAGTGCTACATCGTCTATCCGCTCATCGAGGAGAACGAGAAACTCGACCTGCGCGCTCTTGAGGAAGGCTATGAAATCATCCGTGAGAACTTCCCGAGCTATAATGTGGCCTACGTACACGGCAAGATGAAACCCAGCGAGAAAGACTACCAGATGCAACTCTTTGCCAGCGGCAAGGCCCACATCCTAGTCTCCACCACAGTGATTGAGGTGGGAGTGAATGTGCCCAATGCCAGCGTGATGGTAATCGAGAACGCCGAGCGCTTTGGGCTCTCGCAGCTGCACCAGCTGCGAGGACGCGTGGGGCGCGGTGCCGACCAGAGTTACTGCATCCTAATGTCAAAATACAAAGTCACTAAAGAGACGCGGCACCGCCTAGAGGTGATGACGCAGACCAACGACGGTTTTGTGGTAGCCGAGGAGGACATGAAACTGCGCGGACCAGGCGACATGGAGGGCACCCAGCAGAGCGGTGTGGCATTCAACCTGCGCATCGCCAACCTCGCCAGCGACGGCATGGTGCTGCAAGCCGCACGCAACGAGGCACAGCGCATCCTTGATGAAGACTTCAACCTAGTGTCGCCCCCCGGCCAGCTCCTGCAACGCCACATGCGCTTCCTCTTCGCCCGCAACACCAACTGGGGAATGATAAGCTAGTTCTCAAAACTATTCCATCGATTAGAATCAAAAAATCAGTTTTTTCTTGTTTTATTAAATGGAATTTTATAAATTTTCGGTGTTTTGCAAAACAACATTTAATAACATGGCAGCTCTGGCATGTAACTGTTCAGCGATTGTGTCGAAGACGCTAAATGCCTAGTTAGAGGCTATTTATCTGAAAGACTTGTTCTTGAGTTTATCTAATGATATATTCGATGTTAATCAAGTTTACTTCCCTTCTCGCCTGGTGTTGATTTTGTCGATGATCAGGGCGATGGCGCCGTCGCCAGTGACGTTGCATGCGGTTCCAAAGCTGTCCATCGTGATGTAGAGAGCTATCATCAGAGCCTGCTGCTCGGCATCGAAGCCCAAGATGGAATGTATCACTCCCAGTGCCGCCATGATGGCGCCTCCTGGCACTCCGGGAGCCGCCACCATCATCACACCGAGCATGAGTATGAACCCAGTGAACATGCCCACGTCGAAGGGCATCTCGGTCATGAGCATCAACGCCACCGAGCACGCCACAATCTTGAGGCAGCTGCCCGAGAGGTGAATGGTGGCACACAATGGCACCACAAAGCCGGCAATGCCGTCGCTCACGCCATTCTTGAGGGTGCTCTTCAGGGTCACGGGAATGGTCGCGGCACTCGACGAGGTGCCCAGGGCGGTGAAATAGGCCGGTAGCATGTTCCATAGCAGCCTGAACGGGTTGCGGCCAGTGATCATGCCAGCGATGCAATATTGCAGCACGAGCAAGAAGATGTGCAGCAAGAATATCACGCCTATTATCGAGATAAACACGTTGAGGACATGCCATGCCTGCCCCGTGAAGCTCATCTCCAGGAAGATGCCGAAGATATACACCGGCAGCAACGGAATGAGCACCACCTCAATAGTCTTGGCAACAATATCCTTGAACTCATCAAAGCCGGGCTTGAGCGTCTTAGAGCCAAAGAAGGCAATGCCCAGCCCCACGGTGAACGCCGTCACCAGAGCCGACATCACATCGACCAGTGGCGGGATGTTGATGGTGAAGAACGGCTCCAAGCTCTTGATTTCTGCTATCTCCTCCACTTCTTGACTATGATTGATGAGTAGCGGGAAGATGTTTGAGCTGGTGAAATAAGACAAGTAGCCCGAGAACACCGTGTCGCCATAGGCTATCAAGGTGGTGATGAGCAGCAGTTTGCCAGCACTCTTGCCAATGTCGCTGATGGCGGGCGTGATCAGGCCTATGATGATAAGAGGTATCAAGAACTGGAGAAAGTTGCTGAACACACTATTGAACGTGACAAACACCCTCACAGCCGCCAGCGGCAACACCTGCCCAAGCCCTATACCCAGGGCAATAGCAATCAAAATACGCGCCAGTAATGGCAATTTCTTCAATTTATTCATTCTTTCCAGAAACAAAATATCAAGTGCTCGATTACTCGATTGCTCGATTACTCGATTGCTCGACCACTCGATATTTCAAAATAGAACTTCTGTTATTTTATCATTGTTTTTATTAGGCTCTTGTTGAGCTTTTCAATGTCGGTGGGCGACTTGCGGCCGTTCAAGTATTTAAGCATGAGCTGCAGGGTTGCCTTGTCGCAAAATGCCAGCATGCCGCTAGTAATGGGGCGCATCGAGAGCACTGCCCAGCGGTCTTTCAGGCCCTTATAAGGGCTGCGCACCCACTTGAGCGTGAATTTCTCTTCACGGAAATTGGAATAGAACGCGTCGAGCTCTTCACTGAAAGGCTCGGTGAGCTCCACCGCCAGGTCATTGCCTTGAGGCTTCACGAGCCACCACAGCGGGCCATGCAGCGAGCCATGGCCGCCATAGCCAGCGGGGCGAGACCTGAGGAACTCATATTCGTCGCGCGAGATTTCCTTGCCATCGGCATAAAAATGTGGCACGCCGTTATCATCCACTTCCATCGAGGGTCTGGGCATGCGCACGCGTTTCATGCGCTCAGGGAAATAAGCCACCATGCACTTGTCAAGCACCTTGTTGGTTCTATAATCCATATATTGCACACGATAGTCGGCACCAGGCAACCACGAGCGCATCTCGCCAAAGACAGCGCCAAATGCCACCGTGTCGGCAGCGTTCTTGCCAGTTCCCACCCACACGCCGTTAATCATGTCGCGCAGGTCGGCAACCACCTCGTCGTCACTGTTCACATTCTTCCTCAACGCCACGTCGAGCACTTCACCACGGGCATTGCTAAACACTATCATGTCCCAGCGTCCTACCACTTGGTGCTTAACGGTCACGCCCTTGTGGTTGACCACGGTGGGCTTGCCATTGACCAGCTTCACCTCATAGTAGTGCTTACTATTCTCGGGGTCGGCGCTCTCCTCGAGCATGAAGCCCAAGTGGTCGGGCTCATCTTTCTCGTCATAGCAGCTCACCACGTCGCACCGCCTGATGCCGTTGCGCCACTCATAGCTGCTACCCTCAACGGGGTGAAACACCGAGTTATCCCCTGCCTTAAACTTGAGCTTAGCGTCGGCCATAACAGCCGCTATCTCAGCATCTTTGTCTTTATCACTCGCGGCATTAACCGCCACTACAGCACAAAATGCTAATGTCATTAATACAAATGTTCTCATAATAATTTATTGTTATTAGTTACTTACTTAACACTTAACAGACAGGGCACGCCTTCTCCCTATTTCTTAGATTGCAAAGATAGCAAATAGTTTACTCTTTTCCACATTTATAAGGCAAAAAATCAAACCGCCACCTTGCTTTATCGCAAAATGACGGTTTATTTTATTTAATGGGTCTAGTAAATCTATAATATCTAGAAGTTCTAGTCAATCTAGAAAATCTAGAAACAACTATTAACTAGTTGCGGTCGTCGTAGCTCTGGTCGTTGCGGTCGTCGCGGCGGCGGTCGGTGCCACGGTTGTCGCGGCGGGGACCACGGCTGTCGTTGCGGCGGGGACCACGGTTGTCGTTATGGCGAGGGCCGTTGCCACCGTTGCGCGGGGCACCATTGCCACGGGGGCGGGGGCCACCGTTGCCACCACGACGCTCCTCATAGCCCTCGGGCTTCTCTTGCAGAGCGCGCATCGACAGGCGGAACTTGCCAGTCTTCTTGTCAATCTCGATGAGCTTCACTGTCACCTCGTCGCCCTCGTGCAGGCCGCTGGCCTCCATGTCAGGCAGGCGCTCCCAGCTTATCTCGCTGATGTGCAACAAGCCTTCCTTGCCAGGCATGAACTCAACAAAGGCGCCAAACTCGAGGATGCTCTTGATAGGGCCAGTGTAGATGGTTCCCTCCTCGGGCACGGCGATGATAGCCTTGATGCGCTCCACGGCAGCCTCAATGCTGTCCTTGTTGGCAGCCGAGATTTCAATCTCTCCCTTGCCGTCGATCTCATCGATGGCGATAGTAGCTCCAGTCTCCTCCTGGATGCCCTGGATAACCTCACCACCCTTGCCAATGATGGCACCAATAAACTCCTTGTCAACGGTCATCGACACGATGCGTGGCACGTGAGGCTTGTAGTCCTCACGAGGCTCAGGAATGGTCTCGTTGATGATGTTGAGGATGTGCATGCGGCCGTCGCGAGCCTGGCGCAGTGCCTGCTCCAGAATCTCGTAGGGCAGACCGTCGCACTTGATATCCATCTGCGTGGCGGTGATACCGTTCACGGTACCTGTAACCTTAAAGTCCATGTCGCCCAGGTGATCCTCATCGCCCAGGATGTCGCTCAGCACGGCGTGCTTCACGTTGCCATCGTCGGTAATCAGACCCATAGCAATACCTGCCACGGGGCGTTTCATCTTAACACCGGCATCGAGCAATGCCAGGGTGCCGCCACACACCGTTGCCATCGACGACGAGCCGTTGCTCTCGAGGATGTCGCTCACGATGCGGCAGGTGTAGGGGAAATCGTCGGGGAACATACGCTTAAGGGCGCGGTGGGCAAGGTTGCCATGGCCTATCTCGCGGCGGCTCACGCCACGTGGAGCACGAGCCTCGCCAGTGGAGAATGCGGGGAAGTTATAGTGCAGCAAGAAGCGCTCGTTGCGGCGTGTGAGCACGTCGTCGATGAGCTTCTCGTCGATGCGTGTACCCAGGGTCACGGTTGCCAGCGCCTGGGTCTCGCCACGGGTGAACACGGCGCTGCCGTGAGGGCCGGGCACATAGTCGGTCTCGCACCAGATGGGGCGGATGTCGGTGGTCTTGCGGCCATCAAGGCGGATGCCCTCGTCAAGAATCACGCGGCGCACGGCATCGCGCTGCACGTCGTGGAAGTAGCGCTTAATCATGGGAGTCTTCTCCTCGCGCTCCTCCTCGGGGATGGTCTCGATGAAGTCCTCCTCTATCTTGTCGAAGCTGTCGTTGCGCCACTGCTTGTCGGCACAGCCAGCCTTGGCGATGTCGTAGCAGGGCTGGTAGCACTCGCGGCGCACGCGCTCCTTAATCTCCTCGTCGTCAACCTCGTGGCAATACTCGCGCTTGGTCACGCCAAGCTCGGCGGCGAGCTCCTTCTGTATCAAGCACATAGGCTTGATAGCGTCGTGAGCAAACTTCAAAGCAGCAATCAGATCCTCCTCTTGCACTTCGTCCATCTCACCCTCCACCATCATAATATTGTCGTAAGTAGCACCTACCATCAATTCCATGTCAGCGTTTTCGAGTTGTTCGAAGGTGGGGTTAATGACGAAGTTGCCGTCGATGCGAGCCACGCGCACCTCGCTGATGGGCTCCTCAAAGGGCACATCGCTCACGGCGATAGCGGCACTGGCGGCAAGGCCGGCCAGAGCGTCGGGACAGTCGGCACCGTCGGCCGAGAACATCAAGATGTGGACGATAGTGTTAGCATGATAGTTCGAGGGGAACAATGGCCTGAGCACGCGGTCCACCAGGCGTGCTGTCAAGATTTCGTAATCGCTGGCACGGCCTTCACGCTTGGTGAAGCCACCAGGGAAACGTCCAAACGAGGAGTATCTCTCCTTGTATTCTACTGTGAGGGGCATAAAGTCGGCGCCCTCCTCGGCATCCTTGGCCGAGACTACGGTCGCTAGCAACATGGTGTTGTTGAAGCGCAATTCAACTGCTCCATCGGCTTGCTTGGCAAGCTTTCCTGTCTCAAGGGTGATCTCGCGTCCGTCACCCAGCACGATGGTTTTCTTAGTAGGTGTTAACATCTAGTATAATATTATATATAATAAAAAATCGTGCAAAGGTACGAAATACTTTTCACTTAACAGTTATCCATCTATAGTTTTTTTTCAACAACCCTTGAAATCAGAGAAAACCCACAACCTCCAGAGCCTCTAGAAAAATCTAGAAAGCCTAGAAAAACTAGAAAGTCTAGAAAGTCTAGAATATCTAGAACCTCTAGAATGTCTAGAAAGTCTAGAACCTCTAGGAAATCTAGAACCTCCAGGAAAAAACTATCTCTTCTCCTTATTGCGGTAGTTGATGCGGGCGCGGCTCATGCGCTCCCTTATCCCGCCCTCGGCGAGAAACTCCTTCTCCACCTTCTCGCTGTAGCTGGTCATCATCTTGTCAACCATGCGCGAGAGGGTGATGGCCACATTGGCAAGCTCCTCATCATTCCATTTCTCAAAAAAAGAGCTATAGTCCTCAAGCTTGTTGTGAGCGCGGCAATACTCCAGCATGGCATCATAGCGTGGATGCCCAGCGCCCCACTGGCACAAACCTTTAAAGCCCAAGTAGTCTTCATAGTCTTCGCGCAGCTCCTGGATGCTACCACGAGCAGTGTTGAGCAATTTAATCTCCATCTCTACCGACGCCACACCATCGGCACTGCCCTCAACAATGTTTTGCTTGCAGCTGCGAGCAGCCTGAACCATCTGATCAACAGTGCGACTGCCATGAGAGGGCATAAAGCGGCGCACAAACACATTAGTGAGGTGCGACAAGACCACCGACTTTTGATAAAACCACAATTCCTTCCAGTTAGCTTGAGGACGCAGCACACTCTCAAACTCATTGTTTCCAGTATTCATAGCATTATCCATAGCAAAACATTATTTTCCACAAAAATAACGCTATATTTCCAATCAACAACCATAAAAACCAAGTTTTTTTTAAAAAAAACTAGAAAAAAGGAACCTCCACCCCCCTAGAACCTCTAGAAAATCTAGTAAAATCTAGAAAATCTAGAACCTCTAGAATCTCTAGAAAATCTAGAACCTCTAGAAAATCTAGAACCTCTAGAAAATCTAGGAAATCTAGAAAGTCTAGAAAGTCTAGAAAATCTAGAAAATCTAGAAAATCTAGAAAATCTAGAAAATCTAGAAAATCTAGAAAATCTAGAAAATCTAGAAAAGGAGAGCGGCACCAATGCCGCTCTCCTTTTCAATAAACAATCTTATCTAAAATTTCTTATTTCAAGATCTTAGTGGTAGTTGTAGAGCCATCGCTGTAGCGAGTAACCACGATGTTCACACCCTGGAACGGCTTGTCGCTCTCCACACCAGCAGCGTTATAGTATTTAACGCTTACTGGTTGACGAGCGTCAAGGTTCTGAACTGCTGTGGGCACATCACCACCCTTCTGCTGGAACGGAATTACCTGCTCCACAATGTAATACTTACCATCGGCATCGGTGGCAACATCCTTTAGCATGGGGGCACCCGAAGCAGCAGCCAGGTTAGCGGCACGAGTGTAGTACAAGCGAACCACAAATGTAGCGTTCAGCTCATCGATGACCGAGTTGTCGCCCTCGAGCTCATTGGTGCGGAGTTTCTGAGCGCCAAATGTACCAATAGTGAACTCTATTGTGTTGCTTGTTCCGTTTGCACCAGTCACTTGTGCCGATGCGTCGTCACTACCAAGCACGTAGCCATGGTTGAAAGCATACATGGCATCGCTATCAAAGTTGATTTCCTCAAACATGAACTTACCATTCTCATCGCCCATGCGGTCGGCAATAGCCTGTGATTGGTCAGCATATTCCTCACCAAGGATAGCAGGGCTAACTGTGCGCCAAGCACGCACCTTGTATATTTCGTAACCTGCGGGCACATCCTTTGTGTTGACCTGCATGTTGATGTTGTAGTAAGCATACTTCTTGCCATTATTTGTCCAGTTATAGGTGCTCATCAGCTTTGGGCGAGTATCGCGCTCTACATCGAGTTTACCCACCGCAGCGCTCTGCAAAGGACCTCCATAGCTATTATAGTCACCTCTACCGCTCATAACCTCAACGATGGGTGCATAGATGTAGGCTACAGCATCCTCGCTCTCGCCAGGAACCTTGTCAACAAATGTTGCCGTTCCTGTGCCACTTGAAACCGAGGTCTCACCATTAGTCTCATTCGAGGTGTCAGGATTCATGCTAATGGTGTAATACTCGCCCTGGTTCATTGCCTGGCCAGTAGGTGGCAAGTCTTGCTCGTCGTCGCCATTGGCACTGGCCACACTGTAACGAGGTTCTTGCTCATTCCAGCGATAGGTGTCGTAACGTAAAATCTCTGTCTTAGAGCTGAGCTGCACACCCACTCCAAACTCCACATTCTCGGGGACGCCAAGAGTGCCATCAGTATCACCATCTACGTCATCCTTAGAGAAGACGCCATTGATTTGCGAGCTGGTCTTGTAGATAGGAATGCGGAATGTGTTGCTGTGAGCAGTCTCGGGTATCACATCGCTTCCCCAATAGCCATTTATCGCGCCATTATAGCCCCAACTGATAGTGAAGGTCTTGCCTTCATAACCCGCTACGCTCAAGTCGCCTGTCTGGTTCCAAGTGGTTTCACCAAATGAGGGCACATTGCTTGCAGCAGGATTCATGCGAGCAAATATTATATTGTTCTTTACTGGACCAAACTTGAGAAGCCCACCTTCGGCAATAGCTTGCAGCCATTTGCCATCGGTGTTATCGTTCCAAGTCCAAGCATACCAAACCTCATCGCCAGTAGTGCACGCAGTGGCATTCAGGTAAACCGATGTCGGTGTCACGTCATCGCAAGCATAGTTACTTGTCACCTGATAAACATAACCTATTGGGTGGTAATTATTATCTGGGATGGCCTGAACGAAGTTGTCGAAAATTTCCAGCGTGCCTAGGTCAATCACATCAGTAGTGGTGCTAACAGTGTAGTCGCCAGTCCAGCTGCCATTGCCCTTAATAGAGCCGTTGTTGGCATGGTATCCAGCACGAGAGCCATCTTTACACTCTGGGAACTCTGTCTCATCGGCAGCCTGGGCAGCCATTTGCACAGTGTAAGTCTTGTTGCTCGGGTTGAAGGTCACAGTAGCAATCTCGGCAGCTTCCACGTTGCCACCCTGTGGAATGCGAGTGATGGTGAGCTTGGTCTCACTTGTGAGATTATCTTGCTTGATACCATCCACATTGTTCTCAAGGGTGAGCTTATTGGAGTAGCAGTTGCGCACGCGCTGCGCGTCGAAGCGGCTATAATGAGTAGCATCATTGAGGAACACAATCTCACTGGGATCGGTGCCTGGAACGATATAGCTCATGCTGTTAGAGATTTGCAGGCTCAGGAAGTGCTGGCCATTCTCATCGGCAGCGTCACGGCCACGGATGGCATAAGTCACCTGCTGGCTCGAAGTCTCACGTTTAACATACACATAAGGGTAGTTCTTAACACGGCCTGCCTCCATAACGAGGATGATAGGAACAGGTCTTTCAGATGGATTACCGGCAGCATCAATATAGTTGCCATTCTCATCAAGATAGTAAACAGGAACATATTTTTGCTCACCTGTCTCCTCATCTACTACCACTTGCAATAGCTCAAACTCCTGCTCGTCACTTGGCAAGAAGTCATCAAGGTTACTGCGCCAGTTAAGCTGAAGCATGTAATACTCATCGGCCTTAGTAGTAGGAGTTATCTCATCCTGACGGATGACATACATACCCATTGTGGGCAAATGCTGTGGGTGGTAATTCAAGAATTTAGCATTTACATCACGATCTTTATGATACATCATTCGGTAATCAGGAATAAAGAACATTAGGTCTCGCACATCCTGACAGTCGGCAGCTGGGGAATTCTCACCATACATCATGAAATGGTGGCCAGCTGGTGAAGCCATCGGCACAGTAACGCAATCATGCTTAACACCAAAAGTTTCCATATCATCACTAACCATCAATGCATACAGGTCGTCATTGTCACCATGAGTGGCCAAGTCGTAAGGACTGAACTGTTCAAACATGTGATAGAACAATTCTCCAGTATTATAATCAATAAAGCCTCCAGTAGTATTCGTTTCGTCACCATCAAAATGCAAACTACTATCGTCAGACTTTGCATACAAAGGCAATCTGCTAAATGTTGCACCTGGATAATAACGTGTGTTATTTTGATCAGAGAAATTAGCAAATACACGTTGAGAATTAAACGGATAACGCATTTGCCCCTTTGCAATCAAGAAGAATATATTCATCTTGTTGCAGTCAATCTTGAACAATGTGCCTTTATCTACACCATCACCCGTGCGTTTTGCCGAACTTATCACACGAATTGACTTAACCGATTCAGAAAGCTGAGCTTTAAGCTTCTCATAAGTTGATGAATAGGTCGTGCTATAAATCTTATTTAAATAATTGACAAGATTATAATCATCTTTTATTTCTACCAAAAGAAGAGTAAGACCATTCTTTTCAGGTTTATACTTTGTGGAGTCCATATAAGAGTAATGGGTACTAAACAAGCTGTTATAGCCATACTCCGTGTGATTGGTATTACCTGTATTTCCTGTAATTCCCCAGCCATAACCATCGGCCCAACTATAATGTGATGCACTATTAAATGATGTTGTACCATCATGCACAATAGTACCTACACCAGTATATGCCACATCATTATATGGTTCATTTCTACCCTTCGAAGAGAAACCACGTTTGAAATTACCTGGAATCGTTGGGTCAGTATAAACCTTTTGAATCATAGCAATCATCTGCTCAGGTTTTGTTGCCACCTGATTTAAATAACTAGTGTGAGTTCCTTCACTATCGGTACAGTCATAAGAAATTCCTTGGAAGAAATCTTCATCTTTAACAACAACATCAAGCCCCGTCTCAATGGCTGGAGCGGTAAAGTCGATGCTCATCTTTGGGAGGAACGCCTGTGCGCCATAGTAATAACTATTTCCATAATAATAGCTTGAACCGCTTGCTGCACTTATACCCTCCCAGTTGCAACTCGCATATGAAGAACCTTTGACACTCACGTAAGTATCAATCAGCAGATTGCCTCCATTATAAGTGTAAGGTTGGTTAAAAGTGATTGTCATTTTATAGTCACCAGTTGGAAGATTTCCAGTGAATACTGTTTGCTTACCATTTCTATTGTTAGTCATTGCATTGGTACTTCCAATAGTGGTGGCCGTTGTCTCACCAATTCTAACTTGAACAGTGGCTGTCCCAATTTGTGAGGGGACTGTGCCCTGTGCTTCTGTAACATAAAATGTGATAGCATTAATCTTATCACCTGCTTGAAGTCCTGCTCCAGTAATTGTTGCGGCAGGATAAATCATTTGTGATTCACAACCACGAGTATCAACATAGAATCCATACACAGGCACATAACCATTCGTTGCCGAGCCACTGCATACGGTAAACTCAGGATCCTTGTCTCTTGGACGGGTAATTGTCATGCCTTGATGCCAGCCGTACCATGAACCAATTTCTTCATCGGCATCATCTTTTGTAGCAATATGACTGGTTGTCAAAGTCAATTGACCTATCGTTGCATTATAACTGAAAGTTACACTATTTTGCTGCTGTGCATTTGAATTCTCACCAACAAACCAAAAATCATAGGTTTCACCATCTTCAGTAACGCTTCCATAAAACTGAGGAGAAGGGAATGTGACTGTATTTCCATTAATTGTACCTTTAACCCACGCTTCAGGTAACTGTGTGCACAAACCTGCAATATAGATGTCATTTCCGTCAATTGCCACGCTCACATAAGGAAAATAGTCTCCAAAATTAATGGACTGCCAACCATTATTGTAATAATAATAAGTTGAGGTAATATTCCAATATTCAACTTCAGCATTTGCTGGAGGAGTCACTGTCACCTTATCGGCCTTAATAGAAATACCTTTAGTGTTTTTCCTTCCAGAGGCTTTCTGGCCTTTCATTGCTGCTACAGGAGCTGAGAAGTCAGCCACTTGCTGCTGCTTCTTTATATTCTCGCTGTCAACATTCCTGCCTTCTGGTTCACTTACAACCTGCGATTTAACAACAGATGCATTGTGACCATTCTTTGACAAGCCTACGTTAGTGATGTCTGCATGAGACACTTTCATTTCTGCCACTGAAGTATTATTTTAGCTTCAAAGACAGCTTCTTGTGCCGCGGCGGGGTGGCACAGGGGCCAGGCGACCGCGGCAATCAGTAATAATCTCAGAAATCGTGTCATAATAAAAAATTTTAGATAAGTAAATATTATGTTTAATCTCTCTTTCTTATGGGGTGTGGGCAGCATTGGGGTGTGGCCACATCAATCTTGGGGCTGCATAATCATGAATAATACACAGCAGCACATCACAGCAAAAATGCCGTGGGCACAGCCTATTGTGTCATGGATGGAATGCTGGACGCTATAGTTTTCTCATAATCCTGATTTAAGTTGCTTGCCCAGAATATTTAGCTAGTGATTAACGTAAATAACCATCCTTTACATTCTAACCTAAAAACACAATGCGCTAAATCTCGATGCAAATTTAATCAAAAAAAGTGAATATACAACCAATTCAGATAAAAAAATTTCCTTTTTATATAAAAAAAATGGCATTTTGCATAAAAGGGCTCCCACTTTTTGATAGTGGATGAGGCCACACAGGTCCGACAGGTCCGACAAGTCAGACTCGTCAGACAAGTGTCGGACAGGTCGCACCCGTCCGACACTCGCTTTTCTTATTCCACCCACAGCACCAGGCCCTTGAGGTACTCTCCCTCGGGGTGGTAGATGTTGATGGGGTGGTCGGCGGGCTGGGTGAGCTGGTGCAGGATGCGCACCTTGCGGCGACTCTGGGCGGCTGCGGTGAACACTGCCACACGAAACTGCTCCTTGCTCACCGCCTGCGAGCACGAGAAGGTGAAGAGCACTCCCCCACTCTGAATTTTTGACAGCGCCTTGGCATTGAGGCGGCGGTAGCCCACGAGGGCGTTCTTCAAGGCGCTCTTGTGCTTGGCAAAGGCGGGCGGGTCGAGGATGATGAGGTCGTAGGCTCCCGCCTCCATGCTGTCGAGGTAGTCGAAGGCATCCTGGGCAAAGGCCTGATGTCGCCCATCGCCCGGGTAGTTGAGCTCCACGTTGCGCTCGGTGAGCATCACCGCCTTGCCCGAGCTGTCAACGGAGTGCACGAGCTGTGCTCCGCCGCGCATGGCATAAAACGAGAAACCGCCCGTGTAGCAGAACATGTTGAGCACACGACGGCCCTGGCTGTAACGCTCGAGCAGGGCACGGTTCTCACGCTGATCGACGAAGAAGCCCGTCTTCTGGCCTCGCAGCCAGTCAACGTGGAACTTGAGGCCGTTCTCCACCGCCACATCGGTGTCAAACTCGCCAATGAGGTACTGGTTCTCGGGGTCGAGGTGGGCCTTATAGGGCAGCGTGGTCTCGCTCTTGTAATACACATTATTTATATTAGCGCCGGGCAGGTCAACCAGCGCCTGGGCAATGCTCTTGCGGGCGAAGTGCATGCCAGGCGAGTGAGCCTGGATGACGGCGGTGGAGCCATACACGTCAACCACCAGCCCGGGCAGGAAGTCGCCCTCGCCATGCACTAGGCGATAGGAGTTGTTGTCGGGGCGCATCAGCCCCAGAGCCTGGCGCACGTGCCACGCCTGAGCCAAGCGGTCGCGGTAGAAGTCATCGTCGATGGCGGTGTCGCCCCAAGCAAGGATGCGCACCATGATGCTGCCCACCTGATAGTGACCGTTGCCAATGTGGGTGCCGTCGTGAGCGATGACCGACACCACATCGCCTTCCTCAATAGCTGCGTCGGCATGGGCTATAGCCCCCGAGAACACCCAGGGGTGGAAGCGCCTGAGCGACTCCTCCTTGCCCCGCCGCAGAGTTATTTTTTTGTAGATCATATCACACAGTGTCGTTTCACTCCACAATGTGTTTCGCACATTGCCAAGTCCTCGACTTGTTATTTCTTTTTACTATTTAGTTGACTAGAGGTCATGAACCTCTAGCACTTAACACTTAACATTTAACTCTTAACACTTATTTAATGATAAACCGGTAGAAGTCGTTTCCTAGCGCGAAGACCATCAGCAGCACGATGAAGTAGAAGCCTATCCTCAAGCAGATGTCCATGGTCTTCTCGCTGGGTTTCCAGCCGGTGACCATCTCGATGAGCAGGAACAGCACATATCCACCATCGAGGATGGGGATGGGCAGGATGTTCATAAACGCCAGTATTATCGACAGATAGGCGGTAAGGAACCAGAAGAAATACCAGTTGATCTCGCCGCCAAACATGCTGCCAATGGCACCGAAGCTGCCCAGGCTCTTCACGCCTTCCTTAGAGAAGACATACTTAAACATGGTGATGTAATCGACCAGCATATTCCACCCTTTCTTGAAGCCTATCGACAGCGAGGGGAAGAAGCCATAATCAACATATTTAACGTCAAAAATCTCGTTGGCTGGCGTCACGCCTATTCCTATCTTGCCAGCATCGTCGATAGCCACGCGGGCGCTATCCACCTTGCCGTCGCGCTCAAAGGCAACCACCGCCGTGGTGTTCTTGTTCTTAGCCAGCAAGTTGATGAAATCTCTATAGTCAGGAGCATCAACGCCATTAACGCTCAGCAACTTATCGCCAGCTTTAAGGCCTGCCTTGGCAGCGCCGTCGCCATTAACCACGCTCTTGATGACCATGGGCACACGGTAGTCCATAAACAGCTGAGGGTTGTCTTTCTTCTGCTCGGCCTCGGCCTCTTTATTAGCCTCGAGCAGGTAGCCCTCGGGGATATTGATAGCTACGGTGTCCTTGTGGTTGCGCAGCACTTTCACCTGCTTGGCCTCGAGCAAGGCCTGCAGGTTGCCCACCGGCAGCTGCTTGCCGTCGGCGCTGAGTGGTATGTCGCCGTCACGGAAACCTATCTTCTCGGCACATGGGCTGAAGAGCATTCCCTCGGTGGCATTCTCGTAGGGGATGTATTTGTCGCCATAGTGATAGGTCATTCCGCCAAAGATAATGCACGCTGCCAGGAAATTAAACAGCACGCCGCCTATCATCACCAGCAGACGTTGCCACGCTGGCCTTGAACGGAACTCCCACGACTTAGGCTTGGCGCTCAGCTCCTTAGCTGTGGTAGTCTCATCAACCATGCCCGCGATGGAGCAATATCCTCCCAGGGGCACCCAGCCCAGACCATAAACGGTGTCGCGCCAGGTGGATTTCTCCTTGTCTCCGTCCTCGACAGCAGCAGGTTCAGTAGTTGGCTCAACAGTGCTGCTTAGAGCTTCCTCGCCAGCGTTCTCCTTCTCCTCGCTAGGATTTTTGACGAAAAATCCCAATTTGTGATTCTTTGGATCCCATCTCACCAGCGAGAACTTAGGATTGAAAAAGAGGTAAAACTTATCTACCCGCATCTTGAACAACCGGGCAAATGAGTAATGCCCCAACTCATGCACAAAAACGAGCAGACTAAGCGATAATATCAACTGTAAAGCATTTATCCAAAACGAAGCTGAACCTAGTGTTTCTACTAAATTGTTAAAAATATTCATTATTTATCATATTAAAGCTGACGAGCCTACGAGCTAACGAGGCAATAGTTGTAAGCTCTGTGTACTGATTATGAATTATGCATTATTAATTTTTCGGCATAGTGGCGCGCCTCGGCATTAGTGGCGATGTAGTCGTCGTGGGTGGGAGAGGCTATGAACGGTGCCCAAGCCATGGTTTTCTCTATAGTATTATAGATGTCGTTGAAGCCTATCTTGTCTTGCAAGAAGGCAGCCACGGCAATCTCGTTGGCAGCGTTCATCACGCACGGCACGTTGCCGCCACGGCGGGCAGCATCATAGGCGGTGCCCAGCAGCGGGAACTTCTCGAAGTCGGGCTGCTCAAAGGTGAGAGAAGCGTAGTCGCTAACGCTCATGCGGCGCTCCTGGGTAGCCAGGCGTCCTGGCAGCCCCAGCGCATAGCGAATGGGCAGGTGCATGTCGGGCAAGCCCAGCTGAGCCTTCACCGAGCCATCAACAAACTCCACCATGGAGTGAACTATCGACTGCGGATGCACCACAATCTCGATATTGTCCTGCGAGATGCCATAGAGCCACTTGGCCTCAATCATCTCAAAGCCCTTGTTCATCATGGTGGCGCTGTCGATGGTGATTTTTGCTCCCATCGCCCAGTTGGGGTGGCGCAGAGCATCGGCTTTAGTAACAGTGGCAAGCTGCTCGCGCGGCATGGTGCGGAAGGGTCCACCCGAGGCAGTGAGGATGAGCTTCGACACA
This sequence comes from uncultured Prevotellaceae bacterium, assembly GCA_900318255.1. Taxonomy (GTDB): domain Bacteria; phylum Bacteroidota; class Bacteroidia; order Bacteroidales; family Muribaculaceae; genus Sodaliphilus. The sequence continues at coordinate 4,966 of ONJX01000036.1, read as the reverse complement.
TTGCGCATGTCCTCGCCCACGAGGCACTGATAGAAGGCGCCATGCTCGCTGTCAACAGGATAGAGCACCGACGCCGAAGTCTTGAGCAGCTCGTTGATAAGCTCGCCAGCCACCACCAGGGTCTCTTTGTTGGCTAGGGCAATCTTCTTGCCAGCCTTGATGGCGGCGATGGTCGATGCCAAGCCGCTGTAGCCCACCATGGCAGTTACCACAGTATCGACTTGTGGCTCAGCCACCAGCTCCGACACCACGCTGTCGCCAGTGTGCACAGCGATGCCCGTGCCGTCAAGGGCCTGTGCCACCTTGTCGTAGAGGTCACTGCTGGCAATGACCACGTTACGGGGCTTGAAGCGCAGCGCTTGCTCAACGAGCAGGTCGGCACTGCGGTTCGCCACCAGCAAATCGACCTCAAAGAGGTGCGGATACTCCGCGGCGATGTCGAGCGTCTGCCTCCCTATCGAGCCAGTGCTTCCCAAAACGGCTATTTTACGCTTCTGTTCCACAAAATATGCTTTAAAAACTTGCAAAGTTAATCATTTTCGGTATTTTAATGAGAAGAATAGCTATTTTTAACGATTTCAAACACATTTTGCATAGAAAAAGTCCGACATAGCCAGATATTGTCGGACTAAGTCGGACTTAATACTCATTGCATTGCGCATTATGCATTGCGCATTATGCATTGCGCATTATGCATTGTGCATTATGCATTGCGCATTGTGCATTAAGCATTTCTACATTGCCAGGCGCAAACCTATGTCGTCATCTCCAAAGAGTGTTGGTGATTTGAAACGCTTAGAGATACGGCATTTTTTATCTTTACCATACCAGCTTCCACCACGCAAAACTTTCTCGCCACCTGTTTCTGGGCCTGTTGGGTTGACCTGTGCCTCGGCACTGTAATCAGCATACCAGTCACTACACCACTCCCACACATTACCGCTCATGTCGTAGATGCCAAGCTCATTAGGAGCCTTGGTTGCGACAACATGAGTTCCTTCGGAGTTGCTCTTATACCAAGCCACATCGTCAATATCGTTGCTGCCAGCATAGAGGTAGCCTTGGCTCTTGTTGCCGCCACGGGCTGCGAACTCCCATTCAGCCTCGGTTGGGAAGCGGAAATTCAAGCCAGTCATTTCGTTAAGTTTAGCTATGAAATTCTGACACATCTCATAATTGACATACTCAACAGGGTATTGCACGTTACCTTCATGGCCACTGTAGTTCCACCCCATTACAGCCTGCCAAAGTTCTTGAGTAACCTCGGTTTGAGCAATTGAGAACGAGCCAACAGTTACCTGATGCACTGGTCCCTCATTATAATAATCCTCATTGCTTTGGTAATCAGGATTACCCATCATGAATGTTCCTCCCTCAACATTTACCATCACGAAAGTCACACCGTTGACGGTATATTCAGTGGTGTTGCTAGGCTCGCCATTAAGCATAACGTCATAGAGCGCTGTAATATCGGCGGCGGTAACGGTGCCGTCGCCATTCACATCATAGGCGCTTTCAGAATAAGTGTTAGCGTTATTGAGCAGCTTGTCATAAACTGCGGTGACGTCGGCAGCGGTGACCACTCCGTCACCAGTCACGTCCCAACCTTTAGCCCACGAGGGCATGGCGAGCATCAAAAATGCTCCCATTGCAAGAAGAAATCGTTTAGTGTTCATAGTGCTTATATTCTTTTGTTTTGTAATAATTTATCGTCTATTATCCTAAAAAAACTATTATCAACCTACAAAGGTATTAATAATTGCGCAAAATGCAAAACTAATTTTGATATTTATGAAATGAGTCCACTATAGAAGGGTCATATTTTCAGTATATCGTCCCAAAATCAAGCGAGACCAAAAAAAATCAAGCATTGATTTTCAGCAGCAAAAAGTTAGTATAATTCGCCGTTTTTTATTTTTTTAAGTGGACTCAATAGTGCATTAAAGAAACGTCGCCGTTTTGGCTGCCAGGCGAGCGTTGTTGAGCACAAGCTGGATGTTGGCTTCGAGGCTGTTGCCGCCAGTGATATCCTTTATCTCGGCAAGCAGGAACGGCGTTGTTGCCTTGCCCTTGATGCCCAGCTCCACACTTTTCTTCACGGCTTTATCGATTGCGGCATTTATGTAGTTGGGGTCAAGGGAATATTCCTCGGGGATGGGGTTGGTCACGAGCATTCCTCCCGCCAGCCCCATCTCCAGCTTGGCACGGAAGGCGGCGGCAAGCTCCTCGGGAGTGTCGATGCGGTAATCTACCTTGAAACCGCTGCTGCGGGTGTAGAACGCCGGCAGCTCCTCGGTGCCATAGCCTATCACGGGCACACCCTTGGTCTCAAGATATTCGAGCGTGAGCCCCAGGTCGAGAATCGACTTCGCCCCAGCGCAAATCACCATCACGGGAGTTTGGGCAAGCTCCTCAAGGTCGGCGCTGATGTCCATAGTGGTCTCGGCACCACGATGCACACCGCCTATGCCACCAGTGGCAAACACCTTAATGCCCGCCATAGCAGCAATAATCATAGTGGTGGTCACCGTGGTGGCACCATCCTCGCCACGAGCGATGAGCACCGGCAGGTCGCGACGCGACGCCTTGGTCACCGCCTGGCCTTTCTTGCCCAGGTACTCTATCTCCTGGGGCGTGCAGCCGGCTTTGAGCTTGCCGCCAATGATGGCGATAGTTGCCGGCACAGCACCATTGTCGCGTATGGTCTGCTCCACTCGCAGAGCCGTCTCCACATTCTGCGGATAGGGCATGCCATGCGAGATGATTGTTGACTCGAGCGCCACCACAGGCTTTCCTGCTGCCAGCGTCTCTTTAACTTCATTAGAAATCGACAAATATTTGTTCATATTTTAGTGTTTTGTGTGTTGAGTCTTGAAATTTTAGGTGGGTTCTATAAATAAATTGAGATGGATTTTGAATTTATGTCGAGCAGGTTTTTATTCAAAGTTGAAGAATAGTAGCGGGCTACATTTCAATACTTTAAATAAAAAGATGCCGACAGAAAACAAAATACAACCAAAACATTATTTACTTTTTCTTAATTTATAGAACCCACCTTAGTGCTTACTGCGGTTGATGACTGTAGTGCCAGGGCGGCAGCCTCTACACCAAGAGTGCATGCCTCATGCATTGTTGCCCCATGCAACTCGGCATGAACTACCGCTGCCATGAACGCGTCGCCGGCACCAGTGGCATTGACCACCGTCACTGCCTGCGACGGCACAGCCACGCCATGCTCTCCGTCGTGGCAATACACTCCTCGCGAGCCCATGGTGATGTAGATGCGACTCACGCCCTGGTTGATGAACCATTGCGCCATAGCCTCCACATCGCCACGCACTCCCGAGAGCGCCACCGCCTCGGCATGGTTCACCTTTACAATAAATGGTGCCCGCCGGGCAATGCCCAGCAGCGTCTTTATCTTCATCGCCTTGGCTGCCGAGGTGGCATCTATATAGAAAGGTGCTGTGCAGTTTGCCATGAGATATAGCAGCACCTCCTCACCAGGGTTGCAGTCGGCAACCACAGCGTCGCTGGCGTTGATGCTGGCGATGTGAGCAGCCACCATCTCAGGGGTGAGGTGTCGCATCAGCTCCATGTCGGCAGCACCAGCCTGCATCTCGCCATTGTGGTCGTTCACACAGATGAAATAGTTGCTTCGCGCGCCAGCAATCTCGAGGATAGGGTCGATGGTCATACCCACACGGCGGCAGTCGTCGCGCAACGTGAGTGCTATGCTGTCGTCGCCAAACACGGTGAAGAGCCTCACCTGCTCACCCATCAGGCACAAGTTATGGGCAATGTTGCGCCCCACCCCGCCATAGCTTATCTCCACGCGGCTGGGGTTGGAGTCACACGGAACATACCTCCCCAGTGGAGAGGCGGTGACATCCACATTAGCTGCACCTATTACTGTAATCATTTCTGTTATGTTTCATTTATCACACATTATAAATTATGCACTAAGCATTGCTAATTGTGCATTAAGCATTGTGCATTAAGCATTATGAATTGTGCATTATGAATTATGAATTATGAATTGTGCATTATGCATTATGCATTATGAATTGTGCATTATGAATTGACAAAGGGCCTCGGCGCAGCGTTCGCCGTCGATGGCACTCGACACTATGCCGCCGGCATAGCCAGCGCCCTCACCGCAAGGATACAGGCCTTTCACGTCGATGTGTTGCAGCGTCTCGCTGTCGCGGGTGATGCGCAAGGGCGACGAGGTGCGGGTCTCCACGCCAATCACTATCGCCTCGTTGGTCAAGAAACCTTTTGCCTGACGGCCAAAGAGCTTGAAAGCCTTAGTCAAGCGGTGACTGATAAACTGCGGCAGCCACTGGTCGAGACGCGAAGGCTGGAGTCCTGCCGCAAACGACGACGGCGGAATCAGTTTCGACGGCTTGCCCTGAACGAAGTCGAGCATGCGTTGAGCTCCGGCACACTGACTGTTGCCCGCCATCTGAAAACAGCGTTGCTCCAGCGCCTGCTGAAAACGCATCACGCGCAAGATGCCATGCTGGTGGAAACGCTTGGGCACGTCGTCGGGACGCACCTCCACCACCATGCCGCTGTTGGCCCAGTAAGTGCCTCGTGTGCTTGGCGACATGCCGTTCACCACCAGTTGGCCAGGCTCACTAGCTGCTGGTACCACGATGCCCCCCGGGCACATGCAGAAGGAATACACGCCGCGGTCATCAATCTGTGTCACAAAGCTATACTCTGCCGCTGGCAGATAGTCGCCACGCCCGCCCGAGCGGTGATACTGTATCTGGTCGATGAGGTGCTGCGGATGCTCCAGACGCACGCCCACGGCAATGCCCTTCTCCTCCATCGAGACATTAGCATCAAAGAGCATTTGATACACGTCGCGAGCCGAGTGGCCTGTGGCAAGAATCACTGGGCCATCAAACTCCTCTCCCGTAGCACATTTCACGCCAATGACTTCACGCTGGTCGTT
>ONJX01000008.1 GCA_900318255.1 uncultured Prevotellaceae bacterium | reverse complement strand
CTGCTGCGTGTGATGTTTGACTGCATAGGCATCGAGACTCAGACCGAGGTGCGCAGCGCGCGTGGCCGCTGCGACGTGGTGATGAAGAGCCGCAGCACGATCTATGTGCTTGAGCTGAAAATCTCGAGCACTGCCACGGTCGATGAGGCCCTGGCCCAGATTGACGAGAAGAACTACCTTATCCCCTACTGGAACGACCCCCGCCGCAAGGTGAAGGTGGGCGTGACCGTCAACCCCGACACTCGCACCATAGAGCAGTGGAAAGTGGCGGAGTGATTATAGACCTCTTTGCTCCCTAAATGCTTTAGACGGCATGGTATTCAATTCAATACAGTTTTTGGTGTTTCTGCCCATAGTTTTTCTGCTTTACTGGCTTGTGTTCAAGCCATTGAAGTGGCAAAATGTGCTTATAGTTGTTGCGAGCTATGTCTTTTATGGCTGGTGGGACTGGCGGTTTCTCTCGCTTATTGCCTTCACCTCGCTGTGCAGCTATGCCAGCGGTGTGTTGATAGAGCGCCACCGTGACAAGGGCAAGCTCATTAGTGCGGCCAACATCGTCATCAACCTCTTGATACTTGGGTTCTTCAAGTATTTCAACTTCTTCACCGAGTCGTTTGCCGATGCAATGTTGAGCCTAGGCTGGAATTGTGATGCTCCCACGCTCAACATCGTGCTCCCGGTGGGCATCAGCTTCTACACCTTCCAGGCGCTGAGCTATTCTATCGACGTGTATCGCAAGAAACTCGATGCGTCGCACAGCCTCATCGACGTGATGGCCTTCATCAGCTTCTTTCCGCAGCTGGTGGCAGGTCCCATAGAGCGTGCCACCAAGCTGCTGCCGCAAATTCAGCAGCCGCGCACCTTCTCTCCTAAGGCTGCTACCGATGGAATGCGCCAGATGCTGTGGGGCCTCTTCAAGAAGATGATAGTCGCCGACACCTGCGGCATGATTGTTGACAAGTTGTGGGCCGATGCCGCCTCGCAGACGGGCTTTGCGCTGATGCTTGGTGGAGTGCTCTTCTCTTTCCAGATTTATGCCGACTTCTCTGGCTACAGCGACATCGCCATAGGCTGCGCGCGGCTCTTTGGCATAGAGCTGACTACCAACTTCAAGGTGCCTTATTTCTCTCGTAGTATGCGTGAGTTCTGGCGTCGCTGGCATGTGACGTTGATGAACTGGTTCACCGAGTATGTGTATTTCCCGCTGGGTGGCAGCCGTGGCGGCAAGGCCAAGACCATTGTCAACACTTTTGTGCTGTTTGCCCTGAGTGGACTGTGGCATGGAGCCGCCTGGACCTATGTGGTGTGGGGACTCTACAATGCCGTGTGGTTTGTGCCTCTCATCCTGCTCGGTCGTGGCCGCTATCGCGACACGGTGGCTAGCGGCAAGATGCTGCCCTCAATTAAGGAAACGGGGCTGATGTTGCTGACCTTCGCCATTACGGTGATGGGAATGATCATATTCCGTGCTCCGAGCATGGCAGAGCTGGGCACATATCTCAGCACCATGTTCTCATCGTCGCTGCTCAAAGTGGGCTTTGGTCATGACATAAAAGTGGCTCTTGCCTATTGTGCCGTGATGCTCGTGGTGGAGTGGGTTTACCGCGAGAAACGTTTTGCCCTCGACTTTGGCGACTCGCCCACGGGCATAGTGCGCTACCGCTGGGTGCGCTGGGCGATATATGTGGTGCTGTTTGTGTTCACAGTGCTCATGTCGGGGCTACATTCTAATTTCATTTATTTCCAGTTTTAAGCCATGAAGTCGTTCCTAAAGAAAATACTGGTGTTCTCGATCATTGTGATGGTGATTTTTGTGGCTTACGAGCTGCTGCTGTTGCTTGTGCCCAACGAATACTCCTACAAGAAAGGCTACCTCGAGAAGCACAAAGGTGAGCTGCGCATCCTGGTGCTGGGCAACTCTCACCTTGCCGACTGCATCGACTGCTCGCTGCTTGGTGACGGGGCTTTCAACGCTGCGCAGCCAGGAAGGTCGGTGTATTACGACCTGCGACTGCTCAAGGAGTACATTGGGCAGATGCCTAAGCTCGAGTGCGTGGTGATGCCTTATAGCTACGACTATCAATACTGGGGGCACCTGCATGAGCTGAAGCATGAGCCCAAGTTCAACACCTATCGGTGCATGAATCTAAAATATATGGGTTATACCTATCTCGATGGCGAGTGGTGGCACTGGAGCGAGATTTTGAATTCCAACTACGACCACTGTGGACGGTTGTTTGGGAGCCTATATAAACCTCTCACCGACCTGACGATGTGCGACTCGCTCGGTATTGAGCTTGATGCGAGCTACGACACGCGCGGCGACGACTGGATGACAAAGCAACTGCCCGAAACCACTGCCTTGTCCGACTCCACCGAGCTGTATCTCAACTATAACGATAATGTTAAGATTTATAGCGAGATAGTGACTGTCGCCCGAAAGCACAATATGCGCCTGATATTCGTCGCCATGCCCATCTACAAGACAGCCCGCGAGCGGGTGAGCCGGCGTCAAATCGATGAGATGAACGAGTTTGTTGCCATGCTCAAGCGCCTCAATCCCGACCTTGAGTTTTACAACTTCATCGACGATCCACGTTTTATAGAGCAAGACTATTACAATTCTATCCATCTCAACAATACCTACGGTGCCCGCAAGTTCACACCACTGCTGCGCAAGATAATAGATTCACGTTTTTAATGTGTTGTGCGGGACAGCTGAGTGTGTGTGTCAAAATGAAAAAAAATGAAGCTTTTTCAGCTACTCTACTGCAACGACCATGAGGGCGTGATTTCTTCAAAAAGCCGCACCAGCCGGTGTCAAAAAGCCTCGCAAGCTCGGAATTATAAAGAACTTGTGTTTAAACACCTGCGTAATCAGGCTTTTTGACGAACTTTGTTTGCGGCTTTTTGAATGAAAAACAGCAGCATCAGACGCACCGCTCGTCACACACAGTGTGCCCCAACTCTGCCGAGCTGGAACGCGCAATGTGTTTGGACATAACTCTCACACTCGCAAAACTCTGAATGCGGACAAAGCGAGGGCCAAAGAATGAAACATCGGGGTCTGACCCCGATGTTTCATTTTTGAAAAAGTTGCTGTAAAAAAATGGCTAAAATGACTTACATTAGCTTATAGCCTTTGTGTAATTAACGAAAAATGCGTACCTTTGTGGTTGAAAATAACTTAGATATTATGGCAAAAAAGACATTTACCGTTAGTGGTATGAAATGCGTGAATTGTAAGGCTAATGTGGAACGTGCCATCAAGGCATTGCCTGGTGTTGCCGAGGCTGTTGTTAGCTTGGAAGATGCTAATGTGACAGTCGATTATGACGAGTCGCAGGTGACGCCAGCGCAAATGAAGGATGCTGTTGACGACCTGGGGCGATTTGAGTTTAGTTTATAGTTAACAGCTGTTTTGAACAAGCTGACGCTTGTACTACTGAACACGACAGACGGTTGTGGGAGCGTGGTTCACTGTTTTGAACAAGCTGACGCTTGCGCTACTGAACACGACAGACGCTTGCACTACTTAACACGACCGTTATTTAGTGCTTAGCTTTACCACTTGTTAGCTAAAAGATGAAAAAGACACTTCCTGTCATAGGCATGGCGTGCTCGGCTTGTTCGGCCAATGTGGAGAACAAGCTGCGGTCTATTGCGGGCGTTCATGAGGCCACGGTAAACCTCGTTGGGCGCACTGCAACAATAGATTTTGACCCCTCGCAGGTGTCGCTCCAGGAGCTCAAGAATCAGGTGAGCGACATAGGCTACGACATGGTGATAGACCAGGAGCGCAGCGTTGAGGAGATTGAGGCTCGAGAGTGGAAGCTGCTCAAGCGCAAGACCATCATGGCATGGGTGCTTGCGGCGATGGTGATGTGCCTGGCGATGGGGTGGGTCAATGCCGGTGGCCGCGATGCTGCCAACCAGTTGGCACTCATCATTTCGCTTGCCAGTATGATCCTTTGCGGCAAGCAGTTTTATGTCAACGCTTTCAGGCAGTTGCGCCACAAGGGGGCCAGCATGGACACCCTGGTGGCATTATCTACTGGCATAGCGTTCACGTTTAGCACTTACAACACCTTTTGGGGCGAGGTGGCATGGGGCGCCCGAGGCATTGCGTGGCACACCTATTTTGATGCCGTGACGATGATTATCGCCTTTGTGCTCACTGGCCGTATGCTCGAGGAGAAGGCTAAAGACAGCACTGCCAGCAGCCTGCGTCAGCTCATGGGCATGTCGCCCAAGACGGCGAGGGTGGTAGCCAAGAAACAACCCGTCGAGGGTGATGAGGCAGGAGAAATGGTGCCTATTTCTACCATCGAGAAGGGTGACCTCCTTGAAGTGCGCGCCGGGGAGAAGATTCCCGTTGATGGCGAGGTGACCTGGGCATCGAGCTTCATGACCGACGATGCCGCCTATGTTGACGAGAGCATGATAACCGGTGAGCCCACTCCTGCCGCTAAACGTGTGGGCGACAAGGTGCTGGCAGGCACTATCCCCAGCCAGGGCCGCTTGCGGCTGCGGGCGCGCGAGGTGGGCGAGGCGACAGCCTTAGCGCAAATCATCGCCATTGTTCAGCAGTCGCAGAACTCTAAGGCACCCGTGCATCGCCTCGTTGACAAGGCCGCCAGCGTGTTTGTGCCTGCGGTGGCTGCTGCTGCGTTGCTCACCTTTGTGCTGTGGCTCGCAATAGCGGGTTTTGACGCACTGCCACGGGCTATATTGTCGATGGTGTCGGTGCTCGTGGTGGCTTGCCCGTGCGCAATGGGCCTCGCTACCCCCACGGCACTGATGGTGGGTATGGGCAAGGCTGCCGAGCGGCAGATTCTTATCAAAGATGCCACAGCCCTCGAGATGTTGCGCAAGGTAGATGCACTCGTCACCGACAAGACTGGCACATTGACCATTCCCAACCAGAGCGTGGTGGATTTCACTCATGCCGACGGTATGTCGCTCGATGAGAGAGAGGCATTGAAGCCCAATGCCCGGGAGGCTATCACAGCCTTGAAAAAGATGGGCGTGGAGGTGCATCTGCTCAGTGGCGACAAGGAGGAGGCAGTGAGATATTGGGCAAAACAAGCCGGCATTGAACACTACCAGAGCGGTGTGATGCCTGCCGATAAAGAGCAACTGGTCAAGCGGCTGCAATGCGAGGGCAAGACAGTGGCGATGATGGGCGACGGCATCAACGACACCCAGGCGCTGGCACTTGCCGACGTGAGCATAGCCATAGGCACCGGCACCGACGTGGCGATGGATGTGGCGCAGGTCACCCTTATGGGCAATGACCTGCTGAGCGTGCCGGCAGCTGTAGAACTGAGCCGCAGCACCGTCAAGATGATATGGCAGAACCTGTTTTGGGCGTTTGTTTATAACCTGGTGTGCCTGCCGCTTGCGGCAGGAGTGCTGCACCTCTTCGGCATCAATTTCCAGATTACCCCCATGTGGGCAGCCGGGTTGATGGCTTTGTCGAGCGTGTCGGTGGTATTAAATAGTTTAAGATTAAAATATAAAACGATATAAGAAATATGCGACCATTGATTTTTGTAAGTAATGACGACGGATATAATTATCCAGGATTAAAAGCTTTGATAGAGGTGGCGCGGGAGTTTGGCGATGTGATAGTTGCCGCTCCGCTCAACCATCAGAGCGGCAAGGCGTCGTCGATCACGATGGCCGAGCCACTGCGTGTCATCAAGAAGAGGGAGGAGCCCGGGCTCACTGTCTATGCCGTGAACGGCACACCCACCGACTGCGCCAAGCTGGGCCTAGGGGTGCTTGTGGGCGACCGCAAAGTTGACTTAGTGCTCTCGGGCGTGAACCACGGCTTTAATCATGGCAACAGTGTGCTCTACAGTGGCACGCTGGGTGTGGTGATGGAGAGTGCCATGGCGGGCTTGCCCAGTGTGGCGTTCAGCTATGGCGACTATGCCTTTGATGCCGACTTCACGCAGTGCCTGCCCATTATGCGGCATGTCATTGGTAAAGTGCTTGCCAACGGGTTGCCAAAATATGTGTGCCTGAGTGTGAACATTCCAAAGGTGGATGACGGCATCAAGGGCATGAAGATGGCCGTCTCGGCTCCCGGACGGTGGACCAACACCTGGGAGCACCGTGTTGATCCACGCGGTGGCGATTACTACTGGATGCTTGGCGACTATGAGGAGGAGAACCCCAACGATGAGCGCACCGACTTCTACTTGCTGCGTCATGGCTTTGCCACAGTGACGCCTATCCACATAGACCAGACCGACCACGACTCGATGCAGGCCATGCAGCAGATGCTGGGGATTTGATAGCTCACGGTTTTGAACAAGCTGTCGATTGCACTAGTGAACACGACAGGCGCTTGTGGGAGCCTGGTTCATAGTTTAGGGAGCTACTGGGCATCTCAAGGAAAAAAATCAGAGCGGGTCTCACGACTCGCTCTGAATAATTTGTCTTAATAAACCAAACTTATCACATTAGTAATATATATAGAATCTTTGTTCTTATTCTTTTTCACTGCAAAAGTAATACATTGTCCTTAAATTTCCAAATATTTATTAGAAAAAAAGTGATTTTTATTCAAAATTGCGATTTGTGTCATTCGAAAAGAGTGATAAATGCATAAAAAGCATCTTTTGTGCATATTGTGGAGTGCATGAGTTTGCTTTTTTGAGTGATTTTTCGTAATTTTGCATTTTAAATAAATCTTGAAAATGAGCACACAAGACTGGAAAGCGATGCTTGGGGCGGCGTTTAATGTTGACCCTGAGGAGGTGGTAGAAGATGTGGAGCAAGTAGCGGCTCCTGCGTCGGCCCTGGAACAGCAGGGCAAGACGATGGTAGATATCCTCCTAGACAAGAAAGGTCGCAATGGCAAGAAAGCGACGATTGTCGCCAACCTCACCATCGACGACGAGAACCTCAAGACCCTCGCCGCCGAGCTGAAGCGGCATTGTGGCGTGGGAGGCTCGGCGCGCGGTGGCGAGATATTGATACAGGGCGACAAGCGCGACGCCATTCTCATCTATCTTAAAAGTAAAGGATTTAAGGCAAGAGTGATTTGAATAGTTCAAAGTTAACAAAAAGTGCTGAGTAGTATGGAAGACGGGAGAATAAAAATCATCAAAGCATCGGCAGGTTCGGGTAAGACTTATAACCTAGCTCGCACCTTTATTGCCCACTTGATAGGCGCCCCCACAGGCACCACTGTGAGAGTGAATGATAAGGTCTATGAGCAGTTCACCTTGCACAAGGAGCTTAACTATCACCGTCACCTGCTTGCTATCACGTTTACTAACAAGGCGACCAATGAGATGAAGGATCGCATAATAAAGGAGCTCCACTTGCTAAGCACAGGCCACGGCGACTATGTGAACGACTTCAAGATAATGTTTGTGGGGTGTACCTTCAGCAATGTGGTTGATGCCGCGCGCAAGGCATTGTGCTCCATACTCTTTGACTATGCCAATTTTAATGTGAGCACCATCGACTCGTTCTTCCAGCGTGTGTTGCGCAACTTTGCCCGCGAGCTCGACCACGACTATAACTATGAGGTGCAGCTCGACCACGACTATGCCACCAGTGTGGCAGTCCATGACTTCTTGCTTGAGCTTGGCGCTACTGGCAAGAAGCATACAGCCATCAATAACTGGGTGAAAGATTTTATCAACAACAATATCAATAATAATAAGGACTGGAACTTCTTTGGTAAAACCAACGACCTCAAGACTTTTGCCGCTAACATCTATAAGGAGTTCTTCCGCGAGCGTCAAGGTGAGATTGTTGAGTACCTTGACGACATAGGCAATGGCGAAACGGCCTCTAAGGTAGAGCGGTTCAAGCAGAAACTCCTTATTGCCCGTAATACGCACAAGAATGGCTTTGAAAAGTCGATAGAGAGGTATCATAATTTCCTCTCGAGCAGCGGTGTTGTTGCCGATGACCTGAAGAGCAAAGTCATTATCAGTTTCTTTGAACGCACCTTCACAGGATTTGAGTCGTCGGAGGAAAACACGCTGAGGGGTTATGCCACTCAGAGCGATGCCCTCACTAAGAAGGTGGTGCGTGCCGATGCCCGCTCAAAGCTGAAGCCTGGTGCCGATGAGTCGTTTCAGCAGCTGGTTCAAGAGACCGTCAACCACTACGACAAGTGGGCAATTTATGAGAGCATCCTCAAGAACATCTGGAACTTGGGCCTGTTAGGGAAAATCAACGAGAAACTGGAGCAATACCGCAAAGATAGCAACTGTATCCTTATTGCCGACACCAATGACCTGATAGGCAAGGCATTGCAAAGTGGGGCACATTTCATCTATGAGCATGTGGGAACACAGTTCAACAACTACATGATAGATGAGTTTCAGGACACGAGCAAGAAGCAGTACAGCAACTTTGTGCCACTGCTTGAGGAGACCTTGTCGCGCGGAAATGACAACCTCATCATTGGTGATGAGAAGCAGTCGATATACCGCTTTCGCAACAGCGACCCCAGCTTGCTTCGCGACGTGATTGTCAACGATTTTGCCGGTCGCTTCACGCCATCGACCCTCGACACCAACTATCGTAGCTACAAGTCGATAGTTGAGTTTAATAACGAGCTTTTCACAGCAATGGTCAACGATGGGGAAATGAGCGATAACTTCCCCATGCTCATGAAGACCTATAACAATATTGCTCAAAAAGTTCACAAGAGCGACAAGCAGGGCAGGGTAGAGGTGAATTTTGTGCCCAGTATAGGAGGTGAAACTCTCACTCGCGAGGCGATAATCAAGACGCTGCCAGGCTTGATAAACTCGATGCTAGAGCGCGGTTACAACATGGGCGACATTGCCATACTTGTTAACACCAAGGATCAAGGCAAGGAGATAATCGCCGAGATTATGAAATTTAACGAGTCGCTAAATGCAGGCTCTCAGTATCGTCCCATCAAGGTCGTCTCGAGTGAGTCGCTCAGGCTAGATAACTCGCCCTCGGTGAAGCTCATTTTGAGCGCTTTGCGTTTCCTTGAGTTGACACAATACCATTTGCCCGACGACAATGACGAGGCACTGACCGAAGAGTTTGCCAGGTTTCTTGACAACCGCATCAATGAGCAGCGCTATTACAAGATACTTCACGATTTCATGGCAAGCCTGCAAAAAGCCGATGCCTCATGTGAGCCTGGTGATATCCTTCACGAGTGTGTTGAGAGAGATCGCAGTGACACTAAAAAGCTCACTAAGCCTGAGCAAATGAAGCAATATGGTGAAATCACTCGCGAGTTGATGCCCGACAAGAGTGCCCAGCTGTCAAATCTGGTGAATGTAGTGGATAAAATTATCGCGAAATACCTTCTCACAGGCACCACTTCGCTCGAGAATTCCTATATAATGGCATTTGTTGATGTGGTTCACAACTTCTCGCACCGGCACAATGGTGGCACGATAGCCGAATTTCTGCAATATTGGGACTCAATGAGCGAGAAGTTGACCCTTGGTGCCAGCGGCAACGTTGATGCTGTGAATGTGATGACTATCCACAAGTCTAAGGGCTTGGAGTTCAAGTGCGTGATAATTCCATTTGCCAACTGGCAGCTCGACAAGATGGACGAAGTGTGCTGGATAGAGAAGTCTCAACTTATTGACAACCTCAATGCCCTTGAGTCAATCAAAGATATCGACCATGAGTTGATACCACCTTTGGTGCCTATTGAGTACTCAAAGTTGAAGAAAACAGGATTCATGACCAGCCTCTATGATAGTGAGTGCGAGAAGAGTGTGATAGACAATGTCAACAAGCTCTATGTCGCCCTTACTCGCCCTAAAGAGGAATTGCATGTGTTTGCCGGCATTGGTAAAAACGAAGTGCCAGGCAAGACGGCAGTGAAAAAGATTAGCAAGAGCTCTCACTTCTTGCTCAGGTACTTGCCCCAGCTCGCCATCGATGGTGAGAGACCAGTCATGAGCGAGAGATACCTCGACACGTGCTATGCGTGTGGCGAGGGCGCTCCCCAGGTCAACGACGAGAGCCAGGTGGAGGACAGCAAGTTGCACACTTATACTTTCCATATAGGTGAATTTAACACTGCCGTCGCAGGCAAAGAGAAAGATGATGTGCAGTCGGTTAGCGACTACTGGGTGGCGACAGAGGTGCTGCCGGTGCATGTGTCGATGCCTGGCAGCAGTGGCACCTTGCGTGAAGAAGGCCTGAAGATGCACGCCATGTTTGGCATGATAAAGAGCGAGCGCGATTTTGACTGGGCGTTCAACTATGCCAAGAACTCTGGCATGCTCAGCGACAACATTTATTGGAATGAGGAACGAGTGCTAGAGCTCTTTGAGACCATAAAGGCTAGCGAGCAGCTAAGCTCATGGTTTGATGATGATAACATCTGTTACAACGAGCGCAACATCAGCTTCCCTGGCAAAGACGGCATTGACCATCGCCGCCCCGACCACATCGTCAAGCGCAGCAACGGCGAGATTATAATTGTAGATTATAAGTTTGGCTATAGTTTCAGGAGTTCGACGATTGCCAATCACACCAGCCAGGTGCATGACTATCTCCAGCTGCTTAACCAGCTGGGAGAGAACAATGTGAAGGGCTATGTGTGGTATGTCCGTTCAGGCAAAATAGTAGATGTGAAGCTATAGCAAAATCGATTATTTTGCGTCAAACCAGCGGCTGGTGATTATCATGTCGCTGATGCGCCACGCCTCTTGCTGGCGGCTGGTGAGCGTGCTGTTGCCGGCTGTGGTGGTGGGTGCTGTGGCTACCGATGTGATATTGCCTCGCAGCACACTGTGGCCTAGTCCTTTCCACTGCTGGCTGTTGAGTCCTAGCAGGTCGAGAAGGGTGGGGTAGATGTCGATTTGCCCTATGGGCCCGGCAATGCGCCCCTGTTGTCCCGAGTTGATGATAATCATAGCGCAGTTGTCGCCTTCCTTGTCGATAGATGGTCGTCCGTTGGGCGCATCATCTACTATCTCGTTGTGGTCGCTCACAATCACTATCATGGTGTTGTCGTAGATGCCTTGCTGCTTGAGCTGCTCAATGAAGCGGGTGAGTGCTGTGTCGAAGGCGTTGACGCGTTCCAGATAGCAGCGCACCTCATGAGTGTAGGCTCCGCTGTTCATGACCCACGTAGCAGGTTCCATTGCCTGGTCAAAGGGGTGGTGCATCCCTGCCGTGGCCACCAGTGCCATGAACGGCTGCTTGCGGGTGGGGATGATTTGTGCCACCTCTTCGAGCAGTGTCTTGTCGAGCAGGTAGTTGTTGCGCTTTATAGCCTCGTTTATCTCGTCTTTACAATAGAAGCTGCTGTAGCCGTAGGTCGCCGCCATGTTCTTCACGTTCCACAGCGATGGCTCGTCGCAGCAGGCATAGAAGGTGTCGTAGTTGCTCAGAGCTTTGCACAGTGTGGGGTAGGAGGCGTCGCTGTAGCTGTTGGCCACCACTTTAGTGTTGAGAGGCAGCAAGCCAGTGTTATACATGAAGATACCGTCGCTCGAGCGTCCGTTCTTCACCTGCGACTTCATAGTGAGCGACACCAGGCATGTAGAGTCGCTGCACAGCTGCTTGAGCGTGGGTGCCACGTCACGGCCACCAATCTGCATGTTCACTGCCCATGAGTTGAGCGACTCCACCACAAGCAGAATCACATTCTTGCCACGTGCGGTAGCATAGTCGTTGTCGGTGTAGTGTGGTTGTAGCTCAAGATATTGCTCCACCTGATACTTCTCTTCCTCGCTCAGGGTTTTAGTGTCAAAGATTGAGGTGATGCCGCCATAGATGAGGTAAGAGACGGCGCCGTTGGCGTTCATGTAGTCGCCCTGGCGGGTCCACATAACGCAGTAGTCGTTGGTGAACTGCTGTGCAAAGGTGGTGGGCTCCTCGTTGTCGCCTTGATGAGCGGCGGTAGCACAGAGCCTTATAAGCACGAATGCCGCAACACCTGCCATCGCGAGCAAGAGCCGGCGCTTAGCAGGCTGCTTCACGGCCTCCATGGGCTTTTTGAGCCATATACGGTAGATGATATAAAGCAGGATTGGCGGCATCAGCACCTCAAGGATGCGTGGCTTGATGGCTCCCACGATGCTTGTCATGAGCGTGCCACCCATATTCTCGGTCATGAAGAACGACGACAGTGGCATCAGGTCGCGATAGGTGGGCATGTAAAGGAATTGCGCCAAGCACCAGAGCGTGACGAGCCCCATCACCACCCAGCTCCATTTGCGCCACTTGGGAGGCAGTAGCACCAGTGGCGTGAGCAACAGCATAGCGTCGGCAACGCTGTTGACCACAAGCATCGCCTTGTCGCTCAAGGCAGTGTGGCTAAGCCACTCTGGGTCAACAAACTTGTTGAACTGATGGCTCACAAAGAGCAGTTGCACCATGATGCATCCCATCGACAGGAGATAGAACCACAGGTTTGGGCATTTTGAGAAAATGTTGGGTGCTTTCTTTTTCATAACTGCAAAATTAGTGCAAGCCGAGGGCAGAACAAAATAAAAAACGAGGTTTTTATATTTTTTATGCCGAGGCGCCGCCCAATTTATCAAAAATTAGTGCAAGCCGAGGGCAGAACAAAATAAAAAACGAGGTTTTTATATTTTTTATGCGAAAATTCGTTTCAATTAGTTTGATTCGTGCTTTATGAAATCCTCAGTCTATGGGAGGACGTTTTAAAAGAAATAGACACTGCGCCACGCTGGGTGCAATGTCTATCTATTAGGTTCAAAGAATGTAACAGGGATTATCCCTCGTTGATTGCCTCGTTAGGGCAAGCCTCAGCGCAAGTACCGCAGCTGATGCAAGTATCGGGATCAATTACATAGATGTCACCCTCGCTGATAGCGCCAGTGGGGCACATATCCATGCAAGTTCCGCAAGCTACACAGTTGTCACTAATTACGTATGCCATAATCAAATAATTTAAAATAGTTAAGTAAAAAATTAGTTAGTCTTGTAAACAGCTGCAAAATTACTGCTTTTCTTTGGAAAATGCCAAATAATTTCACAACTATTTTCAATGGTAAATGCAAATAATGTGCCAAAAACGCGAGTTGCCCAAAATGATGAGATAAAAGTGGGGTAAACAGGTGAGATGGCTATTTTTTTGAAGCTTGGGGCGACTCGGCAGGCATTGCCTCGTGGGCTATCTCCTCGGCCTCCTGTTTCTGGAGCTTAACTTTCACATGGTCAAATCCCTCGCCATAGACGCCCTTAATCTTAGTCTGCGACACAAAAGCATCCTCGTCGATGGCCTTGATGATGCGGAAGATGTGCATGCTCTCGTAGTTGCGTGCCATCACCAGCAGCACGGTGGTCTCGCTCTGTGTGTACCAGCCTGTGCCGTGAAGCACGGTGCAGCCGCGGTGGGCCTCACGTGTGATGGCGTTGGCTATTTCTTTCCACTTCTTGCTGAAGATCATGAACTGCACGCTCTGGCGGTTGCTGTCGATAACCATGTCGGCAGCCATTGAGCAGATAAACATGAAGATGAGACCATACACAATCTTGTCGAGAGAGTGGAAGATGAGGTAGCTTGAGCTGATGATGAGCATGTCAACATAGATCATGGTGCGGCCAAAGGAGATGTTGCTGTGCTTGGTGACCATGGCGGCAATGATGTCGGTGCCTGCCGAGCTGCCATTGTGGGTGAACACTATGCCCAGGCCTATGCCACACAGCGCGGCGCCAATTATCACGTTCATGAATGGCTGCTGCGCCACGATTGGCTCCTTGAAGAGCGGCACCATGATGCCGAGCAGCAGTGTGGCAATGGTGGCGCCAATGATGGTGCGGATGACAAACTGCTTGCCCACCGTCTTGAAAGCTATAGCCAGCAAGATGGCATTGATTACATAGTAAGTGATAGCCACGTTCCATTTAAACCCGAAATAGAGCAGCGACGCGAGACCTGTCACACCGCCAGTGACGATTTCCTCGGGCAGAAGAAATGCCGAATATCCAAAACAGTAGCACAACAGTCCCACAGTAATCATTGTGTAGTCCTTGATATGCGTCATTGCCACCTTGTTGATCTTTCCCATAACTTTTTAAATTTATATCCTTCTAAATTTTGCGGCTGCAAAATTAGTGCAAACCGAGAGAAACACAAAATGAAAAACGAAGTTTTTTATTTTTGCTTTCGGAGGTTCCGCCTAATTTATCCACAATTAGTGCAAACCGAGAGAAAAATGCGATTAAGCGAGAGTAAACAGGAGCTTGCTCTTTGTTTACCCAGAGTGAGCATTTTATTCAAACACAAAATGAAAAACGAAGTTTTTTATTTTTGCTTTCGGAGGTTCCGCCTAATTTGTTCACATTTAGTAAAAAACTCAATTATTGAACAATTTTTTTAATCTGTTGGTTGCTTTTTGAGAGAAAATGAGTAAATTTGCAATTATTATTAATTCTAATCTTAGTTTTTATTATGAAAAAATCATTATTGTTTTTAATGTCGATTGTTGCAGTGGTGCTGTTCGTCGGCTGTGGCGGTGACAAGAAATCGGGTTCTGATGCAAGCGAGGAGAACATCGAGGGAGTAAAGTATGAGAACAAGGACTTTGGTTACTCGGTAGTCCTTCCCGAGGGCTTTAAGCAGCAGAACAACGATGCCGAGATGGAGAAATCGCGCGGTGGCAAGCTGTTCCTTGCCGATGGGTGCATGATCGACGCCACTTGCAGTGAGATGAACTACCTCGGTGACATGACTCCCGAGAAGTCAATAGACCAGGGCATTGAGATGAGCAAGACTTTGAGCGAAGGCGCCGAGATTAAGAAGATTGACGACATCTCTTATGTGTCAAAGAGTCAAGACGAGTTTGGACTTCGTGCTCACTATGAGCTTCAGAAGAACGGCAAGAAATACATGATTGACATGACTTATCCTGCCGACAAGAAAGACAAATTTGAAAAAGACCTAGAGTCGGTGATCAAATCGTTCAAAGCAGAGTAACTGTGCTGATTGCCGATAAAAAAACAATGCAGAGCCTTGCCACTCAAGGTTCTGCATTGTTTTTTTGCTGAGCGGAGTGACCGAGATTCGAACTCGGGAACCGCTTGTGACGGTTACACGCTTTCCAGAAATTTTCTTTCTCCTCATAAGTAATTGATTGTCAATTTATATTATTTTATTTTTAATTTAATTTGTCGCTCGTTAGTCGGTTTCACTCTCAATAGACTCCTGCATGAGAGCCATCAACTCTCTCATCAATTCTTTAGCCTCGACGTTGATACCCATTCTGTACAGTCTATCTTGCTCGGAGAGCATCTTGCCCTCCATGGCATACCAGATAGACCGCACTGCCTTGTCACGCTCACGCATGTCGTGATTGACCTTTGCCAGGATCGCCGCCTTTATGTCGTTGTTATCGTTCATAGCATTTGTGGCAATAAGTTCGTCCTGTGTCCTCGGCATCCTCACGAGTCAGTGCTATAATGTCGCTACCGCAGTTCGACAAGCCCTTGCAGGTATCGGAGGCGTGAAAACGCTTGGCTCCCTCGCTGTCGCAGATGTAAACCGTGTCGCTCATCGCAACGGTGGCGACATGGATTTTTTCTTGCCTTTGCTCGTGGTTGCCGTTGGAGCACGCCATTAGCAGTAAAAGGATAGATGTTATTAATATAGTTCTCATTGGTTATGCTAATGAATGCTATCAAGCTCCCTTAAATCATTTAAATATTCTTCCTTATGAATAAGAAATTCTGCCTCTTTAATGCCACACTCACGGCACATCCATTTCCCTACCTTGCGTTCAATATATTCATTTGAAAGATATGGAGAAATGCCTAATTGGCTGCATGCAGTTGAATAGTGAAATACACTGTCGTCTGCTGATGTAATGACAAATTGTTCTATTTCTCTATCCGGTTGTGTGCTGGTGCTTTTTGTTTTAGACTTAATTGTTTGCTTCGGTTGTTTGACATCTCGTTTGCTGCAATAAGATATAGACCAACCAATTAATACGGGAAGCCCTAAAATCAACAACCAGCTTAAACAGCCAATAATGCCTTCTCTTGTGATGCCTTTCTTTGTTGTTTTTCGATTGTCTTTAGAAATATCATTTAGTTCTTTCTTATTTGAGCTGTTCTTGCCTTTGCTCAACTCATCTTTGGCTATTTTGCCTGAGTGAACGGCATAAGCACCATCTGAAGGAGAATTAGATAGCAGCTCCTCAAGCTGAGCCTTCACCATCGGCTGAGGCTCATCGGCAGCGTCAACACGCACCATCAGCGTCCCGTTGCCATTGTCACGAAGCACCTCAACACTATGCCGAGTGCCTTGATCGTCAACTACATCATATCGACCGCCTATGATAATTTCTATGTGCTTCATGTCCACTAAAGATTAATCGTTACTACTTAGCTTTTGTTGACCCAACCATGTATCCTTCCGTGAATAATAGTCATTAGATTGCCAAATAAAACAAGAATCCCACCTAAACCTATAAGCCATTTTGGAATATTATTACTGGCATTTGCTAAAAAGCTACTCCCGATAGCAATAAGAATAGAACCAACAACATTAAAAACGGCAGAAAAACTAGCAAAAACAGGTGATGTCTTTTGGTATTCTAAATCAGATTGTAATTTTGAAACCAAAGCTTTAGATTTTTCTAATTCTTTTGCCTTACTATTATGATCATTAATCAGTTGCTTAATGGCAACTTCATTATTAAGTAAATCTTTAGTGTTAATTTGCGAAAAACCTCCACCCTCATAAATGTCCTGTGAATTAATTACAGGGTTATCAAAAGACGAATTATGTGCATGAGATTTATTGTTTGGACTCTTTTTGCTCATTGTTAGGAAGTTTTTTTCTACTTAAAAAAGTGACATGTATTGTTTTTGCGCCAGTATCATTTAGGCTATAAATCATAAATGATATCAATAAACGGTCTCCATTATATGAACCAAGTTCAACTGGTCTTAATAATCCCTGGCCTAATGGATTGTTATAATTAGTCAATATCAAGTTCAGGGTTTTATTGTCAACTATCTCAGAAGATAAAGAAGTATCTTCATTTGACTTGTCAACTTTAAAAATAAAACGTATTGTCAATTCATCAATCTTGAATGACACATCTTTGTCATCATGAGTAATGACAGTTGCTGATTCAATAACATCATATTCTTGTCCTAATCTAATTCGCATTTTATGAAAGTAGTTATTTATCCATTATTTCAATTTTGTTCTCTCCAAACACAAAAGTAGTTTCGGCGTTTTCTTTCATTCTCCTTTCATCTGACTATAAAACGAAAACATTTCTTTTGCCGCCTCAAAAAACTTCATGCTCACATCAAGTGCCTTGTCATTTCTTTCAGGTAGTTTTAGTTCACGTAGCCTTTGCACCTCGTCCTTTAATGATTGAATTTCTTTTTTCAATAGGTCAACATTTTCTTGACTACTGTCTCCAAAGAAGAATGTGATAGGGACATTAAAGACCTTAGATATGTCTCTTAGCACTGCTGTGTTTATATCTTCTTTGTCAAGCATTGCATAAACCGCTTGCTTAGTTTTTCCTATGCGCTTTGCCAACTCTGGTGCGTCAATTTTTTCTTGACCCATTAACTCCTTTATTTTCAAGCCAATATTAAACATAAGTCAAATTATTTTTGAAAAAAGTGAAAAAATATTTGTCTATTAGTAAAATTTTATTTTACTTTGCACCGTAAAGTTAATTAATTAATTGCTTAACGGCAAGAAAATGACCTGAAATTATGGAAGAAAAAAGAGAAATAAAACCCGCTTTGAGACGCATGGAATGTGGTGACATGCTGGTGTTCCCGCTGACAAGGACAAACAATGTCCGAGCAACCATCAGCCTCATGCATCTTGAACTCCCAGGTCGCCGATATGCGACCGCTATTAACCGTGAGCTGAACAGGCTTGAAGTAACCCGCACAGCATGATGGAAAAGTACACATCCCCCTGCAACCAATACTGCCGCGTCTGTGTCAAGGGGCGCAACACCATCAACGGCCGCTACTGCACACAGATCCGACGCATGGTAGAGCTGAGCAAAGAACCACCCTGCAACAATTAACATCATCAACAATAAAACATCATGAGAAAGTTATTCATCACAATCGCAATCGTGCTCGCCACCGCAACCTGCTTCGGCGAGACAACCGAGAAAGGTAACCTGGTACGCAACGGTAACACATTCAGCATTGAGCGCACCACCAAGTCAACCACCACCAAGGAGAAGCAGCCCGACGTCGCTATCGGCGCACAATGGGAAGACGAGGAAGGCACCTACGACATCTACATGGGTGCCAAAGGCGGGCTATACTACTACAAGATGGCGAAGACCGGTAAGCACGCAGGCGAGCTCACAAAACGCTACATCCCTAAAGACAAGGCGCAAGAGATTAAGGATGCAATGGGTATCAACAACTAAACATCAACCACTATGAAACCTTACCTCCAACTTCTCACCAACTGGCGCATCGACGCCCTTGCAGCTCTCGCCACCGTGGCGATGCTGCTCATCCTCAGCGAGAGCGCCAGCCTCACGGCACTGCTCATCACCAAGCTCACGGGCTTCGCCCTGGCTTACGGCTGCTACCGCCTCTCCCAGCACTGGGGCAGAAAAGGCTTAATCAACGAACTCAACATCTTCGACGCGCAATGACACCCACACAGCCAAATATATCACCCAACGGTTCCTACGGCGTGGTCCAGGCGGCTAAGCTGCTTGGCATAGACCGCCGAACCCTTAGGCGATACGAGGCGGCAGGCTACGTCGCCGTCCGTCTCAACAAGGGCTACCAGCGGCGCTACCTCGGCCGCGACCTCCTCGCCCTGTGGAAAAGATACTACTAAGCAATTCAATAGGTAACTTTTTCATTGTTTTGAGGCAAGCACAGTAACTCAATGGTCAGAGCGGCGCTAAGAGAGCGCCGGGTTGCGGGTTCGAGTCCCGCCTGTGCTTCTACTATAAGCAAGTTCACATGAAGTGACGGTGTGGCAGCACCATAGCTGCCAAGGCACCGAGTTACTGGGCTACAGGCAGCAACCACCCACACGTTCACGACAGGCGATCATGTGACACTACAGGCAAGTAAGCATGGCTTTTCAATCTGGGGTAGCGCCCAGAGCTGCCAATTATATAGTAACCCCGTTGGCGTTAGCTCAGTTGGTTAGAGCATGGGCACACCCAAGGTCGCAGGTTCGAGTCCTGCACGCCAACCTAAAGAAACAAAACATGAGTAATGGCTTTGGCTCATGATTATTGTTGATATGAGGGCGAGTTGTAATGGCCCGCCCTCTTTTTCTAAACAAAGCCACTAACATCTAAATCAACACTATTATGAGTAACATCGCAATTACCGTCGAGCAGATCAACAGCCTTAATCCGCTCGACATCGTGAAACATGACCTCGTTAAGCAGCGCTTCATCACCATCCACGACACACTATGGGGAGCTGGCACAGGCGATGCAGCCTACGAGCGCGAGTCCATCTTCTTCAACCGCATCCTGTCCGAGAACGACAAACTGCAGAAGACCACCAAGTTCAGCATCTTCTGCTCGTTCATCGACCTCGCCGTGTCGGGACTCTCTCTTGAGCCAGGCACACGCGCACTGTGCTATCTGCAGGGAAGAAAAGTGAGCGTTGGCATCGACCGCAACGGCAACAAAGTCTATGAGCCTCGCCTACGGCTCACCGTCTCGGGCTACGGAGAGTTGGTGCTGCGAACACGTGCAGGACAGATACGTCATGCCGACAACCCTGTCCTCGTCTATGAGGAGGACAGCTTCTCGTTCAGCGACACCGACGGACGCAAGACAGTCTCCTACACCTGCAACATCCCCCACAAGTCCAAAATAGTCGCTTGCTACATGCGCATCACTCGTGCCGACGGCACCATCGACTATGGTGTGATGCTTGAGGAAGACTGGAAGCGACTGCAAGGCTACAGCGAAGAGAACAACCGCTATTGGGATAAGGATGCACACCAGTGGGTCAAGAACCCCAACGAGCTTTATGTTTCCAACCATGGAAGCATCGACCCTGCCTTCTTGATGGCAAAGTGCATCAAGCACGCCTTCAAGACCTATCCTAAGGTGCGCATCGGCAAGTACACTGCCATGGAGAGCGAGGTGGTCGATGAGCCGCAGCCCGAGATCGACGACATCTATGGTGTCAACGACCAACCACAGGCCGCCCCCGAGCCCGAGTCGTTCGCCCCTCAACCCGACTTCTCGGCTGGGGTCACGGTTGACCCTGCCACTGGCTATGGCGACGACAACGACGACACATTCTGACATCAATTTATTACATTCCTTTTTAGTTGAAAACCGTCTCCACTCGTGAGAGCAGGGCGGTTTTTACCCACCATGCTGCCCTGCGGCTCGGATAAGGCAGGGGCGCACAGCGTTGAGGCGAAGCCGGGTCCGACTCCTGGCATGGTGACTACTTTCATTAAATTGCAATCCAGAATGACCTTTGCCTTGCCCGCCGTGAGCTTCGCAAGGTTTCCACCGAAAATCATTTTTTTACTAACAATATAATCAACAAAACTATGAGCAAACAATTAACTATCATCAAAAGCGAGAATGTTGACATTCTCATTGCCGACACTCCTAAAGTGTACAATAAGAATGTGTCCTCAACCGAGAAGTGCAACGCCTTCGGCAATGCGCTGCTGCGGCAAATCACCGAGCAAGGCATGACCGACGAGCTCGACCAGCAAGCAGCAACTTTCATTGAGAAGGCTCGCAAGACCGTTAAGAAGATGAACGAACGACGCTCACCGCTCACCAAGCTATTCGACACCATCCGCGCCGAGTTCACCTCTCTGGAGAATGACATCGACCCCGCCAAGGCTGGCACCGTGGCCCACAAGCTGCAACAGCAGCGCAACACCTACGCTGCCGCCAAGCGAGCCGAGGAAGAACGGCGACGCGCCGAGGCGCTGCGGCAGCAGCAGATTGCACAGGCTCGCCAACAGTATCGCCTCGACTGTGAAGAGGCGATCCGACGCGCCGCTAACGAGACAGCGGCCGATGTGATTAACAAGATCAAGGCAATCTACAATGCTACCACCCTCGACAACTATAGCGAGTCCTACGACAAACTGAAAAATTTTGTCGCACAAGTCAGTCTTGAAGACGTGCGTCCCGTCGTCCCTTTCAACGCCATGCTGGGCAAAGGTGAGTGCACTCACATCTGGGGAGATGTACAAAACTCCTGCGCTGGAGACATTGCCGAGCAGATTGCTGAGCAGATTGTCAGCTTCCGCCAGGAATACCTCGACCGCATGCCATCACGACGCCAGCAGCTGGAGGCCATGGCTAAGGCCAACGCCGAGGAGGCCGAGCGCATCCGTCGTGAAATGGCCGAGCGTGAGGCAGCCGAGCAGGCACGACGTGCTCAGGAGCAAGCCGTGCGTGAGCAGCAGGAACGTGCAGCAGCCGAAATGCGACGTGCAGCAGCCGAGGTGGGAAACCTCTTCGACCAGCAGGCGACTGCCGAGGTGGCGACCTATCAGCCCAAATCCTCGGTAAAGAAGAAAATCACTGTGCTCAACCCCGAGGGGTTTGCCGAGGTAATCTCCATGTGGTGGTCCAATGAGGGACGCACTCTAAGTGTCGAGGACTTGACCAAGGTGTGCAAAAAGATGCTCACATTCTGCGAGAAGCTTGCCAACGATAAGACCAACCCACAGCTCATCAAGAGCGAGCACATCTGCTACGAGGATGTTGTAAAGGCTAAGTAACTAACTATGAACCCCGATAACTACTACCAGCGTCGTGAGGTCAGTAACTCCGACCTCACGGCTCTTAAGGAGCTGATGCATCCTCGCCCGGCTTTCGGCGACCGTGAGGCGGCTTTCCGTTTTGGCTCGCTGGTCGATGCCATTATCACGGAACCCGACCGTGTCAACTACTACGAGCACACGGTTGACGGTGTGCCTTATGCCGACGACGAGTGGCGCAAGGCACAGGAAATGAAGCGTGCATTGCGTGCCGAGGCAAGGCGCGACCCTTTCCTGGCCAAGGTGCTGGAGTGCGCATCCACTCAACAGGTCTCTGTACGACATGGGCAGCAGTTTGAGTATGGGGGATTCCCCTTCTCGCTCGACACCCGATGCAAGTGGGACTGGTTTCTCCAGCCGTTTGGCTTCGGGGGCGACCTAAAGACTACATTCGCTGCTTCGCAAGCTGAGTTTGACGAGGCTGTCGATTTCTTCGACTGGGACCGCTCACGCGCCTGGTACATGGACATCGTGGGCTCCAACCGCGACTTCATCTATGGCATCAGCAAGCGAAACTTCTGCGTCATGAAGAAGTTCATCAACCGTGGTGACGAGATCTACAACCGCGGACGTGAGAAATACGAGGAACTGGCATTCAACTGGTGGTGCCTCGACCTTTCAAGAAATGAAGATGAAACACAACCTCAAGATTCAGCCCTATCCCTACCAGCGTGAGGGCATCGACCAGGGGCTTCAATGGCAACGCCTCATCATCGGTGATGAGCCTGGACTGGGCAAGACACTCCAGTCTATTGCCATCATCGACATAGCCAACGCCTATCCATGCCTGGTAATCTGTCCTGCGTCGCTTAAGATAAACTGGCAGCGTGAGGTCGAGAAGTTTACCGACAAGAAGGCACTTGTGCTCTCCAACAGCACTGGCACCACATGGCCCTACCTCATACAGATGCGCATGTATCACGTGGCAATAGTCAACTATGAGTCGCTGCGCAAGTTCTTTGTGTGGGACACTGGTGGAGCTAAGTCGTTCCGCCTCAAGGATGTGGTCTTCTGTCCTCACATCAAGATGTTCCGCAGTATCATCATCGATGAGTCGCACCGTGTTAAGGATCCGTCGGCACAGCAGACTATCTTCTGCAAGGGGCTGGCCTCTGGCAAGAAGTGGCGCATCCTGCTCAGTGGCACTCCAGTGGTCAACCGTCCCGAGGACCTGGTATCACAACTCTCCATCATGGGACGACTCAACGAGTTCGGCGGCCGACAGCAGTTTCTGGCACAATATGGCGAGGGCGATAACCTCGACGAGCTCTCAAGCAGGCTCTACAGCACTTGCATGGTAAGGCGTGAGAAGGCAAAGGTGCTCACCGACCTGCCCGACAAGACACGCTGCGACCTCTATGTGGAAATATCCAATCGTGAGGAGTACTGCCTCGCGGCCGACGACCTGGCTCAGTACCTGCGCGAGTATAAGGAGTGCACCGACTGGGAGATAAGGCGCAAGATGCGCATGGAGGCTCTGGTGCGGTTCATGACGCTGCGCTCGCTCTCCGCTAAAGGAAAGGTAAAGCAGACCATCGACTTCGTGCGCGTGTTCCTCGACAGCGACAAGCCGCTCATACTGTTCTGCTCCTATCATGAGATAGTGGACGAACTATGCAAGGCGTTCCCTGATGCGGTGCGCGTCACCGGGCGCGACAACGCCACCAGCAAGCAAGCCGCCGTCGATGCGTTCCAGTCGGGCAAGGCAAAGCTTATCATCTGCTCCATCAAGGCCGCTGGCGTGGGTCTCACGCTCACGGCAAGCAGCAACGTGGCGTTCATCGAGTTCCCATGGACGTATGCCGACTGCCTGCAATGCGAAGACCGCGCACACCGAATAGGGCAACGTGACAACGTCACCTGCTACTACCTCATCGGTCGTGGCACCATCGACCCTGTGCTCTACAACATTATTCACCGCAAGAAAAGTATTGCTAACCAAATAATGGCTGCCGACGACGATATTCCCACCGACGAGCTCTACTTCGACGAACTGGTGAACTCTTTCCTGGCACCATTAGACAACTCATTAGACAACTCATGAAAGAAATCGAGAACACTATCCTGGCAATGACCGAATGGCTCGAAGAGAATACCGACGGCTGCTTTATGATCGTGACTAAAGGCGATGATTCAATGTGTGCCGTCAAGTGCAAGGACGACAAACTGCTGCTCAAATCGCTTGTATCAGGAATGGTCAAAGAACCAGTCCTGAAAGCGTTAATGTCGCAGGCTCTCGGCATTGCGATGGCAATCGACATCGAGAAAAAAACAAAGAGCAATGATAAATCTATCTAACTCCGACTGCAAGGCACTGTGCCGCTATCTCGACAATGCCGCACTCGTGTTTGGCTGTGACACAAAGCCCAGGCTGGTCAACCAAGCTCGACTCATGCGCAACATGAGCGAGAAAATCAAGCGTAAAATCTTCCTCGAAGATATTAACACTATCACACCAATTATTAACGACATTCAAAAAACATCTACCACAACATGACAAAACAAGATTTAGCGCGTGAGCTGGCACAGAAGGCTGGCATCACCACATTCCAGGCTAACACCGACATCGAGACCCTTATGGGCATACTCACCGAGGCGTTCATCAAGGGCAAGAGCATCTACCTGCGTGGCTTCGGCACGTTCAAGGTGACCAAACTCAAGGCCAAGAAGGCACGCAACATCGGCACCGGCGAGACGGTGATGGTGCCCGAGCGCACTACTGTGAAGTTCATCCCTGGCAAGGTCCTTAAAGAAGCGATGAACTGATGGGCAAGCCACGTGTCACATGGGAACAGCTCCTGGCACGCCAGGGGCTGAAACCCTCAAAACGAAAGAAACCATCACACGAGGAGCACGAGCTTCAGTGCGCTTGTGTCAACTGGTTCAACCTCCAGCACCCCAACATGCGCCTCAACCTCTTCGCCGTCCCCAACGGCGGCCGACGCGACAAGGTCACCGGTGCCCGCCTCAAGGCCGAGGGTGTGCGCCCTGGAGTGCCCGACCTCATCCTGCTCAAGCAGCGACATGGATACGGCGCACTGCTAATCGAGATGAAGACCGCCCGCGGCGTGCTCTCGCAGCTGCAACGCATTTGGCGTGACTACATCACTAAGGATGGCTACAAGCACGTCGTCTGCCGCTCCGTCCAGGACTTCATCACCGAAGTCGAGAATTACCTCAACGAAGATTAACAAGAGGCGAGGGTGTCAAGTATTGCAAGCCGCGGCTTGCAGAAAAAGCCCCAGCGTCTGTGATGTTCATGTAGTGCAAGCCATCGGCTTGTATAACTCAAAAATTATTCCGTTATGCCACGCAAAGCAAAAACAGGTCTCGACCATTTCCCGTTCGAGACCGACCTGTTCCAGGACATAAAAGTCCGCAAACTGATAAAGTACCAAAGCGCTAAGGCTGTCGCTATCTACGCTTACCTGCTCTGTATTATCTATCGCGATGGGTACTACGTGAAGTGGGACCGTGAGCTGCCCTTCATTATCTCGGAGTCTCTGGGTTTTGATGAGGCGTTTGTGCGCGAAGCTATTGAGTGTATGGTACGTCTCGGGCTGTTCAGCGAAAACATCTACCGCGACAAACAGGTCTTGACCTCACGAGGCATACAACAACGATACCTAAGAGAACTGTCAAAGCTGCGGCGCAATGGCAGCGTCTCCGAGTATTCACTGCTCGACTCGCCACACCTGGCAACCATGAAGGGCTCGCCACTGTGGCTGGCGAAAATGAAACGTGACTACCGGCTCAACGACGATGAACTCAACGACCTGCTCGACGAGTGGAGCAAGCATGTAGTGGACCAGGATAAGCACCACACCTCGGCACAGGATGCCAAGCGACACTTCGAGAACTGGTATAAGAAAATCTCGGAGGATAAATCAGTTAAACGGTCGCAAGGCAATGCCTTGCGAGAAAACAACACCCGCAATGAACAATCAACAACCAACGACCGACGTAGAGCAGCTCTACAACTTACTGCTACAGCGCAAGACTACAAAACCTCGTTTTAGGTTCTGGCTTGCCAACAGCAACCGATATATGAGCTACGACGAAGCTGTTCACACTCTCGCCACTGCCGTGAGAGTAGAGATAGAAAACCGTCACTGCACACCGTTGCTCGATGACTACATGACCTACATCCAGCAGGTGGCGCAGTTCTTTACCGAGCCTGGCACCAAGTTCGGACTTACTCTTATGGGCTTGCCTGGTAATGGCAAGAGCACAATGGCAAGAGCTATCGCAGCCGTGATAGACTCAATAGCCGACCTCGCTATCATCAATGAGCGTAGTGGCTCTAAAGCTGTAATGGTGACGGCCAAACAACTGGTGCGATACTACCGTACACACCCAGACCAATGGGAAAATCTCTGTTTCAAACCTTTCCTCATCATCGACGACTTTGGAGAGGAACCAGTGGAAGTTGTGGACTACGGCAATGTCATCAACCCTGTTATCGACCTGCTGTCTCAGCGTTACGACGAGCAGAAGCTCACGATCCTCACGACTAACGCCACCAACCTGCAAATCCGTAAGACCTACGGCGACCGCATCGCCGACCGCTTCAACGAGATGATGCAAGTAATCATATTCACCAACAAAAGTTTTAGATAAATTATGAACAGTTATTTTGAAGTCGGTGTCCGCTACGACAAAACGATGGAAGATGGCGTTGTGCGCAAGGTAACCGAAAACTACCTTGTGGAAGCAGTATCTTTCACCGAAGCGGAAAAACGTGCCACACTGGCAATGGAAGCCTATATCAGTGGTGATTTTCGTGTGGTAACAGAGAAGATTACCAATATCGCAGAAATCGTCACTACCGACGATGCTACTGCCGATAAGTTCTACAAAGTTAAGCATAACCTCATCACCATCAACGAGAAGACTCTCAAGGAGAAGAAACAGGCACAGTACATCATCATTCAAGCATCAAGCGTCGATGATGCGCGCAACCGATACACGCACTACATCAAGGGCTGGCTTGTTGACACGGTGCTGGAGGCTGTCAGCGAAACAAAGTACATGGATTTTTTTCCATTTAAATATGACTTATAAACAAGTAAAGTAATGAAAAAGTACATTGGAACAAAGACCATCATGGCTATGCCGATGGCAAAGAGTGAAGCAGAGAAAGTGTTGAACCGTAGCCTTGCTGACGCAAAGGGTGGTGAAGACGGTTACCTCGTTGAATACCCTGACGGCTACAAGTCGTGGTCACCCAAAGAGACGTTTGAGCAAGCCTACAAGATTGCCGAAACACACCTCGACCGTATGCGCATCGAGTATGACCAACTCAAGCAGCGTTATCTTCGTCTCAAAGATTTTGGCTTGAGCGAGCAGTTCCGCATGCTCCACCCCGAGCAACGCAAGCAGATGGAGCGCCAGGGACATTTGATGCTTGAATACTTGCACGTCCTCGGAGAACGCATCGACGAGGCCAAGGTGCAACACAAGGTGCAACACAAGGTGCAACAATGTGCCGAGATGGCTAAACAATGCTTGCAGAACCTCTCAAAGGCTAGTTCAGAGCAAGATGATGTGTAACGGACGCTTACAATTCTTCAACCTTGTAAAGGCTATGCGTGAGGCGCAAAGGGAATACTTCTCTACGCGCTCTCACGCGGCCTTGAGCAAGGCTCGACAACTGGAACGTGACGTAGATGCTTACATCAAGCGGGGCGACAACTACATCAACCAACAACCAACTCTTTTCGATTGATTATGAAAACTTATGTTTTAATGCTTTCAAAAGAATTTCCAGCGACACATCCTCTCAAGGGTGAACCGACTGGTTTTAGAGAGGCTTTCCGAAAAAACAAGCTGCACACCATCCGGGCCAACTACCCACTTTGGAAGAAGCGCATAGCCGAGGTACAGCGTGGCGAGGCGGTACTATCCGTCCGACAGTGGTCGGGTTGCCCATACATGAGCAAGCAGGAGACCATTGCGACACTAACTGCCGACGATGGTGTAGGCATACAGAAACTCACTTTTTTTTCTGGGCGCATAATCTACCCAACAGTTGGAAAATATCAACCATCAGTAAAAGAGATGGCCCACAATGATGGTCTTTGGCTTGTTTATTGGTTGTATTGGTTCAAGAACTACGACCTCTCAAAGCCACTCGCAATTATTCACTTTACAAATTTCAGATACTAATATGAAAGTAAAGTTATATTCAAGAACCGAGTACCTTAAGTGGTGTGAGGAAAATGGAGTTAGAACAATACTTCCAGAAAGTAAAAGAAACAAGTTTACCATAAGCGGTTATCCAACTCACGCCATTGGATTTGAAATCAGTGACGATGATATAGATGCTGACGAATGGTATAAGCAACTTGAGTAATAAACCTTATTTATAAAGATTGAGATTATGACACGAGAAGATAAAAAATTGTTATTGATAGACCTCTGTGCAAGATTACCATATGGAGTTAAAGCACAATATTATGGTAGTGAGGGAAGCCATAACAGGCCCCATGACTAAAGAACGCGCAGAAGAGTGGTGCATGATGGAGAACGAAATTCCTGCATACCGTCGTGAGAACAAATATCCGAAGGTGGCCAAGTTTCCATATAAGAGCTATCACAAATGAAAACCCCCATCACATATTACGGCGGCAAACAGAAACTCGCATCGGTCATTATTAGAATGATACCCAAGCACAAAGTTTACTGCGAGCCGTTCTTTGGTGGAGGTGCGGTATTCTTTGCCAAAATGCCTTCGTTCCTTGAGTGCATCAACGACATCAACGAGGTGCTGATGACATTCTATAAGGTCTGCATGTGTGAAGAGTCGTTTCTAAAACTCCAGCAACTCGTGGTCACGACGCTCCACAGCGAAAGTGAGTGGAAGAGAGCAAAGCGCATTTACAATCACCCCGAAGGGCATGATGATATTGAAATCGCATGGGCAGTATGGTTGACCACAAACATGTCCTTTTCCGGTTCACCTAATGGCGGATGGAAATGGGACAATGGTACTTCTGGCGCTCATTCAGGAAACACCATGAATAACTATCGCAACGATTTCACAACTAAACTGTTTGAACGCTTGCGCTTCACGCAAATCTCTTGCCGCGACGCATTAGAAGTGATAAAACAGCGTGACTCCGGCCAGACTTTCTACTATCTCGACCCACCTTATCCCGGCTGCTGCCAGCAACATTACAAGGGATATGATACGAATGACCTCAAGAACCTACTTGAGCTCTTAGAAAGCATTGAGGGAAAATTCCTGCTCAGCAACTATTGGTCGCCGATGTTGGATGGGTTTATTCAAGCCAACAAGTGGAATTATAAGATTTTCGATCTGCCTCTCCAGGTTGCTAATTTCAATAATTGTCGTGGCAATCTACGCAAACAGGAGGTTCTTGTCTATAATTACAAAATACAACCAACTCTTTTCGATTGATTATGAAAACTTATGTTTTAATGCTTTCAAAAGCATTTCCATCAACGCACAAGCGCAAGGGTGAAGCAACAAATTTTGAAGATAAATTCCGTCGTCAAATTAAGTTGCACACCATTCGTGCAAACTATGAGTTATGGGAAAAACGCTTCCAAAAGATTAAAGCCCAAGAGGCTTGCCTATCCGTTAGGCAATGGACGGGCGCACCGTATCGCAGCAAACAAGTCGAAATCGCACGTCTGACCATACGTGACGGTATTGGCATTCAAAAGATGCTGATAAATGAGAGTGTGTCATACCCTCTAATAAGCCCTCGCATGAGCTCAACTCCAGTTTCGTGGATAAAACTTGCTTTCTACGATGGACTTTCATTAGAGGACTGGAAGGAGTGGTTCAAGAACTATGACCTCTCAAAACCACTTGCTATTATTCACTTTACAAATTTCAGATACTAATATGAAAGTAAAACTAACATGGAGTATCGCAGAATGCGAATTCGACACAAAGACGATGAAACTCATCTGCTTGCCTGCGCGAGTGTCTCGCAATGAGGTTGACGCCGACCTCTGTATAAACGAAGGCTACAGCTTTACTATAGCTAAAATCCACATGGGTGACGCAGAGAGTGCAAATGCTCTCTGCAAAGAGATAGTAAGACGGTTTAACGAATTCCCCGAAGAATTGAAGCAATGAAAGGAGGCGGTGATGAACGCAAAAGAAAAATTAGCATATAGCATTTTGAGCAAGTATGCCAAGAAGAAAGGACTTGTCAAGTATGTATATCCTGATGGGTTTTATGTGTTCGGCAATCCAGACAGCCAAGAACTTGCCGACAAAAAGCATAAAGAATGGTTGAAATCAAAGAAAGGAGGTGAAGAATGAAAGACGTTGACAAAAAATTTTGGCACAGGATGCAATCGCAGCAGCATAAACGGCGCGACATCAGCGGCATCTACATCTGGGACCAGTTTCCCGATGACGAGAAACGGCAGCCCACATGTATAGAGGACTGCCAGCAAGAGACACGCAGGGTATGGCTGATGAAGCGAAACGATATAGTCTGTGCCAAGCAAGCGATAAGGATGATTTATGACTCGTTCCTTGAGTTGTGCGACTATCTGCACAAAGAGGATTGCCTTGACGATGACTGGTTCAAAGAATTTACCGAAATGACGGGGAAAGCGAAAGACAATGTGAGGCATAACTGGGCGTTGCATGAGCTCGCCAACCAACTTGACATGGCTTGCGACACGCTCGCCTTGGTTGCCGACACCTTTGGGGTTACGAAAGGAGGCAAGCATGAAAGCGTCTGAGTGTAAATGCTGCGAGTGCGGCAAGCAGGCTGTGGCTTTTTATCCAGTCATAGACCCCGATATCCCGAGCTATCCCTACTGTCGGGCGTGCCTCGACAAGATGAAGATGGAGCTCGCAAGGAAGATATGGGGCGATGACAGCGAAATGCTCGCCATCGCAAAAGAAGTCATCAACGATAAGAAGAACAGACATGAGCAGAAAGACAAATACGACTTTGAAATCCAAGTTATTCATGACCCAAATTTCGATGACGCAACCAATCGCAAGTTAACATCAACGAAAATTTCAAATGAACATCGCACTAATAGACGTTGACGGTCACGCCAGCAAAAAGAAGTGGGGAGCAACCATCTATCCCAATCTTGCACTCGCCAAGCTCGCCGCATGGCACCGCAAGCAGGGCGACAATGTGGAATGGTACACGCCTTTCTCGCACTACCACCGTGTCTATATGGCCAAGGTATTCACATTCACTCCCGACTACGGCTACCTCATCAACAATGCCGACGAGATCATTCGTGGTGGCACTGGCTATGATGTACACTCCAGTTTGCCTGACGAGGTTGACCGCACACAGCCCGACTACTCCATCTACCCCGAGATACCTCACGACTATGCCTATGGGTTTCTCACTCGCGGCTGTCCCAACCGTTGCCCCTGGTGTGTCGTGCCGAAAAAGGAGGGTAGGGTAGTCCCCTATATGGATGTCGATGAGATAGCGGTCGATGGCCGCCACAATCTGGTGCTGATGGACAACAACATCCTTGCCGCTGGCGACTATGCTGTCGAGCAGCTGCGCAAGATCATCAAGCGTGGATATGGCGTCGACTTCAACCAAGCGTTGGATGCAAGGCTTGTCACCGATGAGTTCGCACGACTTCTCGCTAAAGTCAAGTGGTTTGAGAACAACCGCATCCGTTTTGGCTGCGACACACACAAGCAGATTGACGACTGTGAGCATGCCATCGAGCTATTGGAACACTACGGCTTCCGTGGGAAATTCTTCCTCTACACCATGATTGGTGGCATGGGCGACCTGCAGGAATGCTACAGCCGCATCAACCATTGGCGGCAGCGCATGCTCGACGCAAGGGAACACCACAATCGGTGCTACACCTATCCCTACGCACAGCCTTACCGCGACCCTTTCTCGTCACATCACGACATACCGCAATGGCAAAAAGACTTGGCACAATACACCAACAAAAAACAGATTTTCGCTTCTTGCGACTTCAAGGAGTTCAGCCCACGCAAGGGCTTCACATGCAAAGAATATTTCACTTAATAAATACTATTATGATAATCAACACAAACTCGCTTGAAATTTTCAAGCAAAACGAATACCGAGAAACAGATATAGGACTGGTGTCAAACAACGCCTACCTCAGTATAGTGGCCACAAACAACTGCCAGAGAAACTGCTTCTACTGCATAAACTCACATACCGACAGGAGACTCAACCTGCCGATAGGGAAAGCAGTAAAGAATATCAAAAAGCTTGTTGATAAATATGGTATCAAGGAAGCTGTAATCCTGGGCGGCGAACCATTGTTGCATAAAGATATTGTTAGCCTGTGCCGCCAAGTAAAAGAAGCTGGCATCAAGAAGCTATTCTTAACGACCAATGGAATTGAATTGTGCAACAATTTCTCGTTAATCAAAGACCTCTCTTTTCTTCTTGATGGATTGAATATAAGCTTCCATAACGAGGATTTTATTCCTTTTAGTATGCTTAATACAATATACGTATCTTTCATTGGTAAGGTTAGAGTGAACACTAATGTGTGGCGTGGTAACAATAGCGACCCTTGGAGCTTGTATAAGTTTATCAGGAAACTTTCAAATGGACATTATTGTAACGAGGTTAGAGTTTCTAATTTAATAAAAAAGGACTCTTTCTCGGTCAACGAGATTAACTCACCTGAGACTGAGGATATGATTTTGTCGGATAATGAATATAAGTCTTTATTCATTGAATACTTAAGACGTGAGTCCGAAGACCATGCTATCTTCGTAAACGAAAACACACTCGGCTTTGTGAAATATTTTCTTGTGCCAACTCCCGTGCCTGTCATAGTGAATTGGAACATTGGCAGCAAGGTCAGCGACCAAGTGTGTGAAAATGACATCAAACACCGCAAGATAAACACTTTCAAATGCCTTGTGAATGGTGACATCTCATTATCGTGGAACACAAATAACATTATACAACTATAAACTATGGACCTACTAAACAAAATCCTCGCCCACATCCTGGGCAACCGATATTACGCCAACATCATCAACACACGAGGCACCAACCGCTGTGAGATCTCATGCTTCATCTTCCACACCAAGGAAGAAGCCATGAAGCATAAGCTCTCCCTCGACGCTAACCGCTCATTCATGTTCGTCGAAACTGTCTCATTCCGCTCGCACAAGCGCTATTAGGCTGTTGTCATGTATTGCGAGCCGTTGGCTCGTACAAGAATTAAGAAATAAAACAATAGCCCACCATCTAATAACTATCTTCGCAGTTATGAAAAAAATCCTCAAGAAAATAATCAACTGGTTCCGCGCGCGGCACATGTATGTCATTGCCGACGCCACCGACAACTCTATCACCTTCTCCCGAGCACTCTTCCACCACATGGGAGGGCTCTCGCTCGAGCAGGCCAAGGTGTTCGCTTTCTACGTCCCACTCGCCAACCACCAGCAGGGGCATTACGGCTTCATCCTCAACCCCGAGTTCGACCAAGAGACGCAGCTAGCCGATATCCAGTACAACACCAAGCACCGCACCATCGGCTTCGAGATGCTTAACCCCACCGTCAACCGCATGTTCTACGACTACAACCTGCGACCCATGACCAAGGTCAAGCTCACGGTCAAGTGCAGGCGGCTGCATGAGATAACCTACTATCAAATCTGCCCACCGCAATGACATCAATCCTGGACAACACCCGACGACCCGACATCACCTTCCACAGCAGCGGGCGCATCGACATCACAGCCCGAGTGGCCAAGGCACTCGCACTGCAGCCAGGCGACACTATCGACATCGCACGCGATACAGGCGAGTATTACCTCTACGTCAAGCACCGCAACGCCGTCGGTCGCCACGAAGCACAATGTGCGCCAACCTATAAAGGCCGCACCTGCAACAACCTGCGGGCACACTCCAAGCGGCTATGCCAGGCTGTCCTCAAAGTCAACGGCAACTACCTGGAGGCTCGTCTGCCTGTCGGCGAGCCCATCAGCCACCCCTCTCTCGGCACGGCTCTGCCACTAATAATTAAACACAACATACCTAGATGATAAAGGACATCAAATACAACGGCTACACAGCCACTCCCAGCGACTACGAGTGCCCCGACGGCGACCTCGCCGGCGCCTTCAACCTCGTCCCCGAGGACGGCGCGCTGCACCCCATCTTCCCACCCGAAGAACTTTTCACCCTCGCCCCTGGCGAGAGCATCCTGTGGATTCACAAGATTCCGGGACACACTCACTACATCATCCTTAACGATGGCAAGCTCTACTGGGTCTGCGAGAAGGATGGTGTCCTTGATCCTCAACGCCACGAGATAGTGGGGGGCAGCATCACAGGCACTCCCACTGTGGGTAGCATTGGCAACACGCTCATCGTTAATGACGACAACGGCTTGAACTACTTCCTGTGGACGACTGAAGGCACACAGCCACGCTATGAGGCACTGGGGCAGAAACCTCCCATGCTGAACATTACCTTCGGTCTGCACTCCGACTTCGCCGTGTGGCCCGACACCAAAAATATTGCCGACACCAACCAGTCCGATTACCGTGGAACAACAATTGAGTTCGGCAACCTAAAGGAACCTGTTGTGCCTCATTTGGGAAATGATGACTCAACACCGAGTGCATGGGCCAAGCCCAAACCCGTCATGGCTCAGGGGGCTCAATATCAGCAGAGGTTCGCTCAAGAGTATGTTACCTATTCCATCGAGGGAATGGAAGGTGGCACCGATGATGAGAAGAGCAGCATCATGACGTTCAAGTCTATGCTCTCGCAATCAGTATTCGCGCGGCTCAACTCCTTCGTCAACGACAAAGGCACAAATCAAAACAAGTTCGTGTTGCCATTCTTCGTGCGCTACGGTTACCGCCTCTACGACGAGTCTTACATCATGCACTCCTACCCGGTGCTGATGATTCCCAATAGCCGAGGACCAATATTCGCCCTAGATGGCAATAGGGGATTGTGTCTTAATGATAATGATAACAATTTCGTCGAGACCAAGATTCGCGGGCGCGTCTATGGCTGCCTCTCTGAATTGGTCTATAGCATAACGTATATTCCTCCCAATCTTTCCAAGTGGAAAGACCTCATACTGTCGGTCGACATCGGTGTGTCGGCACCGGTCTACACCTACGACCAGGCGGGAGAGGTACTTGGATGGACCAACATGGACGGCACCAACGACTGGGAGCCTTACTACACCGTCAGCAAGGTTATGAAGCTGGGTGACAAATCTGTCACTGCCCCGACATGGGGTGGTGTGAAGCCGTTGAAGCAGATATTCCAGAGCTTTGACTCTGCTACACGCAATGGCAACTTCGGCGATTATTTCAATCGCTACGACACATCCTACAACTACCCTAACTACATTGCTACAATACCTTTGCGCAATGACACCGACGTTAAGAAGAGTCTGACCAGTGCCGCCAATTTCCACATCATCAAGGAGTTTTCTCTAGACGAATTGGCCACATGTAATGAGGCTCTTCTCGACTTGGAGGATGGTACGCTCGCCGGCTTGCTCGGTCGCAAGACTATGGCCGACGACTACCACAGCCACGACCACCTCAAGGCATCGATGATCTACACATTCAACGGCCGCGTCAACTATTCTGGCGTGGAGCGCACACCGCACAGCCCTCTCACTCCGTCAATCCAGTTTGCCCAGGCAAGCGCCATTGGTGGTGTCGCATGGCAGGTGGCGGTCTCTGTCAAGAACGAGATGCAGACTCTTGTGGTGCAAAGTGAGCAAGGCTCCAACAACCCCAATTTTCCGCACTGGCTGTTCTATCCTGACGCTAATGCGAAGTTTGCCTACGTCAAGTCCATGGGTCAGACCTATGAGCTGAAGCTCACTCCACACGACCTGCTCAACGGAGCCTACTGGCTCGGCGATATAACCAAGCAGGATGCAACACCCGTTGCCATGAGCGGCACTGCACCAGCACCGACTGGTGGGGCATTCAGGCAGGAAAACAAGGTATACACTTCTGTCGTGAACAACCCATTCGTCTTTGAGCCCACTGGCATCAACACTGTCGGCTCGGGAACTATCCTTGGCATCTGTACTGCCGCCAAGCCGCTCTCCGAAGGTCAGTTCGGACAGTTCCCGCTCTACTGTTTCACCACCGAGGGGGTGTGGGCTCTCGAGACCTCAAGCACCGGCAGCTACATAGCGCGACAACCCATCACCCGCGACGTGTGCAACAACCCCGACTCCATCACACAGCTCGACGACGCGGTGCTCTTTACCTCCGACCGAGGCATCATGTTGCTCTCGGGCTCCACTTGCCAGTGCATCAGCGACGACATCAACAGCGACTCCCCAGCATCGCTCTCCGACTTGCCAGGGCTGCAGCAACTGCTCACCACCGAGCAGCTGTCGGTGCCTGCGCTGCTGCCGTTCTCGCAGTTCCTCAATGGCTGCCGCATGATCTACGACTACACCCACCAGCGCATCATCGTCTATAACACTAGCAAGGATTATGCCTACGTCTATTCGCTCAAGGACCACAAGTGGAGCACTATGCCCACCAGCATCGACTATGGCATCAACTCCTATCCCGAGGCGCTGGCGGTGACCGATGATGGCATGCTCATCGACCTCTCTAAGGACGGAAACGTCACCACTGGTGTCAAGGGCATCATCATTACCCGCCCCATCAAGCTGGAGCCCGACATTCTCAAAACGTGGGACACAGTGATTCAGCGAGGCTATTTCAACCACCTCGACACGTCACGCTCCGTCAAGCCCATACGCACCATCCTCTACGGCTCGCGCGACTTGTTCCACTGGTTCCTCATTAGCAGCAGTACCGACCACTACCTGCGAGGCTTCCGGGGCACGCCCTACAAGTTCTTCCGCATTGTCCTGCTGGTCGATTTCCGTCCCGACGAGAGCATCTACGGCTGCACCATCCAGTACAACCCTCGTTATCTCAACCGCCCAAGATAACACCGCCTGTCGTGTCAGGCAGTGCGAGCCTCTGGCTCGTTAATAAAGATTATACTCTTTTGTAATTGATATAAAACCAAGAGCCCGGCTATCTGTGAAGACAGCCGGGCTCAACTTTTAATTAACCACAATTTCTATCT
Source organism: uncultured Prevotellaceae bacterium (assembly GCA_900318255.1). Classification (GTDB taxonomy): domain Bacteria; phylum Bacteroidota; class Bacteroidia; order Bacteroidales; family Muribaculaceae; genus Sodaliphilus. Next base: position 59,235 of record ONJX01000008.1, on the reverse strand, counting down.
TATGAAAATACTACATTATCAGTGCGCAACACATGCGCTATATCATTGTGCATTACCCATTCCCCCTAATCATCTGGTAGCCTCGGTTCACAGCTTCCTGGTTGGCGCTTTGCTGAACTTGCTGAGCAAGCTCTGGCGATATACCTTGTGGCACCTGGCCCTGCTTTACCTGCTGTTGCTGCGACTCAAGCTCTTGCAACAGTGCGTCGGCAAATGGGAAGCTGCCATGCCTCAACAACTGTATCATGCTTATCTGGCCAGCTTCCCAGAACTGCATCAAGTAATCGTTGGCAAACTGCCTGTAGGCTGGTGTCGTAGTGCTTTCGGTAATAGCGATGTCACACTTCACATCACGCCAACCAATCAAGCCATGCTTGCCTGTAATGTTGTAGATGGTTTTCTCATCATAGAACTGCTGTATGTTACTAAGGTCTTTATATGCACTATCAACGACAAACGTACTGTAGCTCTCCAATAGGTCAAGCAATGATGTTGTGGCGTTGTGCGCCTGTTGGGCGTACAACGTGCCACTCGTACCACTGGCTGCCGCCTTGCCTTGCAGAGCTCCATGCACACCGCTGATGTCCTCAAAGAACTTGAGCTGTATGTTAAGCAGCTCGCTGATACCGATGTTCACAGCGTTGTTGGCAATCTGCTGTGGCATGGGCACGCCGTTCTTGGTCTTGATGGCGATGACACCGTTGAACCTGCTCCATTCGTCGGCAATCTCTTCGATGTCCATTGAACCGATACTTTCCTCTGGTACCAAGAGCACGCCTTTGCTCGACGCACGCATGATCCAGTCATAGAGCGTGATTAAGCGGTTAGTGTAACGCTGCTGGTCTAAGAAGTCTTTGACGTAGCTAAAAATCTCGCCGTCAACAAAGGGATAGAACTTGAACACATAGGGGTGGCTCTTATGATTGTAGGGCGTCTCGCCCTCCTCTAAGATGTCACCAAAAGGTGTCAAGTGGTAATAATACCAGTAGTAGTCCATGAACCACTCGGCTTCTATCAACGGTATGTCGTCCTCGTTCATTCCTGCCGCCACACCTCGGGCTATGCGCTCAGCATTGACGGCATCCACAAGCTCGGCCTTGTCCTCTATTTCTATCTTGAATAGCTCGCCACTGTTAAAGTCATGGCACAGCCACCTGGGCTTGCTCTCTTTGCGCCACACCTCAATAACACGGCATCTAGTAGGGTCAGTAGTGTACAAAAAATCATAGTTTTCTAGCTTATGCTGGCCAAATATCTCGCAATAGTTCTTTAGGAAACCTCGATTGTGGGCATTGTGATATATCTCTTGAAGTCTTTGGTAATCCTCTGGGCTATGGGCATATTTGTTACACAAAGTGCCAAAGTCTATGTCATGAACCTCTCCAAGCATCGACACGTCCCAGCCACGAATGTCACGCATGTTGCTATCTATAAAGAATGTGTTGAGCTGAATGGCATCTGTCCAACAATCATATTTTGGCTCGTCACCATTCCAGCCTGCCCACTTCCTATGGACGATGCCACCACCAACCAAAAATTCCTCAAAGCCTCTTGCCTGAAGTTCTTTAAGGTTGTTGACTTGGCCGTTATATTGTAACAATGTCGAGAACGTCTCGCCAAACACCTGCTCGTCACGGTCACGAGCTACACAGGTAGGTTCTTTGTTCTGGTCTCTATATACTCCAGTGACGTTGCGCACCAGGCGACGCATCAAGTTATTCTTAAGTGGAACATTGCCCTGCTTCTTGATGTAGGCCTCCTCGGTTATAGTCTGGCCCTCAACGGTGACATAGTCGCCCCACTGGTTGCCTTTGACATATTCCCACATGCGGTGTCGCTCTCGCCTGAATGGCTCCATAGCATCCCAGCAACGCTGCGCTTCAAGAAGCACGTCAAAAGCCCTGCGGCCTTCAAACTTCTTGCTCCATGCCACGGAATCCATCTCTAAGAGGTCTTCTTTAACGACTCTGCGTTTGCTGAATATTTTGTCTGTTCTCATGTCTGAAATCTTTAAAAAGGACTCTGGAATTTCCTTACCCTGCCTGTCTTGGCATTGAGCTTGCTTTTTATCTCGTCCTCCAAGTCCTGTGCCTTGGCGGCCCAGTTGGCGGCGCTCTTGGGGTTCGCCACATTCGCTATGCTCATCCAGTCGGCAAGGACATAATACACAAGCAGGTTGTGGATCAACTGCTCCAGATATTTGGCTGTCGTGTCCGAGAAGTCGTCGGGCACAAGCAGCTCCACTGTGTAGGTCGGGGTCTCTGTCAGCGTGTCGTCAAGCACAACGCCGCTCTCCACATCAACCTTGCTGAATGGGTACAGCGCCTCCACGCAATGTGCCAGCGCAAGGTCGAGCATCCTGGTCACGCGGTCCACGTTGCCCTCCTCGCCTATGTCCTGCACCTGGTGCTTGGAGTGCTGGGCATCATATGGGAGAACATCGCCCTCAACGTAGGCAAGGTTCTTTATGTCATATAGCAGCTGCTCCCTAAGGAATGTCAGCGTCACTGTCTTTGTCCTTTTCTTTATCATGGCCTGCTTGGTCTTTTGCGTTGAAATAATTTCAGTTCCACGTCGGTCAGGTGCGCTGCCGCCTCTGTAGCATAGACCTCGGTCTCGCCCTTGTTGGTCAAGCGGTACCACTTGCTCAATATGGTGGCGACAACAAAACTCAGCAGCGACGACTGCACGCTGTCCTGCAATGCGGTGGGCCAGGCATCGGCCACACTCAGCGTCACCTCATAGTCGGTGGTGATGTCCACACCATGATGAATGGGCTGGGGGTCAACTTCCTTCACCCACTCTCGCAGCGTGCTGGTGACGAGGCTGCAGGCCTCCACCCAGTAGCGCTCAAGCATCTCGCGCTCCTCGTCGCTCACAAAGATGCGGTCGTAGGCTCCAGGGTCATCAGCCATCATCTTGGCGCCGGTGTAGCTGGTAGCCTTGGCAACCTCGTGCATCACCTTGTCTTTCTCTATCGTCAACGTCACCTCTTGCATGTGTCAGTCATTTTGTATTGCGAGGCACTGCCTCGTGTGTTTGTTATTTATGTGTCTTAATTATCTTCCACCCAATCACCACGAGCAGCCCGAAGCCCATCCACATCAAGGCCTGTTGCCACCACTTCAACGGCTTCTCCACTTCCTCAATCTTGGTCACCGTCCTCGTCTTCTCGCGCACCACCTCAACAGGCACCTCTATCGAGTCCCACTTGATGAGGGTGTCAACTCTCACCGCATTGGTCGAGCCTTGCAGCCAGTGCCACTTCTCTATCAGCACCGTGTCGCCTTTCACATAGTGAAAGATTGAGTCGCGCTGCACCAGGGTGTCACGCACATGGTCTATCTTCACGCTCTCTATCGTGTGCTCCTGCACTATCGGCACAGGAACCTCCACGCGCTCCACCTGCACCTCCTTCTGCGTCTTGCAGCCGCACAAGGTAATGACCAGGCAGGCAAGCAGCCCAAGCAGGAAACCAGCCACTTTCGGCAAGCATCCAGCTGTTATGCTTTCTATTTGTTTCCGTCTCATGTTAGTTTGTATCGCAAGGCACGGCCTTGTGTTATTTTAACCTCTCTTTAAAAGCAAGCCACTTCTTGCTGTCGTTCTTGTCGCCAGTGCGCTTGCCGTTTTTGTCGAAAAGCACATAGTTGTTCCAGCCCACAACACCAGGACACACCTTTCCCGAAATGTCATAGTGCCGCACCACACGCTCAATGGGGATGTTGAACTTGCGCATCAATATCTTCGCGAGCTTCACGGCGTTGTCCAGGGTGGCCTCTGTAAAGTACCAGCCATCGTGGTTAACCGCATTGAGGTCATACCCTTTCTTGAGGTTGGAGCACATCTCAATACTCACGGTGTTGCGGTTTATTGCCTTGCCGAAAAGCTGCGCACCGCCTCCAGCGGCCTTCTTGGCGTCTCCCACCGCCCAGCAGTGGTAGTTGCGCAAGTCAGGGTTAAACTGCACCATAACCCTGTCATCAACCCCGAAGTCGGCACTGCCTTTGCGCTCTCTCTCCCATCCATCCACCATCGTTTTGGCCTTACCTGGTGCCGAACTTGCTCCTGCCGTATAGTGGATGGCAAGATACTTAATGCTGCGGTTCGGGGACTTGGAGATGCAGCTCTTCAATGGTTTATAGATGACCGAGGGGTCAACGACCGTTGCAGGTTTTGCAACAGTCACGCCCAGCGCCGCCCAGGTCTTAGCACCCACGATGCCGTCAGCAACGAGATTGTGAGTACGCTGGTACTCTTTGACGGCAGCCTCTGTCTTGGGACCGAAATCGCCATCAACAGTCACTCCCAAAAGCCCCTGCAAGGTCTTGACCTCGTCACCCTTGCTGCCCTTCTTCAATATCTTCATCGTTGTCAAGTCTCTTGTGAATGTAACTACTTATCTCGCCAAATTTCCCCTTCACATAGGTTGCTATGCCAAGCAGCGCACCGCCTGTCACGAACACCTCGCTACAGTAGAACAGCACGCCGTCGGTCACGTTGTAGTCACCAGTGAGGAAGAAGCACAAGAACGCCATCACAATGCCACTGGCGATTAGTATTATCGCCATGGTATAGGCCACCTTGTCGCGGAAGTCCAACTCTTTCCAGCCAACGTGGCCGTCTTTGTTTGTATCTAATGTTTTTGTCGCCATGAGTGTAAACTTTTATCCTCACAAAGTTAATCCCCATAATCCGCACCACCTTTTTATTTCTTAACACAACACAAAAAAAAGGCAGCCACCCTCTGGCGGCCACCTCATCACACTTGCAATAGATATATGGTCAACCGTTCAGGTAGCACCATATCTTTTCAGTCCCATAAGGGTTGTCGGTGTCGTTAAGATAGTTCACGGCAGCTTCGATGATGCGCTTCTCAACTTCCTCGTCGCTGGCTCCCTGCCACCACTTTCTGAACAGCACGCAGTTGTCAGCCTTTGTCATGTTCAGGGCAACATACCAGTCCCACATGTTGTAGGCACTCGGTATCTCCCCCTTCACTTTGTTATAGACTTCGGCAACTTGCTCGTCACTCCAGTATGGGGCACTCATCTTCATGCCGTTGCGGTTGTAGTACATCTTCTTCACGTCTTGCTTGGCAAATTCCTCATTGTAATGAGAACCAGCAATAGAAGCATAAACCACTCGCTCCATGTGGCAGTAATCCTCTGGCGTGAGCATGTCTTTCAATTCATCGTCAATGGCACGCACGCTGCGCCACATAGTGCTCTCACCTTTACCCTCACCATATTGCTTAATAATATCGTATATCATAATCTATGCTTTTTATCGCCCACACTTGGGGCACTTAATTACTACTGGAGGCTTCGGCTTGCTCGGCTTCGGCCTCGGATATTTTATCGTAGGTGTTCTCATACCACTTCGCCATTATCGCTAAAAACAATTCTAACCATAATGCAACATAAGCAGCCACTATCGACATCGTCACGCTCTCGATGATGGGCATGCCCTCAACCAACAGGGCGATCAACGCCAACCAAAAGGTCCCACATTTACTACAGGCCAATATCTTGAACTTGTAATGCGTCACCTTCTCAATAGCCTCAATCAATCCCATGTGGTTGACGAGCACCACAATCACCATGAGCATTAACGCCGTCATCATGCCTGGCTCACATTGAAGCTGGTGGTAATACTTACTGCGTTGGTCACGTTGCAGCAGTCACGCACATTGGCTGGACTGCATGAGCACGTGCCTGCCGTGATGGTAGGGGTAGTGGCCGCTGTCACTGGCACCGATAGCACAGCCCAAATGTTGTCGGTCTGGGGGCATGGGGTGCAGCAGGGATTGCAGCCTTGCTTGTGGGGCATGTAGGTACATGTTCCATACACAAGTATCTCACAGTTGTAGGTGTCGTTGCCCACTGGCTCCACACTACGCACCTGGTAATTAAGGTCGGCAGTGATAGGATATGCAGCATTGGTGCACACCTTGCGGTTGCCGCACAGGTTATGCGTTAGATCAAGTACATAGGTTGCGTCGGTGGCTGTCGCACCAGGCGCAGGGATGCATGTGTTTACATACGTCAATCCGTTGTTGTTATTACAGCTCATTTTCTTTTACTTTTTTAGATGTTCGACTTTTTTTCGATGCCCTATTGTCTGCACCGGCATCGTCCTCTGTGCCTGTCTCATCTATCGGTGCGACAGCTCTCGCCTGGCTGATGGCCTCACGCAGCTGTGCAAGCTGCTCGAGGATCGCCTGTTGGTTCTGCATGATTGCAAAGGTGCGCTGTGCTGCACAGTATATTCTCTGTGCCGCACTGCACGTTATGCAGTCGCCTTTGCATGTTATCTGTTCAGCCATTGAAGTAGTTGATTATGCGGTTGCGCACAAGCACATTGTTTTTCCAGTTGCCGATAGCATTGGCAACTTTTGTCGCTGTCACAGCACGGCCTTGCTTGGCGTGCTCGCTGATAAATGCCTTTATTGCCTGTGTCGCCATGTCGGCTTCCTCCTGGCTGTTGGCATAAATGTTGAACTTAACTTCGTAGCCTTTCATCACTCGTTGATTTCTTCAAGCGACTGCGCTGCTTCTGCTATGGCAGGGCCACGTCGCCCAATAAGGTTACTAATCAAATCCACACCCTGGCTAAGCACGTCTTTGTGCTCCTGTGCCCAGTCAAGCACGCTGTTCACTCTTGTGCCAAAGCTGTCTACCCAGCTCGGCTGCTTCGGGTCAAAGGTCGGTAGGTCTTCACCCATGCCGTCAACCCAAAAGTCATAATACTCTTTGGCTTTCTTCAGGTCGCCCTCGGCAATCAACAGGCACTGCCGTTTAAGGCTCGCCTTACTTATCGGTGATATTCTTTGTAGCATCGCAATCTGTTGCTCTCTCTTTCGGTTCTGGAAAAACATGTGCAAGTGTAATTAATGTTCAGTATGTGGGGTTGTTAACGCCACAATAATTGTGCATTATTAAGAACCGCAGGGGCAGCCGCATGGTTGTGGAGCAGAATAAATCTGTACCTTCTGTGCGTTCTCGCTCAGGTTGCCGAGCAGCGATTGGGTAAGCAGCTGGGTAGTTGCCTGTGCCATTGCGCTGTTCTCAATCTGTGCGTTGATAGAGCCTTGTTGTGAGCCGCTCACGCTGTCGTTGATGGTGGTGGTGATGTTAAGATCACCAGCCACACGCTCCTGACGCTCTGCGGCGAGAAGGCTTGCCACGTTGTTGAGCAGGTTGGCGGTGCCAGCGTTCTGTGCGGCAGCGATGTCCTGGGCTGCCTTAGCACGGCTGTTGGCATAGATAGGTGCGAAAATCCACGCTCCGATAGCGGCGGCAGCACCCACACTGCCAAGCACAAGTCCAGTGATGCCCACACCGTTGGTGCGGCGGCCCTGCTTCTCGCTAATCATGAAAGTCTCGTAGGGTGAAAGTCCCCTCATCATCATGTCATTGTCCATTGTGATAGTAGATTTAAGATTAATAAAAGATTGAATTATACCTTGTAGTTGCGCAATTTAAGGTGTTACAAAGTTAGTCACATCAAAATGGCTTTGCAACTTTTCCAGGCTCATTAATCTTTCACGTCGTGACAGGTCGGCACAGCCGCTTAACTGCCCTGCGTACAGTGCTTTCACTCACTCCGTATTTCTCCGTGACTATTGCAATGGCATATTCCTTTTTATGGCCTTCATCTATTAGTTTGCAGTATTCATCGCACATCTCCACTCGTTTGTAATCGTCAAGCAAAATGTCACAATCTGAAAGACGTTTCAGCATTTCAGCGCAAAATCTCACCAAATCTATTGCAAGCATAATATTATTTTATTACCTTTGCATACCACAACAGATACGCGTTATTAAACAATGAACCCAGTCCGCTAAGCCGAGGACTTACGTCCCCTGCGCTCCAGTGGGCTGGGTAGTCATGTCTGTTGTGGTAGATAGATTTGAATGTGCAGGGGACGATTTTTTAACTCCCCATTGTGGGAAGAGGCGACAGAGGTCGCCTCTTTTTTTACTGCGCCTCCAGCTCGTTAATCTCGGCTCTCATGGCGTTTCGCTCCGCCACCAGTGCGGTGATGTCATAAGGCAGCGGCTCGCCCATGAGCTGCGCCTCTGTGCACTTGATAATCTTATAGTCACCTTGTGCGAGCTGGTCTTTCAGCTCCCAGATGCGCTGCTCGTTGAGCTGCGCTTGTGTCGGCTCGCTTGGCACTACCTTGTGCCATCCTTGCTCCTCAAGCAGTTCCTCGCTTGGGTTCAGCACAACGCATCCGTTAACCGTGATGCGCTTGCCAGTTATTGTTTTCTCTCCGTTTGTGAACATAGTTTATGTTTATTTTACGTTTTTCCCTTTCCAAAGAAAGACGTTGTTAGTTAAATCCTTTATGTAGCAGTTGTCAATGTAGGCAAGCATACATACAGCACGAAATCTGACTGTATCACTTCCCAATGCTATTATCACTGGTTTAGTGGAAATCGTTCTGCTTACGTTTCTACCATTATTGCTGTTTAAACCAATGAACTTACATTGATGGTCATTATCGTAAGTGTTGAAGACCACCACCTCTATTTCCTCGCCACCTGCCACATCGTAGTATGGTGACACGCAAAGCAGCTCGTCTGTTGTGTAATAATTCGCAGTGGTTAAGCCTTTCCCCAAAGTCCAGCCAGTCAAATCGGTCTCCTTGACATCCCCCATCATCGCCCTTCTCCTTTCGAGGAGGCTGATACCCCCCCTAATGCGTTAGTGTTCAATTCGTTAGACATATTATCAAGTTTTAAATTATTCAACATTCTTGCCTTTCCATATATATTCGCCCGTATATACGTTCTTGATGTAACAGTTATCTACATCGGCTATGAGAAATGACACATTAATCTCTGTAACTCCGCTTGGGAGGGTTGTTTGCCTAACTCTCCAGTTTGGCCCGTAGTTGAAATAGAAATCTTGAAATGTGCCATCTGCATAAAAAAGACAAAGGACATTCTTCGGCTTATTATACTCTGTCGGTTGGTAAACTTCAATTCGTTCAGTGCCAGCAGGGATGGGTATATGCGGAGACGCTATGAATGTAGCATAAGGCGTAAGAGTGCCATTGTTGGCAATCCTATAACCTTTTGTCCACCCCTTGAGGTAATCTTCGCTTGCCTGCATCATCTCTCTTCGTCTTAGCTCTAAACTCATTCGGCTCTCCTTTCTTAACTTGCCCCCCAAACGGAGAACAAAGCTAAATTGTCTTGAATACTGAACTCACACACATCACCAGTCTTGAGGCTCAAGTCCTGATTAATCACCACACCTTGAGGGAGTGTGATGGTCGGATTGTCAACACCTGCCGTGAAGCGGAAGGCGTAGATATTCATTATTCCGCTAACCTCGCTACCAAGTGTAAGGGTTAGGCTTGTGATCGCTCCAGTGAACTTGTAGAACGTGTTAGGACTCAACGTCTGGGTAGGTGTAGCGCCTGCTACAGCAATCACTCCGACTGGCTTTGCAAGGTTCATATTGCCACTACCAACCAATGAGGTATTATTTACAGTCTTTATGCTTTGGTGTTGCGTCAAGTACCCCGCATCGTTGGTGAATGCACTCACGTTGGTCGGCACAGTGGGTATCGTAGGCTTGTTCTGAATATAAGCCTTAGAACTTGTGTTGCTCTCATTCCAGTTGCTCTGCACTTGAGCCGCAGGTATAGTCGGCTTGTTCTTGATGTAGTCAACTTGTGTACTGTCACTCTGCGACCAATCACTCTGAATTTGACTGCCACCGCCACCGCCTTGAATCGTGATATTACCACTACCTAACAGGCTTTGATTATTGATGGTCTTGATATTCGCGCCGCTAATCAGCGTGTCCTGCTTCGTTGCAATTGCAGGAGAAAGCGATGTCGCCGAAGACTCCACGTTGTTTATTAATGTACAGAGCCTGTCCATAAACTTGCGTACTCGCTCTACAGGCGATTGTGACATCCATATCTGCATCTTGCCTGAGAAATAGTAAGCAATGTCAACCCGGTTGAAGAACATCTCTTCCTCGCACACCTCCATCAACTCCTCAAGGCGTGTCATCTTGGCGTTGTTGATTGCGCTGGGGTCGCCTAATGTTGAGAATATGGTGTCATCAAGTTCGATCTCCACGCCCATGCCATGCATCACAGCTTCTTTGTAGGCGTTTCTCATCACCTCTTTTGTCAACGAAAGGCCCTTGTCAAATTCATAAGCAGTTTGCAGAAAAGTCTCGTCTATGCCTGCCCGAGAAAACCTCCCATTTGCGTCCCTAAAAGGAACCCAATACAGCTTGAACCCCTTGCCTCGAATGTATTCACTTATATCACCTATGATGGGGTCTTGTCCGCTTGGTTGGATAACATACTGGGGATATGTCAAAGACTCGGCCACCCAATACAGCCCAGCAAGTTCTATGTTCTGGTAGTCCTTGGCATTGAATCTTTCAATGACGCAATCTATGAACCATTTCATGATGATTGGGCGGTTGTTGATTACCTCGCCGTCGACTTTCAACGTGTTTAGCGTCATCTCGGCACACTCACCATCCTTGGCTTCTGATTCCACGTCAAACAGCAAGGTGTCGTATTCTCCGAAGATGTCTGCCCACGGGTCGCCCTCTTCCCAACCATCGTTGTAGCTCGGTATGTCGGTCTTGTACAACTTGCCCCAATGGTTGTTTGAGCTTGTGTCGTCGCTCCCGTGTACATAATAATACGGGATAGGTATTGTGAGGATTACCTTGTGGCGTCTCGGAGGGACACCCATTGTCTTTTTCAAGTCCCCTATCTTCTCCTCTAAAGCTCTCAAGCCTTCATGCTCGCCGCCTACAAGGTCCTCCGAGAAGTACCTGTCAATCAGCCATTCAAAGTCAGCCTTTGTCGCTGGGCGGGAGTTGTCAGCCGTAAGGCCCCAACCGAAAGATCGGGCGTCGTTCCCCCAACCTGTCGCAAACTCGACATATAGCAGCGAGTTAAAGAACCATTCAGTAACACCTTTCTTCTCTCCAGTGGTATGCGTATGTATAAGCACATGTTCCAATTCCGAGGGGCGCCAACGCACACGCCCGCTGTGGCCATAATACAAAATCATCGTGTTTTCCGTGGGATTGTTTATGCGCTTGTCAAGCTCGGCGCTGAGTTCGGTCTCCTTGCGCACCTTGTTGTAGGTGTGCGTCACGGCAAACAACTTCTCCTCGTTCTCGCCCTCATAGTCATTGGCACAGTTGATGAACACAAAGCCATCCTGCTCTATGTGCAATGTCACTTCTACGGCATCGTCTGTAGCTTCTGCGGCAGAAACTATATTCCTTGCGGTGTCCGTCACACACCATGTCACGCCATTCGTGATGCCTCCCGCTTGTGACGTAGTGCCTGCTGTGTAGGCTTTTGTATTTATCTCTACCGTGTCGCCGCAGTAAACAGGGAAGAAAAGACACCCATGATAGGAATTGTACACTTTGTATATGTCAACAGTCTCTACCGACAAAGCGTTAGCCCACGCATAGTCGAGGTTAAGGCAGTCAGCATCATACTCTTTCACGCCGTACTGCGACTGTGCCTGACTTGCGAGCTTGGGGACCTTCTTGACATTGCCAGCGTAGTTGGTAGTCTTGGTCACACTGAATGAAGCCAGCCCGTTGATGTTGTTTGTAGTCACCGTTTCGTCGTCAGCAACGCAGTTGACATAGACAAACCCGTCTTCTTCAATGGTGAGTGTCGCTGATGTTACGCCGCCATACGTCTCATCTGTTGTCGAAAGAATAAATCTGTCGGTATCCGTCACCGCCCACGGCCTTGCCGAATATAGCCCATTTGTGTTCACAGCTACCACGTCTCCTCTCTTGACAGGAATGCACAGGCTCTTATATAGATGATACGGTGATGCAGTGGGGGAAGGATTGGCTTGGCGTGTCGTGCTTACGGCGATGCCTTGACTGACAGCCACCCCAATATTCCAATATCCGTCCAGCAGGTCTGACGATGTGTAGCTGTCAGTCGTCTTCATGGGGGCCACATCGTTGCCCAACTCATATCCCTGCCTCGCACTGAGCACCTGCTGCGGGTCTTCTGTTTTGAGGTTGTCGGCAATCTCAGGGACATCTGCCACATGGGCATAGTCGGTCAGGTCGATATCATCTACTCCTCCTGTCTCGCCAGTGGCAGTCCATACACCTGCTGTCGAGCAACGGTAGATGGGACCTGGCATAGTGTCGCCGACAACTGCCCACATGCCAACCTCAGGGTCAGGGTAGGCAGCCTCAAGTGCCGAAACGGTAGGATGCAAGCCCACGCAGGGCTGCTTCACACCCTTAGCCCTGATGGTACCAGCCACCGTCAGGTTGTTCTGCATGTTCACGTCACCATAGAAGGTTTCTACCTTCCGTGCAGGAGTAGGTCCGAAGTTAGGATCTGCAACCCACATGCGGTCGTACTTGTCCCAGCGGTATTTAACTCCGTCAATGGTGCAGTAGTCGCCTTCCTGGCCACCCTCGGGATAAGCCGCCCACAGCGCATTAATATTGGCAAAACTGCCCAAATCATTTAAATCTATATAACTCGCCATAAATATTTAATTTATTATGCATTGAAAAGTAGGCGTTAGCCCAATTATGCATTGTGCATTATGCATGAGATTGCTCCGCAATCTCAGCCAGTTCCCTCGCCGTGCTGAGCAGTGCAGCAGCTGCGTCACCCTCGCCCAGGCTCAAGGCACTGAGGTAGGCGGTGTAATACACTACCGCTGGCTTCAGCTTCTCGCACAAGTCAATCTTGCCGTTCTTGATCCTGGGAATAGGAATATAACGAGCCTTTTTGATAAAGGCATTCTCGCCACTATAACAAGAAAAGAACTCCAACACAAGCCCAATGGGCTGCGACGTGATCGCCACCACTGGCTTCTGTGGGTTGCCACGCACACCGGCAAAGCGGCTGCGCTGCATCTGGTACAGCGGACTGTCCTCGGCAAGGGCAACCGTCACGGCATAGTCCCAGTCGCTCATCTGGAAGCACACCAGGCGCATAAAGTCATCAGGCAGATGAATATATCCTGCACCATAACCGGGCTGACCGTCCCAGCCTATGCTCTCACCGAAGGCACGCCCCGAGTCAAGCAGATGGGCAGGTGCGTTGGTCTCGATGATCCTGGCAGCGGCCACCACCTTGCTCTCGACAATCTCCACCATCGTCAAGGTGTCGATGTCGCCAAGCCCACTAAGGGGTGTGCTGTCCACATTCTCGTCAAGCGCAACCTTAGCCTCCCTCACTATGTCACTCACATTGTATTCCATGTCTTTTTTTATTATGCATTGTGCATTAGGAGAAAACGAAGTTTACTCCATTGGCAGCTGCCGCATCCTCAATCTGCTTACGACTGCGAAGCTTGGTGCGACTAATGCCAAAGTTCTCTACAAGATAAGTCTTTGCATCCTCCAGACTTGGAACTACTATCTTTTGGATATTAGTGCCCTCAGAAGCCTCAGTTACTACTACCTCGTCCTCACTAGCCTCTGTCTCCTCATCACCAGTCGGCTGCGGTGCATCCTTCGTTTTTGGTACTGCCATGCGTGGGTGGTCGCCTGGAGCTTCTTGCTGCATTACCAGGATGATGAAACCCTGCTTGAACTCCTTAGAGTTTTCAATGACAAACTGAGTGATGGGGTCTTTTGTCATGAAGTAGGCTGGTTGCGCACCACTAGGCGACGCTGTGCCACCAGTGAACGAGACATTTATCGCTATGCTTCCTGCTTTAACTTTACCATGCCATTCCGATAGGCCATGGATTCCGTATGTTTTTACTTTCATAGTCTGTATTCTTTTAAACGAAACAAGGACGGACGGCATTATGTTGCGTCCGTCCTTGCGGTTTTGGTGATTTAATGGGATTACTCAGCCGAAATTGGTCCGTAGAACTTAATCCAGCCGCCAGCGTTGCTGTTGGCACTTGCCGAGTACTTGTATGCCTCGCCAGCCTCGACGGTAACGGTCTGGTCAGTGACTGTGCTACCACCTGAAGTGTGAGTGACTGTCAATGTCATTGCGTTGGCAAAGACGTAGATGATGCCGTCTTCAAGGTCGGCACTAGTAGGTGCGGTGGAGCTGCTCCACAGACGGAATACGTCTGCGCCAGGTGCGGTGTCGTCGTCATCGTCGTCGCCGTCGACCCAAATGTGGCAGTTACCTTTCAAGCCAAGAGCGTCGCTCACGAGTACACCGTTGCGAGTAGCTTCCTCGCCCTCTACGTCCTCAGTGTAGCTCGACTCGCCACGACGCACATAGTGTACGAGACGGTCCTCGCCAATGATGATACCACTGTTGTGGTAGCCGCAGTCGTTCAGAGTCTCCTCGAGCTTAATCTGCAACTCTCCGAAGATGCTGGTCAGGCGGGTAACCTTCCAACCAAGAGTTTCGTTGGTGTAAGGCTCCATCTTGACCTCGGGGTGCTGGCTCCAGTCAATAAGCTGGAGTGACAATGCAAGGTTGTCGCCTACCAACCAAATGCCGCTCTTGGGCTTGTCGGCTCCGTTGTAGTAGGTCTTGATAAGGGCAATTACGTCCTCATAAGTCCATGCGCCAGTGTGCTTGACCTCACGCTTAACCTGCCAACGAACGCCATTGGTGGTATAGCACCACTGGTCGTCGCCCATGCTGGAGCGTACCATCATCTTGTTCTGCTGAGAAATAAGCAGAGTGCGGTTGCCTGCTGCCTTGAACTCACGCAGCTGTGCCTCGGCCTTTACTGCCTCGTCGTAAGGAATCTCCATTACCTGGTCAGCAAGGTACTTCGATACGATGCTGGTCATGCCACGCTTCTGTAAGTACAGCTCGTCGGGTACTGGAATGATGGTGTTGGGGTCAACCCATTTCTGGGTTTCATAAAGAGCATTAGCCATGCGAACTAGCTTGGTGCCTGCAACAATCACGTTAGTGTTGGAGCTAACAGGACTGGTGCTTGTTGGAATGTTGCCATACTGGTCGGTGGCAGCTTGCTTCACGCCGTTGAGAGCAACACAAGTGATAGTGTCGTCGCTGTTCACGCTCTTGACAAAGAGCTGAAGGGGACGGCGGCTAAGCACGTTGCCAGTGCCTGTAACAAAGTTGTAGCCTTTCACGCCCTTAACCATAAGGGTGTCGTAGGCACGAACCTTGCCCTTGTCGGCATTGACGAGGGTGATAACGTTGCCGCTAATTGATGCGACAGTTACAATGGGTGTGCCCTGGTCGATGGCATAGTGCTTTACTTCCATCGACTTAACGTTAACTCGCTTGGCCATCAGCATCAACTGCATCAATGCGTTCTGGTCACGCTCAAACATGAAAATTCGTTTGTCAACTTCGGGCAATACTAATTCGCCCATACCGCCACTGGCATTCTGAACGCCTGAAACGGTGGTTGGTGCACCGCCAACGTGGGTCTCGAGACCAGCGGAACCGACACCCATCGTGGGCTTAACATCGGTCGGAGTGCTTGCGCTTCCAGATTGTTGAGTCTGGGTTAGTGTTACTTGTTCAGCCATTTTTTCTTCTTTAAAAGTTATTATTTATTTTCTAGTTTCTAGTTTAACCTATGTGTTTCTTGACGAGGCCTGCGTTGCCTGTGGCCTTGCCCGCCTCCTTGAGAATGCTGACCGTTGTGCAGATCCCGCCTAAACGAGTCTTCAACCCTGCCGTGCCTTTTGATGGCTCAACTGTTTTGGGAGTCGAAAACTCTACGCTTATACCTTTACTTCGCTGCATCCGCATAATCGAAAATGTTCATCGGACGTTTCCGCTGCTGGCCTGCTGGCATGTTCTTACCGTTCAGTGCGCTCACGCCGTCACCTTTCTGGCGACTGCGAAGCTTCTCGTCAATCTTGGCGTTCTTGCCTGCAACCTCGCCCTCAGCAAGTGCATCTTCTACGTCCGTGTCATGGTTAATGGCATTCAACGCCATCTCCATGCTCGCACGGTCATACTTGCCCACAACAGCGTCGGTATATACCTTGTTCAAGAAGTCCATAACCTCGTCGAGCTGACTGTCGTCAAGGCCGTTGTCCTGCTGGAACTGCGCCATCACGTTCTTGGTCTCGGCGATGTTCTGCTCGTACATCTCCTCGAGCTCTTTCTCTTTGGCGACACGCTCCACAAAGTCTTTGTTGGCGGCGGCAAGCTTTTCTTGCCACTCGGGGTCGTCAAGACGGTCTTTGATGTCACTGCCGAAGCGGCGCACAAACTCCACTACAGGGTCGCCACCGTCACGCCAGGTGGTGACAAAGTGAGCCGAGCGAGGGTCGCTGGTGAACATGTCGGCAATCTTCTGCTCACGCTCCTGGTAGCCGCTCAGCTGACTGTCGTAATCGTCGTAATCGTCGGAAATCTGACCAAATAACGCCTCGTCGTCGGCAAATTCCCTGTCGGGATATTTCGATTTCAGTCGCTCCGAGAAACTGTCGCGCTTGCTCTTAACTGCTTGATTATCTGCTTTTGCCATAATTCTTGTCTTTGAATGATATTTTTCATTCGCAAATTTACCCACCACAACCACCACCACATCTTTATTTCTTGACGCATATTCGTTAATTTTGTATAGGGACTCTACTCATAACTCGCATGAAACCGCACGGCAGTCACTTTGAATTTAAGCAACAGCGAAATGATGACTTGATGAGGGCTTACCATGAACTAATCAAGCAAGCAGCTTTTGTCTCTATGCCCGAAATATATAAGATGGTCGTTGATATGCCCACGTGTCGATTCTGGGTATCAGAGGAAAGGGCGATCATCGTCATTCACTCCATGATGAAGGGCGACAAACTCACTAATATGCGCAAGCCCAGGCGTGAGATGTATAACGAGATATATCGTCGGGTGATGTGCCTGCATGAGAAAAACCCCGAGATGCCTATTTATCGACTGGTGGCACAGGTGGTCGAGCAGCCAGCCCCCAAGTTCTACATCACCCCTGGCTCCGCAAAGACAATAATATGTAATATTCGCAAAGAATGGTACTTTCAACGAACCAAACGAAGACTGCGACACTGCTTCTGAGTCTTGCACTATTGATATTGGCGTTCTTCAACGCACCACAACAATGTGTGCTGCAGCCTGGTTGTGGCATCACAGGACACCTGTGCTACCACTTCTTCCATGCCAATTTCTTCCACGCGCTCTGCAACGTGTGGTGCCTGCTAGCACTCGCTTTCTACTACGACATCAAGGACTGGGAACTGCTACTGGCATTCCTCATAGCCTCCACAGTACCCTCATGGTGCTTAACACTTAACACTTATGACTTAACACTTAAAGCCATCGGCTTCTCAGGTGTCTGCTTCGCCCTCATGGGCATCGCCTTCCACAAGGTGGCAAGAAAGCGCTATTACCTCACCTGGATAATTGCCATGGTAGCAATCGGCTTCCTCATCCCAGCCATGGCAGCAGCCGTCCACCTCTATTGCTTCACCCTCGGCATTGCCATAGCAATTGCCGTTTTAATTGGTAAAAAGGTCGGCAAGCATCGCTTGGCGAGAAAGGCTCATACATGACCTCTGCAGTAACTAAAATATTAAACGAAAACTCGGCGCGCCTGGCTGCCATCGCCGCCAAGTTCAACCCAATCACTGGTGAGAACTCGGTAGGGGAGAGGTTTGTCTTTGAGCTCAAGGACTTCCCCATCAAGGTGCAACATCTGCCTGTCTCGATGCGCAAGGTGCCTCTCGTCAAGCAACTAAAAAAAGCTGGCTCCATTGAGAAATTCCTTTACGACATCGCTGGCGACTATGACGATGAAGACCGTCTCAAAGTAATCGAGCAGTTTGTCCGTCTGCGCAACGAGCACGACTTTCCGTTCTGGGCTGCTTCCTATGTCTATATAAAACCTAAAGGTGGTGGCGAAGATATACTTTTTCGCCTCAACCGTCCACAACGCCGTCTCATTTCTCGACTGGAGAATATGAGACTTGCCAATAAGCCTATTCGACTGGTGCTGCTCAAAGCTCGTCAGTGGGGAGGCTCAACGGCGACACAGCTCTATATCGCATGGCTACAACTGGTTCACAAGGTAGGTCTCAATTCGCTTATCGTCGGACACGTCAAGGATGCTTCTACCGAGGTTAAGGACATGTTTGACCAAATGATAGAGAAATATCCTGTCCGTCTCCTTTACCAACTTGGAGAACCCTACAAGGAAGATGAGCCTAAGCTGGTCGGGGTCGGCAAGACTGGAAACATACAGCGCATTCCACAACGCAAGTGCAAGATAAAAATCGGCACAGCCGAGAAACCCAACTCGGCTCGTGGTGGTGACTACAACTGCGTGCATCTTACAGAGGTGGGGCTGTGGAAGACTACCGAGAAAATGACTCCAGCACAAATCGTGCGCTCGGCACTCTCGGGTATGGTATATGAACCTTACACACTCGTGGTCTATGAGTCAACAGCCAACGGCACTGGCAACCTGTTCCACTCCGAATACCTTGCGGCTAAGGAAGGCAAGTCACAGTTCGAAGCTCTCTTTGTCGCATGGTATGAGATTGACATCTATTCGCTGAAATTTGAAAGCGATGCCGAGCGTGAGCGTTTTGCGAAGTGGCTCTATGAGAATAGGGACAACGAATATGCAGCGTCCGACCGTCAGGAAAGTGGGCAGTACCTCTACCGTCTATGGATGATGGGGGCTACTCTTGAAGCTATTCACTGGTATATCGCCGAACGCTCCAAATACACCGACCACGGAGATATGGCGTCGGAGTTCCCTTCTAACGACATCGAGGCGTTCACTTTCTCAGGTGCAAGGGTATTCCCCGACGAGGATATTGAACAGTTCCGTAGTGCATGCCGCACACCGAAATGGGTGGGCGAAATCTACGGCAAGGACAATAGCGGTCCCGACGCTCTCGAAAACTTGCGCTTCAAACGTGAGAAAACTGGTCGCCTGTTCATGTGGGAGGACGTGGAACCCGACGAGGACGAGATAGTAACCGAACGTTACCTTGTCGTCGTCGATGTCTGTAAGGGTATGTCAGCTAAAGCCGACTGGTCGGTGATAACTGTCTTCGACCGTCTGTGGATGATGGAGGGCGAGGGGCCTACTGTCGTGGCGCAATGGCGAGGACATATCGACATGGACGTGCTTGCCTGGAAGTCGGCACAGATAGCGAAGTATTACAACGACGCTCTCCTGGTTATCGAGAGCAACACGCTTGAAACTAACAACACAAAGGGTGAAGCTGAATATATCCTTACTCTCATCCGTGACGTGTACGACAATCTCTATGCTCGCAAACAAAGTGCTGAGGACATAAAGCAGAAGAAGCCTCTCAAATATGGCTTCCACACCAACGTATCGACAAAGAAGACTATCATCTACAATATGAAAACTATTCTGCGTGACCGTCTCTACACCGAGCGTGACGAGGGATGCCTCGATGAATATGCCACCTACATTGAGATAGAAGGACGATACGAAGCACCCGAAGGATATCACGACGACCGCCTCATGACTCGTGCTATAGGTATGCACATCAGTCTTCACGAAATGGACGTCCCACGCATCGTGCGACGTGACCAACTCTACGTCCGAAAACGCCAGGCCGTCTCCGAAGCCTCTATATAATAATATATAAAAGTGAAATCAGTTTAAAGGTCGCAAGGCACCGCCTAGCGAGAAAAAGAAAAACTATGAACATCTTCCAAAAAATCAAATGCGCCCTCATCTACCGTGAGGCAATCCGCAAAGCCGACCGAGCTCACAACAGCGACGGTGGCCGCTACTATGTAATGCCTTCTGCCGAGGGCAAGTTGATAATCATGGACCGCAAGAACTTCCGCATCTTCAAGCGCAAGCAGTACATCAGCAGCAAGGCGACAGTGAAAGATATGCTCAATGAGTGCTTCTATTGCACGCCCTATCGCAACGGCACAGGAGAGCTGCCGCCACTAGTCATCGCTATCAAGCGCAAGCAATACCTCGACTGGTACCGCAAGAAAAAGAAAACATCGACCACTCGACCACTCGAGTAATCGCTGTTCGCAAAAAACAACTAAGGGAGCCCACAAGCTCCCTTAATTATGAATTATGCCTTAAATTACCCCATGCTCCCGCAATATCTCCTTGCGACGTGCACGCAGCTCTTCCATAATCGCCTTGTCGTCATCAGCACTGCCGTCACCAAGTCCGTTGATGTCAATAGTCTTGGTGTGCTTGCCACGCTTAATCTCGGTGAGCTCTTTCTTCGCGTCTCGCAACGCTTTCTCCGTCTCGCCGTCGCCTCGGTTCTTGGCTTGGTCGATGGCCACATCAAGCAGCACGTCTTCCGCAAGGTCGTTATAGTCACGCAGTCGTTGGTACTTCAACTGTGAACGTCGGGTCTCAGGCTTCCAGTTGCTCGCTGGTTTCTTGCCGGCACTGTCCTGCACACCCTTGCCTTTGGCATAAACTTTGCCTACGGCTTTCCTGCGCTCGCTGTCGTTGGGGTTCTCAAAGTTCCAACCAAGCTGCTCATCGTCCAGCCTCTCCATGCGCTCTTGCATGTTGTCAAGGAAACGCTTGCGGTATTTCTCTGCAACCTTCTGCGACTCGTCGGGGCTGTATGCCCAATTCAGCAGGGGAGCATTTCTGAACTTCTTATACCTTGCATAGCGGTCGGCCATCTCCATTGCGTTGAGCTTCTGGGCATCCCTGGCGGTCATGCCAAGCTCGTCGATAAACAACTTGTCAACCTGCGTCTGGGGTACCTGCATAACTCGCATGAAGCACAACGCAAACTCCTTGGTGGTCTGTGGGTCGCCGTCGCAAGCGTCGGCAATGGCAACCCAAGCATCGGTGAAGGTCTCGGGGTTGACTCCAATTCCTGCCTGAACAAGCAAGTTAAATGCGTCTGTCCACGCTGCCATTGAGTCATTGCCAGCTTCGTTGAATATCTGTTGCAGGTCACTGCCTAATGGCATCGATAGGTAGTCGTGATAGCGCAAAGCGTTGAGGAGGCTCTTGTCATTGTCACTCATAAGATATCCTGCCCAAGTATTGCCAATCTCACTCATAGCCTGGCCGCCTGTCAAGCCCTCTACGGGGCCAAACAAACTGTGAACAGCTGCATCTTTGAGCATGTCTTTCTTCTCGTCGTCATCGTCGCCCATCAGTAGGTATAGTGCATAGGGGCCGAGGTTCCAGAAGAATGGCAAGACTAAACCAAAGACAAAAACATCGGCCATGCTCCTGATGCCGCCCCAGCGATACATGCGACGTGCGGCTTTCTCGGCGGTAGCCTCGTCGATGCCGTCACGCACCATCTGCTTCTTCATGAACTCGATGCTCTCGGCTTTGTAGCCTTTCTTCATGCGGTTCTTGAGGTTACGCAAACCAGTGGTCAAGCGTCGCTGATAGCCCATCGACGCACTGCGGAACACGGTCATTAGGGTGCTCCACCAGGTGCGGTCGAGCTGCAGACTGCTCAAGAAGGCGTTCTCGCTACTCTGCTGGCTGCTGTTGTAGTTGATAGCGGCATCTTGCATGGCACGCTTCTCGGCTTGCTCCTCGCTGTAGCCGTTGCGCAGGTAGCGTTTCTTGCGGGTCTCATACACTGCCCGGGCTCCCATGGCAACGGTCATACCATCAACGAGGGCATTGGCCCACATGCCACCTCGGCTTAATGCTCTAACCATGTTGTTGCGCCAAAACGCATAGTCGCTGTCGGTGTCCATCAACCTCACGTCACCAACTTGCCTGCTCTGCCACCTCTTTGAGAAGCCTGGCAGGTTCTTCATCGCCCAGTTCCAGGCGATGATGGCTCCTACTGGGTTTTCCCATTTGGCAAGCTCAAGCAGGCTTGCATCGCCATTCCAAAATGCGGGTAGCGACAACAGCTGCTTGGCGGCTGTGTAGAACCTGAATGCAATCTTAGCTCCTGTCACGCCCTTGGCAACATTGACGGCAAGGTTGTCACCGCTGCCGCGCTTGGTGCTGGGGTGATACACTCCAGCGGCAATGGCGCACGCGTCGTCAAAGGCTTTCCATAAATCTTTGCCTGAGCCATACTCCACACTGTGCATGTTGAGGACTCGGTTCTTGAAGCGTTTATAGTTGCGCAACGTGTTGATGTCTCGGTTGAACTCTGCCCACGCTGCCCAGTTCTCCATGTCGTCGAGGTGCTTGAGCAGATGGTCAAAGAAGTCGGTATGCACGTCAAGGGCGGCGGCGGTGCGCTGGCGCTTGATGATGTTGCCGGTTATGGTGCTGGGCTTTGTCTCGCCAAGGTCTCGCTCGGTAATGTCGCTGGGCTTCTCCACGTCACGGCTGTTGCGCACAATGGGGAAATAATGCTCAATAGCGGCCATTGGAGCACCAAACATCCGCTCATGCACCTCGTTGTAATAAGTCCTACGTTTGGGCAGGAACTCCTCAACAACCCAGTCGGCAAGCTGCAAGAATTTTGGATCGAGATGGCTCTTGATGGTCTCAATGTCTTCCTCGCTGATGCCCATTCGGCGCAAGCCAGCCTCAGCGTCTTTCTGCTTGCTCCACACAACAAGGCTCAACGCCTCGCCCTGTGACATGGTTTCTTGTACTCGCTCGCCATTGTCCCAATATTCTACTGGTATGCCTGGGTGCTTCTTGTTGCGCTCTACCTTATAGAGGTCGCTCCAACGTTTGGCTTTCTTGCCAAGCAGCTCATTAACCTTTGCGTCAAGTTCCTCATGGGCGGCACGCTTGCTGCGCCACTCTTTGTCGCTGCAATCTACCCAGCCTCGCATGAAGCGGTTAAACAGATAACCCTCACCATTGTGGGCTTTTCTACCAAAGAAACGCAACATCTTCTCAAAGGTCGCCAAGGGCTGGAACAGCAACCGCACAATATCGTTATTGCTGTTGAAGGCAAGTAGTCCTCCTTCGGGAAGCTTGACTTGGCTCTGTACTGGCACGCCTTCAAGGTCGCTGTTGGCGTTGTGGTGTATCTCATCTACACGCTGCTGTTGCTCATCACGCCATTCGGCGGCACGCTCTCGGCTCGCACGCACATCTCCTGCCACATCGCTCATAAAGTCAATGTATGAGGTCACTCGCTCCATGCGGCTCTCTCTTATCGACTGCTCAATGCGCTCGATGGCAGCTTCGGTGTTGCGCCTTAGCTGCTTGTTTTCGTCGGTGACATTATTCTTGAACTGTGGCTTTAAGGTCTTGCGCTCTACGGTGCGCACACTGCCGTCTTGGTTTATAATGGCGTTGCCGTCATCGTCAAGAACTGGCTCACGACGGAAGTCGTAAATCTTCTCCTGCTCTTGGCGTTTCTCGTTGCGTAGCACGATTTCTTCTTCCTCGCCACTCAAGATGTTGTCGTGGTATTCCTTCGCAAGCATCAAGCCCTGATACTCGCTCATGGCATTCTTCCTGATTACCTCATCCTCGCTGCCGAGTCGGTTCTCGCAGTCGTTGATACGTGTAAGTAGTCCGTTCTCGCCAAGACTCATGCCGTCTTTCAACGCACTCATCATGCGCTGGCCGTCGATGTCAAGTCCTGCCTGGACTTCCACACCTCGTGCGTCAACTTTCCTGCCTCTTACCTGCATCAGTTTGTGGAGCATATTCTTGCTCTCTCGCAACTGGTGTTGCACAAGCATGTCAACGACGTTGTTGGCAATAGGTGTCAAGTCCTCTGCCCCCACGCCCTTCTTGATGGCAGCAAGCAACCTCTTGACTTCGTATGCGCTCATGTCCTTAAAGAAGCCAGTAGCCATAATCGACCGCGTCAAGCGAACAAGACTGTCCACTGTGCGCCTGTCATAGGTGCGCTGCTTAGACATTATCTTACGCAAGTCATTGAGATTGTCACTGAATAATCTAATGGCTTTGCTTTTAAAATCCACATTCTCGATGTGGTCTTGAGACAAACGCATCATTGCGGCAGTTGCAGCCTCGGCAAAACTGTAACGCCCTGCGTCATATCCTGCAAGCTCCTCGTCACTGATACCACTATCATCAGCCTCACCATAACCCACGCCGTCCTCAGCAACCTCAGTAGGCTGTTGTTCTGTATTGCGAGGCATCGCCTCGTATTCAACCTCTGGCTCCATAGCACCATATTGATAGGCGCTCTTGCCCTCCACACTGATGAAGTCGTCAAGGTGTACCTCATAGTTGCTTATGGCTCGCGCCAACGGAGAAAGGGTGCCACGGCTTATCGTGCCGCTGCCATAGAGGATGCCGCTCTCACCGCCCATCTGGTGGATGAACTTGGCAATGACGCCTGCGGCCTTGTTGATGTCAATGTCGTCAAGAGTTGTCCATGGCAGGAAGATGTTGCCCGTCACGCGTTTTTGCCTGTTGAGCACTATCAAGCTCAACTTGTCACGCTCGCCCAGGCGATGACCCGAGATAAACTCGGCAGCTTTGTCCGAGTCGGTGATTTGGAATGTGGAGCCAGGCACAAAGCCCTCAGCAAACACCTGCTGGCTGAAGCTATAGGTCTTATATGGCACCTCGTTCTCTGCACTGGTGGGGCGCTGCTTCTCTTTAGCTCCCCATCCGTCACTGTCAAAGACGCTATACTTGCCGCTGGTGATGTCGATGATGATAGCCTCGCGCACCTTGTCGGCACCAAACATCTTCTTCACCTTCTCCTGCATCGCTATGTCTTGCTGGCTGGGCTGCAATGTGCCGCTGGGGTGGTTGTGGACGAAGATAACGCTGTCGGGCTTAAGCCGGCTCGCGGCAAGCACACCAGCACCAAGATGGCCAGCAGAGAAAGCATAACCTCCCATACCCACATGCAATATCGTCGCCTTGCCATTCTTTATCAGCACAAGGAAAGTGTTCTCAATAGCACTGTTCTCCAAGTTCCTGAAGATATACGCCAGGTCGGCATCGCTCTCCACCTTCTCACTGCCAGTGAAGTCAAAGCTGCCACTCTCCTGGTACCTGCGCTCCACATGGCACGTCTCGCCGCCCTTGAGCTTCCTAAGCTTGATAGCACTCGGGTCAAAACCAGTCTTGGTCGGTTTGGAAGGTTCAGTCTGTTGCGTTGGTAATGCAACTTCTTTCTGCGTCGGTGGTGTCTCCGTAGTGCGAGCGTCAGCTCGTTCAGTTCCCTCACCTCGTTCCTCTTTATAAAGATCTGCGTTGTCTCGCTCGTCCTCCTTCTCTGCATAGTAGTCGTTCAATGTGTCAAACTGTGCCAGCAGCCTGCTTCGGTCGGCAGTAGCAAAGCCCTCACGCCAGGTAAAGATGGTGTCGAGCAACATCTGCTCGGCTTCTTCTATACCTACATTGTTCTCGTCAAGCATGGTGCGCACGCGGTCGCACTCCTCGTTGTATTCTTTGACATGCCTGCGGTCATATTCCTCGCTATACAAGGTCTGAACGCCCCAATCGGCACGACCAGCCTTCTCAAGCTCGGCAATGTCACGTCCCATCTCACTAAGCAATTCCGCATCGCTCATCTCCGAGGCACGCTTCACACGCTCGTTACGCGCGGTGGGTTTGCCGCTTATGTCGTGTTGGCGTAGTGCGCCGCTCTGCGGCGTTCCAAAAAGGTTCAACTGCTCCGCATGGCTCTCAAACTTAATCACGTCGCCATTACCATTGCGGTAACTGCTGCCACGCTCATTAGCAACTTTTTCACCGCTCTCTTTGGCGGTTACAATTTCTTTTAGTATCTTTGCAACGTCTCCTTGATGAGAGTCCGCTTTAGTGTCGGTCTTGATGCTCTCTTCATGGAGATTTTCTCCTTGCTTGGAGCCGGTAACCATTCCGGTCTTGAACTCCTCGCTAAGGAGATTTTTTTGTAAGATTACCTCATGCAAATAGAACTTGTTGCGGTCTGTACCCTTTCCACGAGTAACAATAACAACCCCAACATAACCCTTATCACCGATTTCTACTGGTGCAGCAAGCGTATAACTGTCTTGGTTCCTGCCCTTGAAGTTCTCTTTATGGTCTATTAATGCGCCATCTTTTATTATTGATGGTACAGCAACAAAGGCTGCTGCTTTATTCCTGCCTAAGCCATGGGATAAACTATCTTTCACTCCGCGTTTATCCAAATGTACCATACCAAAGCCCTCACGCTCAACCTTGCCGCCATATTTCTCTGTATAGAATTGAGCAACCCTTTCAGTCAACGGCGTGTCGCTCTTGGCAAACTCATTCCCTGTCAATCTTGCGACATAATTATCACTCAGCAAATATTCACGCTGCGACACTCGGTCATCAAGTGCGATGTCACGTCCAGTATTGCGAGCCGTTGGCTCGTACAAAACCGCACCCTCATTTGCAACCGCCGTCTCGCCACGGTTGATAAGCTCACCATTAATGTCTCTCGTTACACTGCCCGATGGAGTTGCACTAATCTTAACGCCTCGAGCTTCCAGCTCGGCCCTCACATTCGGAGTGACCACATTGTAAGGCACTGCCACATCAAGACCGTCAAGCTGCCTGGCGATGGCATCGGCTACTTCCGCATCGGGCACAACCCCTGTCACTTTGCAATATCTCGACAAGGTAACTGTGCGCTGCCGTTCTTTAGGCAAAGCACTATTCACGGGACCGCTGTGCCACGGAATGTTACCCACGGCATACTTGGCTTTCTCTGCCTTGTAACCACTGCTGAGCTCACTCTCGGGTATCTCAACCTTGACAACAACAAGCTCTGGACGAACGTATGCAGCTGTGAACTGGTCGTTCATCATGCTTGTCGAGGTATGGAAATATGGATTATAAGCCGCAGGGGTGTCTCCCTGGCCTTCTTTGTTCTCTTTGAAGCGCTTGCCTTTCTGCAACTTGAATTTGCCGTTCTTGTCAACAAGATCAGGACGCTCATCCGAACGCTCCCAAACTCCTATCTCTGTCGGCTCACGGAGTTCACCTTTCACTTCTGCCGACATTGGAGGATAAAGCTTGCCGTCTATCATTTGCATGGCACGATACCTAACTACAGTTGGCTCATTGTTTAATCGCTCAAGCTCGGCTTTGTCAGTAACTTTGTGGTAGTGGGTCTCGTTTAAGGCTATCTCTTTCTCCTCTCCCCGTGGGTCAAAGCCACGAAGCATGTCATTCATCGCCATGTCGGCAAAGTCCTCGGCTCTCATGCCATTGAGCATCGAGTTCTTGCCAGCAAACAAATCCCTTGCCATTTCCCAGAAGCGAGACAGAGCACGCCTAATGATGTCAAAGACTCTTGCTACTCTCGCTTTGGCAAACACGTCTTCGGCATTTTTCATCTCACGCTCCATTTCGGCACGCAACCGCTCAGCACCACGCTTGCCGCTGTAGTGGCTGAACACCTCGGCCAGCAGCTCGTCACCCTCAAGCTCGGGATAGAGACGCTTCACATGCTCCAGCACGTCCTTCTCCCCGAGCATCGTCTCTTTCAGCCGCTCCCACGCTTCGGGGTTCGCACGCTTCAAAGCGTCAGCCCACAGGTGACTATACTCATGAACTGGTGTCTCGGCACTCGCCACACGTGGGTCAATGTAAATCTTGCCGTTCCTCACAAAGCCATACACCTCACCACTCTCCGTGCGGAAAAAACTGATGTTGCCTTGGGGCTTGATGCCCTCGTTGAAGTATCTGTCTATATCTCCAAGGACACGAGTTGCACGTGCGCCCTCATATTCAACATAATGCTCAGAGTCATAACCATCACCAAAATCCACCGACACGTCGCCGTCGTTTAGCATAATCAGCATCCGCAACATGCGAGCCTGTTTTGCGGTAGGCGCCTTTGAGATGTTTATCGTTCCAGCATTTGCGTCAATACGGATAGCACCACGGCTTATGAAGTCCGACATATCAGTCTCGAAGCCAGTCTCATTCTCGTCTTTGTCATAGCCCACCTCATGGATTGCCCTGTGATCTACAGCTCGACGACCGCTCAGATGTGAGGTGTCCATCCCATCGTCCATCATGTACCTGCCGCTAAAGTCAAGCATAGTGCCGTCAGGCAAGATATAACCCGCCTCACGTAGATCATTCGTTGTACCAAACTTCTCCTTGGTTGCCTCAAACAATGCCTCCGACGATTTTTCTTCTTCAACATTTGCATTATCAGCAACTTTTTGTAACTTTGCAGGTAAATTAGCATCTGAATCATTGGACCGTGCGCTTTCGGGCGTGTCGCCGTTAGGCCTCTGCGGAATTTGGTTCGATGCTTTTTTGCCACTTTCAAGATTTTTTATTATCTTTGCACCGTCAGCAGAAGAAATGGAAGTTCCTTTGAAAGAGGATTCATCCTCCGGTAGAGCGGTTTCTTGTTGCTGATTTCTTTTTTTCATCTCATCAAGAACATCAGCAGCACGATTCGCCGCATCAAGCACTCGCTGGCCCTCAGCCTCATCAGTCACCACCTCAATGCCAGCACCACGCAACACTTCCACCAAACCGTCGCGCAAAGCTACCTCCGTGTCAGTTAACACATCATTGTATTTACCAAGATGATAGAGGATGGTGTTGCCTTCTTCGTCTGTACGCTCTTGCATGGCATCAAACAAAGCGTCAAATTTCTCATCTATCTTCTCAGCTTCGGCACCAACTGGATAGGGATAGTTTTCTGGCTCTCCATTCCAATCTTTCTCCGATGTGAACGAAGACAGGAAATCATTAATCTTTCCTTGATCTGTCAGCTTTCGCACTACATAGTCCTGAAATGCTCTGGCCCCTAACTCAGTGGGTTTGTCATAATAACCTTCTCCAAGCTGTTGAGGGTGGAGCTTTTGCTCTAATGCGACTGAACGATTGTAGTAGTCGCTGTTCTTAATGGCACGCATTAAGTCAAGGAATGCCTTGCGCATCTCATCGCGAGTCGAGGCAGGGAACTGCTCTGCGCTCTTGTTGGCTGTCGCTGATGTCGGTCTATTGCTGCTTTTGTTAAAGTAGTAATCCAATGCATGGAACCACTCATGGGCCAAAGAACCTGCACCTTTACTCTTGGTAAGGTTTATCACATTCTCTTTTGGCTCATAATGGGCATTTGCCTTGCCTCCTCCACGAGCACCGATAGCCAAACCTAAACGACCGTCAATGGCTAAAGCACGTGGTGAGATGCCAAGCAACTCTGCCATGTCCATCAATGCGTCATAAACCTCGTTGAGGAAACGCTGACGCTCTCGCTGGGTTACATAGTTGCCGAACTGCACTCCACGGAAGCCGAATGATTTCATGAATTCCTCTGCCTCTATGTCTATGCCTCCTCGACGATCTGCACCCACGCGAGGACGGCCACCGCCAAGGGTGAGCTCTGGTTTCCATCTCCCTTCGCCTGTGCCTCCTTTCTTCTTGTCAAGCTTGCGCTGCTCGTCAAGTTGAGCTGCCTTTGCTTGAAGTTCTGCATTGTGCTCCGACATGTACTTGCGAACCTCCGAACTGGTCATTGGCTCGGTCAATGGCACCACCTTGCCACCAAGCTTCACACCTACATAATCGCTGTTCTTTACGCCTGGTTTGTAATAGTGACCAAGCTTATAAGGATGGGTCTTTTGGTAGTCAACAGATTTGCTTACCTGTTCAACTCCTTCTTGTAAGGCTTTGTCAAGTTCGTTGGCCTCGTAGTAACTCTGTCCTCGTGGACCAATGAAAGCATAAGCTGGGTTGTAAGGTTCCGACTCGCCTGTCTCTTGGTTCCTGCGATACCATGTGGTGCCTTCTTTCTGAGAAATAGGCTGCATCTTCACCCCTGTCAAGTCGAGGTCAAAAATGTCATCCCCCAATTTCTTGTGCAACTCCTCAAAAAGGCGCTTGTTCAACTCTACAAACTGTTTCCCATAGTCAGTGAAACCCAAGCCTTCACTCTTGAAATCCACATTACTGTCACCTGCTTCAAGCACCTGCTTCGCATAGGCGGCATAGAAACGTGCTGCTCTCAAAGCATAATTCTTGCCATACATGCGCTTCTTGCTGTAGTGCTTATAGTCAGCTTGTGCCATCTGTCGTAACATCTTTGTCATAACAGCAAGGCTCGGGTCTAGACCCTGACTGATGAGCTGTTTTAAGTCGTACTTAGGGAACATCTTGGGGAATGTGTCAGCATCAAGGTTTATACGCTCACCCATTTTCTGAGCAAGGTCTTTCTTCGCACCCTCAATCTTCTCGCCAACATCATCTATGCGCTCCTTTGGTGCCTCTGCCACCTCACTCTTTTGCGAGGACTTAGCAGCCGAAACAGGGTGGGTGGCGCCCTCAACCTTTTGTCCCGTGGGCTGGCGCATTGTGCCAGCCTGTGCTCCCTCTACCTTCACATTCTTATACTCGGCAAAGGGCTTGGTCTTGCGGTGACTGCTGCCAATCCACTTCTTGAACTCGTCCTTGCTCACAGCGGTAATGGCACCAAGCCCCTGCCAACCGTCTTCGTAGTTCGACAAGTAAGCCTGGCGGGCATCCTCCTCGCTGTTGAAGCCATACATCACCTTGTGCTCGTCAAAGCTGCCGTCATTGTTCACCTGGTCAACGACAAACACATCACCCTGCGATGGGTCGTCACTCAGGAACACGTCGATGTGATCGCCATCCACACCCTCCGTGCCACGAATGTAACCGTAGGTGTTGTTCATCTTCTGGCGCCACGACTTGCCACTGGCGTCCACACCACTGCGCACACTGCCTTTAGGCTGCTCAATGCTGATGTCAAAGCCGTCAATCTTCACATGGCCTTTCTTATAGTTGCCAGCCTCTTTCTGCGCTTCACTCGGCGAGGTCTCAGTCTGCTGCTCGGCAAGCGCAATTTGTTCCTGCACTGTAGTCTCTTTCTTATAACCCGCATTGCGCTTCATGAACTCCTCGATGGTGCCGCTCTTGCCTGGAGTGATGGGATTGATGTCAACAGTGATGCCATCAATCACAAGGCGATTGTCCTCGTCATTGAGCACATTAAACAGGGAGTCCTCACGAGCAGTGCCCTGGTATTCCACAAGCACGTCAAGGTCGCTGTCCGCACGGGCTGTGCCAGTGGTGCGCGAACCAATAAAGCGTATGCCAGTAATCTCAGCATCCATGTCAGCGTCAGCAATGGCACTCCGCACATGCTCCTCAACGATGACACGAAGCTCATCTTCACTGTAGCTCTCTAACCCCTGAATGTTGGATTCTCCTTGCTCGGGCTGGCCAGCAGCACCATCTTCCTGTAGGCTCGCTTCTCCTCCTCGCTCATCTGCGACGGAGCCACGTTGCTCAGGTCTCGAAGTTTCTTCTGTTTCTCCATTGTGTAAAGTATTTAATACGGTCTTGATTATTTCTTTCTTCTCCTTAACACCACCAGCGAAAATGTCCATCTGACCTGCTGCGCTCTCAGCACTCTGCTGGTTGTAGTCTTGAAGCTTCTTCTTCAATAGGGTTGGGCGTTTATCATTAAGCATGTCAGCAAGCAGCAGCACAGCAGCGTTATTGTAGTCGGCTACTGTCTCGCCATCCTCAAAGGGGAACAGGTTGAGCTGGGTAGCGTATGGGCTTACTGGCTCATTCTCTTTATATCCTGCCTTGCGTGCCTTGTATGCCAGGTCAACAGCTTGGGCAAGCTCTTTCTCCAGTGAGTAGTCTTTACCAAGTGCCTTATTCGTGCTTATCTCGTTCAAGGCAGTGACTACACTTTGACGGAAGCCCTTGTATTCGGTAAGCATTCTTATAACGTCGGGGTTCCCCTCAAAGGCTTTGCCGATGAGCATGTTCTCAATAATCTGCCTGCCTCGGTCGCTCACCGCATCACCGTCAAACATCTCGGCGTACTGCATGTCATTAATCGCCCCGGCTCTGCGCAAGGCGTTGATAGCTTCTGTCGCTGCTTTGGTGTCACCATAGAAGTCGCCCAGTGTCTCATGCTCGTTGATGGCACGAACCACCTGGTTGAAAGTCGCATCGTCAACGACCTTGCCAAGCTTCACGGCTTGCTCTGTCTTGCTCTGGCCTTTCATCTCCTGGGCGTTGAACTTCGCAAAGGTGTCAGTAGTGTATGGCATAGCGGCATCTGGAACAAAGACTGCTCTCGGATGCTGCATGCCCTCCACCTGCTCGGGGCTAAACCCATACTTGCGACCATAGTTCTTCAAGTGCTCAATGTAGGCACCATCAGTGTTGTTGCTTGCTGCAAGCTCGCCAGCCATAGTGCGGCCGTTGCCACTAAGCACCACACCGTCTTTGCTCACGATCACTGGAGTCTGCAAGGCTCGGCTGTCATATTTGTCGGCAATACTGCGAGTGATATTCTGTGCGTCTTTGTCACGCTCATAGTCACGGTCGTTGATTGTGTTACCGTTCTCGTCAACAGGGAAGCCCTCATATTTCTCAAATTCTCGGCTGGCATTGTGGCTCGGTGTCACTGCGCCACTCTCAACGAGATAATATGTGCCTGGCACCCTCTCGCCGTTGGCAAGAACAACCTCGTCTTTATAGCCCTCAATCTTCGGGGCATTGTTCCACTTCTCGGCAATGGCAGCATGCACAGCACCAGCGCCACGCTCGGCCTGCTCCTGCTGTTTGGCAAGTTCTGCCGCCTGGCGAGCCTGTTCCTCGGCTTGAGCTTGTGCTATCACCTCGGCATCTTTAGCCTTGCGCTCGGCAGCAGCCTGCGCCTCTCTCGCCTGCTCAACAGCCTTCACCTTCTCCCAGTAGTCAACATTAGCTTTGGCAGCGTCGAGCTGCTCTTGCCTGCGCTGCTTCTCGGCACGGTACTTGGCAAGGTCGGTGCCCATCTTTAAGGGTCTCTTGTCAATCTTCGACAACGCTTTCTCGGCAGCATCAATCTGAGCCTGCACATATTCGTCGGCCTCACTCTTGTCAAGACCGCTCTCATCACTGTACAGATAGTCATGGGCACGGCTCGCGTCCACCTGACTATAGTCGGGGTTGCCATCATCAAGCATCGGCATCGCCTCAATATCTTCCTCAGGCTCCACCTCTACATTAGAAGGGGTCGGGGGGAGTACATCAACTTCGTCTGCTCGACCGCTCGATTGCTCGTCCTCGTCACTCTCCACTCTTACATCTCCACTCTCCACTGCCTCATCAGTGATAAACTCACTGGCGCCCTCTGCTGTACTGTTCGCCCAGCGCTCAATAGCATTGTCGCCCATTCTTTCAAGGGTACTTGGCAACACGCCCAGGGCCTCAAGGTATTCACGCTCGTTAAGCTTGCCGTTGAGGTAGTCAACAGTGACGGCAATGTCACGCTCGCTAAAGCCAGCCTCACCCATCGCCACCACATCAGCGTTAGGATCAAATGAATATCGCTCACTGCCAGCATCCATGTCATCACCAGGCGGTGTGTCGGCCACTGGTGGCTCTCCAGGTTGTGGCGCCTGCGCGGCATCAATCCCAAGCATCGCCTCAAGCTGCGCCTTCACCATCGGCTGCGGCTCCTCGGCACCATCGACTCGCACCTCAAGCGTGCCGTTGCCATAGTCATGAAGCACCTCTACCTGATGCCCCACACCCTGCTCGTCAGTAACATCATAACGGCCACCCACTTCAAGTGAGGAGGGAGAAACTTCTGCCATGCCGTCTTTCGTAGGGGCTGTCTCGTATTGCGCCACACCAGTGGCGCTCACATCGCCTTTTGCATCTTCTTGTGCCATGCCCTGCTGCGCCTGCATCGCCGCATCAACAACGGCATTAGGGTCAACAACCTCGCCCACACTGGCAATGTCGTTGATGCTCACCATCTGCCGCTCACCATTGGCATCCACAACCACAATGTCGGGATCACTACCAGCAACATCTATAGTGCCATCTGCCAGAGTCACAACATTGCCACTCACAATATCAACACCAGCCTCGTCCTCACCTTTCAACACCGCAGGATGTATCATCCCATCTTCTCCAGTGCGACTCAAGGTCTCAACAATTACAGCGTCACTTTCGTCGGTGATACTCCCAACACCACCAGCGGCATCGCCGCCGTCGGTGTCACTGGTAGCATCCCCCGAACTGACATCTTCTGCATCTCCCTCTGTGGCTTCTTTCTCAGGGAACAGCCTGCGCACATACTCATCAAGGGCCATCTGCTCTACATCACTGCGGCGATTGGGCTCTTTCTTTATTATCTTTTGTATGTCAACATTATATCGTTTCTCTACTTCTGCACGCACCTGCTTTGTGCTGTAAGCATCGCCCATGTCTTTGTAGATCTTGGCAATTTGCTCGTAATAAGAGCCCCTTTCCCTCGGCCCTTCACTTAGCCTCTCATATACAACACTAACAGGAAGATTATTCTCCGCGGCAAAGACTCTACAAGCAGCGTCAAAACGCTTTTTATCCGCTACCTCCTCATTATACCGCTCGCCAACATCAACAGTGTTAAGCTCTGCCTGGCGGTTGACCTTCTGCAGCTCGTTCTCGGCACGCTTACTACTGGTGAACTCCCTGCTCGTGACAACGCCGTTTGCGCCTATCGAGCGCACGGTATAGCTCTTGACATTGCCATCGCTGTCTTTGTTCTCAGTAAGCTGGCCATACATCACGGTTGACATCGGCAGGGCATGGCCAGTGATGTAGTAGTACATCTTCGCACGGGCCGCCTCGCTGATGCTGCCGTCGTTCATCAGGTCAACAAACCTGTTGTAGGGCATGTCTTCCTCACGTGTGCCGAGCTCAAGCGGACGTGGCTTGCCAGTGACGACGGGCTTGCTGCCCACTCGCCTGTTCTTCTCGGCCTCTACATATTCATCTACCAGCTCTTTCAGGTCGGCATAGCCGCCGCGCTCAAGCTCGGCCTGCTCGTCTTTGGTGAGAGCAAGGTCGGGCTTCCTGTCAAGCATGTAACGTAACCGGGTCTCAAAACCTGCACGGCCGTTGCCCGACTGGGAAAGCTCATAAAGCCGCTGCCCCACATGCTTCATCTTGAAGCCTGCCATGGTGGCTACGCTCTCACTCCATGCGTCAAGCATGGTCTCGTTACGGCTCTCACGCACTTTGGCAATGGCTTTTGCGCGCTCTTGCTCGTCACCAATATAGTTGGGGCTCTTCTTGTCGCTGAAGGACTTGATTATGTTCTCGCTTTCAGTATATGCATTATAGATATCGGGGATGCTGAAAATGGTGCCCTCGGCAATGGTGCCTGTGAAGAGCTCACCGATCTTCACCGCCATCTTGCCAGCCGTGCTGCTGGTGGCGTCCATCAACGGACTCCACACATTACCTACCAATGGAGCGACAATGCCGGTGCCAGCACCCATGGTGGAGCCATGGAAAATTGCCTTGCCTATTTCTCCTGCGTCGTAACCAGTGGCTTTGATAAGGCCTGTCTTGAGATCCACGGCTGGCGTGCCGCCCCAGCGAAGCTGGTTGAGAGTCTCATTCAAGCCCTCAAAGGTGCCAAGGTTGGCAGCACCGCCAGCAGCACCCACCACAACTTTTCCTGCTGTGGTGGTTAACCACTTGCGGCCAGTAGCACCGCCTAGTTTCTCAATCAGTTTCACTGTGCCCGTCGCTGCTCCCTTACCGACGCCTGCCGATATATAGGTGACGGGGTCTAACCCCATGCCAACCACAGTGCCGGCAACTCCAGCAATCCTGTGGTTCTTGCCATATTCCTGCATCGCCATGTCACGAGCCTGCCAGTCACCAGTGGTGCCGGCACGGCTGCGAGCCATCGCTTCCTGTATCTTGAAGATGCTGTTCTGCTCTATCACCTTGCGGACGAAGTAGTCAAGCACGTTCTTGGGGGCATGCTGCTTCTTGGCATAGTCAAGAACGCGCTGGATTGTCTGTTGACCAGCCATCACCTGAGCTGTCTTGACTATCTCTGCGGGTGACATGCCAGGATATTGCTGCTTCAAGTTCTGCGCGGCAGCAAGTATAATCTGCTTCTGCTTGCTCTCGCCGAGGGCTTTCCAAGCGTTGTCTATCATCTTGTCGAGGTCGTGACTGGATAAACGGTCAGCCATATTGCTGACAGCCCACTCGCCACTGGCCACCATGCGAGCCTCACGGCCGCCGCCCATAGAGGCATAGCCGCCCCATATCTCGTCGCTATGAGCTCCCGACAAGCGACGGTATTCGTCTTCGGCCATGCCCCATGCGGTGGCGGCGGCAGCATCATAGTCGGCGTTGTACTTGCCGCCGGCAATGCCCACGTCGCCATAACCCGCGCCTTGTGCCATAGCTTCTGCGGCACCACTCTCCAAAAGACCAGCACCGATATATGCCTCCCAACTCTTTATTCCGTTATTGAAAACGTCAGCAAAACTCATCCCACCGAGAACTTTAGCACGCTTCAAAGCCCACGAAGCATAGCGTTTCGAGAATTTCTCATCCTGGAAAGGCAACGTCTGGTAGTAACCTTCGGGACGGTTCACGCCATTCATCGTGTCTTCAATCAGCTGCTTCTTGACAATCTCTTTGCCCATGTTGACCAGCGGGTTCTCGCCTGGACCGCCTTTATAGGTCGCAAGCCACTCTTGGTCAAAGGCAGGATGATATTTGTACATCTCATACTCTGCCTCGCCACGGTGAGAAGACATGTCTTCGAAGTTCTTGTAGTTATACTCATGGGCTATAAGGTTCATCTGAAGCCTGCGTATGTGAGCACGAAGAACATCTTCATCGCCTTCCCACTCGCCAGCCTTATACTCTTTGCTCAGCTTTTGAAGCTCCGACTCTATCGCTTGGTCGCTCATGCCGTCATAACGAGAGTTAACAGCATTATCCAAATCAGCGGTCACATCTTTCTTCTCATAGTTCAAGCCGTCAAACAGCCCATTTATCTTGCCCCAACTTTGTGAGTAGCCAGCTTTCCAGGCTTTATCAATATTGGGCATTCTGTAACCATCGTTGTTTTGGACTTGTGGAGCACCCTCTGGAATGTCGCCTTGGCTTCTATTCACCTCACGCATAAAGGCGAGGTCGTCACCTGCCTCTTTCTCTGTCAGTTCAGCAGGGCGGAATTTTTGCTTGACATCAGTCGGCTGCTGTGGCTCTATCACTGGCTCGGGTTCAGGTGCGGTATTCGTCACTTCCAACTGGCTCGCGTTGCCACCGCCATCCTGCTGCCCGACACCTTGCAGCGCACCGATGGTGCCACCCTGCAAACCACCATTGCCCACATAATCACCGAGCATATTGCCACTGGCGGCATTCCCATACTCGGGCACCTGCACGTGAGGAGCACCACTCGCAATCGCCGTGGCATCCTTAGTGGCTGCAACCATGTCGCTCGCCAGAGTTTCCCTATTGCCTGCCTGTGTCACCTGAGGCTGCACAGCGTGCAACCCAAGCCAGCTCTCAAACTCCTCATAGTTCTTGCCCACGTCGGCACCATCAGCCTTAAACGTGTCATACACATACTTGCGGTTATTGTAACCCTGCTCGCCTGGAGCCTGAAACCAGTCGCTAAACTCCTGCTCACTGCCCACGTCGGCACCATCAGCCTTCAAGGCATCATACAAGCTCTTAATCTTGCTGTTGATTGGCATATCTGTTTAAGTCTTTTGTCTTTAGTTATTTATGTATCGAAAACTTGCTCTTAGCACTGCCACTGCCAGTTTTTCCCGTTGGCTTGCTCGGCTTAGACCTTGGTCTGTAATAAGTGGTCGTCGTGCCAGTCTTTCTGTCTCGCTCAACCACCTTTTCCATACCAGGGTCGTTAGCAGGGTTATATTGCCTCTGATTGCGACCGCGCTTGGCCATTCGGTCATTGGCATCACGCACATAAGCATTTCCCTTTTGCTGGTTGACTCTCGCGTCGCTTCTGGATTTTTCTGCCGCCGCTTTATTCCTGTCCACAGCACTCTTGTTAAGATCTTCCTTGAGCTTGGCCTCAGCCTGGTCTTTTTCTTTGTTGCGCACTTCCTCGGCCGTATTTTTGCGGCGAAGCTCCTCAACTTTGTTGTTGGCAGCTTTGACCAGCCCCTCTCTATACTTCTCCATAATCTCAAGCTGGCGATCCTTCAAACGCTGCGACTCAATATTGTTGAGCTCCGCACGCTGCTCTTTCAACAGCCGCAGCCGCTTCTCAATATTGCTCTCACGCTCCTTCCTCGCCTTGTCCTTGCGCTCGCTCTCTGCTTTACTCAGGCTTTTGCTCTGGTCGGCGCTGGGACTGCCCTTAGTTGTAAAGTAGAGGTTGCTCAACGCGCTCACACCATCGCCTATTGCCGCAAACAGCGCATTACGCTTCTCGGCTCTCTCACGCCTCTTGCGTTCTTCCTCAGTCTCAACAGGTATTGCGTCAATCATGTGCTGTAACACAACACTCGATGGAGCACCACGCAGCACTCCATATTTCGTCGCACTGGCAGGCAACTTCACCTCGCCACTGCCAGGAGCCTTGTTGATGTCTTTAGCACTCACCCCACTGGGAGCATTCTGCACGTTTCGCAACTGGTGTTCGTTAATGGTCGGGGTGCTGTCCTGCAACTGCTGCTCGCCACCTCGTGAGCCCTGGCTGCCTGCCCAGCCAGCTACTATCTGCTCTGTCTCGACCACGCTATCGGGAGCAGGGTTAGCCGCATCAAGCGTCACCAGCGGCCTCTTGTTCTTATTGTCGTTTGCCATAGTCGGTCGTTGTGTTGTATCGCAAGGCACCGCCTTGAGTGTTAATTATCTTTTTTCTTCCCAAAAACGATTATATCATCAAGCGCACCACCAGCTATATCGGCAGCAGCCGAGCTCACACCACCCACAGCCTGCGTGATATTGTTAGCCTTCTGCTGCTGCAGGTTGTTGAGTTTGTCATTAATTGCCCCCTTGCGGGTGATGTACTGCTGCTCGATGTTGTCCTTGCGGTTGGCACCAGCCACAGCAATCTGTGCTGCCGTGTCGGCAAGGGCACTGGCGTTAGCTGCCTTGGTAGCTGCCACGCCCTCCTCGGTGCCGCCCATCACAGCCTGGGTACCTGCAGCGGCGCGGTTGCGCTGCTTTATCAAGTCGTTGGTCATCGCCAGCATCCGTTGAGCATCGGCACGCTGCGTCGCATCCTCGTTATAACGCCTGTCGTACCAGTCCTGATTCTCTCGCTGCTGCTGCTCCAGGTTCTTCTTCACCTGCTTCATCGCCTGGCTCGCCTTGTAGCCACCAAATAT
The DNA here is from genome assembly GCA_900318255.1 of uncultured Prevotellaceae bacterium. Lineage (GTDB taxonomy): Bacteria > Bacteroidota > Bacteroidia > Bacteroidales > Muribaculaceae > Sodaliphilus. Next base: position 20,291 of record ONJX01000008.1, on the reverse strand, counting down.
CGAGCCGCCAATCTTCATCGCGCCTCCTATCAAGCTTCCTAATCCTAACATAGTCTATGTGTGTTAAGTTTTAAAATTATGCCACAAATCTACATCACTATCTTTGCATCACTATTTTATTTCTTAACACACACAATAATGCAGGGACGAAAAACAGGAGGCCGCAAAAAAGGAACGCCCAACAAAGTGTCGGGCGACATGAAAGCTGTGCTCGCTGCATTCGTCTCCGAATACTACGACAGCGGAGAATTTAAAAAGGACTTCTACTCAATGCTCGACCCAAAAGACCGTCTCGAAATTGTTGCCAAAATACTTCCTTTCTTCATGCCAAAGATGCAGGCAGTACAAGCCGACATCAACGCCGGCACAAAAATCACCATCGAGGACACACTCATCCGCCTCGCCAAGGCCAACGAGTAACACCCCCATGTCATGTCAAGTATTGCAAGCCGTCGGCTTGTAAAAAAATCTATTTTAGATACCACTTGCCACATCTTGCAACATCCCTCATTTTTGTTTTTTTCTGCTATTTTCCTGCTATCTCTCTAATCATAACCTTTTTAGACCTGTTTTTTAACTTTTATTTACTCCGAAGTTATACACATTTCTTCCGAAGTTATCCGCATTTCTTCCGAAGAAATAGCCATTTCTTCCACATTATATATAATAAATGTAGCAAAATAGCGATTTCCTACACATTGACCTCCGAGAAAAAAAAGAAAAAGAAAAAAAAGAAAAAAGTTCCCCCCCACACCCCCCCTTACAAAAAAGAAAAATAAATAAAAAGAAAAAAGTTTCCCCCTACTTACGCGCTCACGCGCGCGATTTAATAAATTAAAAAATTTTTTTTTGAAAGAAAAAAAGCCCCGCCGCAAGGCGAGGCTTATATAACTTTCCTGGGTCGTGCGCGCGAGAGAAAAGTCTGTCGTGTTTTGTAGTGCGAGCCATCGGCTCGTAAAGTTAGCTCGTAAGGTTCACTGTGCGGTGGCTTCGCCGCCTGTCAGCAAGTCCAGCACCCTGCGGTTAGCCTCATCCATCTTGCGACGGTCAGGCATGATATACCCCAGCGTCACCGCAAGGCCATACGAGTGACCGAGAGCTTGACTTATCACCTCAATCGGCACATCAATGCTCGCAGCAAGCGTCGCCCAGGTGTAGCGCGCAGTGTAACCCGTGATGGGCGGCAGCCCCAGGTCTTTAGCAATGGCCTTCATCATCTTGTTGAGCGATGCCGTCGCACGATGAGCGCTCTTGTAACGCTCGCTCAGGTCAACCAGCACCTTGCGGCCCTTGTGAGCCTCTATCAGAGCCTGCGCCTCAGTCTCCACCTTAATCGAGTATAACCTGCCAGTCTTCGCCCGCTCATAGCTCACACGCCCCTGCACAACACTCTCCAGCCTCCACAAGTCAGCCATGTTAATACCAATCAAGCAAAACATCAGCTTCCACACGTCAAGCCAGTAGCGTTGAGCCTTCAGCGGCGGCTCATAACCCCACAGCATCCTCATCTGCTCCAGCGTCAGCGCCATCGGCTCCGTCGCCTGGCTCTTAATCTTGAAACTCTTGAAAGGGTACCTTGCATCAGTGAGATCTTTCGACACAGCCCAATTAAACACTGCCCTTATATTGCGCATGTGGATCGAACGGCTGTTCACCGACAACCCCTTCTTCGACAGCCAGCGGTCAAACTCCTCAAGCCACTCCGCGGTCACGTCGGCAAACTCCACCCTCCTGGCGCCCGAGCCAAGCCAGCGCTCAATGTGCGTTATCGTCTGCTGGTACTTGTCGGCAGTGTTAGGCTTATCCTTCGTACCCATGAACTCCTCCATCACAGCCACCACACCATTGTCACGCTTCTCCACAGGATACAGAAACGACACAATAGCGTCACGCACCTCAGTCAGCTTCCAGCCACGCACGCCACCATCACGCATCAGCTCAAGCACAGCATCCTCAGCCCTACCAAGCATAGACTGAGCACTGCTGTTGATCGTCTGCGCGTGAGCATGGTTCACAACCCTGCGGCGAACACGGTCCCACTGGTCAGGACGAAGACGCACATTGCCAACTGGCACATAAGTGCTGCTGCCTGCATAATTGATAGCAAGCAACAGCGGAGCTGTCCCATTCTTCTTGTTAGGACGGTTCCGATAATAAAGCGTCACATGGATGTTTTTCATTCGTACCCTCTTCGGTCTCATGTCGGTCTCATGTCGGTTTTTAACCGTCAAAGGCGGTTTTTTGTCGGTTTTTATGCCACTCATTGCAACATCCTGCCACACGTTGCCACATACACCATCATCACCCAAAGCACCAGTAACAACAGGACTTCCCAGCGGAGTGAGGGGGATTCGAACCCCCGGTGCGCTTTTGACGCACACACGCTTTCCAGGCGTGCCTCTTCAGCCACTCGAGCATCACTCCATTGTTTTTGCGGAATGCGGTGCAAAGGTAATGAATTTTATTGGAATAGTTGTTACTTTTTAATTTATTTTTTGCAGGGTGCGTTTATTCTGCGCTTTTTTTAGGCAGTTCTACGGTTGTGCTATCGTCGTGGGTGGTGGGCTTTAGCTGCTTGATTTTCCACCCCAGTGCAGCGATTGTTATTGTCATGATGGGGCACAGGATGTTGAAGAAGCAGTAGGGGAGGTAGGTGAGTGTGGGCACTCCCAGCACCGTGGCTTGTGTCATGCCGCAGGTGTTCCACGGCACCAGCACCGAGGTGACGGTGGCGGCGTCCTCGGTGGTGCGGCTCAGGAGTCGCTGCTCGAAGCCTTTTTGACGGTAGGCGTTGCTGAAGGTGTCGGCGGTGAGCACGATGCTGATGAACTGGTCGCCGGTGGTGAGGTTGAGGAAGAGTCCCGAGGCCACTGTCGATGACACGAGGCTTGTTCTAGACTTTGCCCAGCGGATGATGACCTGGGTGATGCTGTGTATCATGCCGCTGGCGACCATTGCAGCGCCAAAGCACATGGCGCAGATGATGAGCCAGATGGTGTTTAACATTCCTGCCATGCCACCAGTTGAGACCAGGTCGTTGAGGGCTGGCAGGCCGGTATCAACGGCCGTGGCACCAAAGTAGGTGATGGCTAGCCCTTTGGTGAGTGCTGCCGCGTGCGAGAGCGATGGGGTGGAGGCAATCTGTGTGAGGATGTGTGGTTGCAGTATCAGCGCCATGATGCCTGCCAGGATTGATGAAGTGAACAGCACAATGAGTGATGGCGTTTTGCGCGCTATGAGAATGCCGGTGATTAGCGGCACTAGCAGTGTCCATGCCGAGATGTTGAACGATGCGGCCAGGCCAGTGGTGTATTTCTCGATGTTGATGGCTCCATCGCCATGACCCAGGCCCGCTACGGTGAAGATGATGAGCGAGATGATGAGTGCTGGCACTGTGGTGTGCATCATGTAGCGTATGTGCTCAAAGATATCTACTCTGGTGCTCGACGAGGCGAGGATGGTGGTGTCGCTCAATGGCGACATCTTGTCGCCGAAGTAGGCTCCCGAGATGATGGCACCTGCGGTCCATGCCTGGCTCACGCCCAGCGCGTCGCCAATGCCTAGCAGTGCCACGCCAATGGTGGCGATGGTGGTCCACGAGCTTCCCGACAGGAGCGAGACGATGGAGCAGATGATGCATGCGGTGACGAGGAAGAAGCGAGGCGAGAGCAGCTGCACTCCATAATATATCAATGTGGGCACCACGCCACTTATCATCCACGAGCCGGCGAGCATTCCCACCGACAGCAGTATGAGCAGCGTGATGAAGATGCCGCCCATGGTCTTGGAAATCTGCTGCTCAAAGTCGGTCCAGGGCACATGGTAGAAGACTGTTGAAATCAATACGCACACCGCCATGGCCATGATTAGTGCTACCTGGCTGCCGCCACTGAGGGAGTCGGAGCCGAAGAGTGTGATGGCGATAATAAGAAGACCAATTAATACGACGATTGGTATTGAGGCGATGAGAGGATGTGGGGTGGTGCGAGTTGTCATGTGCGTGACTTTTTAGTGTTAAAATGCAAAGTTAGTAAAAAAACTTTTAATGCGCAATAGTTGTCGCCAAGCGGTGCTTGGCGACCTGACGACCGATTGTGCTCACGCGGTGCTTGACGACCTGGTGACCGATTGTGCTCATGGGTGGTGCTTGGCGACCTGGCAACTGATTGTGCTCATGCGGTGCTTGGCGACCTGGTGACCGATTGTGCTCACGTGGTGCTTGGCGACCTGGTGACCGATTGTGCTCATGGGTGGTGCTTGACGACCTGGTGACCGATTGTGCTCACGTGGTGCTCACGTGGTGCTCATGTGGTGCTCATGAGCGGTGCTTGGCGAGTTGCTGTTGTTATTTTTATGTGGTGAATATTTTGTGAAATGAGGTTTTTTTTGTATTTTTGTGGAATAATAAAAAGATTAAGAAATGTATGAACCGCTGGCCGAGCGCATGAGGCCCAAATCGCTCGACGACTACATAGGGCAGAAGCACCTCGTGGGCGAGGGTGCCGTGATACGTCGCATGATAGAGAGTGGAAATATCTCGTCGTTTATCTTGTGGGGACCGCCAGGTGTGGGTAAGACCACACTGGCGCGCATCATTGCAGAGCAGACTAAGGTGCCGTTCTACACCCTCAGTGCGGTGACCAGCGGCGTGAAGGAGGTGCGCGAGGTGCTCGACCGTTGCCGTGCCGATGCTGGCAGCATCTTCACCCAGGGGCGCCCAGTGCTTTTCATCGACGAGATACACCGTTTCAACAAGTCGCAGCAGGACTCGCTTCTTGGTGCCGTGGAGAAGGGCACTGTCACGCTCATTGGCGCTACTACCGAGAACCCGTCGTTTGAGGTGATACGTCCGTTGCTTTCTCGTGCTCAGGTCTATGTGCTGGAGCCGCTGGGTCGTGACGACCTGCTTGAGCTGCTTGACCGTGCCATCAAGACCGACCGCATCTTTCACGACCGTGAGGTGAGGGTAGAGGAGACCGAGGCTCTGCTTCGCTACAGCGGTGGCGACGCCCGCAAGTTGCTCAACATCCTGGACTTGATTTACCAGTCGCTCGATGCGCACGAGGCGTTTGTCATTAACGACAAGATTGTCACCGACCGCTTGCAGCAGAACCCTCTCGCCTTTGACAAAAACGGCGAGATGCACTACGACATCATCTCGGCATTCATCAAGTCGATACGTGGTAGCGACCCCGATGCGGCTGTCTATTGGCTAGCGCGCCTCATTGCTGGTGGCGAGGACCCCAAGTTCATTGCTCGCCGCCTGTGCATCAGTGCCGCCGAGGATATAGGCCTTGCCAACCCCAATGCCCTGCTGCTTGCCAATGCCACCTTCGATGTGATTAACAAGATAGGGTGGCCCGAAGGGCGCATCCCGCTGAGTGAGTGTGCCATCTACCTTGCCACCAGCGAGAAGAGTAATAGTGCTTACCTTGCTATCGATGAGGCACTTGCCCGTGTTGACCAAACTGGCAACCTGCCCGTGCCGCTGCATTTGCGCAATGCCACCACCAAGCTGATGAAGGAGCTGGGTTATGGCGCCGATTACAAATATGCCCACGACTTTTCAGGGCATTTTGTGAAGCAGGACTATCTCCCTCAAGAGCTGAGGGGCACCCACTTCTGGCATCCACAGCCCCACACTCCTGCCGAGGCGAAACTCAAGGAACGGCAAGACCGCCGCTGGGGGGGGTGATTAATGCACAATGCACAATTCACAATGCGTAATGCACAATGCGTAATGCACAATTAGCAATTGATGCTTGGCAAAAAGAAAAGAGGACAAGCCATGGTGGTGACTGTCCTCTTGTTTTGCTGCTGTGAGTGTTCTCTACTTACTGTAGTAGATGTCGATGTAGTCGGTACACTCGTCGGCCGGATTAAGCTGTTCTTGCATTCGCCAGTAGTGACGGTTTTCTTTAGTGACAAAGTTGAAAGTACCTTGCCTTAGCACTTCTTGGCCATTGTTGATGTGATAGACCTTGGTGCGAATTTCACCATTGAAGATGAGGTGGTCCTTGTCAACAATCTCGATGGTGCCATCGAGCTTCACATAGTCGTCATTGTCGATGTTGCCCTGCTCGGTGCCTTTAGGGCACTTGCGTGCCAGTTGCTCGCCGCGGCAGGAGAGAGTGCCGTCGGCCTCTTTCTTGATGGTGACCGAGCCATAGCTTTCCCATGAGATCCATTGCAAGGTGAGCAAATGCTTGCCGAGCACTCTGCGCTCAACAGCTGAGAGGCCTGTTGTGCTCTCGGTTTTAGCCTTCTTGCGAGTAGCTTTTTTCTTGGCATCGATGTTGCCAGGGATGGCCATTAGCAGAGTTGCTAAAATCACTCCAAAAATCAATCGTTTCATAATGGTGCTTATTTACTTTTTTAGGATTTTCTCGATATAGGCCTTGACCTCTTCTTTTGAGGAAAGACCCACCATTTCCTCGGGGTCTTCGCTGCCTGGTGCAAAGAACAAGACGTAGGGGATGCTTTGGATTTCGAGAGCTTTGGCTAGCTCTTTGTTCTTGTCCACGTCGATGCTGTAGAAATTGACACGTCCTTCATATTCAGTGGCGAGCTCTTCAAGGATGGGTGCCAGCTGGCGGCATGGACCACACCATGTGGCGTTGAAGTCGATCACAGCAGGGTGCTTAACCATGCCAGTGCTCATGTCGAACAAGGCGATGAACTCATTTTGGCCAATCTCTTTAACTTTCTTAGCGTTTTGCGCGTCGGCAACGGTCCACACTGTGAATATTGCCACAAGAATTAATAATGCTTTTTTCATGTGTTGTAAAAATAATTAGTGATGAATTATTATTTTAGATAGAGAAATAGTATAAAGGTTTAATTCTCAATGTTTTTTTATTGGTGCTGTGGTCGCAGCAGGTCGTTGACGGTTTTGACGGGATTGAAAGTGTCGATGGGAACCTCGATGAACACTGTGTTCCAATCGCTCATTGAACCGTTCCACAGGCCAGGCAGTTCCAGTGCTTTTATATCTACACCGCCAGTTGATTTCATTGAAATGAGCCCTGTCTCCTTATCCACAAACTGCTTGAGGTCGAACTTGTTGCCCTTGTAGTCCCTGAGGTAGCACACCAGGTCAACGGGGTTGAAGTGCGTGCCGCTTTTCATCAACTCGACGGCAGCAGGGTCGTTCTCGTCGATTTGTGCTGCTTCAAGGATTTGTGGCGAGTAGCTGCCATCGCTGTTGTAGGCAAGATATGGGCCTCCGCCTGGTTCGCCCTCGTTGAGCACCATGCCACACACACGAATGGGGCGGTTGAGCTTGTTGCGCAGATATTCAGCAAGCTGCTTGTCGTCCATGCTTGCGGTAGCGTCGTTGCGTGTACACAGGCGGTTCTCCACAAACTTGAGTATGCCCTTGAGTTCGCTGGCGCTGGCGCCCTTGTCGAGCGTGGCCAGATGCCTTGTGATAGCGCGTTGCACATCAATGAGGTAGCCGCCAATGGCCTTCTTGTAGCGCACCGTGGCGTTGCGCAGGCGTAGCGGCACCACATTGTCGATGTTCTTGATGAACACCACGTGGGCATCGCGCTCGTTGAGGTTCTCGATGAGTGCGCCATGTCCTGCTGGGCGGAAGAAAAGGTTGCCCTCGTTGTCGCGATAGGGCGTGTTGTCGAGGTTCACGGCGATGGTGTCGGTCGATTGTTTTTGCTCACTCATTGTGACATTATATTTCACGCCCCACACCATCTCCATTGCCGGCAGCTTGGCTTTTAGTATTTTGTCAAAATCCTTGCGGTGCTCGGGTGATACGGTGAAGTGGATGTTCACCTCACGCTTGCCGCCCACGGCATATTGTGCGCCCTCTTCAAGGTGCTCCTCGAGCGAGGTGTGCATGCCTCCGCCAGCAGTGCGGTGGAAGAGCAGCAGCGCCTTAGGCAGCGAGCCATAGTTGAGTCCGTTGCTCTCGAGCATGGTCTTGGCAATCTCCACATATTTCCCGTCTTGTATGAGCTGTGGAATGGTAGCTTTGTAAAGCTTGTCGCATGCTCGGTTGAGCTCAGGATAGAAGGCGAAGTGGTTGATGTTGTCGAAGTATTGCTTCTCGAAATCGGTCTCAGGGGTCGTCTTTCCCGAAGTGGTGAACGCAAATATGTTCTTGAACATGCGGCTGGCAGCCCCCGATGCCGGCACAAACTTCTCGATGGTGGTGCCATGTTGCTGTGCTTGGCGCCAGAGCTTGATGTAGTGGTTGATGTCTTTTTCACCAAGACGCATTATGCCGTTGCCCACTGTTGCCACCGAGTGGATGCGCAAGTGTGGGAAGCCCTTTTCAAACCGATTGATCTGCTCGTCAATCTGTGAGGCTGTTATGCCTTTGTTTTCAATTAGTTGGAGGTCATTTTCGTTAAGCATAGTAGATATTGTTGTTTATGATTTTTGCTAATAATGTTTAATTAATTTGTAAAGTTACGAAGAAAAAATTAATTTTGAATGATTTTTGCTCTTAAAAGAAGAAAAAATGACTGAAACTGCCTTTTTTAATGCTCACGAGCGTGCTATGTTGTTTCAATCGCTGCGCAAGTTGTGGGTCAACTTGCGTGACGTGGTGAGCATTGACGATGTGCGCTATTTGCAGGAGGTGATTGCTAGTGGCGTGAGGGCTGGTGTGTATCGCCGCGACAAGCATGGCATCAACCCGGTGATCAGGACCCTGCGCACTGCCGAGCTGCTTCATGACCACATCGCCCCCGACCGCAACATGACGATAGCAATTCTGGTCTATCATCTGTGTCGCTTGGACTATGTGGGTGAGCAGGAGATTGCCGAAATGTTTGGCAATGATGTGGCAAAACTGGTGCATGGTCTAATTAAAATTTCACGCATATATAAAAAGCAGTCGGCAGTAGAGGACGATAATTTCCGCAAGCTGCTTGTGACACTAGCCCAAGACATCAGGGTGGTGATGATCATGATTGTTGACCGCAGGGGACTGATGAACTACATCAACAACCATGATGACGAGAAATTTGTGCGCGACATCTCGCTAGAGTCGCGCTACCTCTATGCGCCCCTGGCTCACAAGCTGGGACTATACCAACTCAAGACCGAGCTCGAGGACCTGTCGCTCAAATATCTGCAACGCGATGTGTATAACAAGATTGCCAAGCGCCTCAACGAGACCAAGAAGGAGCGCGAGAAGTATATAGAGGAGTTCACGGCACCCATCAAAAAAGCGCTCCAGCGTGAGCACATCAAGTGCCATGTGAAGGGTCGCACCAAGTCGATCAACTCCATCTGGAACAAGATGCGCACCAAGAAGGTTGACATGAACGACATGTATGACCTCTTTGCCATTCGCATCATCATCGACACGCCGCGAGAATATGAGAAACGCGACTGCTGGTACACCTATTCTCTCATTGGCGACATCTACCAGGCTAACCCCACCCGACTGCGCGACTGGCTCACGATGCCCAAGAGCAATGGCTACGAGTCGCTACACGGCACCTTTAAGGGCAAGGACGACAAGTGGGTGGAGGTGCAGATACGCTCTGAGCGCATGGACGAGGTGGCCGAGATGGGTCTTGCCGCTCACTGGCGCTATAAAGGTGTGAAGGCCGACGGTGGCGGCATAGACCGCTGGATGCAGAACGTGCGTGAGGTGCTTGAGGAGGGCAGCAAGAACCGCATGGACCTCATTCGCGACATGCATGCCAACCTCTATGACGACGAGGTGTTTGTCTTCACCTCTCGTGGCGATGTGTTTCAGTTGCCCAAGGGCGCCACAGTGCTCGACTTCGCTTTTAGCATCCACTCGCGAGTGGGGAGCCAATGCACCGGCGCCAAGGTGGATGGTAAGAACCAGAAAATCAACTACAAGCTGCACAGCGGCGACACAGTGGAAATTATCACCTCTTCGTCGCAAGTGCCGCGCGTGGATTGGCTCAACTTTGTGGTCACGAGCAAGGCCCGCAATAAGATAAGACTGGCACTGAACGAGGCGAAGTCAAAGAAGGCCGACATGGGTCGCGAACTCTTGCAGCGTCGCTTCAAGAACCGCAAGATTGAGATAGAAGAGGCCATGTTGAACCGGTTTATCAGCAAGAAAGGGTATAAGCTCGCCACCGACTTCTTTGCCGACATTAATGACGAGAAAATAGATATTGCAACACTTGTTGAGGAAGTGCTCGACTTTAAGGCCAAGCAGCAGGAGGCAGCCAAGCCACATGAGGCAGCCGAGAATTTTGTGCTTCAAAGCAAGATCGAAGATGACGACCGTGGTGGCGACGACATTCTGGTGGTGGGCAACAATGTGAAAGGCATCAATTACAAGCTCTCGCGATGCTGCAACCCCATCTATGGCGACCCCATCGTGGGCTTCATAGCCAGCGACGGCGCCATCAAGGTACACCGGCGCGACTGCGGCAACGTCAAGCACCTGCTCGCCAAGTACCCCTATCGCATCATTCGCTCGCAATGGAGCGGCAAGATGGGCAAGCAGTTTGCCGTCACTCTCAAGGTGGTGGGTAATGACGACATTGGCATTGTCTCTAACATTAGCTCCCTCATCAACAAAGAGGGCGACACCATGCTGCGCAATGTGTCGATCAACAGCAATGGCTCCGTCTTTGAGGGATATCTGGTCATTGGTATCAACAGCATCGATAACCTTGACTTGCTTATTAAGAAAATCAAGAATCTTAAGGGCGTGAAAGATGTTCAACGCACCAGTCATTAATTGGGCTTGATGTTTCTGAGGATGAGAATGTGGGGTTAGTCGTAAATATGATAGAAGTGATAGGATGTAAATCAAAATAAAAACAGGAATTATTTAGATGAGAATTAAATATTTAATTATTTGCGCAGTTGCTGCGCTTGCTCTAGCTGGATGCTCAAGCGGTACAGTTCCACCATTTGCGTCATCATCGCAGTGGTCGCTTGATGGCAATGTGGTTAGCAGTGTGCGTCGTGGAATGACAATAAACTTTGGTGGCACAAATCCTTTTCCGATGACGAACTTGAGTAATGGAGAGTATGCCTTGAACTTTATCGTCAATGATACTCAATTTCAAGCCTATGACTCTAATTGCAAGAAATATATTGCATCAGCAATCCATAAACTTCCGTTAAAGGTTGATTCATTGGAACTTGTTCTTGCTGATCAATATGTGGTGTTTGTGCCAGTTGTCAGCACCAAGTGGATGCCTGATTTTGTGCGACAGGCCGATGGCAGCGAGCTGGTGGTTGAGGCTCAACCACGAAGAGATGCTAAGCAGCCTGAAGATGAAATATGGCGTAACGTTATCACTGACAATAAGCATCATCGCATCTTGGTCGTTGACCGCATAGTGAAAAATGGAACACCTTTAGGAATAATGTATATAATTCAAGGAGACAACAAGAAATTGCCATTTTCTAACACTTTCCACTATGATGTCACAGCACCGCGCAACATTCAGCCAGTGGGTGAGCACATGAGGTTCTTGCTCGACATTACTCAAGCCGCCCACCAATCGCAGGTTAATCGCCTTACCTATAGCGACTATATCCACGCTGCCGACTCATGCTTTATGGCTGGAGACTATGCTGGCGCCTCCAAGCAGTTTGCAATGGCGTTTTGTACTGGAGAAGAAATTGCTGGCTCACACCTGTATAATGCGGCTTGTGCGGCGGCTCTTGCTGGTGACCATAACTCAGCATTTGCTCGATTAAATGCTCGCTTGAGCCATGACCCTAATTGGTATGTTGATGACCCTGCTGCCGACCGCGACCTTGCCAGCTTGCACACCGACAAGCGCTGGCACGCCTACTGCGACACCATCATGGCTCGCCGCGACCGCATTGAGGCGCATTTCGATAAGCCACTCCGTGCTCTCTTGCAAGAGATAGGTGGTCGCGACCAGGAAATACGTTATGAGTTCCTTGAGGCCTATCGAGCACCAGTTCGCGACCAAGCACGCATCGATTCGCTCACCCGTGAGATGCAAATTGTTGATAGCATTAATCAGGTGGCAATCTGCAACATTCTCGACAAGCATGGTTTTGTGGGTAGTGACAAGGTGGGAAATGCTTGTGCCGTGTTCTGGCTTGTGATTCAGCATGCGCCTGTTGAGTTGCAAAAGAAATACTTCAACCTCTTTGAGCAGGCTGCCCACAATGGTGACATTTCACTAGAGCAGGTGGCAATGATGGATGACCGCATCGCCATGCATGAGGGCCGTCCACAGCGCTATGGGTCGCAAATTGTTGACGGCAAGCTGTATAGGCTTCTAAACCCCGATAAGGTTGACCAGTGGCGTAAGGAAATGGGTATGTCACCGCTTGACGATTATCTAAAACAGATGGGTGCGAGCCGGTGATTTTGCTGAAATAACATGAAATTGTGGCACGCTTAATCAAGTGAGCAAAAAGCAAGAAGTTGAAAACTTTATTAATTATTAGGGTGCTATTTCAGAAAATCTGCTTACCTTTGCACGTTCAATTAAAAAACTAATTCACATTAACTATAAATTCCGGACAATGAACAAGATTGTAAGTAAAGAGCGTTTCAGCGAGAATGTTACAAAGCTCGTTGTTGAAGCTCCCCTTATTGCAAAAGCTCGCCGTGCCGGTCACTTTGTGATTGTGCGCTGCGGTGAGAAGGGAGAGAGAATTCCATTGACTATCGCCGACAGTGATCCCGCAGCTGGGACTATCACATTGGTTATCCAAGCCGTGGGCGACTCCACCCGCAAGATTTGTGCTCTTGAGCCAGGTGACTGCCTGACCGACGTGGTGGGACCTCTGGGCCAAGCTACTCGCATCGAGAACTACGGCACCGTGCTGTGCTGCGGTGGCGGCGTGGGCGTGGCTCCGTTACTGCCCATCATCAAGGCGATGAAAGCTGCTGGCAACCGCGTGGTTAGCGTGCTTGCCGGTCGCACTAAGGACTTGATTATCCTTGAAGATGAGGTTCGTGCTTCGAGCGATGATGTGATTATTATGACCGACGATGGCAGCTACGGCACCAAGGGTCTTGTCACCGCTGGCGTTGAAGAGGTTATCAAGCGCGAGAAGGTCGATAAGGTGGTGACCATAGGTCCCGCTATCATGATGAAGTTTGTGTCGCTCTTGACCAAGAAATATGAGGTGCCCACCGAGGCTTCGCTCAACGCTATCATGGTTGACGGCACTGGCATGTGCGGCGCCTGCCGTGTGAGTGTGGGTGGCAAGACACGCTTCGTGTGTGTTGAGGGTCCCGAGTTCGACGCTCATGAGATTGACTTCGACGAGTTGTTAATGCGCTTGAAAATGTGATTTTCAAGGAGACAAGAACACAAGAGGACAAGAAGACAAGAAAACAAGAGGACAAGAAAACAAGAAAAAACAAAACAAATGGAAAACTATAACGAATCTCGCAACGAGGCTTGGCGCGAAGAACTGCGCAAGTCGAAGACCGCAAAAGAGAGAAACAATATAGCCCGCGTGGAGATGCCTCAACTCGATCCTGCCTACCGCATCACTTGCAACGAGGAGGTTAACCAAGGCATCAACGCCGAGCAAGCAGTGCTCGAGGCCACCCGCTGCCTCGACTGCCCTAATCCACAGTGCGTTACTGGTTGCCCAGTGGGCATCAATATTCCCAAGTTCATTAAGAACATAGAGCGTGGCGAGTTTGCTCAGGCTGCCGCTACTCTCAAGGAGACCAGCTCGCTGCCAGCAGTGTGTGGCCGTGTGTGCCCGCAGGAGAAGCAGTGTGAGAGCAAGTGCATCCGCCTGAAGATGAACCAGCCCGCCGTGGCCATCGGTTACCTGGAGCGCTTTGCCGCCGACTGGCAGCGCAACAATACCGAGCAAGAAGTGCCCCCCATGAAGGAGGCTAACGGCATCAAAGTTGCCGTGATCGGTAGTGGTCCTTCGGGACTGTCGTTTGCCGGCGACATGGCTAAGCAGGGCTTTGATGTAACAGTGTTTGAGGCACTGCACGAGATTGGTGGCGTGCTCAAGTATGGCATCCCCGAGTTCCGCTTGCCCAACAGCATCGTCGATTACGAAATCGAGGGCTTGCGCAAAATGGGTGTGAAGTTTGAGAAAGACGTGCTTGTGGGCAAGACCATTACCTACGACGACCTGCACGAGCAAGGCTTCAAGGGCGTGTTCGTGGGCTCAGGCGCTGGTTTCCCTCGCTTTATGGACATTCCGGGCGAGAACCTGATTGGCGTTATGTCGAGCAACGAGTACCTCACTCGCATCAACCTGATGAGTGCCGGCCGTGGTGGCGACACCCCCGTGATGCATGGCGAGACTATCGCTGTGATAGGTGGTGGTAACACTGCTATGGACTCTACCCGCACTGCACTGCGCATGGGTGCCAAGCGCGTGATTTTGGTTTATCGCCGCAGCGAGGAGGAGATGCCTGCCCGCCGTGAGGAGGTGGGCCATGCCAAGGAAGAGGGCGTGGAGTTCATGACTCTGCACAACCCCATCGAGTACATTGGCGACGAGAAGGGTCACGTTAAGGCTATGCGCGTGCAGCGCATGGAACTTGGTGAGCCCGACGCCAGCGGACGCCGCAAGCCAGTTCCCGTGGAGGGAGCCATCGAGGAGATCCCTGTCGATATCGTTATCGTGGCTGTAGGTGTATCGCCCAACCAGCTCGTGCCACGCTCCATCGAGGGTCTTGACGTGAGCCGCCGCAACACCATCGTTGTTAACGAGGAGACCATGCAGAGCAACATCGGCGACCTCTACGCCGGTGGCGACATCGTGCGTGGCGGTGCCACAGTAATCCTTGCCATGGGCGACGGCCGCCGCGCCGCCCAAAACATGGCCCGTCAACTCCTGGGCGAGTAAACAATCGCTAAAATAAACACAATGCGCCACTTTCAAGCTCGAAAGTGGCGCATTAGCTTTTACGCCCTAATGACCGATTTGGGTTAAATCCCAAGTATAATATTTTATACTGCTGTCACATCGCTACCGGTGATTTGGTTGTCACCATTCTGGTCACCATTCACAATGGCGCTGGTATCGTTGAGATAGAGCATCTCGCTCGAAGGTTTGGCGATAGATGCGTTGCGTGCATAGATGTTGTAATACCCCACAGGCATATCAGCAACATTGAGATTCATAACCAACAAAGAGGAAAGGATATGGTCTTTGACGTATTGCCGCCAACGTAACACCACATCTGCAAATAACGGAGCGCTTACATCTATAAATTCAGGTGTAGGCGCTTGCATTTAGTGGCGATTTCTGAAAACCGAGGCTGGTTTTAAGCGATTCCGATAACATTTCTGTTAAAAATCGCTGTTTTTGCCATTTATTGATGTTAATTCAAATTATATTTGTAATTTTGTGTCCAAAATATGACAATCTCAAACAAGGAAAGCCCACGCTGATTTATATGACAATATGAAGCAAAGAGAATCCATCGATAAAAAACGGTAAAAAGGTGCTGATGCGGATTCTGCCCTTCATTTCAATTGCAAGAACTGAAAGTTTATGAACCAGAGGGTGAGTTTAGTTTCAGTTTGAGTTCTACAATAACGAGGTGTTAAGGCTGAAATTGTCTGAGAGTTTAACAACAGTATTTTGTACAAAGTAAGTAACAATATGTCTGATAGGAAAATTATATTTACAGCCGTTGGGATAGTAATTATTCTTTTACTTTTCTATTTTGCAAGTTTTTGGGGAGCAGATGTTTCAAAAGAATCTTCAGACTGGGGAGCGTTTGGAAATTATGCTGCCATCTGTGTGAGCATACTATCTATTGCTTTCATTTTTGTGACGTATCGTGAGCAAAGAAATACAAATGAGATAGTTAGGACAGAGCAGCATATTGCTATAATGATTAATACAATACGTTCATTATCTGAAGATAAACGAACACAACTCGATTCTATTTATTCAAAAATATGTGACCATTTTAAGGAACCTTTTTCTAGTTTAAGTGATTACCAATATGATAGAATCGTAAAAGTCTGTATATATTATTATTCGACTATTGCAGAAGAACTTAATAGCCTAAAATATCTTATACAATACACGCATCTAAGTATCAATTTCATCATTCATGATAAGTCTTTGTCAAAAGCAAACAAACAACTAAGGCTAACAGAATTGTCATGCATTATTCCTGAATCAATAAGAATTATCCTATTCTTTTGGATGATTCAAAATAAGAGCAGAGACTTGAATGATTTTTATTACTATGGCATTTTTTTACTCAATGATAACGATTATAGTTTTTTAGAGGACATTATCAGCTATGTTTGTACTACAAAATGTCCACCCGATAGCCCCGTACAGGATGTTAATGTTGAAGATATTATTTTGGATGACTATCCACATGAACTTTTTTCGGAAACTTATTCAAGATTAAACAGAAAGGAGAATAAAGAATGAAAACCATGACTTTTATCAAACGTTTTTGCACTATTATAATAGCATTATTACATCAGGTTCTTCTATTTAGTCAAACTCAATATGATTATTACGATGATGACGCTGTTGCAGGAGGTGCTGATAGAGCACTAAATGGCATATTATTATTTGTTGGTTTAATCATATTAGCATTTATTATATTGTTTGTTTTAGGCATTGGTGCAAAGATATATTACTGGTTCAATCCTGAGGCGAATCCAGAATATAAACGAAAGATTGCCGCAAAGGAAAAAGAAGAGATAAGAGTCAAAGAAAAGGCTATTCAAGATAAGAAACAAGCCGTCCTTGATGACGAGAAGAGTAGGCAAAAGAATAAAGTTGATCTTGGTCTTTCTGTTATGTGGGCAGATACAAATCTGTTTGCAAAGACTATTGGAGATAAGGGCGGAAAGTTTGCATGGGGTGATAAATACCAAAGAACACTTTTTCGATATGCGGATTGTTTCCTGAACGAAAAGTGGTCCTGGGATTTGAATAAAATTCTTGGGAATGATGAACTGTCAATATGCGCAATTAAAAACTTTGATGCCGCTACATTTCTTTGGGGAGAATATTGGCGAATGCCACAAATGCACGAAATAAAAGAGCTTTTAGAAAAATGCGAATGGGAATGGACTGTCATTGAAGGAATTAATGGATATAAGGTAAAAGGACATAATGGTAATTTTATCTTCTTGCCTGTAACAGGTGAGAATGTTGTAGATGAACAGAAATCAATCGAGGCTGGTTTCTATTGGACAGGAATTGCCAGTTCCGACCGCAATGAAGCAAAATATCTTTTTTTTAACAAGGATAATAAGTCAGCGAAAGAAAATGGTCAGAGATGGCATGGAATGGCAATACGTCCTGTTTGGTCACCGAAGAAAAAGACGACAGAGGAGATTTTATCCCAATTGGAGTCAAATTCGACTTCCCCCCAAAAAGATTATGTTTCAGAATATAAAAATTATCGATCCACTTTTGCTCTGACAGAAAAACCAGAAACGAATGATGTCATGCGTGACTTAGCTGCAAGAAAGATGTATAGTGCAGATGGAAAGAAACTTCTGTCAACATGGAATGGTGCAGGTGGAAAGGATGAGAAAATTGACATAAATCCGAGACCTGGGACACATATTATATGTGACAATGCTTATGATGACTATAATAACAGATTCGAACATACAATAAGTATTCCTAATTCTGTGTATGCTATCGGTAACAATGCATTTATGTTCCTTAGTCCACATAATATGACAATTCCATCATCTGTAAAATATATTACGGGCAATCCTTTTGGGGCTCCATTTGGCTATTATAATAAAGTTAGTTGCGACACACCATATTTCAAAATAACAGATGGTGAACTTCTTTCTGTTGACAAGACATTATATGTAGCAAATATAGACTTAGAGAAGAAAACAAAGATTATTCCGAATGGAGTTAGAATTATTGGTCGCGGTGCTATAAGCGGCCATAATGAAGTAGAACTGATTAAACTGCCAAATTCTATTGTAGCATTAGCAGAAAATGCCATTTCTGCATGCAAGAATCTGACCGCTATTATCTTTGAAGGCAAAACAAGTGTTATTGAACCTACAGCCATCGTCCGATGTGAAAATTTGAAGGCGATTTTTGTCCCGGCAGGACAACTAAAATATTATCAGAGTAAATTGTCAAAACAACTATCAGATCTTATAATCGAATTAGAAGATACGAGCATAAGTGAGGAAGAAATACTTCATAATATATTTGTTCTCGAAGACAAAAAGAAATCAATTGCTAATGCTTCTGAAAAGAATAACTTTTTAGCCCCTCCTAAAGAAGATTTAAAATACATTGAGAATCTTAAGAAAGACTATGGTCTAAGTGTTATAACTCAAGAAGATTGGGACGAAAAAGTTATTGATTGGGGCGAAGCTGAAAATGAAGAACATGATGAATGGGATAGAGGTGAAGCTTCTTATTCTAAAGATGGGAAAAAGTTTCTTTCATTTGAGGATAATCTTGAACAATATACTATAAAGTCAGGAGTAGAGATTCTTTGTGACAATTCATTCTCAAATGGTTCCAAAGACAAGCAAATCATATTACCAAATACGGTTAGAATCATTGGCAATTTCATATTCTGGCAAACTGATCTTGGAAAATTTTCTATACCTGCATCGGTTATTAAAATTACAGGAAATCCTTTTGTTTCTTGCGATGTCAATCTTTCTTGCAATTCTTCTAGATTCTGTGTAGAAGATGGCATTTTATACGATAAAGCCAAAACAAGGATAATATCGGTTATTAAAGACATAAATAGAATTGTTGACAAGAAGCCGATGACCTTCCCTTCCACTGTTAAAGAAATTGGAAGATTTTCTTTCTACGAAATTTCTTCGGGTGGTCCTGTCAAACTACCCCCTCATGTGATCTATATTGGAGAATCAGCTTTTGAGCATACAATCATAAGCCAAATAATACTAAACGACATTATTGTTGAAATAGGAAAGTCGGCTTTTGCATGGTCATATGTAAAAAGAATTGAGATGCCTGACTCTGTCATAAAATTGGGTGAATCTGCATTTGACTATAGTAAGAATCTAGAATATGTCAAGCTTTCATCGTCTTTACAAACGATAGAAGAGAAAACATTTAAAGATTGTGAGAAACTTAATCACATACATATTCCAGAAGGTGTAAAAATAATAAAGAAAGATGCATTTTCTTGGTGCAAGCAATTAACAGACATCTATTTGCCTGATTCTTTGGAAAAGATCGAAGAAGGTGCTTTTACACTATGTGGTTTTAAAACAGTTGTTGTTCCAAAGCAAACCATTATTGCAGAAGGAGCATTTATGGAGAGCTGCAAAATAATCAGGAGGGAATGAATTGATAAAAAATTAAGTTTACTTGTCATCAATCCTTTTAAAAAACATTCAGTAATGAATAAACCTAATACGAAGATTAAACGATGGGGTATTATCGTGGTGCAGTCACTTAACCCCAACGATGTCAAAACAGGAGAGATTCTGTATCATGATGTTCTCCAATATAAAGAATATCATAAACGAGAATCATTCTCTTCCTTTTATGATGTCAATTCCTCAGATGATTTCCATTTGGCAGTACAGGACATTGAAAAGTCATTGTCGGAGGGGACTATTCTTACCCTACAACTCGAGACCCACGGCTGTGACGAAGGTATCGGTTTCAATAATGGAGAAATTCTTAAGTGGAAGGATTTCTACAACATTATTAGACCTCTCAATATTAAAACAGGCCATTTATTATTTGTGGTGATGGCAATGTGTATGAGTATTGCCATGATTTCCGCGATAAATCCTGAAAAACGTGCTCCATACAGAGCGTTTATCTGTACAACGAGAAAGGTTACTTCTGACGAAATATGTAGAGGCTTTCTTGCCTTTTACGATAAATACTTCAATTTACTAGATATTTCACAGGCCCTCACTGCTTTGCAAAATGAAGTGAAGGATGATAATGGGTATTCTCCTTTTCAAGCGTTATCCGCTGAAAGCGTTTTTGATGAAACATTCAATCCCAATAGAAATATTTCTAGTCTGGTGGATAATCAGTTAAAACAATTAAACATCCCCATTACTGATTCAACGAAGTCAATAATGGCTTATTACATTCAACAGTTACTAGAGAATTTGCATAACAGGTTCTACAACTACTATAATTTCAAAGACCTTTATTGATATATGACCGAACTCGAATTACAACAATATCTGCTCCGCGAGTACCCACAAGAGAATGCTCGGTGTGAATGGAAGGAATTTAAGAATTTGAAGAACTCGTTCTGTGGGGACGAAAAGGATGATGTGATTTCCTACGTGTCGGCTATCGCCAACATGGAGGGTGGTTTTCTTGTGGTGGGTGTGCATGACAAGACACTGGAGATTGTCGGCACA
>ONJX01000055.1 GCA_900318255.1 uncultured Prevotellaceae bacterium | reverse complement strand
GATTGCTGTAATAAAAAAACCAATAATTGGCATGGGGTCATGTGATTTCTCTGATTTATGGTTTACCTCATAATAGATTATCTCTAATAACCACTTTAAACTCTTCATACGTATCTTTGAATATAAATAATTAGCTATTTGATTACTGCAGTTACTGCTGGTTTTGGGCTTTTTGATACTCCTGGGCGAGGGTGTTGCGCAGGGTGGCGCCATCCATTTCCAGGTATTTCTCCATCGAATCGACGGTGCCAAGCACTTCCTTGTTGCGCTTGTAGTAGTCGATGACTTGCAGCATCACCTCGCAGTGCATTGCCTCGTCGGTCTTGCTCACGTTGAACTCGATGGCATGCTCAGTCATTGCCGCCATGTAGGCCGCAAATAGCTCAACATGTCCCGACACAGCATTTGAGCTTACCGTAAACGAGAACTCGTCGGTATTAGTCATCCAAATCACCAAGAATTGCATGATCTGCTTTTGAGTGATGTCATCGAGGTTGGCTGGTTGCTCCAAGTACCACTTCGCTAGCCGCAGAGCGTCATCGCGGTGCTGGCGGCATCCTTCGGCGGTCTCTATCTCTTCAATGCTCGGGATATTCATTTCGTGGGTTTTGAACAGCTTTGTCATCACTGTTGGTTTTTCCTCTGTGGGAACGAAACGGTTTTGTCCAAACCATTTGTCAAACTCCACGAGCTGTGCCTCACCTCCTTTGCTGAAGACCCATTGGTTTGTCTCGTCTTCGGCCCCCGGCGACATGAGCCACATGTTGTAGGCCTCCCAGTGCCCGTCCTTTATTAGCTTGCGGTGATAGTCGAGCAGCGACAGGTTATAATAGCCTGGTGCCACCGAGTCGATGTGAGCGAGCGCATCTTTGCGCAGATCGGCAATCATCGGCACGGTGAGCTTCTTGGTCTTCATGAACTCGGTAAGTGCTGGCGACGCCATGGTTCCCATCTCATACATCAAGGGGAAAGGCACCTGAATGTCGGTAGTGTCCGGGTTCATGTGGATGGTGTTGTTTTGGGTCAATGTGACATGTGCCTTGTCCTCGCCCTCGCCCTCAATCTTTATGTTCTCTTGGAAGAGGTCGTAGATGAGCTTCCCCATCTCATTGGCACGCTCACTGCCGGGCTGCAAGTTGCACACCACCTCGCCATAGACTATCGCCCACAGCGGCTCGGTCGATTGGGCATAGAGCAATGCCAGGCGGTAGTAGTTGCTGGCAAAGTCGGGCTGCACCTCCACACCACGCAGGTAGCACTCTACTGCCTTGTTGTAGCGCTTGTGAAGCAAGTGGATGTTGCCCTTCTCGAGATAGAGATAGCCCGAGCGGGGGAACCGCTTCAGGCCCTCATCATAGGTCTTGACAGCCGCCTCAGGATTGCCCAGCACGTCTTGTGCGTTGCCCACCAGCTGATAGAGCTGAGACTCACTCTCGGGATGCTTATACAGCTTGGGACCGTCCTTTACTATGCGCTTGAAGTCGCCAGCGAGATAGTAGGCATAGAGCCGTTCATACTCAAGGATGTAATTGTCCTTATACTTCTTGCACAGGTTGTCAAAAATCTTGATGGCATCTTTAGGCTTGCCATTATCCATAAGGTCAATAGCCTCGTCGAGTTGTACACGGTCGTTGTCGTTGATCAAGTCAATAGACCGCTGCGCACTTGCCCCCAGCGACCACACTACGGCGCAGATTATAATCAAAATGCGAAGAAAGGTTGTTTTCATATCGTTTTTGTTTTCGGTAGTTACTATATATTTTCAACGGTAATAACTCTGTGATTATTATCTGATTGAGTTCTTTATATTCCAAATTTGGCAATATCGAAAGCAAATCTTATCATCAACGATATCTGGTGATCGGCATGACCAGCATAGTTCTTCACTGGTTGTAGAGGTGGGTATTTGGTCTCGATGTAATTGAATGAGTCCTTGAAAATAATCCTTGGAGAGTATTGCAAGCCAATGTACCACTTGCGATTACGCCAAGTCCAGCCTGCCAACAGGTCAACACCGAGGCTGTGGTGAGTGTTGGTAAAGTCATTCATTCCATACTCGTCCATATAGCTGAATTCATACTCATCTTCACCAACCTCTTGATTAAATGTGTCATATCTCGCCTTGCGCCATTCATAGGAGAGGCCGGCACCCAGCACCCACCGGCCACGATACCAGCGGTGCATGACACCTGTCGTGACATTAAACAACACAACGTGTGCATTACCGTATTCACCTATACCCCCATCAGAACCAATACCAGGATGAACATCTAACCCGATTGACTTATCGTTGGCATAGGCATACTCAATGCCAGCGCCAAGATTAAATAGATAAAATGGTGCCAAGTCATATTTGTCGGCATTGCCAATCTTTGTGAACAAGCCGCCTATCGCGCCATGCTCAAGACTCAAGCGCATAGTGCCCTTGTGCAAGACACTGCTACTTGCAACATCTGTGCTATCACTTTGCGCATGCATCATTGCAGGAAAAGCCAGCAGCATAAAAGCCATTAATGTAAAGATCTTTTTCATAGCTTTTTGTTTAAAGTAACATGATGATAGTATGCTCAAAGTTAGTAATGAAATCTCAAAAAGCTGCACCTATCGATGTCGAAAAGCTGGCTTACGCCAGATTATTTTTTTCTTCGTAAGTCTCTTGATAAAAATTCTACGGAGTTCTTGGAGTAATGGAGAATTTGTTTGACTCCTTAACTCCTCAAACTCCGTAGATAATAAATCGTGTTGGTTATTTAATTACTTTCTCGCTTGAGCGTGTGCCGTCGTTGTAGGTGGTGACCTTGATGTTCACGCCTGGCTGAAGCTCGGCGCTCTCCACGCCGGCGAGGTTGTAGTAACGCACACCTATCATTTGTTTGTCGCCTTTGACAGTCATTACACTTGACATGTCTTTTTCGACAATGTTTCCGAAATCTTTCCAACACTGAGCTGCCTCATATTTATCTTTGCTGCCGTAAGGCACATAGAGGACTGCATTTGTGATATCGGTATTAATGAACGGATTATCGGTAAGAATAATAGGCTCTTTTATATCACAATACATATTAGTGAAGTTATCTAGATTGGCAAACGCCCCACGTCCTATTGTTTGAAGTCCTTCATGCAAATGCACAGTGTTTAATTGTGATTGCCAGAATGCAAATTCATCAATTTCTTGAACGCTACCGGGAACATCAATGTTCATTATCCCTGAATTATAAAATGCATAAACTCCAATATACAACAAATTATTAGGCAAGACTAAACCTTTGAGATATGGAGTTTCATTAAATGCCTCTTTCATAATGTACTTGCAATTGGCTGGCATCACAACATGTTCTAATGATAAACAGTGATCAAAGCAATTATTTGGAATAATTTGTATGTTATCCGACAGTTTTATACTGGTAAGAATAGAACTATACGTAAAAGCATATTCGCCAATGCTTGTCACGGTATTTGGAATCACAAAATATTTTAATGTTGAGGCATCACAGCAGCGAGGATCCATTTTCTGTAATGTTGATGGCAGCGACACATAATACACAGTGCTATATCCGTAATAAATGCCATTAGCAGTTGTATATGCCCTCTTTCCAGATGAAAGAGAATAGATGGGCAACGTGTTATTTGGAAGTGAACAGTCGCTAATATCATATCCTCTGAGCTTAAAGAATACCGACAATGAATCAAGCACCCTAAAATCTTCATCCTGCAATTCACCAACAAGAATCAGCGAGTCCACATCAGCAAACTCTGGAGTCACCTGATCACTTAACGTGTTGTCGGGAGAAATTTCCACTGTTTTGATGTTCTTCGCGCCAAGCGAGAGCATTGATGCAATGGCAATTAAAGCCAATAAAGTAAAGATCTTTTTCATAGCTTTTTGTTTAAAGTAACATAATGATAGTATGCTCAAAGTTAGTAATGAAATCTCAAAAAGCTGCACCTATTGATGTCGAAAAGCTGGCTTACGCCAGATTATTTATTTTTTTTGATGAAATGCTTACACTCGCAAGGCTTTGAGCTCGGACAAGGCACGCCTTGTCCCTACATCTTTTCTCGCTTAATCGCATTTTTCTGCGTCAAGCAGGCTTTTTGACGAACTCCGTTCACAACTTTTTGAATGAATCAAAATGTCCTCAAAAGAACCGTCACTTTGAGGACATTTAAATAATTGATATTATCAGTTTCCTAAAAGGATATTATAAACCGTGGTGACGTCGGCGCTTGTGATGGAGCCGTCGCCATCAACGTCGCAGGTGGCTGGCTGGGAATAGTCGCTGTTGAGCACTCGGTTATATTGCATCATCACATCGGCAGCGGTGACGGCACCGTCGCAATTGATGTCGCCATCAACGATTTCCCTGAAGTCCTCAAATTGGCTCCAGGGCATCGTGGCCTTATACACGTCGATAGTGCCTGCTGGCACCCACACCACGCATTTTTCCTTGTTAACTCCATTAAAAATGCTTTCAAGGTCAGAACCATAGCTGATGAGGTTAGGGTCGGGATTTCTTGAAACGATTGTGCTTAAACTCAAGCAGTTCTCAAAGGCATTATTGCCTATTTCCTTGACCGAAGCCGGAATATCGATGCTCCCCAACTCATAAGCATAATTGAATAGTTGAGCGGGGATTCGCTGCACTTCATTGCCAATCACCACTGCAAACATGTTTCCCTTAAATGGCGATTGGAAGTCACCTTCATTCTCCTCGCAAGCCACGGCATTCCACTTCACAACCTCCATGCGTGCGCAGCCGTTAAAAGCATTGCTGCTGATGTTTTTCACTCCCTTGCCTATTGTGATTTCGGTCACATTCTCACAGTTGCTGAACGCTTCATTGCCAATCTCAACAACGGCATCGGGGATAACGACCATTGAAAATTGCTTGCAGTTACTAAATGCTTGTGTCCCTATTGCCTTGAGCGATTGCGGCAGCACCACATCTTTGAGGGCACGGCACTCGCTGAAGGTCATGTATTTTATTACCTCAACCCCCTCGGGGATTGTGATCTGTCTTAGCTTGAAATTCATGTTAAACGCCATGTAGCCAATGTCTTGAACTGTGCTTGGGATGGTGACCGTCTCCAAGTTCTCGCATGCCACAAAGGCAAGATTGCCAATGCTCTCAAGGCCCTCGGGCAGGTCAATGCTTGTCAAGCCATAGCAGTTCATGAAAGCCCCGGGTTCTATCGTCTTGATAGAGCTTGGCAACTCAATTGAAGTCATGCCTGAGCAGAAGGTGAAAGCATGCATGCCTATTGCCGTAACGTTGTAGCTCTTGCCGTCGTGCTCTACTGTGGCCAGCACCACGATGTCGCCAGTGTAATACTCGGTCTTGGAAATAGGCACCACTTGCACAGCGGTGCTATCGTTGCTGACAAAGCCATAGGCTATGCCATCGACCATGAAATCATAGGCGCTGCATGGAAGCGCAATCGCAACAAGCAATGCTGCCAGCAGCATCACCTTGTAAAACTGTGTGTGAATTTTAGTCTTCATGTTTTTATTGTTTTTAAGCTGTGGCTAATCCTATTCAACGCCACTTAGTTAGTGTTTATATCGACCGCAAAGTTATAAACATTTTTTTAATTACCCTCCCCATTTTGTTAAAATTATGTTAAATTATACAGCTTGTCAGTGTTTTTCAAGTGG
The DNA here is from genome assembly GCA_900318255.1 of uncultured Prevotellaceae bacterium. GTDB lineage: Bacteria > Bacteroidota > Bacteroidia > Bacteroidales > Muribaculaceae > Sodaliphilus. The sequence goes on along the minus strand of ONJX01000055.1, from coordinate 113 downwards.
GTTCGGGAAAAAGCAAAAAAAATCCTCGGCATCACGCCGGGGATTGCTTAACTAATTAACCTTCTAATACCATTAACATAAACCTTAAAACAAAAATGAAAAAGAAAATTTCG
>ONJX01000027.1 GCA_900318255.1 uncultured Prevotellaceae bacterium | reverse complement strand
TGATTCAACAAACTTCACCTGTGGCATTGCCCTCAGACAGGACATAATGCAAAACACCAATACCAAAAGATATTTCATATTGCTAAATTCCGATTTATCGTTCTAATTACGCTGCAAAGGTACGAATATTTTCCTTCTCAGCGTGTCTTTTGCGAGGTGAACTTGTCAATCTACCTTTGCGAATAAAATTCGCTTCAATCGGCGGCGCCTCGGCAAACTCAAGCGAACTTGGTTTGCTCTCGGCTTGCACGATTGTTGTCAACAAAATCGCAAAAGATTATGATTGATACAAACCAACTATCAGCACTCGTTTCCGCTTTTCGGGTCGAGACCGAAAAGGAAAGCATTTCACCCGAACCTTCAGCTCGACAAAGGTTGCAGCACGAGTCACTGCGCCAGCAGTGGCGTGCGAATAGCAAACCTTTGTCAAACTGTCGGCAAACTCTTGCAGGACATTCTCGACCTGCTCGCCACCGCCAATAGCGACACCGAGCGCAAAATCCTTGACGACTGGAAACATCGTGCAAGCCGAATGCAGAGTAAAGCTTGCTTTAACTATGCTGAGGCGCAGCCGATGTTGCGCTATGCGAAAGCACTGCTATCGCAGTACACCGTCGTTTATGATGTTGCCCACGCTACCGGCATGGCCGGCATGGCCGACATGGAGCACATGTTTCTCACCTTGAAAGGCCGCAGCCTGATGGAGATTGAGAGCGTGCTGCAAAGGACTTGCTACAAGGACAAATATGACATCTTTAAATTTTTGTCATGTACTTAGGACAAAGGTATAAATTTTTCCGCAACTTACCTTGATTTTGGGACTCTTATTATCAGTTGCTGGTAATGACATTGCTTGTTGTCGAGATCGCTGATTGCGGTGACAAACGGCTCGTTCTATCTCTTATTGAGTAGGGTACGACACTGCTCTCACTGACAATGAAGACTGAAAAACGCACCTCCCGAAAGAGATGCGTCCTCAAAACGTGTGATGAAACAGGGTTAATAGGAGCGGTGAGATTCTCGCTCTTTAGTGTCACGATAGACGTTGCCCACTTTGTTGCTACCGAATGAGTAGGTAACACGCAGCGAGACGGCATGGCTGTGTATGTTATTATGGGTATGGACGCAGTAGTCGTTATAGAGGGCGGTTGATTTAGTGATGTTCCAGCCAAACGGGTCGCTCACGGCGGCAGTGAGTGCCAAACGATTGTCGAGGAGCATATAGCGGAGCTCAAAGCCTATCAACGACATTGACTCAAATCGCACCATGCGCTCATGATAGGGGAAATAATGGCTGAACCGCATGTTGAAGACAAGCGTCTTGGAGCGATTGAGCAACCATGATGAGTTAAGATCAATCTTGCCGCCCCAACTGCTGTCATCGTGGTCACGGAAATCGGCTATCTTTGATTTTGCTTGTGTGTTGAACACCTCGCCACCGATGTTCACGTTCCACCAGTCGAAGATTGAGCGGTAGTAGGAAGCATAAAGCCCCAATTTGTTGTTGTCGAGGCAGTTCTCGGGGATTGAGAATTGTGAGCCGTCGGCATTGAACCGCGTCACATAAGCAATCGCATTGCGATTATAGGAATTATACAACACCGCATAGATGCCCTTGAAGCTGTAGCTCAACTCGGCATTGTGAGCTGTGCTTGGGCGGAGGTCGGGGTTGCCCGACACATAGTCGCTAGTGGTGGTGTGGTAGCGGAAAGGATTAAGGTCGCCGAAGTTTGGCCGTGTGATGCCCATAGAGTAGGATATGGAAAAACGACCTACACTTTGATTGTTCCAACTGAGGTTTAACGAAGGGAACAAATAGCCATAATTATCGTTATGTCTTTCATCGCCTATCGACTGATGCCCTTTCACGTCGGTGTGCTCGTAGCGTAACCCCACTTTCGCAAAAAAAGAGTCGCTGAAACTCTTTTCGGCACTGGCATAAGCGGCAACAGTGCTCTCGTTGTAATCAAAACTGTTGCTTTGCGAAGGGTCACGCACCCACTGTGAATCGTCATAAGTCCCGGCTGTCAATGTCGTTTTGTTGCCAATAGCGGTGAAGGCTACGCCAGTTTCCATCTTGAATGCTTTGAATGGCACAGTGGCATCTAGTTTCACTGAATGGATGTGATACTTGTTGTGCCCGTCATTGGTCAAGCGTGTCGAGCCGCCGTTCCATGTTGTGGTCACATCCGAGAATGACTTGACTGATTTGTTGAACCAGTTGTAGGTGAGGCTTAGCGTCTTGCCTTTTTCGTCAAGCCGCCAATCGGCAAAAGCCGTCAACGTGAGCGCATTGTTGGGGCGAGACGGCGAGTGGTTGCTGGAGCTGAAAACATTGCCGTTGTCATTAGTGACATCGCTTAATTTGCTGCTCATTCGGGTGGTGTTGAAATTGGTTATGACACCAGCACTAATTCGGCCTGTGAATTTATACTTGAAAAGCCCGTTAACGCCAAAAGCGCGGTTGGTGAAATGCGTGCTTCGGTTAGAGGTTTTCACATGGTCACCGAAGGTGAATGTGCGGTCAAGGTCATTGATGCCTCGGTTGTCATTCCAGTTTGCGTCAACCGAGAGTTCAACCTTGCGAGTCGTGTGCGACAAGCTGCCTCCGAGCATATAACTGAAGCCCTCACGTGCAATGCCCCGCCCCCAGACGTTGCCACGCGTGCCGAGCGACTCATTGCGTGTGGTGATGCTGATGAAAGCCACATTGGCTCCAGTGGCATATTTGGCTGGTGGTGTGGTGAGCACTTCTATTTTCTCGATGCCCGTTGCCTGCAGGTTCTTCAGTTGCATGGCAATGGCATCATCGGTCATTTCCAACAGCCTTCCATCAACGATGTAGCGCACCGATGCCTTGCCGGCAACAGTCACGGCATCGCCCTCTACCGTCACACGAGGGATGCGGTCTAGCACCTCGATGCCGTTCAGCCCCTTGACGAACTCATCATTCTTGGTGAGATAAACGATGCGGTCGGGTTCTTGCTTGAGCACTGTGCGATGTCCCACCACCACCACTTCGTTAAGTTCCAGCACTTTATCCCAATAGTTGGCAATGGAGTCGATGGCTGTTGAATCATTATCTTCTTGCGCAAAAAGAGATGCGGGGAGTAGAGCCATCAAAATGATGGCTTTCAAGAGTTTGTTCATAATGAGTTGTTTATAAGTTATTTGAATGCTTTTTCTTTGCCTTGAATGAAGAAGAATGCTCCGCCATGCTTGTCGCGTTGCAGACCAATGTAGATGATCTCGCCGTTGTTGACTATTTGGAGCGATGTGTATTGCCCGTCTGGCCCATTATAATCGGAGTATTCTTTTGCCCTTGGCACATCCTTAGATATGGTATCGGCAATTCTCTTGACGATACCCGGGTTGTTCTTCACTGTCATTCCGCGGTAGTAGTTGCCATTGTTCTTGTAGATCGATATGGTGACACTCTTGTTGTCGTTGTAGCGACCGTCAAACAGGCTCAGGGCATTCAACTTTGGCGAACCGGCATAGGCGGCTATGGCGGTGACTATGCATGTGATTATGATGAATAGACGTTTCATTTCTCTAGGGATTTATGTTGCATGAATTGGTTGACTTTCTCTTGCTCGGCAGCATTTTGCTGGGCTACAGCGCACATGAAGTGCTCCATCCTTGCGACATCGGCTTCGGCAATCGCTAGGGCCTCATCAGCGCTCGCCTTTTGACCTGCCACATAAACGATGCACTCGCTGCCCCGCGATGATGCGATAGATTCTTTGCCATTGAAAAGCATTGCCGCTCCAGCTGTCAGCATCAGGCAAGCGGCCGCTGCGGCACTCCACAACCACCTTGTAGCAATGGTGTTGCGCCTTTGTGACGTCACCGCATGGATGCGTTGGCGCAATGTAGGTGATGCGCCTATTGACCGTTGCGGCTTCAATAATTCTTTTATGTCTTGATATTGGCCCATATTGGTCATTGATTAATAGTGAAATACTTTTCTCTCAGTTTTTTCATTCCCGAATAAAACCGTGATTTTGCTGTAGATTGTGGCACATTGAGTATGTGACTGATTTCCACAAACGAGAGTTCGTCAACCACGTTCATTCTCACAATCTCGGCCTCACAGGGCGGCAAGCCATCCAGCAAGCGATTGATACGGTCAATTTCTTCTTGGTCAAGCCTCTTATCCGCTTCATCGGCCATATCAACGGCTTCGAGAGAGATTGTTGAAATTTGTTTTTTCCTGAACCTGTCTTGACAAAGGTTGTAAACGATGCGGAACAAGTAACACCTTGCGTCATTAACCATTTCTCTTTTTTCAAGCAGGCGCAACACGGCTTCATAGACAACGTCCTCGGCCTCTGCTCGGTCGCTAATTCTGAAGTAAGCAAACCGCACTAATGCGTCAAGGTTCTCCTCTATAACCTGGTCTATATTTCTGCCTATGCTGCCAAACATAATCTCCTAAACACTCATTAGGCGTTCCACTATATAAGACGCAGAAAAATGAAAATCGCCGAAAAGAAGTGAAGAAAAAAATGCCAATCAGTACAACTGAAGACCAAGATACCCCATGGCGCGACATTATTGACATGCGCAATGTTTTAGCTCATCACTACTATATTGCCAGTCCTAAATTTTTGAACTGTTTTTTTAACGAAAAAGTATAACGGCAGTTTGGTGAACACACTTGCTGTTTCACAATATCCAAACAGGATTAAAACAAATCCACCGGCAGAATCATTTATACACTCGCTTAATTCCGCGTTTTTCTCATAGGAGTAAAAAACAAAAAAATATTGTAAATTCACCGACTTAATCAGTTAATTTACAATATTTTTAGCTTCTATGTCGGGGTACCAGGATTCGAACCTGGGACCTCCTGCTCCCAAAGCAGGCGCGCTAACCGGACTGCGCTACACCCCGAAAGCGATTGGTTTTCCAAAAGCGATGCAAAGGTACAACTTTTTTTTATACTGCCAAGCATAATGCCGAAAAAAAATGAAAAAAAGGGTGTTTTTTTGGCTTTGCAGGTATTTTTTGAGCGAAAAAGTATAATGGTGTAAACAATTATCACTAACTTTGTATGTTTGTTTTGACACATTAGAGAAATTATTATCAATAATACAATAGAGACATTTTATATTATGTACAGAAGTAAAACATGTGGAGAGTTGCGCCTTGCCAATGCTGGTGAGGTTGTGACTTTGGCAGGATGGGTGCAGCGCACTCGCAAGATGGGTGGCATGACGTTTGTCGATTTACGCGACCGCTATGGCATCACCCAGTTAGTATTTAACGAGTCGGTAGATGCTGAGTTGTGTTCACGTGCTAACAAGCTTGGCCGCGAGTTCTGTGTTCAGGCCTGCGGCACAGTTAGTGAGCGCCAGAGCAAGAATCCCAACATGCCCACTGGCGAGATTGAGATTATCGTTAATGAGTTGAAAATCTTAAGCCCCAGTGCCACTCCACCGTTCACTATTGAGGACAACACCGATGGTGGTGACGACCTGCGGATGAAATATCGCTATCTCGACCTTCGCCGTCCTAGCGTGCGTCAGAACCTGGAGCTTCGCCACCGAATGACAATCTTGATTCGCAACTTCCTCGACAGCCGCGACTTCATCGAGGTGGAGACCCCCATTTTGGTGGGTAGCACTCCCGAGGGAGCCCGCGACTTTGTTGTTCCCAGCCGCATGAATCCTGGTCAGTTCTACGCATTGCCTCAGAGCCCTCAGACCCTCAAGCAGCTGCTCATGGTTAGTGGTTTTGACCGCTATTTCCAGATTGCCAAGTGCTTCCGCGACGAGGACTTGCGCGCTGATCGTCAGCCCGAGTTCACCCAGATTGACTGCGAGATGAGCTTCGTTGATCAGGAGGATGTGATTGAGGTCTTTGAAGGCTTGGCTCGCCACCTTTTCAAGGAGGTGCGCGGTGTTGACTTGCCCGAGAAGCTGCAGCAGATGACTTGGCACGAGGCAATGCGCCTCTATGGCAGCGACAAGCCCGACTTGCGCTTTGGCATGACCTTTGTGGAGCTGATGGACGAGCTCAAGGGCACGAGCGACTTTGCCGTGTTTAACGATGCTGCCTACATTGGCGGCATCTGCGCTCCCGGTTGCGCCGACTACACTCGCAAGCAACTCGACCAGCTCACCAACTTCGTCAAGAGTCAACAGGTGGGCGCCAAGGGGCTTGTATATATTAAGGTGAATGCCGATGGCACTTTCAAGAGCAGCATCGACAAGTTCTTTAATGCCGAGCAGCTGCAGCAGGTTGCCGACAAGATGGGTGCCAAGGCTGGCGACCTCATCCTTATCCTCAGCGGTGACAATGCCAACAAGACCCGCATTCAGCTGTGCTCACTCCGCCTGGAGATGGGCGAGCGGCTCGGTCTGCGCGACAAGAACAAGTTTGAGTGCCTGTGGATAGTAGATTTCCCACTCTTTGAGTGGAGCGACGAGGAGCAGCGCCTCATGGCCACCCACCATCCATTCACCATGCCTAACCCTGACGACATACCCTTGCTTGAGGAGCATCCAGAGCGCGTTCGTGCTAAAGCCTACGACTTCGTGTGCAACGGCATCGAGGTGGGCGGTGGCAGCCTCCGTATCCATGACAGCGAGCTTCAGGAAAAGATGTTCCGCATCCTTGGCTTCACGCAAGAGCGTGCCGAGGCACAGTTTGGTTTCTTGATGAACGCCTTCAAGTATGGTGCTCCACCTCATGGAGGTCTCGCCTTTGGTCTCGACCGCTTTGTGTCGATCATGGCCGGTCTCGACAGCATACGCGACTGCATCGCCTTCCCCAAGAACAACAGCGGGCGCGATGTGATGCTCGACGCTCCCAGCGCGCTTGAGCCAGGTCAACTCGAAGAGTTGTTCCTCAAGATTGATCAAGAGCGAGTTAACGCAACAAAATAACGACATGCTGATTGCCGGACATCAAGTAGATGCCGCGATGTTCTCCTACATCGCCCGCAATCGCGATGCCGACACTTGTAAACTCTTGTTGAAAGATGAGCCAGGCCTCTCTTTCGACAAGAGTTTTGCTGTTTTGCAGATTGAGTGCCGCCGCAAGGCGAAGGACAAAATACCATTTCTGCTGCGGCACGATAATTTCCTGTTTCCCAAGGCGCTAAGTGCCGAGCAGTGTACCCACGAGGCTGTAGCTCATTTTCACTCGTCGCTCTTTAGTTTCAACGACCATGTGCTCGACATGACAATGGGCCTTGGGGTTGACGACTATTACATTTCGCAATGTGTTCAGGAGGTCACCGCCATCGAGATTGACAAAGATATTGCCGCTGTGGGGTCTTACAATTTTGCTTTTCTCGCTCCCAATGTAAAGGTGGTGAATGCCGACTCGGTGCAGTATCTCAATCAACTTGATGCCGGCAAGCGTTATGATGCCATCTTTATCGACCCAGCACGTCGTGGCGATGACGGCAAGCGGGTGTTTGGCTTTGCCAGTTGCCAGCCTAATGTGTTAGAACTGTTGCCTATAATTGCGCAGCACACGTCACGGCTATTGATCAAAGCCTCCCCCATGCTTGACTTAACACAGTCGGTGCGCGACCTAGGCGAGCATCTTGCTGATGTGTGGGCAGTGAGTGTGAAAAACGAATGCAAAGAGTTGCTGTTCAAGCTTGATTTTTCTAAGCCATCACTTGCCGTCACCCAGCATGCCCTCAACCACGACGGAAGAGCGTGGCACCGGTTCACCGCAGGCGCTAATGACGTGACGCCAGCAAGTGACCGAGCACGGCCTATGGCCGGAGAATACCTTTATGAGCCCAACGCCAGCATCATGAAGCTAGGATGCTACAGTGCTGTGGAGCATGCTTACGGAGTGTCACAACTTGCCCAAAACTCTCACTTGATGGCAAGCAGCAGCCCAATTCCTGATTTTCCGGGCCGAGAGTTCATGATAGTTGACATAATCCCGTTTAAGGGAAAAGAAATCAAGTCAATTTCAAAGCGTTATCCACACCTCAATATTGCTACCCGCAACTTTCGCCTAAGCGCCGAGGCACTAAAGCAGCGCCTGCGTGTGCAAGACGGAGGCAATACCTACCTCTTTGCCACCACGCTTGCTGATGGCGAGCAAGTGCTGATAGTGTGCAAAAAAGCAACTTAAAGTCTATCCATGAATTTCTTGCGGTCAACAATAAATCGCAAGTGAGTGCCCTCGCCAAGCAGTGTGCCATTGCTGCGTGCCTCGACCTTAAATTCTATCTTCTTGCCATCGACCTTTGTCACAGTAGCTGTCGCTTCCACACTGTCGCCAATCTTGCTGGGCCGCAGATGCGATGCCGCTATGTGCCCTCCCACCGTGGTGCAACCCTCTGGCAAATGAGGTGCCACAGCAAGCATGGCGGCGTTTTCCATGAGCGCCATCATAGCAGGCGTGGCAAGCACTGCCATGTCGCCCGAACCCATGCTTTGCGCCGTCAGCTGCTTGCTGACAATCATCTGACTTGTATATTTCAATCCTGTTTCTACCATAATTGCATTTTTAAATATAGTAGTGCAAAGTTAATGTTTTTTGTAAATCTCTTGCTCGGCTTGCACTATTTTTTGATAAAATAGGCAGCACATTAGAAATAAAAATGAAAAACTTGGGCTTTTCATTTTGAATTTCGCTCGGTTTGCACTAATTGTGGATAAATTAGGCGGCACCTCGGCATAAAAAAAATACAAAAACTTCGTTTTTTATTTTGTTCTGCTCTCGGTTTGCACTAATTTTGCAAGGTAAAACCTCAGGCGAGTTGTATGGTACCATCAAGGACAAATAAGCGTTATGATTTTGACCGAGTCACTCGACTCATACTTACTGCCGTGTGCATTGCCTTGGCAATTCTTGTAATCAACTATTTGAGGAATGTGCTGTTGCCATTCTTGATAGGCGGACTGCTGGCCTACATGCTCAATCCTCTCGTGGAGTTAATAAGAAGAGCGCTCCATCTGAAAGGTCGTGCTGTGGCCTCTGTTCTAGCCATCATCATTGCCATAGGCGCAATTATCATATCACTGTGGTTTCTTATCCCATATTTGGTGAATGAGGTGAGCAGCATGACCACAATGCTAACACATTATGCCAAAACGTCCTTCCAAGTGCCACATATCCCTGCCGCCGTCCACGATTTCATAAGGGAGAACATCGACTTGACCCAGTGGCAGAAGCTTCTCACTAAAGAGCAATGGGTGAATGTGATCAACAACCTGCTCAGTGGCACATGGAGCGTGATAGGAGGCACGTTTAGCGTTATTCTGTCTATATTCACGCTGCTGCTTGTGTTGCTCTACATGTTCTTCATCTTGCTCGACTATGACAAGATTACCCATAGTTTCAAGGCCGCAATCCCCCCAAAGTATCGTCGCATTGGGTTCAAGATAATTCGCGACGTGGAGCAGACTATGAGCCGCTACTTCCGCGGACAAGCCTTAGTCTCGCTCTTTGTGGGCATTATCTTTGCCATAGAGTTCTCAATCATAGGTTTGCCTATGGCTATAGCCTTTGGTCTGTTCATTGGAGTGCTAAACATGGTTCCTTACTTGCAACTAGTGTCGCTGCCCATCGCCGCTTTCCTGTGCCTGGTGCTATCGGTAGATACAGGACAACCATTCTGGCCACTATTTGGATGGACATTTGCCGCCTACTGCATCTGCCAGCTCATCCAAGACCTGGTGCTCATACCCATGATCATGAAACAGCAGATGGGACTAAAACCTGCTATCGTGTTCTTGGCGTTGTCGGTGTGGGGCTACATCTTGGGGCTGGTGGGTCTGATAATAGCTCTTCCCATGACAACTCTCATCATCAGCTATTATTGCGAGTATGTGCTACACACCCCCAACCCGCTATATAACAAGAAGAGGAAAATAAAAAAGAAACGCAACAGCCATATAGCTGTCCAGGAGCCTACCACCAGCAATGGCGATTGTGAGAATTAGGCTGCGTCTAGGTAATAAAAATGAAAAACTTTGTCTTTCATTTTGTATTTCACTCAACTTGCACTAATTTTGTAGTGATTTTTCATCTTCTTTTACACGTCAAGAGTTGGCAAAAGCTCATTAATTTTTCATAAGCACAATGATTAACAGAATATTAATAAGGATAAAAGTAGTTCAGATGATTTATAACTTCATGGTAACGAGAAGTATAAAATCACCCGAAATGGCCAGGAACGAGTTGCAACACAGTTTTGACAAGTCTTATGAGCTATACAACTACTTGCTCAAGTTGATTATCGACTTGACCGATTTACAAGACAGAAATCTTGACGAGGCGAAACACAAATTCTTGCCTACAAGAGAAGACCTCTACCCTAACACAAAATTTGTAGATAACAAGCTCGTTGCACTTCTTAGAGAGAATGAGCAACTGCAGCATTACATTCAAGAGCACAAACTGTCGTGGAAAGACAATGAAATCTTCTTGAAACTGATGCTCAACAAAATACAAGAGAGCGACATCTACAAGGAGTACATGGACAATGACTGCTGCGACCTCGATGGCGACTGCTACCTGTGGAAACAGCTCTTCAAGCGGTTGCTCATCGATGACGAAGACCTGCTAGAGGAACTCGAGAACCAGTCGATGTACTGGAGCTGCGACGACCTTGACTTCATGGGGCAATTTGTAATAAAGACCATCAAGCGCTTCAACGACGGCGACAAAAATCCCATTATGCCTCAATTCAAGGATCAAGAGGATGCCGACTATGGAGCAGAGCTCTTCAGCGCTACCCTCAGCCAAGAAGACTTGAACACCGCCACCATCGAGAAGTTTATAGACTCCAGGCACTGGGATAGCGACCGCATCGCGCTTATCGACAGAGTGATACTTCTTGTTGCTCTTGCCGAGGTCAGGACTTTTGAGAAGATACCCACAACGGTAACTCTTAACGAATATATCGAGATTGCTAAATCCTTCAGCAGCCCCAGCAGCTCATCATTTGTCAACGGTGTGCTCAATGCAGCATTCCGCGATCTGAAAAACTCTGGAGTAATCTGGAAACCATGATGTGACTCACACACAAGACAAAACTAATTTTTAAATTTTAATCATATACACTACTATGTTGAACTACATTTTACTCTTCGCCCCACAAGCCGAGGGCGAGGCCGGTGCCGGAGGCGGATGGTCGGGCATTATTATGATTGTTGCCCTTATCGCCATTTTCTATTTCTTCATGATTCGTCCACAGAGCAAGAAGCAGAAAGAAATCAGGAAGTTCCGCGAAGCAATGCAGAAAGGCGACAAAGTGATTACCGCGGGTGGCATTCACGGCAAGATTAAAGAAATCAAAGAAAATGTGATAGTGCTGCAAGTCGATGACAACGTGAAAATCACCATCGACAAGGCTATGGTATATCCATCGGCAGGCGATGCCATTGAGTCGGGTGCCGACATCAAGAACGCCAACTAATTTTTCAATTCATCATTATCCCGCCACACAATAGCAAAGTAGTGACCTCCCGAGCGCACTACTGTGCTATTGTTGCGATATTATTCCACTAAGCAATGAGTTGGTTCAAGCAGCACATCAAGTGGCTATCGTCGCTAAGCAAAAAATTATCGAGCAAGGAAACTTTCTTGTTCCTATTTTTTGTGGTGATTGCTGCACTGTTTTGGATACTCCTCTCGTTCAACAACAACATTACCCGCGACATCACTATCAATGTAGTGGTAAACAAGCCCAAGAGCATAACCCTCATTAATGATGTGCCCACTACTGTCACAGTGACAGTAAAAGACCGCGGGCTTTCGTTCCTCAAGTCATTCTTTCAGTCAACGCCCACCATAGAGCTAGACCTGAGCAAATATATCAACGAGAAAAACAGCGCCATGGAAATCGCTCCCAATCAGCTGATAAATGAAGTGAGGAGGGCGATTAACAATGAGGCCACTATTATCAAAGTAATTCCCGAGAGCATAGTGTCAAAATACACCACTCTGCCAGGGAAAAAAGTGCCCATCAATTGGGAGGACAACATTGAGAACATTATCCCCGACAAGCAATTTGTCATCAACCCCGATTTGATAAAAACCGATCCCGACTCGGCTATAGTTTATGCCCTTGACCAAGCCACCCTCTTCAAGGTCAATGAGGTAGATATCTCTACAGTGGAAGTGGCAAATCTCACCTCCACATTCACCAAGGAAGTGACAATAAAGGGCATCAACAATGTGAAAATCGTGCCCGACAGAGTGAAGCTCACCGTTCCTGTAGAGCCGCTCATCAGGAAAGACTTCAACGCCTCCATCTCATTGAGGAACCAGCCCCACGGCGTGAGAGTGCTAGTGTTCCCACCATCAATTGACGTCACATTCCTTGTGCCACAGAGTCACTACCGCGACCCCGTGAACTTGACTGTCATTGTCGATTATAACGACATTGACCCAAAAAACAACAAGGTGAACATAAAACTAGGCGAAGTGTCGGGCAACTACACTAACGTCACGCTACCCATCGACAGTGTCAACTACTTGATTGAGCGATACTAAAAAGCAATGACCACAAAGCGACTGATAGCGATAACAGGAGGCATCGGCTCTGGCAAAAGCATGGTTGCCAGGATATTGAGCAATATGGGTCATGATGTGTATGACTGCGACCATCGCGCCAAGCTATTGATGACAACTTCACCCGTGATCAGGCAGCAACTCACCGAGCACTTTGGCAAGGACATCTACAACCACGATGGCAGCATCAACAAGACACTGCTCAGCTCCATTATATTCAACGACCCCAAAGCACTGACGGCAGTCAACGGCATAGTACATCCTGTGGTAAAAGATGACCTGATCAACTGGCATAACTCCCGCCCAGGATGCCAAAACTTTGTTGAGACAGCAATATTGGTAGAAGCAGGAATGCACACAATGGTCGATGAGGTGTGGAATGTGAGTGCTCCGCTAGAGACCCGCATCGCCAGAGTCATAAGCCGCAATGCTACAACCCGAGACAAGGTGCTTGAGCGAATAAGCTCTCAATCGGCTTCAATGAGCGCGGTCACAGTTCCTGTCAAGAACATCATCAACGACGGCAACATAGCCATCCTGCCACAAATAATGGCTCTGCTGAGAAGCTGAGAGAAGCTTTCATTTAGCGCCCGAAAAAAAATTTAGAGGAGCACCAGTTTTGTGTTGGTACTCCTCTAAAAAATATTGCTTAACCACAAAAATTAGTCTGCGTTAAGATTTACACGCTTGAGGTCGGTAGCAACGAGCCCCTTGTGAGCCTTGTCAAGGAACATGGCGATAGTCATGCCTTTCTCCTCGCTTGCCTCATACTCCTGCTCCATAAGGATGTTCTCCTTGTAGAACTTCTCCATGCGACCTTTCACGATGTTCTGGATCATCTGCTCGGGCATGCTCTTGAGCTTAGCATCGGCAGTGTCGGCCATAAGCTTCTTAGCCTCTTCCACCTGCTCGGGAGTCATGTAGCCCTTGCGCACGGCCTCATCCTGATGCTCCTCGGTAGCGCAGTAATAGGGGTTGAAACCAGCCTTCTTGAGAGCGTTCTCAACAGCCTTCTGCACTTGCTCGCTCTTGGTCTTCTCAATAGCGATGCCAGTCTCCTCGTCGATTACATTCTGAGGAATCTGCTCACGGCAAGCGGCAACAGGACGCATTGCGGCAACCTGCATAGCCACAGCCTTTCCAGTCTCCTCATCAACAGGAGCGTTGAAAGCCACGAGAGTAGCAAGCTTCTTGTTGAAGTGGTTGTAACCAGCAATGCCAGCAGCCTCAAGGCACTCATAGGCGCCAAGCTCCATCTTCTCGCCAGTGATACCACTCAGAGCAGTGATGTGCTCGGCAACGGTAGCACCGTCGAATGTGAAGTTCTTGAGCTCGTCAAGGTTCTGAACCTTAGCTGCTACAGCCTCGTCGAGAATGCGGTTAGCGAGAGTGACAAACTTCTCGGTTCCAGCCACTGGCTCGGTCTCACACTTCAGAGCCACGATAGCTCCAAAGTTGCCCTCTACCTTGCACTTGGCAATACCCTCGGCAGCAGTGCGATCACCACGCTTGGCAGCGATGGCCTGACCACGCTTGCGGATGATCTCCACAGCCTTATCCATATCGTTCTCGGCCTCGATGAGAGCCTTCTTGCAATCAACCATACCAGCGTTGGTTATCTCGCGCAACTTCTTTATGTCGTTAATTGAAACAGCCATAATAGTTTTTAAAAAATTAAATTATTACCTATAAATTAGTGAACTCTTGAGCATTACTCGGCCTTAGCCTCCTCCTCAGTGTCAGCCTTTGGAGCCTCAGCATCGGCAGCGGCAGCCTCGACAGGTGCCTCGGCAGCGGCCTCATCTTTTACCTCAGCCTTGGGAGCAGCCTTGCGACGTACTCTCTCGCGGCGTGGCTTAGCCTCGGCAGCTCCTTCGTTCTCCTCCTCGGCAGCGTCGTCCTTGTTGTCGATTTTCTCAATCTTGCGCTCCTCAATACCCTCGTTGATAGCCTCACACACGGTGTTAAGGATGATGTCAATCGACTTCGAAGCGTCGTCATTAGCGGGAATCACGAAGTCAACGTTCTCAGGATTACTGTTGGTATCAACGATGCCAAATACTGGAATACCCAGACGGTTAGCCTCGGCAACGGCGATGTGCTCTTTGAGCACGTCAACAACAAAGAGTGCCGAAGGCAGAGCCTTCATCTCGGCGATTGAACCCAGGTTCTTCTCGAGTTTCGCACGCTGACGAGTGATTTGCAGGCGCTCACGCTTCGACATGTTGTCGAAGGTGCCGTCGGTTGTCATCTTGTCGATTGAAGCCATCTTCTTCACAGCCTTGCGAATGGTGGGGAAGTTAGTGAGCATACCGCCTGGCCAGCGCTCAACAACATAAGGCATTCCAACCGAAGTAGCGCGGTCGGCAACGACTTGCTTTGCTTGCTTCTTGGTGGCAACAAACAAAACCTTGCGGCCACTCTTAGCAATGTTCTTGAGAGCAACGGCAGCTTCTTCAAGCTTAGCCTGAGTCTTGTAGAGGTCAATAATGTGAATGCCATTACGCTCCATGAAGATGTAGGGAGCCATGGCAGGGTTCCATTTACGTTTCAGGTGACCAAAGTGACAGGTAGCGTCAAGCAGTTGGTCAAAATTTGGTGTTTGCATTGTTTAAAAATTTTGATTTGTTTACGTTCGACTTAATCAATCGCATAGTAGCCATCGTGTGTGAGTATATTATTAATGTGTATCTTCACGAAGAGTCTATGCAATTTGGATACTAAACTCTGTTTTGCATTCCAGAGCAAGTCGTTGAAATAATAAAGTATTAACGCTTGCTGAACTGGAAACGCTTGCGGGCCTTGGGCTGGCCTGGTTTCTTACGCTCTACGGCACGTGGGTCACGAGTCATGAAGCCTTCCTTGCGCAGTGCGCTCTTGTCCTCTGCGTTGATCTTCACCAGTGCACGAGCGATAGCAAGACGCAGAGCCTCGGCCTGTCCCTTGTAACCACCACCCACGAGGTTCACCTTGATGTTATATTTCTCGGTGGCTTCCAGCGTGTTCAATGGTTGCTTAACAATGAATTGAAGAATTGGAGATGGGAAGTATTCTTCAAGTGTACGCTTGTTGATTGTGATCTCGCCATTACCTTCGCTAACATAAACGCGTGCGATAGCTGCTTTACGACGACCTACTGCATTAATCTGTTCCATTCTTCCAATTATTTAAGTTTGTTGATATCAATTACTGTTGGTTGCTGAGCCTCATGTGGATGATCTGGACCATTGTAGATATACACATTGTTCAGAATCTGAGCGCCAAGCTTGTTCTTGGGGAGCATACCCTTAATCACGTGAAGGAACAAGGGATGCTTGCCGCGCTGCTTGCCACGAGCTCTTGATTGATGAATCTCCGACTTCTTTTGGAGAATGGCAGGGGTTGCATAACGCTGACCACCGGGGTAGCCTGTGTAGCTAACATAGGTGCGGTCTTCCCACTTATTACCAGTGAGCTTAACCTTATCGGCGTTGATGATGATTACATTGTCACCACAGTCAACATGTGGTGTGAAACTGGGCTTGTACTTTCCGCGCAAGATCTTCGCTACTTTTGCGCACAAGCGACCCAGCACCTGATCGGTAGCATCTACTACTACCCATTGTTTCTGTACGTCTTCCTTGCGGATAGACACGGTCTTGTAACTTAAAGTGTTCACTTTTAAAAATCCTGATTAAAAATTAATTAAATCTTCAACAGAGCGCACAATGACACGGCCAAATGTCACACTCTGGCACGCTGCTGAAATTATCTTGGATATAATCGGCGTGCAAAGGTACAACATTATTTATTAATAGCCACAATACCACTACCCTAAATCTCGACGAGAAGCCAAGAATTAAGATTATTTAACACAAGCAACCAATATTAACAGCCCTACAACCCAACAAAAAAGGCCAAAGGCCATGCCTACCGAGAAAAAGACATAGGCAATGACTAGTTATAACAATATAGAGCCATCAAACAAAGTCATCACAATAAAACCAACTAAAATCATGAAAAAGAGCTTACAGTTTTGGTAAAAAAACTCAATAAACGAGGTTTTTAGAGCGAAAGTCACATCTATTTAAAATATTTTGTGTTACTTTGCACGCTTTTTAAAATTGTAACCACAAAATCACTTCAGGTAAAAAGAGTAATGAAAGCAAGAAAAATAGTAATCTTCATCTTTGGCACTCTGGCTGCGCTTGCCGTGGTGTGTGCCATCTTCCCTAAAGATGGGATTACCATTGGCAATGTCCACTTTGAGTTCCCTACTCTTGACGAAATACTCACGGTGGAGACACACGTCAATACCGCGACCCCCGACGAGCTCCTTGCCCAGCAGCTCAAGGCCACAAGCACCACCGACGACGTTGAATTCAAGAAATTCACCGAGTCTAATCCCGCCCGCTTTCACATGCCAGCAGGCGACATCACCTATTTTGACGACCTCTTTGAAGCAATGGAGAACTCCAGCGCAGAGCCCATGCGCGTGCTGCACTACGGCGACTCGCAGCTTGAGGAAGACCGCATCTCATCTGAGCTGAGAGAGAGATTGCAGACTGCCTTTGGAGGCACCGGAGTGGGCATGGTACCAGCAATTCAAGCCGTTGGCGCAATGACCGTTGCACAGTGGGCAAGCCGCAAGCTACCCACCTATTTCTCTTACCCCATGGGGCCACAGCTGCGCAATGGCCGCTACGGCATCATGTCGCAGGTGGCTCACCTCAAGGGCTCGGTGCAGCTCACCTACAGAGCCACCAGCTTTGAGGGCGCGCCCCACTCCAAGACCTACTCAAAGGTGACAATGGTGTGCAGCGGAAACGGCAAAGCCACGCTCAGTGCCAACGGCACCACAGTGCCCATGACCGACCCCGCAGGCACTACTACAGGTGTAAAATTCCTCAGCGCCACACTATCCACACCAGCAAGAAAAGTGTCGATTAGCGCTAGTGGCGACATGGAAATTTTTGCCGTGATGCTCGATGGCAACAATGGCATCTCGGTTGACAACGTGCCCATGCGAGGCAGCTCGGGAACAGTCTTTGCCCACGTCACCGACCGCAAGACCCTAGAGCCATTCTTCAAGCGCAACAAAGTGGGACTGATTATCTTGCAATATGGCGGCAACTCAGTGCCTTACCTCAAAACCGAAAAGCGCATGAGAGAATACAAGGAAAGCCTTATCGCACAAATTAAACTTTTCAAAGCAATTTCGCCCGAGACAAAGATACTGTTCATAGGCCCTGCCGACATGTCAACCAACGTAAAAGGCAAGAAAGAGACTTATCCACAGCTCGAGCCCACCATCCACATGATTCAAGAGGTGTGCAACGAGACGGGCATCGCCTTCTGGAACCTCTATGAGGCAATGGGAGGCCACAACTCCATGATAGAATGGGTAAAAGCTGGCTTGGCAGGAAAAGACTACGTTCACTTCTCTCGCGACGGTGCCAGCAAGGTTGCCGACATGCTTTTCAACACCTGCTTGATGTATTACCGCTTCTACTGCAAGCGAGTGGGCAAGACCCCTAAAGACTTCCAGTAAGACAGCAAAAGCTAAACCTACTATAGATTATAATGACTAGAACAAAATACATATTATCGCTCATCATAGCAACATGGAGCATTATGGGCTCAGCGGCACAAGTCAAAGGCCTCTTGGCGCGCACCGACTCAAGCTACTCATGCGTCAACATGAAAGAGGCGGGACTGCGCACCTTCAAGGAAGGGCGCGTGGCGCTGGTACCTTTCTTCCGCAAGCTCGACAATATCATCAACCGCCAGCGAGGCACCATCAACATCTGGCACGTGGGAGGCAGTCATGTGCAAGCGGGCACTTTCAGCCACCGCCTGCGCCGCGATTTCTCCACTCACGTTAATAGCAACAAAGGCAGCAGGGCCATCATGTTTCCTTACAAACTCGTGGGCACCAACGGCCCGCACGACTACTCGGTGAGTGGCACTGGCTCGTGGTCGAGAACCCGCAACATTGAGCAAAGCCCTGACCGCGAGATGGGAATGAGTGGCATCACCGCCACCACCTCGAGCCCTAACGCCAGTGTCACGTTCACTCTCTCGGCGAGCGACGGCATCGACTGGTCAACCCGCTACATCAGGGTAATGGGAAAGGCATCGTCGAGCAGCGTGCGCCCCTACATCATGATCGACAGCACAGCGATAGAAGACCCCGAAGGCAATAACGACACCGGCTATTTCTTTGAACTGCCACGAAGCTGCACCTCGTTTACCGTGAAATTTCACGGCCTGGGCAGCGGCAACCGATTTGAGCTCAGAGGGGTTGTCGCTCTCAACGACGAGCCGGGCGTCACCTATTGGGAGTCGGGCGTGAACGGAGCTGCCACCACGTCGTGGCTAAGATGCAGCCTTCTCGAGAAAGACCTGCATGTGGCAAAGCCCGACATGGTAATCTTTGGCATAGGCATCAACGACGCCCACACCAAGAACTTCAACCGCGACCGCTTCAAGAGCAATTACCAGCAACTCATTGACCGCATCAAGCGCGTGAATCCAAACTGCCAGTTCATTTTCATCACTAACAACGACAACCACTTGAACCGCTCAGCAAACCCCAACTCACGCTCTGCCGAGAAGGTATTCATTGAACTGGCACTCGACAACAACGGGTCGGTGTGGGACCTCTACAAGGTGATGGGGGGCTTGGGCAGCTCCACGCGATGGGTGAGGAGCGGACTGATGCAGAGCGACCATGTGCATTTCACCAGCAGTGGCTACAAACTCATAGGAGACTTACTCTATAATGCCATAATAGGAGAATACCTGAAATGGCGTGAACGAAACTATAATGCAGAAACTTATTGACTACATATTATCGGTTTTCTCGTTTAACCCCGACAGTCCACTGCTGTTCACGCAGTTCCACTTTTGGGCGTTCTTCGCCATCGTCTTCGCTGGTTTCGCGCTGGCCAAGAACAGAAGACTGCTGCGCAACTCTTATCTCTTCTTCGTGAGCCTGCTGTTCTACTACAAGACCAGCGGACTCTTTGTGGGGCTACTGATACTCGTCACGTGTACCGATTTCTTTATAGCCCAGGCCATCGACCGCAACAAGGTGCAATGGAAGCGACGGGCACTGCTGGCACTGAGCGTCACCATTGACCTCGGCATCCTGTGCTACTTCAAGTATGCCTATTTCTTTGCCGACATGGTACACTCCATCTTCGGTTTCGAAATGACGGTGACCAATGTCGCCGCTAGTGCCGGCAACTCAATTCTAGGCACTAATTTCTTCAATGTTGACCGCATCATCCTGCCAGTGGGCATCTCGTTCTACACATTCCAGGTGATCAGCTACACTGCCGACGTGTATAAAGGCCTCGTCAAGCCAGTACGCAACATTCTCGACTTTGGCTTCTACGTGACCTTCTTCCCACAGCTGGTGGCGGGTCCCATCATCAAGGCGAGCGATTTCATCCCTCAGCTCTATAAGAAGTACAACATCAGCCATCGCATGTTTGGACTAGCGGTGTTCTGGATACTTAATGGACTGGTAAAAAAGATTGTACTGAGCGACTACCTCGCCATGAACTTCATCGACCGAGTGTTTGAGAATCCACACCTGTTCTCGGGGTTTGAGAACTTGATGTCGCTATTTGTCTATTCTCTGCAAGTTTATGCCGACTTCTCGGGATATACCGACATCTCCATAGGACTGTCGCTGCTCATGGGATTCCACCTGCCCAAGAACTTCAACTCCCCCTATAAAGCCCTCAACTGTAGCAACTTCTGGAAGCGATGGCACATTTCGCTCTCGCGATGGCTGCAGACTTATCTCTACATCCCTCTGGGCGGCAACCGCAACATCACCTTCGGCACTTACTTCTGGATCTCGGTTATCACACTAGCGGCCCTGGTGCTCAGCGGCAGCTGGTGGGTAGCACTGGGTGTGCTAATAGTTGCAGCGATGGTAATCTTCACTGCCTACAAGCACCCCGACCGCCGCAAGAAAATCTATGCCAACCTTAACGCGATGATTACCATGCTGCTCGGAGGTCTGTGGCACGGAGCGAGCATGAACTTCGTGATTTGGGGCGGACTCAATGGAGTGGGAATGGTGGTCTATAAGTTCTGGCGCGACAACTCAGCGATGTGGAGAGTAGTGGCCTCGCTCATTGTTGTGGCTGTTATTTTAATACTCATGTGGGTCACTCCCACTGCGCTGTGGAACGTGTTGCTGGTGTGTGCTGTCTTCATTGCTGTGAGCGCAATAATACGCTGGTTATACAACAAGTACAACACCCGCGAGCGCAACCTCAAGTGGCTGGCCAACTCCTGGGCGATTTTCGTAACGTTTGTATTCATCTCTTTCACACGACTCTTTTTCCGCTCGGGCTCCAACCTCGACCCTGCCACTGCCAACGAGGTGGCGTGGCGCACTGCCAAATCGATGGTGCAGCAGATGGGCACCGCATGGAACGTCAACGTCCTTGACGTGATTGGTGCCTATCACAATGTGTTCCTGCTATTTGTCCTTGGCATGATCATCCACTGGATCCCCGAAAAGATGAAGCGCAAGTATCGCTACACCTTTGCCAGCCTGCCAATGCCAGCGATTGCCGCAATAGTCGTCGTGGTGGTGTTCTTTGTCTTCCAGTTCGTCTCCGCCGAGATGCAGCCCTTCATCTACTTCCAGTTCTAAGAGTGGAGTGATTAGGGATGGGACAACCTAGATTGTCTCGAATTTCTATAAAAGAGACAACGATAAACACTAAACGAAAAAAACAATATTCTTAGTCAAAACACGTTTTAAATGTATGACTAAGAATTTTCATCTACCTTTGGCTATAATTTGCGCTATAGTAGCGTTATCATTCTCTAGCTGCATCGACGACGAGTTCTCGACCAGCAGCAGCGACATCCTCACTTTCTCGACCGACACCGTGGCCTTCGACACCGTGATAACCGGCCAGGGCACGCCCACCAAGCAGTTTCTCATCTACAACAAGGGCAAGAAGATGCTCAACATCTCCTCAATCAGGGTGGCGGGAGAGAGCAAGGGCCACTTCTTCCTCAATGTGGATGGCATGAAGGGCGACGAGTTTCACGACATTGAAGTGCGAGGTCAGGACAGCATCTTCGTCTTCGTCGAGAGCCGTCTCGACCCCACCAATCAAGATGAACCCGAGTACCTTGAGGATCACATCGAGTTTGTCACCAACGGCGTCACCCAAAAGGTCGCCGTCACCGCCTGGGGGCAGGATGTCATCATCCTCAACGACACCACGCTGAGCAAGCCCACCCACCTCACCGCGGCCAAGCCCTATCTCGTGTATGGCACGCTCACTATCGACACACTCACCAGCGTCACCTTCGACCCTGGCACCACCCTACTCTTCCACCATGACGCGGCGTTGCTGGTCAAAGGCACGCTCACAGCCCGTGGCACCCAAGAGAAGCCCATCACCCTGCGCGGCGACCGCCTCGACCATGTGGTGGGCGAGATAAACTTCGACATCATGAGCGGACAGTGGGATGGCGTCTATTTCAACTATGGCAGCTACGGCAATGAGCTGGCCTTCGTGAGCATGCGCGGCAACACTAACGGTATGCAGGTCTATTCTGATGACATGAGCCAGCGCTCGCTGCATCTCTTCAACAGCGTGCTGCACAACGCATCCTACCTCACTCTGCTGGGCGTGAACGCCTGGATCGATGCCGAGGGCTGCGAGTTTAGCGATGCCGGTGTCTTTGTCGCCGACTTCTACGGAGGAAATCTGCACTTTGTCAACTGCACCTTTGCCAACTATTACCTCTTCTCGGCTATCGATGGCCCCATCCTCAACCTCATGAACAAATTTGATGACGGCTCTAGCACCCACTTCCAGGGCAGCTTCGACAACTGCATCTTCTATGGCAACACCGGCGACCTCAATGTGAATGAGCTCAACGACATAGGCATCTACCTGCGCAACTGCCTACTTCAAAGCAGCGGCGAGGATGATGAGTTCTTCATCAACTGCGTGTGGGGTGGCGACCCTAAGTTCTACACCGAGCGCGAGAAGTATATCTTCGACTACCGACTCCACAACGGCAGCGACGCCATAGCACGCGGCAACCGCTCCTACTGCCCCGACGCCGCACGCTACGACCGCTACGGCGTTGACCGCTTCACCAACGACGGCATCGATATCGGTGCCTACACCTGGGTAAAAGAGCCCGAAGAAACCAACTGATGCATAACTAGCTGCGCCTGTTCATTTAGACATAAGCACACGCTTGATTGGACATAAGCCCACATAAGGAACATAAGTTTTGTTCTTATGACTATTTATGGTTTATGCTCTTATGTCTATCTTATGTTTTTATGTCTAAAAAAACTGTGCGGGAGCCATGAGGGCGTGATTTTTTCAAAAAGCTTAGTTGAAATTCGTTTAATTAGTGTGCATTTGTTGTGGTTGCAGGTGTAAAGTGAAACAATGGGGTCTGACCCCGATGTTTCACTTTGTTTTATCGGGATAATAATTAGTTTTAATTCGTTTAATTAGTGTGCATTTATTGTGGTTGCAGGTGTAAAGTGAAACAATGGGGTCTGACCCCGATGTTTCACTTTAGTTTTATCGGGACAATAATTAGTTTTAATTCGTTTAATTAGTGTGCCTTTATTTTTTAGGTGGCCGAAACTAAGCAAATAAAAAACAAAAAAACTTGGCGTTGATGGCTGATAACTGAAAACTATTTACTACCTTTGCACCACGATAGAACTACTATTAACTACATAAAACATAAACAGTAAAAAACAACATGCCAAGTATCAAAAATTTTGATGAGCTAACCGCTCATCTTGCTAGTAAGGGAACAAAAAGCCGTGTGGCTGTAGTGTGGGCCGAGGACGATGTTACTCGCAGTGCCGTGTTAAAAGCTCTCGAGGCTGGTATTATCACTGTAACTTTCGTAGGCTGCCGCGCCGAGATTGAGGCCGATGAGCGTCTGGCCAAGTTTAAGAGCGAGTTCTCGATTATCGACGCTAGCGACCGCGACGACGCTGCCGCCAAGGCCGTTGCCGAGGTGCGCGAAGACCGTGCCAACGTGCTGATGAAGGGCTTGCTCAACACCGACAACCTGCTGCGTGCTGTGCTCAACAAGGAGACTGGCATCCTGCCTAAGGGCAACGTGCTCACCCACGTTACCGTGGCCGACATCCCCGAGCTGCATCGCCTGCTGCTCTTCACCGACGCCGCTGTGATTCCCTGCCCCACCGTGGAGCAACGCATCGAGCAAGTGAAGTATGTGGCCCGGATTGCTCACGCTCTGCACATTGAGCAACCCAAGATTTCTCTCATCCACTGCTCTGAGAAGGTTGACGAGCGCCACTTCCCCTGCACTGCCGACTATGTAATCATCAAGGAGAAAGCTGCCAATGGCGAGTTTGGCGACTGCATCGTTGACGGTCCTCTCGACCTGAAGACCTCGCTCTGCTACGAGAGCATGCACCACAAGGGCATCAACTCACCCATCAACGGCGAGGCCGACGCAGTGCTCTTCCCCGAGATTGAGAGCGGCAACGTGTTCTACAAGACCATCACCCTGCTGTGCCATGCCCAGACTGCTGGCCTGCTGCAAGGTGCCAAGGTTCCTGTAGTGCTCCCCTCTCGCGGCGACAGCATCGAGTCGAAGTTCTACAGCCTAGCAGTGGCATCAGCAATCTAAATAAGTGTTAAGTTATAAATGTTAGGTGTTAAGTCTTTAGACACTAGCACCTACGCGCACTATTTCTTACACACTCTTCTGCTATAATCATCCCTTTCTTTATTACACGAATTATAAAACAACTATCATAAAATAAACAACTATGAGAATTCTTGTTATCAACCCAGGTTCTACCTCTACCAAGTTTGCCGTATATGACGGCGAAACCCCACTGCTGCTGCGTTCCATCCGTCACAAACCCGAGGAGCTGGCTCCCTACAAGACTGTCATGGACCAGTTTGACTTCCGCTACAACCTTGTGATGAACGAAATCAAGGTCACTAATGTTGATTTCAACTTCAAGGCTGTGATAGGCCGTGGCGGTCTGGGCAAGGCTGTGCCTGGTGGCGTGTATGAGATCAACGAGAAAATGCTTGAGGACACTCGCAACTCACCCCGCGAGCACGCCTGCAACCTGGGCTGCCTTATCGCCCATAAGATTGCTCAGCAGATTCCTGGCTGCCGCAGCTTTATCGCCGACCCCGTGGTGGTTGACGAGCTCAACGACTATGCTCGCATCTGCGGTATTCCTGAAATCAAGCGCGTGAGCATTTGGCATCCCCTTAACCAGAAGGCTATCGCTCGCCGCTTCGCCCGCGAGATAGGCAAGAAATATGAGGATATGAACCTCATCATCTGCCACCTGGGTGGTGGTATCTCGGTAGCTGCTCATGAGAAAGGCATTGCCGTTGACGCTCCTAATGCACTTGACGGTGAAGGCCCATTCACTCCCGAGCGTGCCGGCACAATACCCGCTGCCGACCTCGTGCGCCTGTGCTTCAGTGGCAAATACACTAAGGAAGAAATCCTCAAGATGATTACCGGCAAGGGAGGATTGAACGCTCACCTGGGAACTACCGACCTGCTCGACATTGAGGAGCGCATCAACAACGGCGACAAGCACGCTAAGCTGGTGCTCGACGCAATGATTTATCATGTGGCTAAGGCTATCGCTGCACAGAGTGCAGTGCTCTGCGGCAAAATCGACGCCATCCTGCTCACAGGCGGCATGGCTCACAGTGACTACCTCACTAGTGAGCTGCGCAAGCGCATCGACTTCCTCGCTCCCACCTACTGCTTCCCTGGCGAAGACGAGATGGGTGCCCTCGCTGGCAACGCCGCCGCTGTGCTCAAAGGCAAGCGCGAAGCCAAAGAGTACAAATAATGCAACAACACCAGCTAAGCAACATCACCAGCTAAGCGACATCACCAGCGAAGCGACAACACCAGCTAAGCGACAACACCAGCTAAGCGACAACACCAGCTAAGCGACAACACCAGCAAAGCTATGCATAATGCGGCTTGTAGGTCGTGTCAAGTAGTGCAAGCGACAGCTTGTACATAATTCAAAAAAAGCGCCCAAAAAAAGGGCGCTTTTTTAATTTTCTTAATTTCTTGCTCATCAACCACTACATCACTGCCAGTAGCACGGGGATTGGCACATGGCCGCTGGTGGTGTAGAGGATGTCGCTAGTGTAGGTGCTGCGACCACGGTAGATGTGGTTGCCGGCGATGGTGTAGAGGATGTCGCTCGAGTAGGTGCTGCGGCCATTATATAGATACTTTCCATCCCAGGTGCACACGATGTCGCTGCTATAAGAGCTACGCCCTGAGTACATATACTTACCGTCCCAGGTACACAGGATGTCGCTCGAGTAGGTGCTGCGACCTGAATACAGGTGTTTTCCATCCCAGGTGTAGAGGACGTCGCTGGTGTAGGTGCTGTTGCCTCGATAGAGGTGACGTCCATCCCATGTGGCGATGATGTCGCTAATGTAGGTGCTGCGACCACTATAAATGTGAGTGACTGCATTCACCTGCATAGATAATGCCATGACAGCCATCAGCAATAATAATGTCTTTTTCATGATTGAGAGTTTGTTTCTTGTTCTTTGAATGTAATGGTGCGATTGTAGATATAGTTGGCAATGGTGTAAACCACCATCGAAAGCACCATTACGATGTTTTGACCGGCATTCTCCATGGGCAGGAAGGGAATAATATCTACTGGCAGGTTCTTCCACCCCAAGCCTTCGAGCAAGAACAGGCTCACTCCACCTTGCAGTAGCCAGCAGATGACAAATCCGCAGCCAAAGAGCAATGCCTCACGCTTTATATTGGTGCCAGTCTTAAACACCCACTGCCTGTTCCAGATGAAGCTATTAATCACCCCGAGCACATATCCAGTGATGTTGGCAACGCCGTATGGCACCCCGAGCCAAGTATTTAACAGATAGAAGGAAATGGCAGTGATGAGTGTGTTGAGCACACCTATCACCCCATATTTCATGAGCTGTATTAAGGTTTTCTTAGCTTCGTCTTTGGTTATCATCTTTATTCATTGTTTTTCTTGCCCTCAGCATCTAATTCTTGCTTGGAGCAACGGTGATGCCTATATCTATCACATCTTTAACAACATCGCAGCCTGCCATGGTCTGCCACACAACAATCGAGTTCACATCGCTAGGTTTTATGCCTGTGGCAATAATGATGCTAGCCTGATAAAGAGCTCCAAATCCCGACCCCTGCCAGTTGCCATAACTGTCGCTGAGCACGAAATCCACATCTTTTCGGTGTATAACCTTCACACTGTCAACCATATCCACAGCAAGACTCAGGTTGCTGAACTGATAGGAATTGTTGTGCCTTATCGTGAGCTGCAAGTCGTAGGTGAGAGAAGAGTCGGCATACTCGGGAGTGAACCGTATGGGCATATCCTTACTCCATCCCTCACTTGGCAGAGCCTTGAATTGTGCCATAGTGTCTTGCTTGAATGAACAAGCATTCAAGCAAGACATGACATAAATCATTGCGATTGCCACAGCAATCACTGGCCTTGACGATATGTTGCCTAGAGTGGCCATCACGTTAATCAATGATGCCTGTTAGTCTCGTTGCGATTATAGCCACGCTTGTTGCCTTGCCTGCGCCTGTTTTCGTTATAATTAGACTTAGCGTTGGCGGCATCATAATTGCTGCGACGGCGCTCGCGATCACGGTCACGGTCACGCTCGCGTGCTCGTTCGCGAGGCTGGCGGTTCTTGCCACCGGTCTCACCACCATTTGCAGCATCGTCGGCGCCATCAACAGCAGGCTTGGCAGCTTGGGGTTTTGCTCGGTTTTTCTTTTTCTTCTTTTTCTTAGCGTTGTCAAAACGGCTGATGCTGTCTTGGCCCACCAGGTCACCATAGGCACTGCGTGCCACGTTAACGTCCAATTCCGAGTCCTGCAACTGCTCGGGCTTGATGCCTTGCTTGTTGAGGGCAATCACTTCACGCACTCTCTCGGGCGAGATGGTCACCAGGTCGGCTGGCACGCCTTTCTCGGTAGAATAAGACATTTCTCGCTTAAGGATATCGGTCTTGAAGTGATAGTAGGTCTTGTCTTGGGTCTCGAGCACCATCTCTCGTTTAGGCAGCGACTTTGAGGCCTCGACGTAGGTATCCACCTCAAAGTTGATGCAGCACTTGAGCTTTGCGCATTGTCCAGCAAGCTTCTGAGGGTTGAGCGACACCTCTTGATAGCGTGCGGCACTAGTAGCCACCGACACAAAAGTGCTCATCCAGCTGGCGCAGCACAATGGCCGCCCACAGGGGCCAATGCCGCCAATGCGACCAGCCTCCTGACGTGCCCCAATCTGCTTCATCTCCACGCGAATCTTGAACACATCGGCAAGCACCTTGATGAGCTGTCGGAAATCGACGCGCCCATCGGCAATATAGTAGAATATCGCCTTGTTGCCGTCGCCCTGATACTCCACATCGCCAATCTTCATCTCCAAGCCAAGATCCTTGGCAATCTTGCGAGAGCGAATCATGGTGTCGATCTCCTTGGCCTTAGCCTGCTCAAAGCGCTCCAGGTCGGCAGGTTTTGCCTTGCGGAACACTCGCAGTATCTCGGCGTCGGGGCGCAGTCGCGTGCGCTTCATCTGCAGCTTCACCAGGTTGCCTGTTAGTGCCACCGTGCCAATGTCGTGCCCTGGGTTGGCCTCCACTGCCACCACGTCGCCCTGTTTCAGGTCGAGGTGCGCCGAGTTACGGTAATAGCCACGCCGGGTGTTCTTGAAGTGTACTTCCACAATGTCGAAGTCGTTCTTCCCTCCCGGCACGTCGGCAAGCCAGTTGTAGCTGTCGAGATTGCAACGCGTGTTGCAGTCACCACAGCCACACTTGCCACAATCCACACACTGGCTAGTGCTAGGCTGCTCCTGTGAAGTAGTGAGTTGATTCTTAATGTCGTCCATGATTTATGACATTATTTTGCGAAGCTCACTGCGCGAGTCTCACGAATCACGGTGATGCGCACCTGTCCAGGATAAGTCATCTCGTCCTGAATCTTCTGTGCTATCTCGGTAGAGAGTTTTTCGGTCTCCTGGTCACTAATCTTGTCGGCGCCAACTATCACGCGCAGCTCACGGCCAGCCTGGATGGCATAGGTCTTGACAACGCCAGGATAGGACATCGCCAGCTTCTCCAGGTCGTTAAGACGCTTGATATAGGCCTCCACCACCTCGCGGCGAGCGCCAGGACGTGCACCAGAGATGGCGTCGCACACTTGCACAATAGGAGCATAGAGGCTTGTTGCCTCCTCCTCGTCGTGGTGAGCGCCAATGGCGTTGCAGATGTCGGCTTTCTCCTTGTATTTCTCGGCAAGCTTCATGCCTAGCTGGGCATGTGGCAATTCGGGCTCATCATCGGGCACCTTGCCTATGTCGTGCAGCAGACCAGCGCGGCGAGCCTTCTTGGGATTAAGCCCAAGCTCGCTAGCCATTACAGCACACAGGTTAGCTGTCTCGCGCGAGTGCTGAAGCAGGTTCTGACCGTAGCTAGAGCGATATTTCATCTTACCAATGAGGCGAATGAGCTCGGGATGCAGGCCATGAATACCCATGTCGATAGCTGTGCGCTTACCAGTCTCAATAATCTCATCCTCAACCTGACGGCGCACTTTAGCCACCACCTCCTCGATGCGAGCGGGGTGGATGCGGCCGTCGGCAACAAGCTGGTGCAGTGCCAGGCGAGCAATCTCGCGGCGCACGGGGTCGAAGCTTGAGAGCACGATGGCCTCGGGGGTGTCGTCAACAATAATCTCGATGCCGGTAGCGGCCTCCAGAGCGCGGATGTTGCGGCCCTCGCGGCCAATGATGCGGCCTTTCATCTCATCGTTGTCGATGTGGAACACCGTCACGGCATTCTCGATGGCCGTCTCGGTGGCCACACGCTGGATGGTTGCAACCACAATGCGCTTAGCCTCCTTGTTGGCGGTGAGCTTGGCATCGTCCATGATATCGTTGATGTAGCTGGCGGCAGCAGTCTTGGCTTCATCCTTGAGCGACTCCACGAGTTTCTCCTTAGCTTCCTCGGCCGAGAGCCCACTCACATGCTCCAGAGTGTCGCGCACCTTCATTTCCATCTTGTCAACCTCCTTCTTGCGGTCTTCGAGAACAGCAAGCTGGTTGTCAAGGTTTACTTTAAGGTTATCGGTCTCGGTCTTCTTGCGTTGCAGCTCCTGCTGCTGCTGGTTGAGCTGCATTTCGCGCTGCTTAAGTTTTGCTTCACTCGACTGCACCTTTGCCAGGCGTGCGTTGGCCTGCTTCTCGCTCTCGCTCTTAATTGCCAGGCCAGCCTCTTTGCCTTTGAGCTCGGCGTCATTCTTGAGAATTTCGGCTTCGCGTTTGGCATTTTCCACAATCGTGTTAGCCTGCGATTTTGCGTTGCGTTTAGAAATCGAGTTTGCCACTAAGGCACCTACTACTAGAGCCACTACAGCAATTACAATATAAATAACTATGTCCATTGATTAAAATAAAAATTTATATAAATAAAAAAGCACCACTCACCACAAACCTTTTGACCCTTGACAGAGCCATTGGGTTTGCGCAAGAAGTGCAGGAACCTGTTAATTTGCAATATATTCAAGTGCTCACACTGCCACGCCCGCATGGGCATGACAATGAGGCACGAAACTTATATTTTCACCACCACATCATTGAGCTGCTGCTCAAAGAGGGTGAGATAATTGTTCACAGCGACATTTTGATTATAGGCCTTAGAATATAGCCTTGCAAACTGGAAGGCAACCATAGCCATCACTCTCTTTGACGCATCATCGCCGTCAAAGCGTTTAATCCACTTGTTCCACAATGTGTTAACAAGCTTCTCGGCTTCGCGATAATTAGCCTCCTCATCTCGCGGAATGGTGAGAGCAGTGGGCTCCACATCGGCTAATCTTATCATTATATTTAGGTTGTTGTCGTCTTTTGCCATAATCGTGCATCACTGATTAAGTTGAGCGATGCATTTGTCAATGTCCCGCACTAAAGTGGAGATTGTGGCCCTGGCATTATCCACATCTTTGAGATCGGGAGCAACCACACGAGCCATCTTCAGATACTCATTCTCTTGCTGCAATAGTTCATGGGCTCTCTTCAGTTGCTCAATGTCCTCAACAAGTTGCTCCTTCTCGCTCATGAGCTCGGCGTTGACACGCTCAAGGGCATGATATTTTTCAACTAAGATATTGCTCTTGTTGATGATACGTGCCAGCGTTTGTTGCAACTCGTTTGCCATTTGTCTCCAAAATTTTACAAAAGTACAAAAAATTTCGCTACCACAACCCAGTTTAAGTGTTTTTTTATATAATTTTATTAAAAAAACTATTTTGCCGCTTTTTGAACCACAAAAAACTATTACTTTTGCCATATGTTACAGTATATAGTCAGCGGCAGCAATGCCCAGGAGATAATCAGCACTGCAACCAGCGCGCTCGCCAACGGTTGCCGGTGGATAAGACTCGACCTTAGCGAGCTTGCTCCAGTCGAGATTGAAGCCACAGTAAAAACGCTGCAAGAGAAATGTAGCAGCCTAGAGGCGTTCCTCACTATCGATAACGATATAGAAACTACCACATCACTAAAAGTGGCTGGCGTCCACTTAGGTCTTGACCGCAGCGCCACAGCTGTTGAAGCCCGCAAGCACCTCGGCGAGGAGACCATAATGGGCATCACCGTGGCCGATGCCGCCCAGGTACCCTTCGTGCCACGCACCGCTATCGACTATATCGCCGTGGCCAGCGACGACCTCGACACCTGCCACAAGGTGATGGAGCAGACACGCGCCGCGGGCCTCGAAGAACCAGTGATAGCGCCATTCGCCCATGCCACACCTCTCGCCAGCCTCATGGCCACTGGCGTCAATGGCATCGCAGCCCATCACACCACCACCCCACCCGCCATGATTCCACAACTCCTCAAGGAGCTCAACACCCTGCTCGAGCAACGCCTCAAGGAGCTGGATTAACCCGCTTGTCACCATAGACGAGTCCACTTTATAAAATAAAAGCACACGAATCAAACGAATTTCAACTAAGCTTTTTGAAAAAATCACGCCCTCATGGCTCCCGCATAGTATTTTTTAGACATAAGAGCATAAGATAGACATAAGAACATAAATTGTCACAAGAACAAAACTTATGTTCCTTATGTGAACTTATGTTCTTATGTCCAATCAAGCGTGCGCTTATGTCTAAATGAACAGGTGAAGACTAATTTTTCATTATTTATGTGCCAAAATGAAACATCGGGGTCTGACCCCATTGTTTCAAAATTGCCCTAAAAAATGAAACATCGGTGATCGCCGATGTTTCATAAATTCGTTTAGGGTAGCTCAAGAGTCAGCTTCTGGCCAAATCGCAAATCCGTTTTTTACTAAAACAGAAAATATATATAGCCAGCGTCAATTGCTAACCGCAGCGTGAGGTGCCACAGTTGGTGCAGATGAGGCAGCCTTCTTGATATACCAGACTTTCCTGACCGCAGTTGGGGCAGGTCTGTCC
The DNA here is from genome assembly GCA_900318255.1 of uncultured Prevotellaceae bacterium. Lineage (GTDB taxonomy): Bacteria > Bacteroidota > Bacteroidia > Bacteroidales > Muribaculaceae > Sodaliphilus. Next base: position 36,181 of record ONJX01000027.1, on the reverse strand, counting down.
GCTGAGCTTGGTGCCGTTAGGGAGGTACTTCTTCAGGGCACGCTCCACGCCCATCTTCCAGGTGTTGATGCTCTGATTGTCAAGCTCGAGGCTCGATACCAGCTTGAGCACCTGCTCAATGGGCATGCCATAGCGCAGCACCCCCGAGATGAGCTTGGCATAGTTCCAGAACTCGGGGTTGAACTTCTCGCTCAAGCCCTCGATGGTGGTCTTGAAGCCTCGCTTGTTGATAAACTGGAAGTCGTAGCGCTTCTCGCCATTTTCGTTCACTGCCTTGATAATCTTGCCTTTAGTCACCGACTTGGGGCAGAAGATGCCCTCATCATCATCGGCAATACCAGTAAATATCTCGTAGGGACGATTATCAATCAGACCAATGAAGGCAATCCACTTCTCCTTGTTGTTCTGGAAGCGCACCACATCGGCCTCAAGCTCCACTGGACGCTTGAGGATGTGCTCCTCCTCGGCTATATAGTGAGCCTTCTTCTCGTCTTTCTTCTTCTTGTTTTTGCCATCGCCAGCGAGCGAGATGAGCACTCCACTACGCGAGCCATCACGATAGACGGTGCAGCCCTTGCATCCTGAGCGCCAAGCCTCTACATATAGCTTGCCCACCATCTCCTCGCTGATGTCGTTAGGCAGATTGATAGTGACGCTGATGCTGTGATCGACCCACTTTTGCACCGCGCCTTGCATGCGCACCTTGTTGAGCCAGTCAACGTCGTTGCTGGTGGCTTTGTAATAGGGCGAGCGTTTCACGAGGTCCTCAATTTGCTCTTGGGTGTAGTCGTTGCGCACCTCAATGCCATGAGTCTGCATCCAGGTAATAAACTTGTGGTGATAGACAATATACTCCTCAAACGAGTCGCCACTCTCATCCACATAATCGACCCTCACGTCCTTGTCGCTGGGGTTCACCTTGCGGCGACGCTTATACACGGGCAGGAACACTGGCTCTATGCCCGAGGTGGTCTGTGTCAAGATGCTTGTGGTGCCAGTGGGGGCAATGGTCAAGCAAGCGATGTTGCGGCGACCATATTTCACCATGAGGTCATAAAGCTCAGGGTCGGCCTCCCTGATGCGACCTATGAAGGGGTTATTCTCCTCGCGCTTAGCGTCGTAAATCTCGAACGCACCACGCTCACGAGCCATGTTCACCGATGAACCGTAGGCTGCCAGAGCCAACGCTCTGTGTACCTTTACCGAGAACTCAGTGGCTTCGGGAGTGCCATAGGTCAAGCCCATCGCGGCAATCATGTCGCCCTCGGCAGTGGTGCCCACGCCAGTGCGGCGACCCTTGAGGGTCTTGTTGCGAATCTTTGTCCACAGGTTCAGCTCGGTTTGCTTAACCTCTTCGGTCTCTGGGTCTTGCTTAATCTTTGCGAGAATCGCCTCAATCTTCTCCATCTCAAGGTCGATGATGTCGTCCATCATGCGCTGTGTGTAGCCAATGTGCTCCTTGAAGAGGTCGAAGTCGAAATAGGCATCCTTAGTGAATGGGTTAACCACATAGCTGTAGAGGTTCACAGCAATGAGGCGGCAGCTGTCGTAGGGACACAGCGGAATTTCGCCACAAGGGTTGGTAGAGATGGTGCGGAAGCCCAGGTCGGCATAGCAGTCGGGCACTGCCTCACGAATGATGGTGTCCCAGAACAGCACGCCAGGCTCGGCACTCTTCCATGCGTTGTGAACAATCTTGTTCCACAACTTGCGGGCATCAATCTGCTTGGAATACAAGGGTTTCTCGGCATCAATGGGATATTGCTGAGTATATTGTGTGCCATCAACGGCGGCCTGCATGAATGCGTCGTCGATGCGCACCGACACATTGGCTCCAGTCACCTTGCCCTCCACCATCTTGGCATCGATAAACGACTCGCTGTCGGGGTGCTTAATGCTCACGGTGAGCATCAACGCTCCGCGGCGACCGTCTTGTGCCACCTCGCGGGTGGAGTTGCTGTAACGTTCCATGAAAGGCACTAATCCGGTAGAGGTCAACGCCGAGTTCTTCACTGGCGACCCCAGCGGGCGAATGTGCGACAAGTCGTGCCCCACTCCACCGCGCCGTTTCATGAGCTGCACCTGCTCCTCGTCGATCTTGATGATACCGCCATAGGAGTCGGGCTCTCCGTCAAGGCCAATGACAAAGCAGTTGCTCAACGAGCCCACCTGGAAATTGTTGCCAATTCCTGCCATGGGGCTGCCTTGCGGCACTATGTAACGGAAGTTCTTGAGCAACTCAAAAATTTGCTGCTCGCTCATGGGGTTGGGATACTTCTTCTCAATTCGGGCGATCTCACTGGCGATGCGGTGGTGCATATCGTCGGGGGTTTGCTCATAGAGATGCCCAAACGAGTCTTTCAAGGCATATTTTGTCGCCCACACTCTCGCGGCGAGTTCATCGCCTTTAAAGTACTGCAACGAGGCATGATAGGCCTCATCATAGGTGTAAGTCTTCTTTTCCACTGTATTTCTTTATCTGACGAGCTAACTAGCCCACAAGCACACGAGGCAATAGCATTAATCATCGACACTCGATGCTTGCTCTCACTGTTGTAACCCGTTGTATGTTATTAATTAGTTTTTTATTTGCAATTAGCGTGCAAATTTAAGCACAATAACTATTTCATAAAACAATTGTTAATAACTTTAGGGTCAAAAGTTATTAACAACCCTTTTGAACACATTTAATGACTACCACTTTTCCACAAAGCTAGAGCGACCTTGATAGTCAACAGTTCCCATTTTCTCGAGCCACCTGATGATAATGCTGCTGGTGGTGTCGGTGCCACGCTCGCCTTGATCCTGTCGCGGTGAGTCGCATATCGAGGCCACATAGTTATTGGTCATCACGCGATATTTCTTCTTCATGTCAAGCTTCTTGCCATCGGTGGTAAAAAGCTCGAGCTTCTTAATCTCGGCCTTTGTCGCATCTTTATAGGTCACCACCGCAGTGCATCCACTGGTGATGGGGAAACGGTTGCGATCGGCCTTGAAGCAAGCCATGAGCATGTCGCTCAGCTCCTTGCCAGTGAGTGTCATCACCACCGCTGTGTTCATGAAGGGGTCAAGGTTAAGGATGTCTTTCACCGTGATGGGGCCAGCCGGGAACACGTCGTAGCGCACACCGCCATAGTTCTCAATGGCTATGTCGCAGCCTAGCTCCGAGCGCCATGCGTCGCACATCATCACTCCCAGCGCGTCGTAGGTAGAAATGCTGCTAGCCAGGCGCCCCACCTCACGCTCCATCTCGGGGTTACTCTTGAAATGAGCGAGCATAGCGTCGGCAACCTCGTTGTGACCAGTAAAGCGGTCAAGATAAATGTTCTCGGTTTTCTTGCTCACCACCTCGCCGTCTTCCACCTCAAGGGTGGTAAGGGCCACACGTGGCAGCTGGTAGCCATTTTGTGTGATGAGCACGCCATTGTGCAGCTCACCGCCCTCGAGCTGAGTGTGGGTGTGACTGCTCACGATGAGGTCGTAATAAGGAAACTGTTTTGCCAGTTCCACATCATTCTCATAGCCAATGTGGGTGAGCAACACATTCACGTCACAATCCTCGGCGAGCCACTTATATTGTGGTATCACCTCCTCGGGACGCTTGAACGACAGCCCTTTAACATTGTCGGGGTGAGTGTCGGGGATGCCTAGCGTGCCCACCTGTGTGATGCCCAGCACGCCCACCTTCACGCCATTCACGTCAAACACTTGATAAGGCACCACTTTGATGCCGGTCTCCTCAGGGCAGGTGATATTAGCAGCGATATATCTAAAGTTAGACAATGCCGTCATTTTAGCCAGACCCTCTATTTTTGAGTCATACTCATGATTACCCAGCGCCGACGCGTCAAAACCAATGAAGTTCATAAACGAAATCATGGGATAAGACACTGGCTCATAGAGGTCGTTATAGGGATTACCGGTGCGGTTGTCGCCTGCCGAGAGCACAAGCAGACCCGGATCGATGGCTCGCAGACTATCGACAATGGCCGCGAGCTTTGGCATCTTCTCGAGGGCAGAATGCATGTCGTTGGTTGACAAAATCCTCACCGTCTCGCCATGAGCGACGCTCAAGAGCGAGAACAACACCACACTTACTATTGACAAAAAAAACTTTCTCATAATTCTATAGGTTTATTATTTTAATGCTTTGTTTATCGGTTAATGGAGCTGCATGATCAAGAGCGTGCCCCCACTTGTCGGTGACACGCAACGCTGGTACCACACTAAGTTCCAAGCCATTACGCACAGCATAGCGCAACAGCACATCGCCTACTGTGGCCCCACGAAATATCCTGATGCGGCAATCGTTCACTATCACTATCATTGTAATATATATAATAAGGAGAAACTTTTAGGAAATATTCCAGACGCAAATTTACAAAAAACTTTACACTCCATGCAAATTTTGCCGGCAAAAATATCACCACTTCGCAAAAAATATTCGTTTCCGGATCTGTTCGCATTACCCTGCGGCAAAAATTGCTACGTCCATTGTATTGGCTACGAGAAATTAGGCCAGGCATCTTGTCACGATACTCCTAATGCTTAGCTAGCTGATTCTTGTTATATTTGTCTGGTTTGGTTATTTTTTTTACAATGGCGACACAGCCGAATAGTAACTATGCCAACTAATTATGTTTAATAAAATGCAGACGTTTTTGCCGTCATTGGTTTGTCCCGTTTTAAAAATATGGGCTATTTTGCCAATGGATATAGCACGGTCACTTCTAGCACCTATCATCTCGCGTCCACTTTATTAAAGTATATGGTATTTTAGTCATTCTGTTAATTATAATTCGTTAAAATGTTTTGTAAATTAAAAAAAATAATGTAACTTTGCATGACTCAAACAGATAATGCATTTAACCATAATCCACAAGAAAAGCTACTTTTAAAGTGGACTCAACCCGTAAACAACTTATCGCTTATGTCTTATCAGGATTTTCAACAGAGGGTTTACTCTTATCTAATAAAGTACAAAGAAGAGATTCTTAAAATTGATGGTCAAGGAATATCAAATAGTGGTGTGAAACACAAATGCTTGTTTCCAAAGCCATATCGTGATGCAAAAATACCTGTCATGCTATACAATGGCATAAAGACAATAGTAGAGGAGATTCAAGAAAGCAAGTTTGCATATAAGCCTCATTATGCAGCTTCAATGCATGTGGCAAGCTCTCAAACAGCGTGTGTTAATCTGTTTGTGCCAATATTGGAAAGTGAGTATGCCGACATGATATTAAAAGAGTCTGGAGTAGCCCCTAAAGGGTTTGACCACATTGAAAGGGGGCAATTTCGCAAAGGCTATTGCTTTGAGTATTGGGAGTCATCACTGGAAGGCTCCAAAGGCCTTCTTGGTGACCACAGCCCTCATGCAGGTACTGACTCGGATGTTGCCATTGCTTATCGAAACATTGACAACAAGCTCTGCCTTTGGCTCATAGAACACAAGTTAACAGAACGGGAATTTACGACCTGTGGAGGCTATCGTTCAAAAGGTATTACTGAATCAGAGAAAGCCTATTGCAAATCATGTGGCATAAAAGAATTGATAAAAAATCACGATAAGTGTTATTACCACAAACATTGCGGCTACTTCTATTGGAAGATTATGGAAAAACAACATTCGTTTTTCTGTGGACAATACGAAGATGACGGTTGCCCATTCAGGGGTGGCATGAACCAACTTTGGAGGAATCAGTTGATGGCATTTGAACTTGAGAATAGAGGTGTATTTGACGAGGTCTATTTCTCTGTTGTTTCTCATCCAGAAAATTGTTTTCTTGACAAGACAATGAATGAATATCAACAACTGACAAGAAACTCTCCCAAGTTCAGCAACTTTAAGTCTAATACACTTGTTGATAAGGCCGTTACATATTTACCCGACTGGTCCAGCTGGTACAAAAAAGTGTATTTTGGAATTGATTAATGCAACACCATGACAATATGACAAATGGCAAAGACGAGCGTTTTGAACAAATGGAAAAGATGATGTATATATTTATGTCATGCATGTGAACAGCCCCCCCCTCCATAAATAACACCCAACTCTCATTGTGGTAAAATTTCTCCAAACATTAAAGTGGTATAGCGCAAATAATCATGACAAAATGTCGTTTAGTGGGAAAAGCGTGGCATTGGCACAGATTGTGCATAGTAGTAGAGTGGCGTTGGAATAACGCCATTGATATTGCAAATAATATATCTAACTTAAAAAATAAAGAAAATGACAATCAAACCATTAAGTGACAGAGTTCTTATTGAACCTGCTAAAGCCGAAGAAGTTACTGCTGGGTAGTAAAAGCCGTTGGTCATGGCACCAAAGACGAGGAAATGGTAGTAAAAGCTGGCGACACTGTGCTCTATGGCAAGTATGCCGGCACCGAGATTGAGGTAGATGGCGCAAAACTGCTGATGATGCGCCAGAGTGACATTTTGGCAATTGTTGAAGAATAAATTAAATTTTAAAAACAAAGGAGAAAAATCATGGCAAAGATTATAAAATTTGACATAAAAGCACGCGAGGAACTGAAAAAGGGCGTTGACCAGTTGAGCGACGCCGTAAAGGTGACACTTGGCCCCAAGGGTCGCAATGTGATTCTCGACAAGAAATTTGGCGCTCCCCACATCACCAAAGACGGTGTGAGCGTGGCTCGCGAGGTGGAGCTTGAGGACGAGTTCCAGAACATAGGAGCCCAACTCGTAAAAGAGGTGGCCCAGAAGACCGGCGACGACGCAGGCGATGGCACTACCACCGCTACCGTTCTCGCTCAGTCGATCATCAACGAGGGCTTGAAGAATGTGGCTGCCGGTGCTAACCCCATGGCAGTGAAACGTGGCATTGACAAGGCTGTTGCCGCTGTTGTGGAGCAAATTAAGGCTCAGTCGCAGGAAGTGGGCGACGACTTTGGCAAGATCGAGAACGTGGCCCGCGTGAGTGCCAACAACGACCAGGAGATAGGCGAACTCATTGCCGAGGCAATGAAGAAGGTGAACAAAGACGGCGTTATCACCGTTGAAGAGGCCAAGGGCACCGACACCCATGTAGATGTGGTAGAGGGTATGCAGTTTGACCGTGGTTACATCTCGCCCTATTTCGTGACCAACACCGAGAAGATGGAGTGTGAGATGGAGCGCCCCTATATCCTGATTTTTGACAAGAAGATCTCTGTTCTCAAAGATATGCTTCCTGTGCTCGAGGCCACTGCTCAGAGCGGTCGTCCGCTGCTCATCATCAGCGAGGACGTTGACAGCGAGGCCCTGGCAGCACTGGTAGTTAACCGCCTACGTGGCTCGTTGAAGGTGTGCGCCGTTAAGGCTCCAGGCTTTGGCGACCGCCGCAAAGAGATGCTCGAGGACATCGCCACCCTGACCGGAGGTGTAGTCATCAGCGAGGAGAAGGGCTTGAAGCTCGAAGGCACCACCATCGACATGCTCGGCACTGCCGAGAAAGTGACTGTCAACAAAGAGAATACCGTAATCGTGAACGGCGCTGGCGACAAGCAGGCCATTGCCGACCGTGTGGCACAGATTAAGGCTCAGATTGAGACTACCAAGTCAACCTACGACAAGGAGAAGCTGCAAGAGCGTCTTGCCAAGTTGGCAGGTGGCGTGGCAGTGCTCTACATAGGCGCCCCCAGCGAGGTGGAGATGAAAGAGAAGAAAGACCGCGTTGACGACGCGTTGAGCGCTACCCGCGCTGCTGTTGCCGAGGGCATAGTGCCTGGCGGTGGTGTGGCCTACATCCGTTGCCTTGACGTGCTCGACAAGATGGAAGGCGCCAATGCCGACGAGACCACTGGCATCCACATCGTGCGCCGTGCCATTGAGGAGCCACTGCGTCAGATTGTTGACAACGCAGGCCTTGAGGGCGCAGTTGTCGTTCAAAAGGTTCGCGAAGGTAAAGGCGACTATGGCTACAATGCCTACACCGACAAGTATGAGCACCTCTTTGAGACCGGCGTGATAGACCCCGCCAAGGTTGCGCGTGTAGCCCTGCAAAATGCAGCCTCAATTGCCGGCATGTTCCTCACCACCGAGTGCGTGATAGCCGAGAAGAAAGAGGAGACCCCAATGCCCGCTGGCAATCCCGGCATGGGCGGCATGGGGGGCATGATGTAAAATCAATGAATCTATAATATTTTTAGCCGAGGGCTCTGCTGCGACAGTGCCCTCGGCTTTTCTTAATCATCTTTGTTAGCACCACAGCAACAGTACCAGTTTGCCCAACTTGATTACTGTATTTTTTTTAATGAAAAAATGAAAATAAAATAATTGCATATTATAAAAATATTAACTAATTTTGTGCGCTAAAATGGTTTTTGTGGCTTTAAAAGAAGCTCCAAAGACAATCCATTATTTTTGCGGATACAACCTAATTCGTTGAGTGCTAGCACCATACCAAGCACTTGATGTCCCAAAGTATTGCATAAAACCCAAGATTGGCATCAAATTATTAAATTGAAACCACTTTTACAGAAATTGAGGATAATCAATCAGTATTTCTAAACCAACTGAAAATTATTAATCAAAAATATCTATTATGAAATTTACAAAACTGATAATGTTGATGAGCCTGGTCCTTGTGGTAGCGTCGTGCAACGCTCCCAAGTTAGGATATTTCCAGGATGTGCAATCAGGGCAGGTGCATGATTTGCAGCAACCCAAACTCGTGACAGTTCAGCCTGGTGACAAATTGTCAATACTCGTTGGCAGCAAAGACCCTGGTTTGGCTTATCTGTTTAACTTGCAGATTGTGGGTCGTTACAAGACATCTCAGTCGGATGCCAATCTGAGCACTAGCCAGGTGGCAAGTTACACTGTTGATGAGAATGGAGAGATTGATTTCCCCGTTCTTGGCAAAATTTCCCTGAAAGGAATGACACGGAGTGAGATTTCGGCCTACATCAAGAACCAGCTCATCACTCGTGACCTGCTCAAGGACCCCATCGTGACAGTTGATTTCCTCGACTTGTTCTTCTCGGTGATGGGCGAGGTTAACAGCCCTGGACGTTTCTTGATGGATCACGATGTCACCACCATCATCGACGCTCTGAGCCGCGCCGGCGACCTCACCATCAATGGCAAGCGCGACAATGTGCTAGTGATGCGCGAGGAGAATGGCCAGCAGATGGCTTATCGTGTAGATCTCACCAATCTACAGAGTTTATATAGCTCGCCAGTGTATTACCTAAAGCAAGGCGACATGATTTATGTTGAGCCTAATGAGAAGAAAGCGCGTGAAGCGACAGCTGCCGGCAATGCTTTCTTGCAGCCCACGTTGTGGATTTCACTTGCTTCATTGCTCACATCGGTATCAGTTCTTATATTTAAATAATTAGAAAGATGGCTGAAGAAGTAAATAAAAATTACGCAGGAAATGCCAAGGACGATGACTTCGTGAAGATACAAGAATGGCTTTACATGTGCCTATATAAGTGGTATTGGTTTGTCTTATCACTAGCCATAGCACTGGGCCTGGCCATACTATACCTTCTTGTTACCACTCCGTCCTACACACGCAAAGCGTCGGTACTAATCAAAGACGACGAGAAATCATCGATGCTGGCTAATGAGTTCAGCCAGTTCTCTGAGATGGGTCTCAAAATGGGAAAGACCAACATCTACAACGAGATGATAACATTCTCGTCGCCCTCTTACATGAAATCGGTTGTTGAGGAGCTGCATCTCGACATGAACTACAAGACCGATGGTCGCTTCCATGAGCTCACACTCTATGGCAAGACCCAGCCTGTGGTAGTGTCGCTGATAGATATTGACCCAGAGAGTTACGCCTCTTTCACCATGACCCTTAAGGACAATAATGAGATTGAGCTAACCAATTTTCTATCGGAAGATTTACAAGAGGCATCTACTCAGGTTGTGAAAGGCACGTTCCGCACCCCCATTAAGACGCCTATTGGCCAGGTTGTAGTGACTCCCACCCAGCATTACTATGGCAAATATGAGACGCCAATTAGAGTGTCTAAAAACCGACTCACAGATGTCGCTAACCAATATGCAGGCAAGCTGGTTGTGGATTTGAACCATGAGCGTGCTTCGGTAATTGACATTTCGATTAGAGACGCGAGTGCCGAGCGCGCCGAGGATGTGCTAAATGTCCTGTTTAAAGTGTATAAAGACAAGTATAAAGAGGACATCAACGAACAAGCGGTGAATGCTTGCAAGTATATAGACCGTGAGATTGACAGCATTCAAAGCCAGCTGGGCAGTGTAGATGCTAACATTGCAATGCAAAAGAGCGCGTCGCTGACACCCGATATGGGCATCGCAACCCAGATCAATCTTAACAAGATAGAGAACACCAGCTCTCAGCTGCTAGACCTCGACAACCAGATTTATATGGCCAATCTCATCAAGAACCAGTTGTCAGGGAGTGAGTATAAGTTGCTACCTCCAAACTCAGGCATTGACAATCAGGCTGTGTCGGCTCAGATCAGAGATTACAACGAGAAGGTGCTTCAGCGCAACAGCTTGGCCGACAACAGCGGCAAGAACAATCCTCTGGTCCAGGATCTGGACAACCAGCTCAACTCTTCGCGAGCATCGATTATCACCTCTCTTAACACTGTAGTCTCTGCCCTTAACGAGCGCAAAAACGCACTTGAGGCATCAAAGACCGTGACAACCCAGAAGATTCAAGCCACACCTACTCAGGCGATGGATTTGCTCGGGGCTGAACGTAACCAAAAAGTCAAGGAGCAACTATATCTGTTCTTGTTGCAGAAACGCGAGGAAAACCAGCTCTCGCGCAACACCGTTGCTAACAATGCCAAGCTGTTGACCCCACCATCAGGTAGCCGCACCCCATCGTCTCCAGTAAAATCTTACGTCTTGCTTGTGGCCCTCTTCCTGGGATTGCTGGTGCCAATGATCATACTCTTCTTTGTTAACAACATGAACACCAAAGTACGTGGCCGTCAAGACATTCAAGATTTAACGATACCATTCATTGGAGAAATTCCATTGTCTTATCGCAAGCGCAAAGGCCTTTTCGCTTTGTTCAACCGCCGCAAAGACGTCAGAGAAATTGTTGTTCAGGAAAAGAACGGCAACAATATTAATGAAGCCTTCCGTGTTGTTAGAACCAATCTGGAGTTTGTGCTAGGAAAAGACCAAAAGGTGGTAATGCTCACCTCATCAAATGTGGGTTCAGGAAAGACATTCATCTCCACCAACTTGGCCACCAGTTTTGCCATTAAAGGTAAGAAGACTCTACTAATTGACCTTGACTTGCGCAAGGCTTCGATGTCAACATTTGTTGACTCGCCTCCACGCGGCATCTCTGACTACCTCAACGGCCAATATGAGAAGATTGAGGATGTGATTGTGAAGGGCAAGATTCACGAGAACCTTGACGTTCTTCCAGTTGGCACCATTCCTCCCAACCCCACAGAGCTGCTCTTCAGCGAGCGCCTGAGCTCATTGCTGGCCAACATGCGTGACATTTATGACTATATAGTCATTGACTGTCCACCTATCGACATCGTTGCCGACGCATCTATCATCAACAAGCATGTGGATGTTACCCTCTACGTGCTACGTTCGGGATTGCTCGACCGCCAGATGCTGCCTGAGATTGAGAGATACTATGAGGAGAAGCGTTTCAACAACATGGTAATCTTGCTCAACGGCACTACCGAGGAGTCGAACGGCTATGGATATCGTCGCTATGGCTATGGCTACGGTTATGGCTACGGTTACGGTAATGGTTCAAATTCGAAGAGTAAGGACTGACCTATCCTCTTGTCTTAATTAATCAATAAAAAAGAGTAATATGAAAGCTTGTTTCATGGGATTGGGCTATATAGGCCTTCCCACAGCAATAATAGCTGCCCAAAGTGGCATTGAAATTATTGGTGTTGATATCAACACAAAGGTTGTGGAACAGACCAATGCCGGTCATCTGCACATAGTGGAGCCCGGAATGGAGAAGCTGCTTCAAGAAGTAATCAAGAGTGGCAAATTCAGGGCAACGTCTGAACCCGAAGAGTGTGACGCCTATTTTATAGTGGTGCCCACACCGTTCAAAGGAGACCATCAGCCCGACATATCTTATGTAGAGAACGCTACGCGCATGGTGCTCCCCTTGCTAAAGAAAGGAGACCTATATGTTATAGAGTCAACATCACCCGTGGGGACTACCGAGCAGATGGCAGAGTTGATTTTTCAGGAGCGGCCTGAGCTCAAAGGCAACATTCACATCGCCTATTGCCCCGAGCGCGTTCTCCCCGGCAACGTGATCTATGAGCTCGTGAACAACGACCGCGTGATAGGTGGCATAGATGAAGACTCAACCTCTCATGCCATTGAGTTCTACTCAAAGTTTGTTACTGGCCAGCTTCACCGCACCAATGCTCGCACGGCAGAGCTGTGTAAGCTCACTGAGAACTCCAGCCGCGATGTGCAGATTGCTTTCGCCAACGAGTTGTCAATGATATGCGAGCGAGCAGGTATCAATGTGTGGGACCTGATTAATCTAGCCAACAAGCACCCACGTGTAAACATCCTTCAGCCTGGTTGTGGAGTGGGTGGTCACTGCATAGCGGTAGATCCCTATTTTATCACTGCGGCATTCCCAAAAGAAGCAAAAATCATCGCTCAAGCCCGTGAAATCAACAACTTTAAGGCTCAATGGTGTGCCGAGAAAGTCAAAAATGCCATGCTTGAATTTGAGCTCAAGAATCACCACAAGCCTGTTGTGGCAATGATGGGACTTGCTTTCAAGCCCAACATCGATGACTTGCGAGAATCACCAGCCAAGCGCATCACCACCGAGGTGATGCAGAGTAGGAACAATGCCAAGTTACTAGTTGTGGAGCCAAATATCCAGGAGCACAATGTATTTAAGCTCACGCCTTATCGTGAGGCTTATGAGCGAGCCGACATAGTGGTGTTCCTGACAGCTCACAATGAGTTCAAACAGCTTGAGTGGCGTGAAGATAAGGTTATCCTTGACTTCTGCGGCATCTTTAAGAAATAGATGTTGCTAAGTCTATTGGCATATAGCTTGAGTAGTGCCACCCTGCTGCCGATTGGGTGGCAAGTTGACAAAGGAAACTGCAATCTCCATTTTAGGACGGAAGAAAATCTCCGTTCTAAAATAGAGAAATTATGTGCTGTCTTTGGTGTTTTTGATCACAGCAGGTGCTCATGTGCCAGTTATGATTAAGTTATGCAATTTACTAAAGAAGAAACACCTATCACAAATAGTTAAACCATGTCAATTGTAATAATAGCTTTGATAATTAGTTGTGTCCTATCAGCATTGTTGATAAGGTTAATCATCAGGTATGCTTATAGTCACAATTTATTTGATCTACACACTAAGAGAAAGATACACAAAGGAGATGTTCCCCGGCTAGGAGGTGTGGCATTTGTCCCTGTTGCCATTTTATCATTCATCAGTGGCTGCCTAATTCTTAGCGGCAAGGGAGAAATTACTGTTGACAACACTAAGCCCATAATTGGCTTAGTGGCATCAATAGTAATCATGTATATCTTCGGTGTGGCCGACGATATAAAGGGCCTTCGTTATCGCACTAAATTCATTTACCAATTTGTGGTGGGGATAGTTTTGTGCTTGACAGGCTTTTTGTTGAGTAATTTTTATGGACTATTGGGGCTATATGAGCTGCCCTATACATTTGGTGTGTGCGTGACGATATTTCTTGTTATTCTTAGCATCAACGCATTTAATTTCATTGACGGCATAGATGGTCTATCATCGAGTATCGCAATCCTCTCGTTTGTGTATTACTCGGTGGTGTTCTGTCTTAATGGCAGCTATATTTATTTGCTGCCGTTGTCATTTATTAGTGTGCTGCTGCCATTTTTCTATTTCAACTTTTTTGGAAAAGCGTCACGGCACGACAAGACATTTATGGGTGATACAGGCTCAACAGTGCTAGGGCTAGTGCTGTGCGTGCTTGCCGTTGCTATCAATGGCGACCCCAAGACCGCGATGTTGCATCAAAACCCGCTGATTGTAGCTTTTTCTCCTCTTCTGCTACCCTACTTTGATGTGATCAATGTTGTCATATATCGATTAATAAAAGGCAAAAATCCTTTTAATGCCGACGACAATCATTTTCATCACAAGCTACTCAGGTTAGGCCTGTCACAGCACTCGGCCCTGCTTGTGGAATTGATAGTATTTATATTCATTACAGGTTTCTCGATATTTTTATCAACTTTTGTGGGCATCACTGTGACATTAGCAATAATGTTAACAGCATGGCTTGCAGCAAATGCAATCATAACCAGCATCCTACAAAAGAGAAATTGTTGACAAATATATTAGAGAAACATGTTATCACCGAAATCTCCTTTAACTCGTTTTTAGAAGTCGATGTTGCTAAGCCTGATAGTATATAGCATGACAGGTGCCATCTTGTTTTTCTTGGGATGGCATGTCAATTATCGCGAGCAACAATCTCTGCTTAAAGGCGGCGGCTCATTGCCGTTCTATAGTTGGGAGATATTGCTGTCGTTGCTGGTCTTCAGTGCCATAGCCGGTGCGCGTTATCACACAGGTTATGACCATGCTATGTATCTTGATCAGTATCTTCACTTGCAGCAGACAGGCGACTTTAGCCGTCACAACTTTGAATATGGCTTTGAGTGGGTGTCAAAAATCTTTGCTTGGTGCCATCTTCATTATTTCTTCTACTTTGCCTTCTGGGCCCTGTTGCAGATAGGATTTCTTTATTATGGCCTGCGACGCCACAAGCACTTGTTGTGCTGGGTAGCCCTGGGCATTATGCTGGGTCCGTATTTTGTGAACTGGATGAACTCTGTGCGCCAGAGCGTAGTAGTGTGTGTGTTTGTGGCTTTGATTCCGCTCATTCGTGACAGGAAGTTTCTGCCGTATGCCTTGATAGTGGTCATGTGTGCCTTCTTGCACAAGTCGTCGTTAATGCTCTTGCCAGTATTCCTCATCTGCTTTGTTAAGGTTAGAGACAAATCGCCAAACCAATGGCTCATGCTCGCTGTCTTAGCTCTGTTTATCCTAGTTGGCTCATTCCCATTCTGGACAAAATATTTCACTAATTATCAGTGGTTCATCGACCTGACAGGCTACAGCAATTATGGCAATCTCGATGACCCCAATGTGGGAGGAACCATGAGAACCATTGGCTGGGGTCCACTTCGCATTTCGGCTCTATTAAGCAACATAGTTATAATATGGTATTATCCGCGGTTGAAATCGTTTTTTAAAGATGACACGTTGCTGCCATATTTCTTTATGCTGGCATTCATAGGCATGTGTGTGAGCAATTTGTTGATGAACACCACTCATTTTATCCTAAGGCCAGTAGATTATTTCTTGGTTTTTAACCTGATAATGACAGCTTATCTGCTCTGTTATTTATATAGGTCAAGATCTTATCTTGCTTTTGCTTTAGTAGCAATTATCAATTTCAGCTATATTTACATGGCTGTGATAAAGGCGGTATATTTTCCTGTAAAAACATCGGTGCCGTTTCTTTATCATTTCTTTTTTTGCCAATCATTATAATATTCTAAAATGAATCAAGTAAGTGACATAAAGATATCGATTGTAGTCCCTGTTTATAATGCGGCGCTTTATTTGGAGCAATGTGTAAAGTCGCTCATGATGCAGACCTATAATGATATTGAGTACCTCTTTGTAGATGATGCGTCAAGCGATGGCAGCGTAGAGCTGCTCAGGTCATTGTGTAGCCAATACCCGTCGCGTGTGGAACAATGCAAAATTTTTGAGAACAAAGACAACAAAGGGGTGGCCTATTGTAGGCAGCTAGGCATGAAGAATGCAACCGGTGAATATATTATTCATGTTGACAGCGATGACTATGTGGCAACAGACTTCATTGAGAAGATGACTGGTAAAGCAATTGACACCCAAAGCGACGTGGTCATTTGTAATTTCTCTAGAGTCTATGAGGGAAAAATTAAGGTCAATACTTCTTTTCAAGAAATGGAGCGTAATGAGCTGATTAAACGTTTGCTAATCGGTACGGCTCACAATGCCTTGTGGAACAAACTTGTTAAACGTTCAATAATAGCCGACAACAATCTTTACCCCGACGACAGTTTCAGACTTCTAGAGGACAAAGCCATTACTTTCAGGTTTATTTATTTCGCCAATAAGGTTGCATTTATAGACAAGCCACTTTATTTTTATAGGAAGAGAGATAATTCACTTACCGACATCAACCAGCGTATGTTGATGCCTATGGTAAAGTCTTTGTTTAGGCTTGTGGATAATTTTTTCAAAACACATCCAAGCGACGAGACTATTGAAAGTGGCATCAAGGCATTCAGAGTTGGGATTGCTGGCTCTTTGCTTATTTATAAGCCCGATGACGATGATTTGAAAAGCTTATTGAAAGAGATTCCAATGTCGATTATTAGGACTAACACATATATTCCATTCTATTACAGAATTGCTTTATATGCTCAAAAGCTTGGCATGCCATGGGTCGTTACAATAATAAGGAAACTTATAGACATGCATTCAGGGTATAATAAGACAAAGACCCCACTGGAGTGTAGTTAAGCCTGAACTTCATATTTTAAAGAGTAAATTATGAATTTGCTTCGCATTTGGGGAACCAGGAAATTTTTTAGTATCGCAGCTATATTCTATTTGCTGTTTTTTATCCTATTCTTCTTTGCACAGGGGAATAGGCTTCCCGATTCTTCTATAGTGTTCATGCAGATGCTGGGCATGGGCTTTCTTGTCTTTTTCTCGTTATTGTATGACAAGCAGTCGATATATAAGACCATATTGGTTGTTGCGATGTTTCAGCTAATATGTTGTTTTGGGCTGCGATATTTTAATATGGACTATTTTAATGATCCATTAGGTTATAGGCCTGCCGACTCATTGCTCTACCACCGATATGCTTCACACATTGATCTGTCATTGGTGGGATATATCAAATACCTTAATGTGCTGGAGGTTAAGCTAGATGATATGGGCTTTCCTATTATTGCATATTTTGTTTATCAATTATCTGGAGACCCCGTAAATGGCATTCAACTACTTGTGCTTTTAAATGTGATAGCCGTGGCAATATCGAGCTATTATGTGTATAAGATATCTAGTTTGTTCTTTGACAAAGGTGTCTCATGCTTTGCTGCGTTCTTTTGGGGGACAGAATTATACGCAGTTTATACAGCAGCGGCAGGGCTGAAAGAGAATTTTATGGTAATGTTTGTTGTCATTGCCATTTATTATATTGTACGCGTAAAAAGGCACCTGTATTTAAGAGATATCATTCGTGCAGTATTGTTCTCCTTACCTATACTTTTGTTCAGGACGCCCGTGTTCTATATGTTAATGGGTGCACTGGCTTTTTTATTATTGCTAAGATTTCCAGTAGTAAAACGATATTTTTATGTTTACATTTTACTTATCGTTGTCTTTGCCATAATTTATACTTATCAAATCATCGATGAGTTGGCTGTGCAACAAGGTTATACCTATGATTTCTTTGAAGGGTTAGTTGAGACAAAAGTCCGCGATCAGGGAAGATTTACATTTATCTTCAACTATCTAGCCTCGGTTTTTGGTCCTTTCCCAAATTTGATTGCCGACGACTTAGTAAAGCGCAACTACATTACATTGTACAGTTTCTCATCGATGTGCAAAGTGTTTTATTCGTTTTTCTTTGTATATGCCATTTATGGAGTTTTCAAGAATAGGCAATATGAATTGATGGGGATATTCATATTCTGGCTGCTGGACACAATAATGCTCGACTTCACATTGTTTGCGCAGCACGACCGCTATCAATGGCCCCACATGCCATTTACCATTATATTTGCAATTTATGGTTTACAGTGCTGGAAAGAGAATCGTCATGTGTTGAGATGGGATCGATGGTATATGGCACTTGCATTATTACTCATTGTAGTTTTCAATCTCAGATAAATGATCTCAGCCAAATTATCAAATAAAATATTGAGCGTTGGGCCCGAATATGACCCACCAAGAGGTGGCATTGCTCAAGTTGTATATAATTACAGCCGAGATGTGTTCCCTAATAATGGATTCAGATATATCTCCAATTCGTGTGAAGGGAATCGCTTTAAGAAGATCTGTAAACTGGCAATGTCGCTAATGAGATTTGTGGTGGCTCTAGCTTTTTGTCGATCGGTTAAGTTGGTGCACATCCACACAGCCTCTAGATTCAGCTTCAAGCGCTCGTCATGGTTTGTTAGTCTAGCAAAATTATTCCGAAAAAAGGTGGTTCTTCATGTTCATGGAGGCGGCTTCAAGGACTACTATGCCAGCCATGCCAGTCTTGCTAAGCGCACCCTAGACAAATGCGACATGGTTGCTGTGTTGACCGATGACTGGGCCCAGTGGTTTAGAACAGAGGTGGGTGTTTCCCGTTTAGAGGTTGTGCCAAATATTATACCCGTACCAGCTAAATGTGATAATGTCATAACAGATGATAGATTTCATGTGCTATTTTTAGGGCTGATTAATGACCCTAAAGGTATTTTTGACCTCGTCAATGCCATCAAAGACAATGAAGAAAGACTGAAAGGCCGTTTCCTGTTGCACATCGCAGGCAATGGCCAAGTGGAGAGATTGAAAAATGAAATTCAGGAAAAGCAGTTAGACGATTTGATAAAATATGAAGGTTGGGTAGATAGCTCAGCTAAGCACAACCTGTTGTGCCATTGCGACGCTTTGATACTGCCATCATATACTGAGGGCCTGCCCTTGTCAATACTGGAGGCAATGTCTTATCGCAAGCCAGTAATCAGCACTCCTGTGGGTGGCATCCCATCAATGATAGATGACGGTGTCAACGGTTTCCTTGTGGAGCCTGGCGATGGCTCTGCGTTCATTGAAAAGATAATGTATCTACTTGAGCACAGAGATCAATCTCGCTCAATGGGGGATGTGGCTTACAAAAAGATCAACAAGCACTTCCCACAGTCGGTTGCCGCCGTGCTTGTAGATATGTATGAGAATTTAATTAAGTAGTTAGTTATCAATGAAACAAAACTTATATAAAATAGCTTCACCATTTGCTGGTTTTTTAGGCAAGCATCCAAAGATTATTCTTAATCTAAAATATTATCTGTCTTTTCACAGGAGGATAAATTTAAAAGACCCAACACTATTCCATGATAAGATTACTTGGATGTCGTTATTTACCGACACATCAAAATGGTCAGAGCTCGCCGATAAATATGCCGTTAGAGAATACATTAAGAACACTATTGGTGCTCAATACTTGACAAAGCTATATGGCGTGTATAACAGCCCTGATGACATAGATTTTGATGCATTGCCTAATCAGTTTGTTTTGAAAACTAATAATGGGTGCACGTCAAATATCATTGTTAGAGATAAATCAAAGCTCGACATTGAAGATGCAAAATCTAGATTGAGCTATTGGATGAAAATGCCTTATGGTGAACTGTCAGGACAACCCCACTATATAAAGATATCTCCTAAATGCATCATTGCCGAAGAATTACTGGTTCAACCCGAGTGTCCTCATGATGGCTTAATTGACTATAAATTTAATTGCTTCAACGGGAAACCTGTGTCGGTTGCTGCTTTCTCCGACAGGAAAGATGGCACTCACCTGATTAGCAGGATGTTATATGACATAGACTGGAACGCTCACCCTGAATGGTATGATAAAACCAAACCTGTTGTCTTTAAGGAAGTCCCAAAACCAGTGTGCTATGACGAGATGACACAAATAGCTTCAAGCCTGTCACAAGGGTTTCCCTATGTCAGGGTTGACTTGTACGCTATTAATGGAAAACCCATTTTTGGAGAGTTGACATTTACTCCTGGCTATGATGCTTTCTATTCTTTAGAATATCAAAAAATGCTTGGTGACATGATTGAATTGCCCACTGGCAAATAAAATAATAAATGCTAAAACTACTTTTTGCAACAACAAAGATAATCGTTTTTTAGCTAATTACTTTTTTATTGATTTGTAGTGTTTTTTTTCTTCTAGTAACTGATTTAGATTTAAAGCATTATCTCAAGTAAAATTTTTATGAAGATTTGGTTTGATTTGACTAATTCGCCACATGTTCAGTTCTTTCGCCAAATGATTGGAGAGCTTCAAGATGAAGGACATGAGGTTGTAATTACAAGCCGTAACGCCGCTAACACTACTGAACTTCTTGACCTCTATGGTATGGACTACACTATTGTGGGTAAGTCTTATGGAAAGAAGTTGCGTAATAAAATTCTGGGAAACATTGTTAGGGTGAGAGACCTGGTTAAATTTATCAAGAGACACAACATTGATGCAGCAATCTCTCAGAGCTCTTTCACAAGCGCTATTGCAGGACGACTAGCTGGAGTGCCCACTATCTACACTAATGATAACGAGCATGCTATGGGCAACAAAATCAGCTTCGTATGCGCTCACAAGGTTTTTGTGCCTGAGTTTATTCCTGTTAAGAGTGTTACTAATCTGCTGGTAAGTCCCAAAAAGGTTAGACAATATCCAGGAGTGAAAGAAGGGATATACCTCTGGGGAAAATATAGCGATTTTAAGCCTCAAGAACATTCAACCAAGAGGATCTATTACCGCCCAGAACCTTATTTCGCACAGTACTATAAGGGAAAGACTAATGTTCTTGACGATGCTCTGATTGAGCTTAAGCAAGATTATGAGATCATAATACTTCCACGTGACGACAACCAGCGCCAGCATTTTGCTAACGAGATATTCAATGGCATAAAGGTGTGCCAGCGCCCAATGACGTTTGATGAAATCGCCGCCGATTGCTCTTTATTTATAGGTGCTGGTGGCACCATGACCCGCGAGATGGCTGTCATAGGAGTGCCCACAGTGTCGATTTATCAGGACGCATTGCTCGATGTTGACCGCTTTCTGATATCTGAGGGCCTGATGTTGCACAATCCCAACCTCAATGCCTCACAAATCAGAGAAATAATTAGAAATGCACAAGCTAAGCCTGCTGATATTTCTCTATTGAACAAAGGCAAGGAAGCTTATAATCTGATTAAGTCTTGTTTACTGAACCTAACAAAATAATTATTAAAATCTATATTTTTTAAATTATGATTAAAGTTGTAATAATTGGCCTGGGAAAAATGGGCATGAGCCATTGTTCTATACTCGGTGCTCATCCCGATGTTGAGGTGGTTGCCATGTGCGACACCGATTCTCTCCTTCAAAGCGCTTTTAAGAAGTTGACATCAATCAAGTGTTATACTGACTATAAAAAGATGATTGAGGACGAAAAGCCCGATGCCGTTTATGTGGTAACACCCACTAAGCTGCATTACGAGATGGTGATGTTTGCTCTCGAGCATGGTTGCCACGTCTTCTGCGAGAAGCCTTTTAGTCTCAATTATGAAGAAGGGAAGACCATGGTTGCAGCAGCTAATGCTCGAAATCTTGTTAATCAAGTTGGTTACTGCAATCGTTATGTGGGCACATTCAATGAGATGCGCCGTTTACTCAAGGCTGGTGTCATTGGCACACCATTCCATTTCATGGGTGAGAACTATGGGCCTGTTGTGCTCAAGCGAAAAGGAGGGACATGGCGCTCATCCAAGAGTAATGGTGGAGGCTGCTTGTTCGACTATGCCGCCCACATCCTGGACTTGATAAATTATGTCTTTGACGATGTGGCGGTTGATGCCAAAGGCACATTCATGCCTTCTATATTCTCAACCGATGTTGATGATGCTGTATATTCCACTCTTATCATGAAAAGTGGGTTACACGGACAGCTGGCAGTGAACTGGAGCGACGACACCCACCGCAAGGCCACCACTTCATTAAAAATAGAAGGCGATGGAGGAAAGCTCGAGGCCGATACCACAACACTGAAGATTTATGTCAAGAAAGATCTTCCTGAGCACAACCTTGTCAAGGGCTGGAACGTAAAGTATATTACCGACCTAACGCCACAGGTGTTCTTTAACCTTAGAGGTGAAGAATTCTCGCTCGAAAACGACAATTTCATTCAATGCATCAAGGACTCAAGTGTAGAGAACCGCAACACATTTGAGTCGGCTCTAAATACTGATTACATCATTCACAAGTTGATGGATGATGCTGAGCAACAATAACCTTAACTTATACACAAACAAAAGAAGACGACAATGGATAAAGTAATATTAGGTGACAACCAGTTTTTTGCTGTAAATCATTTAAGTGACGAGCGCAGCCGCCAGCAAGCTGTGCGTTTCAAGGAGGACAAAGCAATTATCAACGTCCTCGACACGGCAATGGAGTGCGGGGTAAACACTTTCATGTGCACCACCCACGACCGCATTGCCAATATCTGTGAGCACATGCGTCAAAATCCTGAGAAATATGCCAACTTCAAGTTTTATCCTTGCATGCCCTATGCTCATAAGTATGCCAACGCCGTGACCGAGTTGGGAATTTTGGGAACGCTCAAAGCCTATTTGCCTGGTAATCTGCTGTCGGTAGTGTCGAAGTCGGGCATTGCCTATGCCCGCAAAGATTTCCCAGCATTGATGGAGTTGCTTGTTGATGCCGAGATGAAGATGTTCCGAGG
Organism: uncultured Prevotellaceae bacterium; assembly: GCA_900318255.1. Taxonomy (GTDB): domain Bacteria; phylum Bacteroidota; class Bacteroidia; order Bacteroidales; family Muribaculaceae; genus Sodaliphilus. Next base: position 13,609 of record ONJX01000027.1, on the reverse strand, counting down.
GTTAAATACACCAGTTATTTTCTTGCAGAATGTGATGACCGACTTGCTCTATGGGTTGGGCATGAAAGAAATCCTGGTGCATTTTGCTGAGTACATTCGCAAGAAATATAATGCAGAGCCAGGCTTCATCACAATGAACATGCCGCAGATGGTTGACTTTTGCGAAGAAAATGGCATAGAGAATCCTGTTATCTGCTCTTCTATAAATAAGATTGGATTTCGCATGAGCGGCTCTATTGAGCGATATGAGGAGTACTTGCGCAGCGACAAGAAGTTCAGGCCCATCGCTATGCAGTGCTTGGCCGCTGGTGCCCTTAAGCCCGAGGAGGCGTTTGAGTATGTTGGGCAGTTCAAGAAGATTGAGTCGGTGCTTTTTGGAGCATCGTCGCGTGCCCACATCCAGCAAAACTACAATCTCATAAACACCTTGCTATAACTGCCACAATGTGTGCAACCCACAATGGTGGTTGCCTCATGATGAGTTAGAGTTAAGGTATCAGTTAGTGTGCCAATATTAACCACCGCACCCATTTGCTTGAAAGCAAATGGGTGCGGTGGTTTTGTATCGTGCCTAGTGATTATCGCTCCTTTAGGATGATGCGGGGTTTGTTCATTACGCAAACGGCATTGTCGGGAATGTCGTCAACCACAATGCATCCGGCCCCAATCTTCACGTTGTTGCCTATTTTAACGGGACCTATTATCTTAGCTCCAGCACCAATAAACACATTATTTCCTATTTGCGGCGCCCCAAGTTTCTTGCCACCACCAATGATGTTTGAGCCTATAGTAACGTGGTGCATGATAGTGCAACCAGTTCCTATTTTAGAAAAGCAAGCAAAAAAGCATCCTGTTATTTCATGAGGAAAGACTATGTCGCCCTCTATTTCACATTCCTTTGGAATATAAGCATTATGGGCCTTTAGGTGGATTTTATAGAATGGTAGAAAAAGGAATGAAAGCTTCCTTAGTTTCCAAGCGACATTAAAGTCGCCATATATCCCTAAAGTGAGGAGGTATTTCAAATATTTCATCATTTTATCTAAGATTGTGTATTGACAATAACTTATTGAAGAGAATTATCACCGAGCTGTTACGGCTCTTATTAATTCACTAAATGGTTGATTTTTTTTTCATTAAAAGTTTGTTCATTATGCTTGCCTTTAGCTCGCTGGGCGTGAAAATGGCGAGAACAACAAATGAAAGAATTATATAAATAGCATCCATTAAATGGCTGTCATTCAAATAGAACGGCAATGCACTCACCATTATCAAGCATAGTGGTATTAACGCCCTGGGTTGAAGCTTAAGGGTAAAATAACGCCGAGTGTCAACCCATCTGTAAATGATTAGTGTGAGATAGGAAATGATTGAGGTGAGAATGACGCCATAAATGTGCAGAATGGGAGTCAATATAAAGTTTAATATGATGTTTACAGCAGTGGTAAGAATGATTGATGGTATTGCACGTTTTGTGTCTTTGGCGCATTGATAGGGCAACTCAAAATAAACAGTGATGGCAAAAAGAATTGTGCTCAGATTTATTAAATACACATACTCAAGACTCTCCTGATAGTTGGCTCCCACAATCCATCCGTAACAGATTTTTAATGAGAACGTGAATGCTATCAGTGTGAAACATAATATATATAGATAATAATTGAAAACCTTTGAGAAGAAATCATCCCGGTCAGGACTGTGGTATTGCTGAATGGCGTTTTCTTGCCAGGTCTGGAAAAAGATATTAGATAATGTGTGGATCAACCCGCCAAATCTAATTGCCACAGCATAGATGCCTGTCATCTCTAGCCCAAGAAAATGCTTGATAAAAAAACGGTCGCTGGTTGTGGTGAGCAGCCAGCACAAGGCTACAGGTATCAAGGGTAGGCAGAATTTTAGTATCTGTCTTGAGACGTCTTTCATGTCAATCTTGAAGTTAAAGAATTGACTGAAGGTCTTCATTTTACACTCGACAACAATTATTGATATAACTCGCGATAATATGTTGGCAAGAAAAATGCCCATTATGCCCATATTAAACCAAGCTACAAAAATGAGACTAAACAAGCATATTCCAAACGACGCTATAAGCCCTATTGCGATGAAGGCCTTGTTGTTGCCCAAGCCTCTTGTCACTTGTGCCAAGAGTTCATAGATAGCCATCACCACCAATAAGGCTATAGTGCTCCACAAATAATCAATTTCAACAAATAGCGATACACCAAGGGCAATAGCTATGGTTGCGATTATTGTGGTGCCTAGTGTGCGATAGACAAAAGTGATAATGCGGGAGCGATCAGTGCTGTCTTGAGTGTCTAGCAGAAAGCGGAATGCCCCGTCGCGCAGTTGCAGAGTCACAATAGGGAACATGAGCAAACACACTTGAAAGCACAAGTCGAAGTAGCCATAATCGCCAGGATTTTCCACGAAATAGGTATATAGCGGAATCATCAAGAAGGTGATGAGCTTCGACCCTAGATTGCCTATTGCGTATATTCCAAAGTCCTTAATGAACTTTTTCTTGCGACTTTGTTGATTAACTTCTTCCATTTGTATTTCTTAGAAATTGGGTGCAAAGTTACTCGTTTTTTGCATATTTCAGAAAAAAAACAATATTTTATTGCGTCTTTTTGGGCAAGAATAATTAATTTTGCATATACATAGAATTTATTTTAGACTAATGAAAGTATCGGTGCTGGTGCCAGTCTATGGCGTTGAGAGTTATATAGCAAAATGCGCGACCACTCTCATGGAGCAGACTTACAAGGATGTGGAATACATCTTTGTGGATGACTGCACGCCCGACGCCTCTGTTGAGCACCTGCGCGAAGTGGTGGAGCGCTATCCTGAGCGGCAGCCACAGGTGCGCATTATCAGCCATGAGCGCAACATGGGTTCAGGAGCGGTGCGGCAAACCGCTCTAGACGCTGCCACTGGTGAGGCGGTGATTTTTGTCGATAGCGACGACTATGTTGACCCTCACATGATAGAGTGCCTGGTTGAGCAGATGCAGCGGAGCGGGGCGTCGCTCGTTGATGGCGGCTACGCCACTGTCACCCGTGGCGAAGTGGCGGGCGTGCACTTGCCGTTGAGAGTGAGCGACAAAGGCTATCTCAAGATCATCCTTTGCCAAAATGTTGACTCCAACCGCATCTGGGGGCGACTGATAAAGAAATCGCTGTTCACCGATAACGACATCCGCTTTGTCGAGGGTATTGACTATGGCGAGGACTTCTCGGTATTGCCACGCCTGCTCATCAGTGCACGCCGCAGCACGGTCGATAGTTGCGTGTATTTCTACCGCAACGACAACCCTCAGTCCTACACCAACAACATAACCACTCAAAACGCAATGTCATTCTTCAAAGCCCAAGAGTTGATAGGCACTTTCATGACATCGCATGAGCAATGGAAGCAGTACTCGTTTGCCATGCAAACGGGGTGGGTGAATGTGTGGCGGTTTGCACGGCGATTTAATGTGCCGAGGCAGCAGGCCGAAGGGCTTTTCACTCAGCGGTCAACACATGTGGTTGCTCGCTGCCTAGAGTGGATGTTCAGGTGCGGCAAGATGCCTTATAAGCCAGTCAATTTCATATATTTGGCAACACGCCGCATCTATCTCACTTTTGCCGGACGTTAAATTGGTTTCATTAACGCTTGCCGCTTGTTTATGTTAATTTGAAAAAAGATGCTATAAATATTATTCTTTTTTGGCCTAGAATAACTACTTTTGCATTTTAATTAATAATAAAAACTATGATAATAGGATATACAACTGGGGTTTATGACCTGTTTCATATAGGGCATCTGAACTTGCTCAAGAACGCCAAGGGCATGTGCGACAAGCTCGTGGTGGGGGTGACTGTTGACGAACTGGTTGCCTATAAAGGCAAGAAGGCGATGATACCCTTTGAAGACCGCATAGAGATTGTAAGGAGCATAAAGTATGTTGACGCCGCTGTGCCGCAGTATGACATGGACAAGCTCACTGCTTGCAAGAAACTCAAGGCCAACATCCTTTTTGTTGGTGACGACTGGTATGCTACCGAGAAGTGGCAGGACTATGAGCGGCAATTCAAGGAAGCTGGCATCAAGATTGTTTATTTCCCTTACACCCAGGGAGTTTCTTCCACACAAATCACAAAGGCCCTCAATGCTGTGCGTGGCCACAACCTAGAAGATGTCAAATAAGGTGAAACGTGGAACGAGTTCTCAACATTTTCTACTTCTTTCTTCCTACACCCGTTCTCCGTTCCCCGTTCCACCTATAAACAATAACGATTATGATTGACAAAAAATTCTGCTTAAGTTCTTATATCGCCTATCGCTACATCTGCAAAGACGGCGTTGATTTCTACGACGGCATGCGACACCGCTGCATCAAGCCAGTGGCAGAGCATGATCAAATCAAGGTTGACAGTGCTACCGACATCGACAAGCGCATTCAGGAGCAGATTGATGAGCTGTATAAGAAATATGACAACATAGGAATACTGCTCTCGGGCGGCATGGACAGCGCAAATCTTGCTACCTACCTGCGACCAGGCAGCCATGCCTACACGTTTACCTGCACCCAGAGCGATGTCTTTGACAAGGATGTGGAGCGCGCCAAGAGCTATTGCCACATGCTGGGCTTAAATCATCACCTAGTAAACATTTCCCTCGACGACTACCGACTTTTCACGCCACTGGTGATGCAGGCAAAATGTGCACCAGTGCACTCTATTGAGCCTCAAATCCTTAAGGCTGCCACTATCGCTAGGCGTGACGGGGTGCAGCTAGTGCTCGTGGGCGAGAGTGCCGACCTGATTTTTGGTGGTATGGACAAACTCATCTCGCGCGAGTGGAAATATGATGACTTTGTTAAGCGTTACACCTTTCTTGAGCCAGAAATGGTACTTCAAGATTATGACAAGAGGGTGTATGAACTATACGAGCCTTACCGCATTAACGGCGATGACATCGACTACATGAGGTTTATGGACGACGTGTTTGCCATCGAGAGCTCCAGTTCTTATCTCAATGCCTTTGCTGTGGCAGGAATGCCTTACTATGACCCCTACGCCCGCCTTGTTATGGCCAGTGAGCTTGACATGAGTCGTGTGCGTGGCGGTGAGCCCAAATATCTTGTTCGTGAGCTTTATGCCATGCGATATCCTGGGGTGCCCATTCCTGACAAGATACCTATGCCTCGACCAGTAGATGCCATTTTTAAGGATTGGCAAGGACCCACTCGCCCAGAGTTCAGGACCCACATCCCCATGGCTTCCCTAACTGGCAATCAAAAGTGGCAGCTATGGTGCGCCCAGATGTTCCTCAACATAAATGAGCCATTGCCATGAACCAAGTGGTGGTAGAAGGCGAGTTGCGCCAGCAATGGAGAGAGTGCATTGTAGATGTGCTCAGGTTTTACATAGACTTGTGCAACAAGCATGGTCTGCGTTATTTTATCGCTTATGGCTCAGCCATTGGAGCAATACGCCACATGGGCATCATTCCGTGGGATGATGATATTGATGTGGTGATGCCACGCCCCGACTTTGAGCGGCTCAAGGAGATATGCGCAACCGAAGATTTGGGCAAGTATGAGCTCATAGGGCCTAGCAACTATCCCAACTACTACTTGCCATTTGCCAAGATGTGCAACAAGGAGACAACTTTGCTCGAGAGCGAGGAGTATCATTGCGTGCTGGGAATGTATATCGACATCTTTGTCTATGACGGCATGACCGACAACATGGATATTGCCAGGCAGTATCTCAAGAATTATTGCAAGTACTGGCATCGATTCACTAAAGCATCCTCTTATTATCCATGGCAAAAAATTAAAGCAATGCTTAAGCGGGGGGAGGTTAAGGACTTGATACATTATTGGTTGCTGTGCCTTAATCGGGAGTATTTCAGAAAACGCTTCTTAAGGAAACTACACAGCATAGTACATGCCTACGATTATGACACTTGTCAAACCATTGTCAAGTATCCTCCCGGATATGGCGAGAGTGAAGTCATTCCCAAGGCGATGATTGAAGAGAGCATAGAGGTGCCGTTTGAGACGTTGCAGGTAGCAATACAGAAGGACTATGATGCCTTGTTGCGACGCTACTTTGGCGACTACATGCAGTTCCCGCCCGAGCAGGAGCAGCACTCTAACCACCTGATTGCCTACGTCAACCTCAATGAGCGAGAGAGCTACCAAGAAGTGATGAATAAAATCAAGACCTCTCGCAAGAAGAACAGATGATAATAGCAGTGATAGACTGCTTAGGTCATCTATAGTGCGTTGAGCCCAGCATGTGTGAATGTGCCGAAGTTAAAAAACAGGTTTTCTTCTCAGTTTCTTGCGTAGGAAGTCCCAGCACTCGGCGAAGATTTTCACCCTCGCCAGCCTCATCACGGCGATGTAGAGGGCAGCGCCCAGCAGCGCTTTGACGACGAGCAGTAGCACATCGCTCTCTATCCACATCGTGGCGAAATGGGTGATAGCTAGCACCGCCACAGTAATCACCAGGAACGGCACGATATCGAGCAATGCCTCCATCCATTTCAGGCCAATGAGGGACTTGGCAACCACTTGCCATGCCGCGAGCCACACAATCATGAATGTTGAATAGATCGCAACAACCGCCAGGATTGACTGCGAGAACAGATAGTAGCACAGCAAGATAAGGCCTATCTGAATCACTATCTGACCCACGTTACACCACAGGTACAAGTCGCTGCGCTTGCAGCCTATGGCCAACTGCTGATACACAGTGTGCAACGGCATGAAAGCGCCTGCTATGCACAGCACTTGCAGCAGCGGAATGCAGTCGAGCCACTTGTCGCCAAGCACTACTACGACAAACTCCCTTGCCACCAATGCCAGTCCCAGCATCATCGGGAAGGCGATAAATGCCGTGAAACGCAGCATCTTACGGAAAACCCGCTTCTGCCGCTCCTTGTCGCCCGCAACATTAACGAGCACCGGTTGCACAACTTGCCCCATCGTGCCGCTCACAAAGGAGTGGGCCTGAGTGTTCCATTTGTTGGCCTGCGTGAAGTTACCCACCTGAGCGATAGGGAAAAAACGCCCGAAGATGAAGGTGAGCACTTGTCCGCTCAGGGTGTTGATGATATTGGTGAAGAGGATATTTACAGCAAAACCCACCATGCGTTTTACTGGACCAAAGTTGATGCGCCACGACGGGTGCCACTTCACAAAATAATATCGGCCCATGTTAAGCACAGTGATATAGATGACCTGCTGCCAAGCTAGGCTCCAGTAAGCATATCCGTTGAAGGCCAGCACGATACCAGTGCAGCCCGAGCACATCAGGGCAATGAAGTTGATGATAGCAATCTCACGGTTCATCATGTTCTTTAATAAGTAACCGCCATGAGCAATGCCCAGTGAAGAGATCAGAAAGGCAAGGAACACAAACCTCGACACCCCCACCAGCACTGGCTGGCGAAAGAAGCTGGCAATCAATGGCGCACACAACCACAGCACACCATAGAGAACAACGCTAGCCAGCACGTTGAACCAAAACACCGAGTTGTAGTCCTCGTCACGAGGCTCCTTGAGGTTGATGAGCGCTTGCGTGAAGCCGCTGCTCTGCAGGTTGCCAGCCAGCAGCGCGAAGATGGTGAGTACCCCCACTATGCCATAGTCGCCAGGCGAGAGCAGCCGTGCCAGCACCACGCCAAAGAGCAAGTTGAGCACCTGCAGCGTGCCGTTGTTGAGCAGGCTCCAGAACAGGCTCTGCTCGGTGCGTTCCTTGAGTGGTTGCTGGTTGTTTTCGTTCATCGTCGTTACAAATAATGTGGCAAAATTAGTGCAAGCCGAGAGAAATACAAAATGAAAAGCAAAAGATTTTCATTTTTATTTTGATAAAATGCTCACGCTCGCAAGGCTTTGAGCAAGCTCAGCTTTGTCTCGCTCAATCGCATTTTTCCTAGGCGCAGCCTAATTTATCAAAAATTAGTGCAAGCCGAGAGCAGAACAAAATAAAAAACGAAGTTTTTATATTTTTTATGCCGAGGCGACGCCTAATTTATTAAAAATTAGTGCAAGCCTAGAGAAAAATGAAACATCGGGGTCAGACCCCATTGTTTCACTGCTCTCTTGAAAGGATACATCAGGAGGCTGACCCCTATGTTCCATCCTGCTTATGCAATCGGTAAACCAGCCCTATAAAGATTTTTTATATATTTTGTTGTTGCGGGAAAAGACATAATTTTGTTACTTTGCAAAAAAAATAAGGTAATAGTTAAAAAATGTTTTAAGGTAATAATATGGATATTCTAAAATTCAAGCAGAAAAGCATTCTTCAAAAGTTTCGTTCATCCTATCAACCCAAGCTTCCTGCAGCTTTGCAGGGACCAGTAAAAGTGGTTGTAGGAAAACCAACACAGTCGGCAGGTAACCAGGAGGACATCAAAAAGTTGTTCCCTAACACTTACGGCCTGCCAGAGCTCACTTTTGTCCGCGACGAGCAAGCAACCACTATTCACAGCAATGAGCCTTGCAATGTGGGTGTAATTCTCTCGGGCGGTCAGGCTCCTGGCGGTCACAACGTGATATGCGGCATCTTCGACGGCATCAAAGCCCTGAACGAGAACAGCCGCCTCTATGGTTTCTTGATGGGACCCGAGGGTCTCATCGATCACGATTACAAAGAGCTGACCAAAGAAATTATCGATGAATACCGCAACTGCGGCGGCTTCGACATGATAGGCTCAGGCCGTACAAAGCTTGAGAAACCCGAGCAGTTTGAGAAAGGCTTGGAGATTATCAACAAACTTGACATCAAGGCTATCGTAATAATTGGAGGTGACGACAGCAACACCAATGCTGCCGTTCTTGCCGAGTATTACAAGAACAAGAACGTGCCCGTGCAGGTGATAGGTGTGCCCAAGACCATCGATGGTGACCTCAAGAACGACAAGGTGGAGATCTCCTTTGGCTTTGACACCGCCACCAAGCTCTATAGCGAGCTAATTGGCAACGTGGAGCGCGACTGCAACAGTGCCAAGAAGTACTGGCACTTCATCAAGCTCATGGGGCGCTCGGCATCGCACATCGCTCTGGAGTGTGCCTTGCAGACTCAGCCCAACTACTGCGTCATTGGCGAGGAGGTGGCCGCTAAGGGCATGTATCTCGACGACGTGGTTAACGACATCGCTCGCGTGGTGGCAGCGCGTGCCGCCAAGGGCAAGAACTTCGGTATCGTGCTCATTCCCGAGGGACTGGTAGAGTTTATGCCCGCCATGCGCAAGCTCATCGACGAGCTCAACGACATCCTGGCTGCCAACCCCGACTTCTCAAAGCTGCATCTCGACGAGCAGCGAGAGTTTGTGCTCTCGAAGTTGAGCCCCGAAAACAAGCAGCGCTTCGAGACCCTGCCACCCACCGTGGCACGCCAGCTCACCCTCGACCGCGACCCTCACGGCAACGTGCAGCTCTCGCTCATCGAGACCGAGAAGATGCTCAGCGAGATGGTGGCCAAGAAGCTCCAGAAGATGAAAGACGAAGGCCGCTTTGTGGGCAAGTTCAAGACTCAGCACCACTTCTTTGGGTACGAAGGCCGCTGCGCCGACCCGTCGAACTTCGACGCCGACTACTGCTACGCTCTGGGATATAACGCCACTATGCTCATCAAAGCTGGCGCCACAGGCTACATGTCGGCCATTCGCCATCTTGCCAAGCCCGCCACCGAGTGGGAGGCCGGCGGCATCCCCATCACCATGATGATGAACATGGAGCACCGCAACGGCAAGCAGAAGCCTGTAATCAAGAAGGCACTCGTTGACCTCAAGGGCAAGCCTTTCAAGGTGTTTGCCAACAGCCGCGAGCTCTGGGCCAAGGAGACCTGCTACATCTATCCAGGTCCCATCCAGTACTTTGGCTCACCCGAGATGTGCGACCAGACATCTTGCACTCTCTACTACGAGCAGGGCGGAAAGTAAAACACGCCTAGTGGAGCTGTAACGACAAGGCGTGCCTTGTCGGGGCCACTTCAATATTATCTAAAGGCGTGTATCATTCAAACCTTTTTTACAGCTTGCAAATCCCTGGTGCCATCAGCACTGGGGATTTTTTTGCGGCTGCACAATAAGCGGTCACCAAAAGTGACACAGCTTTAAAAAACTCGTCACGCGGGTGACAGTTGCGTTTTTCTAAGTGCGTGAATCTTCATTTTTTCCTCTCAATCTCACCATATTTAAATAAAATAATGTAACTTTGCACTCATATTTATGAAAACTAACAAACATAAACATTATAAAACTAATAACAATCAGTATGACACAAACTATTAAACAGTATTTAAATGATTCAACAGCGGCTCGATGGACTGCATTAATCTTAATTGCATTAATGATGTTCTTCGGGTATATGTTTGTTGACGTGATGTCTCCTCTGGAGAGCTTGATTGAAGCCGAGAGAAGTTGGTCTCCAACAGTATTCGGCAACTATGCAGCGAGTGAGTATATTTTAAATGTGTTTGGTTTCCTAATCATTGCAGGTGTAATCCTTGACAAGTGTGGAATTCGGTTCACAGGTACACTTTCAGCTTCGTTAATGGTGATTGGTGCCACTATCAAGTTTATTGGCATTAACGACTGGTTCCAAACTACAGCTTTTGCCAACTGGCTTAACTCTTGGTGGACTTCTATGCCAGCAAGTGCCAAAATGGCTTCGCTAGGTTTCATGATTTTTGGTTGTGGTTGCGAAATGGCAGGTACCACAGTTAGCAAAGCTATCGCTAAATGGTTTAAGGGCAAAGAGATGGCTCTTGCCATGGGACTAGAGATGGCTATCGCCCGAGTTGGTGTGTTTGCCATTTTCTCTATCTCGCCTATTATTGCATCAAAATTTGGTACTGTAGTTGCGCCTTTAGCATTCTGCACTGTTCTTCTATTGATTGGTTTGATAACCTTCATTGTCTTCACATTTATGGACAAGAAGCTCGACACCCAACTTGGTGCTGATGCCACCGATGAAGCCGAGGAAGAATTCAAAATCAGCGACATTGGCAAAATTTTCTCCAGCCGTGTATTCTGGATTGTAGCTTTGCTTTGTGTGCTTTACTACTCGGCAATCTTCCCATTCCAGCGCTATGGTGCCAACATGCTCCAGTGCAACTTAGGCATTGATGCTACTACAGCTTCTAATATTTTCCGTTGGTTCCCAATTGGTGCCGCCGTTATCACTCCATTCTTGGGCAATTTCCTTGACCGCAAGGGAAAAGGCGCAACAATGCTCATGTGGGGTGCTTTGCTGCTCATCTGCTGCCACCTGATTTTCGCATTTATAGTGCCAGCTACAGGAAGTGCGCTCATCGCTTATGTGACTATTGTTGTGCTTGGCATCTCGTTCGCTCTAGTGCCTGCTTCGCTATGGCCTAGTGTTCCTAAAATTATCGACGAGAAAGTACTCGGTAGTGCCTACTGCCTTATCTTCTGGGTTCAGAACATTGGACTTTGCTTAGTGCCAATGCTTATTGGTGTGGTTCTTTCTTCAAGCAACAGCGACAACGCAATTGTGCAGAAAACAAAACTCTTTAATGAGCACTCACAAGAATTGGCCTTGCTGATGGAAACCAATAAAGAAAAAGAATTCAAGAGTATGTGCGATAGCGTGGAAAATGATTTCAAGGCCATTGAAACTGAATACAATAAGCTTGATGACAAGCAGAAGACTAAAGCTATTGAGAACACATACACCCACGCCAAAGAAGCTTACACTATTCTCACCAGCAATAAAGATGCTCTTGCTAGTTCACTGGCAGCAAACACCAAGACCGAAGAACAAGCTGGTTTCTGGGACTTCTTGAGCAAAGAAGAAAAGGTTAAGAGCGATGTTAGTGACACTAAAGATAAAATATCTGAAGAGACTGGCAAAGTGTTTGTTCCTTACGACTTTACAGTTCCTCTGATTGTTTTCGCTTGCTTTGGTATCTTTGCATTATTCTTTGCTATCTATCTTAAGGCAATCGACAAGAAGAACAACTTTGGACTCGAATTGCCTAACATACAGAATAAAGAGACTGAAGAAGCAAAGGAGTAACTCATTATTTCTAACAATCTTTCAGGGCGTGTGCTCACACTGTGGCTGGCACGCCCTGTTTTTTTGGATATGACAAAAGTAGCACAAAAAATCAACAACTCTCCCACCCTGCGCTGGACCGTGCTGGCGCTGGTCTCCGTCACTATGATGATGGGATATATCGTCGCCAAGCAGATGTCGCCATTGCAGCACTTCCTCGAGGGTGACTTGGGGTGGACGAGCAGCGAGTTTGGCATCCTGGCCGGCTCGCGAGGTTTCTTCAACGTGTTCCTGCTCATGCTCTTTGTGGGCGGCATCATCCTCGACAAGACGGGAGTGCGCTTTGCCGGCACGCTCTCGTGCGTGCTCATGCTGGGCGGCACTGCTATCGACTTCTATGCCATAGCCCTCATGGATCCGGCGCAGGTGGTAAACATCAATCTGCAATGGCTAACCTACACCGACCCCTCCATCAAGCTACAGGTGCTGGTGGCGGCATTGGGGTTTGCCACTTTTGGCATTGGCTATGAGCTGTGCGGCATTACCGTGTCGAAGGTCGTTGTCAAGTGGTTCTCGGGCAAAGAGATGGCCCTGGCCATGGGAATACAAGTGGCACTGGCGCGACTCGGCACCGGCTTGGCACTGGCGGGAGCTCCAGTGCTGGCAAAGAAGTTCACCTTGAGCACGCCCATCCTCGTTGGCCTCTTTGCGGTGGGCGTGGGACTGATTATCTACCTCATCTACTGCTCAATAGACCGCAAGGGCACAGACACGCAACCTGAGGCTACCGCCACCGACGACGAGAAATTCCACTTCCGCGACATGGGCGCAACCATGAAGAACCCTGGCTTCTGGCTCATCACCATGCTGTGCTTGCTCTACTACTCGGCGCTCTATCCCTTCCTCGACTTCGCCACCAAGCTCATGATATCAAAATATGGCGTGGAGCCAGAATTTGCAGGCCTCATTTCGTCTATTCTGCCTTTCACCTCCATCATGCTCACGCCACTCTTTGGCGGCATGTACGACAAGATGGGCAAGGGAGCCACAATCATGATTGTGGGCACCGTCATGCTCACCCTGGTGCTGGCAGTCTTTGCACTGCCTTTCAACTCTAGCGTCCTGGCTGTGTGCCTGATGTTCATCCTGGGCATTGCCTTCTCGCTGCTGCCCAGCGTGCTGTGGCCTGCCGTGCCCAAGATTGTGCCCATGAAGCAGCTAGGCACTGCCTATTCTATCATCTACTACATCCAGAACATAGGCCTCATGCTCATCCCCATCGTCATTGGCGGTGTGCTTGAGCGAAACACCGTGGGCGACAACATCGACTACACCCAGGCCATGTGGATCTTCACCGGAATAGGAGTGGCAGCTATCATTGTCTCGATAATGATACTGCTCATAGACCGCCGCAAGAACTACGGCCTGCAAAAGGCAAACATCACCAAGCAGCAACAATAATTGCTAGCTACAATTCCTACTAATCGAGTAGGTCGGGAAACGAAAGTTTTCTGACCTACTTTCGTTTCCTTTCCTCTCACACCACCGTACGTGCCGTTCGGCATACGGCGGTTTAATTTG
>ONJX01000023.1 GCA_900318255.1 uncultured Prevotellaceae bacterium | reverse complement strand
GCCTCCACCCGCTCCAGCCGCTCCCGCCGTCTCTCGTGCGCTCCCGCCGCCACCCGTGCGCGCCGTCTTCCGCGGGCGCCCGCCGCTGGTCTCTTCCCCGTTGTCACTTGAGCGTGACGCTGCTCCCTGGGTTGCCGTTGTGGAGTGGTTTCGGCTGGTGTTGTGTTGGTGTAGTGCGAGATTTATCTCGTTCATCGCTTGCCGTGCCGTTTTTTTTCATAATTTTGCACTATGAATGACGACCGTGATAAAAGAAGACGAGAGTGGTGGCACCGGCAGAAGACCCCGCCGCCTTTAAATCCCTCTAACCACCGCCGCAAGGCTGGCCATGACTATCGTGGCACCTGCATCTACATGATCACGCTTGTGGTGAAGGACCGCAGCCCTCTGCTAGGCACCTTGCGTGCGAGCGACGGCAACCATTCAGAGCCGTGGGTGGAATTCACCGCCCTTGGTCATGAGGTTCTCAAGTTGTGGCAAGGCATTCCCAACTACCACCCCGAAATCAAGATGCTGAGACTGTGCATCATGCCCGACCACATTCATGGTATTTTGCATGTGACACAACCCCTTAGCTGTCATCTTGGCAATGTGATTAACGGCTTTAAGAAAGGCTGCAACGACATCACCCGTGAGACGCTGGGTGAGGTGCTGTGGGAGCCAGACTATCACGACCGCATCCTCAGCGGCAAGGGTCAACTCGATGCCATGTTCCAGTATATCGGCGACAACCCTCGCAGGTTGTGGATAAAACGCACTACCCCCGAGTTCTTTACCGTTCACCGCGACATAGCAGTGGGCAAGAGGCGCCTTGCGGTTGCAGGCAACACCTTTTTGTTGAATTACCCGCTCAAGACTGCTGTCATTTGTTCGCGAAGCATGAGCAACGATGACATAGACCGGGCAATCTATCAGCATCTGGTGCTGGCACAGCGCGGCTATGTGTTTGTGTCGCCTTGCATAAGCCCTGGCGAGAAGCGCATCATGAGGGCGGTCTTCGATGCTGGCTTTCCACAAATCGTGTTGCTCGAAAACGGCTTCTCCAAGATGTGGAAGCCTAGCGGTGCCCAGTTCGACGCTTGTCACAGAGGCCAGCTCCTGCTTGTGGCTCCGTGGGAGCACCACAGCCAGCGCACAACCATCACTCGTGAGCAATGCCTGGAGCTGAACGCTATTGCGCAGGAGATTGCGGCGATGCTCACGCTCGATTAGACAATTCTCACCTCATTAGCTGCAACTTTTATTGCAACAGTCAGGAAAACTCACTACCTTTGCGCTTGTGTTTAAATAATCATCTATCAATGATAAGTAAAAATCAAGCTTTACAATGGCTTAAGTGGGGCGCATGGGTTGTGGTCGTGGCTGCTATTGTCTATTTCTTGAACAAGAATGACGGCAGTCAAGAGCCAACCACCGTCTCCACAGAGCAGTCGCAACCGCTGGCTGCCACAGAGCAAAACACCAGTCACACTCCAGTGCCTGGATATAACTACGAGACCGTGATGATGCCCCAGGGGCTGAGC
Source organism: uncultured Prevotellaceae bacterium (assembly GCA_900318255.1). Classification (GTDB taxonomy): domain Bacteria; phylum Bacteroidota; class Bacteroidia; order Bacteroidales; family Muribaculaceae; genus Sodaliphilus. Next base: position 42,236 of record ONJX01000023.1, on the reverse strand, counting down.
GATAATGTGGTGAAATATAAAGGGTTTACTGTGCATTTCAACAAGAACCGCCACATCCCCAACTGCGTGGTTTATGAGATTACTGCCACCGAGGCTAAAGGACGTCGTGAGCGTGAGGGCGACTTTGAGCGCGACAGCAAGGTGGCGGGCTGTCCCAACTGGTGGGACTACCGCGACTCGGGCTACGACCGTGGACACATGGCACCTGCCGGCGACATGAAATGGGACGAGCAGGCCATGAACGAGACGTTCTATCTCACCAACATCTGCCCGCAAGACAACGAGCTCAACGCGGGCATGTGGAACGACATCGAACTCAAGGTTCGCGAGTGGGCACGCCGTGACAAGTCGCTGATAGTCATTACTGGCCCCATCGTTGATAAGAACCCCGAGACCATAGGTCAAGACATGGACATCGTGGTTCCTGAGGCCTTCTTCAAAGTGGTGCTATCGCCCAAGACCACGCCCATGAAAGCCATCGCCTTTATCTGTCCCAACCGCGCTTGCGGCGGGTCGCTTAAGCGCTATGCCGTGAGTGTCGATGAGGTGGAGAGGCGCACCGGCATGAACTTCTTTAACGCCTTGCCCGACGACGTGGAAGAAAAGCTGGAATCGACCTGTAATATCAACCAGTGGCTGAGCCGCTAGAGTTTGGCATCGTTTTTGCTACAGGCATGGGTGACAATGACTAAAATTGATGTGGTTATGAACAACAAGTTGACTAAACTATTGTGCGTGATAGCTGCCATCGTGGTGGTGGCGAGTAGTGCCACTTGCATCAATGCCCGTCGCAAGAAGCATGACAACAGGAGCGAAAATCTTGTAGGGAGGGTGGATAACACATCGAGCGGCATGAGGAGTCTCACCGACGTGAGAATAAGCTCAAAATACCGTAACACCACCAAGCGCTACAGTGCCATGACGGTGAACTTCAACCCCGCCTACCGGGTGCCCAACTGCGTGAGCTATGTGCTCACCAGCAGCATGGTGAAGGTCACCGACGGGCCTGATGCCGAGATGCGTCGCAACTACAAGTTCAACCGCGACCCCTCGGTGGCGGGCTGTCCCGAGTGGTGGGAATACAAGAAAAGCGGCTATGACCGCGGGCACATGGCACCTGCCAACGACATGCGCTGGAGCCGCCAGTCGATGAGCGACTGCTTCTTGATGACCAACATCTGTCCGCAGGACCATGACCTCAACGGAGGCAGTTGGAACAAGCTGGAGCTTAAAATACACTCCTGGGCAAAGACTCACGGCACTATCATCATCGCTACTGGGCCCATCTTCAACGGCTCTAGCCAGCGCATAGGTCAAAACGGCGACATTGTGGTGCCTGGTGGGTTCTTCAAGGTGGTGCTCGACCCTGCTAGGAACCGGGCCATAGGCTTCATCTACGACAACCACGAGGGTGGGGGAGGAGTGAAGCGCCACGCTTGCACCGTCGATGACGTGGAGCGCATCACTGGTCACGACTTCTTCAGCGCCCTGCCCGATGGCGTGGAGCGCGCCGTTGAGAGCACCTGCAACTTCGACCAATGGAATTAGATTAATGCATAATGCACAATGCATTTCTAGGAAATCTAGAATGTCTAGGAAATCTAGCGGACAAGGCACGCCTTGTCCCTACTTAACACTTAACATTTTACACTTAACACTTATCAATAAATAAATGGACACAATCTGCGCAGTATCTACACCCCACGGCATGGGAGGCATAGCGGTGATAAGGGTGAGCGGCGATGACGCCCTCGACATAGTGCAACGGCGCTGGCAAGGAAAGCCCATCGCCGGCATGGCGAGCCACTCGGCGCACCTAGGGCACCTCCTCGACTCGCAAGGCGAGATTCTCGACGAGGCAGTAGTCACCATTTTCCGTGCCCCGCACTCCTTCACTGGCGAGGATGTGGTAGAGATTTCGTGCCACGGCTCGATGTGGATACAGCAGCAGGTGGTGGCGACGCTCATCGATGCCGGTTGCCGTGCCGCAACGGGTGGCGAGTTCACCCAGCGCGCCTTTGCTAACGGCAAGATGGACCTCTCGCAGGCCGAGGCCATTGCCGACGTGATAGCCTCGCAGTCGCGGGCTTCGCACCATGTGGCGATGAACCAGATGCGCGGCGCCTTCAGCCGCCAGCTCACTGCGCTGCGCTCGCAGCTGCTGCAGTTTGTGTCGCTCATCGAGCTTGAGCTTGACTTCAGTGAGGAAGACGTCACCTTTGCCGACCGTGAGCGCCTTACCACACTCGCCACAGACGTGAAAGCCGTTATCGACTCGCTGGCACAGTCCTACCAGGCTGGCAACGCCATCAAGAACGGGTTGCCGGTAGCCATCGTGGGAGCCACCAATGCCGGTAAATCCACCTTGCTCAACACCCTACTGGGTGACGACCGTGCCCTCGTGAGCGACATCCAGGGCACCACCCGCGATGTGATTGAAGATACCGTAGTGATGGGTGGCACGCTGCTGCGGTTTATCGACACGGCAGGCATCCGCCAGTCGAACGACGTGATTGAGAGTATGGGCATAGAGCGCTCGTTCAAAAAGATGGACGAGGCGCGCATAGTGCTGTGGGTGATTGATGCCACCGCTCCCATCGCCGAGATAGATGAGTTTTATGCACAAATCAAGCCCCACTGCCGCGACAAGGCAGTGATTGCCGTGGTCAACAAGATTGATGCCAGCGCCCCGCTGCCCATTGTTAAAAAACTGAAAGGACTAGATGTTGGCGTAGTGCAGATTTCGGCGCGAGAAGGCACAGGCATAGAGCACCTTAAGCAAGAGATAGTTGCCACTGCCACCCTTCCGCAAGTTACTGACGAGAACGCCGTCATCGTCACCAACTCACGCCATTATCACGCCCTTGTGCGAGCTGGCGAAGCCCTCGACCGCACCCTGCAAGGCCTTGCCATGGGTCTGAGCGGCGACCTCGTGAGCCAGGACATTAGAGAGTGCATGCACTACCTGGGCGAGATTACTGGCGAGATTAGCAGCGACGATATTTTAGGAGAAATCTTCAGTCATTTCTGCATCGGCAAGTAGCATTTCCTTAGTTGTTGAAACTATGTTCAGTGACCCAATCGGGATTGATGCTCGATTGCATGTCTTCACGCTGTTTAAAGCAGGAAAAGCAGGGAAATAAAAAATATCATTAAAAACTTTGGTCAATAACAGGAGTTATTGAAATTGTTTTCGTATCTTTGCAAGTTAAAGTGAAGTTTTTTGTTTTTAGGCTATATTTTTTGTAGATGACGACAGGAAATTGGATACGTTTTGCTTGCATCTTGGGACTGTGGATCTTCTTGGTTTACATAGTCTTAACACGCTCAGCTCGCATCGATTTCATGGTGATATTTGCCATTGTGGCAAGTGGCATCATCGTGTTTGTGCCGCTCTACAAGAAGTATGTGAAGAATAAGAAATGAGTTAAATGTCATCAAAAGAATATATACAGGAGCATTTCCCGTTGCTGGCAAAGATTGACAGTCCTGCCGACCTCAAGAAGCTCGACGTGGAGCAGCTGCCCGCCGTGTGTGCCGAGCTGCGCCGTTTCATCGTGCATGAGTTGAGCGAGAACCCTGGTCACTTTGCTTCGAGCATGGGAGCTGTGGAGATTGCTGTGGCGTTGCACTATGTGTTCAACACCCCCGACGACCGTCTGGTGTGGGATGTGGGTCATCAGGCCTATGCCCACAAGATATTGACCGGCAGGCGCGACAAGTTCTCCACTAACCGCAAGAAGGACGGCTTGAGCGGCTTCCCTAATCCTGACGAGAGCGAGTATGACACCTTCCAGGCTGGTCATGCTAGCAACTCCATCTCGGCGGCACTGGGCATGTCAATAGCTAGTGAGCTGCTCAACAACCCCGAGCGCCATGTGGTGGCCGTCATTGGCGACGCCTCGATTAGTGGCGGCTTGGCATTTGAGGGCATCAACAATGCCTCTAACCATAAGAACAACCTGCTCATCGTGCTCAACGACAACGACATGTCGATAGACCGCCCGGTGGGTGCCCTAGGTGAGTATATGACGCGCCTCACGGCATCGAAGCGCTATAACAACATGCGCTACAAGACCTATCAGTTCATGCGCCGCCATCACATCATTGGCGACAGTGGCAAGGGAGTGGTGATGCGTTTCAACAACGCCATGAAGTCGATGCTCACCGGTCGTCAAAACATTTTTGAGGGATTGAACATACGCTACTTTGGGCCTTTCGATGGCCATGACGTGAAGCGCTTGGTGAAGACCTTTAGCGACATTAAGGACATGACTGGCCCCAAGCTCGTGCATGTGCGCACTGTCAAGGGCAAGGGCTATGAGCCCGCCGAGAAAGATCCCACCACGTGGCACGCTCCAGGCAAGTTTGACGAGGACACCGGCGAGCGCATCAAGGGCACGTCGAGTGGCAAGCCGTTGAAGTTCCAGGACGTGTTTGGCAAGACACTTGTGGAGATGGCCAAGGATGACGACAAGATTGTTGCCATCACCGCCGCGATGCCATCGGGCACCTCGGTGTCGATGATGCAGGCGGCCTATCCGTCGCGCACCTTCGACGTGGGCATCAGTGAGGGTCATGCCGTGACCTTTGCCGGCGGCTTGGCACGAGAGGGCATGAAGCCTTTTGTGGCAATCTATAGTGCCTTCTTGCAGCGCGCCTACGACTCCATCATCAACGACGTGTCGATAGCACGGTTGCCCGTGACATTCTGCCTCGACCGCGCCGGCTTGGTGGGTGAGGATGGCGTTACGCATCATGGCCTCTTCGACATGGCATTCATGCGAGCCATTCCTGGCATGGTGGTGAGCGCCCCCATGGACGAGCATAGCCTGCGCAACCTCATGTTCACCGCCCACGCCTACAGCGATGGCCCCTTCTCTATCCGTTACCCTCGTGGTGCCGGCAAGATCGTTGACTGGCACAATGAACCTGTGGCATTGCCCATAGGCAAGGGTCGCAAGCTGCGCGACGGCAAGGACGTGGCGATACTGAGCATAGGCACCATAGGCACCAATGTGGTTGAGGCCTGTGCCTCGCTCCATGAGCAGGGCATTGACGTGGGCCACTACGACATGATATATCTCAAGCCCCTCGACGAGGAAATCTTGCAGGAGGTGACCGCCCGTTACCACAAGATTATCACCGTAGAGGAGGGAACCACCACAGGAGGCCTGGGTGGTGCGATGGCCGAGTGGCTTGCCGACCACAACATTCATGCTCGCCTAGTGCGGCTGGGTGTGGCCGACACCTTTGTTGACCAAGGCACCGTGAAAGAGTTGCATGAGATGTGCGGTCTCGATGCAGCATCTATAGAGAACGAAGTGAAATTATTGCTAAAAGATACCAACCAATGAGAATCGTGATTGCCGGAGCTGGCGAAGTGGGCACCCACTTGGCAAAGATGCTCTCTAATGAGGAGCAAGACATTATTGTGGTTGATAAAGATGTGAATAAACTCTACAACCTCGACAACTACAACCTCATGACTGTGGTGGGAAGCGCAGTGTCGTTTGATGTGCTCAAGAGCATCAAGGTGGGAGCTGCCGATATTTTCATTGCTGTCACTCCACAAGAGACCATCAACGTGATTGCCAGCTCCATGGCTAAGAGCCTGGGATGCCGCAAGGCGGTGGCTCGCATCGACAACTATGAGTTCATGAAACCCGCTTCAAGGAAGTTCTTCTCCTCGTTTGGCATTGATGCTCTCATCTATCCCGAGTATCTTGCTGCCCAGGAAATCATGACTGCCATTGAGCACACATGGGTGAGGAACTGGTTTGAGATGCTTGACGGGCAGCTCATAGTGGCAGGAGTGAAGATTAGGGAGAACTCACGCATTGTGGGGCATAAACTCAAGGACCTGGGCCACATTTCGAGCTTCATGCACGTCAACGCCATAAAGCGCAATCGTGAGATAATCATCCCTGGTGGTGATGACGACCTCATGGCCAACGACATCCTCTACATTGCCACCACTCCTGATAATGTGGATGCTGTGATGGAGGTGTGTGGCAAAGACAAGCACAAGGTGGAGCGAGTGCTCATCAATGGTGGCAACGAGATAGTGAAGCAGCTGGCCCTGCTCATCTCGGGCAAGTACAAGGTGAAAATCATGTATAGCGACCGAGCGCGCTGTGAGCAGCTTGCCGACGAGTTGCCCGATTGCAATATTGTGCACTATGAGGCTGGCAACAACGATGTGCTTGAGGAAGAGGGTGTTGAGGACTATGACGTCTTTGCCGCTATGGGCGACAGCAGTGAGAGCAACATCTTGAGCTGCATCATGGCCAAGGAGCTTGGCATGAAGAAGACGATAGCTCAGGTCGAGAACCTGCAGTTCATCAACGAGGCCGAGAACTTCAACATTGGCACCATCATCAACAAGAAACTCATTGCCTCGAGCACCATCTTCCAGATGATGATTGACGATGACACCGACAATGCCAAATGCCTGGCACTGGCCGATGCCGAAGTGGCTGAGCTAGAGGTGGGTGCAGGCGCCAAGGTCACCAAAGCCCTGGTAAAAGACTTGAAGCTAAGTCGCGACATGACAATAGCTGGCATGGTGCGCAGTGGAGTGGGGCAGTTGGTAAATGGTGACACCCGCCTGATGGCAGGCGACAAGGTGGTAATCTTCTGCCTCTCGGGAGCGATACACAAGATAGAACGGATGTTTGGGTGATGAGCCATTGAGTAGCAATGTGTCCCCAACTTTAAACTCTAAACTATAGAAGATATGTATTTATTGGTAGCACCACGCAAGTTCAGTCACACCATCAACTTTTCCATTGTGTTGAGGGTGGTGGGATGGCTGCTCATGATTGAGGCATTATTTATGTTAGTGCCTCTGGTGGTGGCTATTCTCTATGAGGAAATGCTCATAGCGGCAGAGTTTGGAGTGTCGGTGGCATTGACATTTGCCACGGGGCTGGTGATGAACTATTTCATCCATCCCACGAGCAATACCATGCGCAAGCGCGAAGGCCTGCTGCTCACTGCCACGGTGTGGATCTTCTTCTCAATCTTTGGCATGTTGCCGTTCCTGTTCTCGGGAACAGTGAGTGGAGTCACCGACGGCTTCTTTGAGGCAATGTCGGGTTTCACCACCACAGGAGCCTCGGTAATCACTAATGTAGAGATATTGCCTCGCGGTGTGCTCTTCTGGCGCTCGATGATGCAGTGGATAGGTGGAATGGGAATTATCCTGTTCACTCTTGCGGTGATACCAATGCTCAACTACAAGGGCGGAGTGTCGCTCTTCAACAGCGAGGTGACAGGCATCACCCATGAGCGCATGCGTCCTCGTGTGAGCCAGACTGCCAAGAGCCTGTGGGGCATATATCTGGTGTTTACCATTGTGCTGGCAGTGTTGCTCACCGTTGGTCCCATGGACTGGTATGATGCCCTGTGCCACACCATGAGCACGGTGTCAACTGGTGGCTTCTCCACCAAGAACAATGGCCTCCACTTTTGGCACGATTATTACACCGATATAGTGATTATCTTGTTCATGGCGATGTGTGGCATCAATTTCACCATCATCTACAATGTGGTGGTGCGTGGCAAGTTCAGTGAGTTCAAGCGCAGCGACACCTTGAAGTGGTATCTTTTTGTGATCATTGCTGGGTCGGTGATAGTGTTTTTACGCATCATTTACATGGGTTTTGTCGAGGAACGAGACTTTGCCATAGTGCTGTCGGTGTTTGACACGATATCGGCTATCACGTCAACGGGTTTTGCCACCTATGACTATGAGCATGAGGGAAATTTCATCTTCTTTGTGCTGATGATACTCATGTTCTTTGGCGGTATGGCTGGTTCTACCGCCGGTGGTGCCAAGATTGACCGCTTTGTGGTGCTATTGAAGAACATCAAGAATGAGCTGTATAAGGTGGTGCATAGCAATGCCGTCACGTCGGTGCGGCTCGATGGCAAGTCGGTGCCTCATGTCATTGTGGAGAAGGTGCTGGCGTTCCTCTCGATTTATGTGGCGGTGATGGTGTTTATGGCAGTGATTCTCACCTTGTTTGGCATGCCAGCCTTTGATGCGTTGTTCAATTCGTTGTCGGCAATCAGCAACATTGGTTTTGGCTATGGCGAGATGACGGGAGGCGAGGACAAGTTTGCTATGATTCCAGGAGTGTGCAAGTGGCTGCTGGCAATAGAGATGATGATAGGTCGTCTGGAGGTGTTTACCGTTTTAGCGTTGCTCACGCCCAGCTTTTGGAAGAAAGATTGACAATTATTGAGATAAGTAATAACGAGTATAAATAGTAGAATAGCCCTGACGAGGGCTGAATGAAATGAAAAAATGAGTAAAGAGAGTCAAATGTTTGAAGAGCAAGGCGTCGATACGTCGGCGATAAAGGAGCGCTCAAGAAAGAAACAAGACGAGAAAAACAAGCGTCAAGAAGTGGAGGATCTACCTGCGTGGCGGCGATTTCTGAACTTCTTCAGTCATGACCGCACTCGCCTTGCTGGCGGTGTGATATTGATGATTCTAGGAGTGTATTTGTTGATTACATTCTTGTCGTTTGTGCTGTTCTCGGGAGGTGCCGACCAGGGAAAGGTGTATAATGGCAATGTTATCAACAATGCCAAAGTGGAGATGACAGAGCAGCAGATGAAATCGGCCGTTGACCCAGCCGAAGCAACCACCTCGGTGAAGAACTTGGGCGGGTCGATAGGTGCTGCCACTGCCGAGTTCTTTATCAAGAATGGAGTGGGATATGCGGCATTTATCATTGTGGTGTGGTGCTTTGTCATTGGCTTCAGGGTAATGCGCCGCAGGCGTGCTAATTTTTACCCTTATACCCTAACGTCGTTGTATAGCATGCTCACCTTCTCGATGGTAGTGTCGGCGTGCACGTTTTTTGCCGAGTTCTCTTTTTTCCGTCCTGGTGGTGACCTGGGGCATTATGCCAACCAGTGGCTCTATGGCCTGGTGGGTGTTCCTGGCATGATAGCGGTAAACCTCATTTTGTTGATACTGTGGGTGTTGATATGCTATCAGCTCATTGTGGATGTGATAACCACTGTCAAGAAAGTTAGAAAGCTGCACATGCCGCATCGCAGCAAGGATATAATCGACGGCGATAATAGCGAGATGACTGCCGAGCTCGCCGATTTCAAGGGCGATGAGCACATCGAGGCGGTGCCACTGCGCAGTCGCCGCACTCAAGACAAGACTGAGGAAGACCCCGCTAGTGATAAGAAAGAGCGTCGTGTCTCCCGCAAGGCAAGAGGTGGCGACAAAGAACCCGACATGAAAATCCAGAAAGCTGCCGAGATAGAGCGTGCTAAGGGTATCACCAATCCCCACGACCCCACGGGTGAATATATGCACTATCGCTTCCCCACCCTCGACCTGCTTGCCGACCTCAAGACCAATGTTGACAACGTGGATGTGGCCGAGCAAGAGGCCAACAAGCGGCGCATCGTCGAGACCCTGGGACAGTATGGCATCGCCATCAAGACCATTATTGCTCATGTGGGACCCACGGTGACGCTATTTGAGATAGTGCCCGAGGAGGGAGTGCGCATCAGCAAGATTCGCAACCTCGAAGACGACATAGCACTGAGCCTGGCGGCACTGGGCATTCGCATCATCGCTCCCATGCCAGGTCGTGGCACCATAGGCATTGAGGTGCCTAACCACGACCCACAGGTGGTGCCCATGCGCGAGGCCATAGCATCGCGCGCCTTCCAGGAGAGCAAGGCGGCCTTGCCCATGGTGCTGGGTAGCACGGTGAGCAACGACGTGTTTGTTGCCGACCTCACCAAGATGCCTCACTTGCTGGTGGCTGGTGCTACGGGTCAAGGTAAGTCGGTGGGTCTCAACGCTATCATTGCCTCACTACTCTATAAGAAAGGCCCCAGCGATCTAAAGTTTGTCCTCGTTGACCCTAAGAAGGTGGAGTTCAGCCTCTATGCCTCGCTCGAGAAATACTTCTTCGCAAAGGTGGAAGGCGAGGACAAGGCCATCATCACCGACACCGCCAAGGTGGTGCAGACCCTCAACTCGCTGGTGCAGGAGATGGAGAACCGCTACCTCGTGCTTGAAGAGGTGGGCGAGCGCAAGCTCGAGGACTACAACCGCCGCTGGCGCAAGGAGCTGCGTCACAAGATGAACGAGAGGGGAGAGTTCTATCAGTATATGCCCTACATTGTGGTGATTGTGGATGAGTTCAGCGACCTGATCATGACCGCTGGCAAGGAGGTGGAGACCCCCATCGTGCGCATCGCCCAGAAGGCGCGTGCCGTGGGCATTCACATGATTATCGCCACACAGCGCCCTTCGTCAAATGTGATTACTGGTCTTATCAAGGCCAACTTCCCGGGCCGCATCGCCTTCCGCGTGTCGCAGCTGGTTGACAGCCGCATCATCCTCGACCGTCCTGGCGCTCAGCAACTCATTGGTCGTGGCGACATGCTCTTCTCGGCCAACGGCGAAATTACCCGCTTGCAGTGCCCGTTTATCGACACCCCCGAGATTGTGAACATCTGCTACTACATCAAGGAGCAGGAAGATGCCGACACCGAGGTGAGCCACGAGCAGCCTTACATCTTGCCCGACTATGAAGGCGATGCTGGCGGTGGATATGACGCTGGAGGCATGTCGGCAGGTAGTGGAGCTAATGACCGCGACCCGCTCTTTGAGGAAATTGCTCGCTTGGTGGTACAGAAGGATATGGCATCGACCTCGTCGTTGCAGCGCAGCTACAACATTGGCTACAACCGCGCCGGTCGCATCATGGATCAGCTCGAGGCGGCAGGTATCGTGGGACCCGCCAGTGGCGGCAAGCCACGCAAGGTGCTCATGAGCCCCATGGAGCTTGACCAAATTCTGTGATTAGTGCTGACAAGGGACGAGGGACAAGGCAATAGTAGATGTTGCACTCTACGGACAAGGCACGCCTTGTACCTACCAGCACTTAAAACTTCTTACTTCATACTTCTTACTTCATACTTCTTACTTCATACTTTTTACTTCATACTTCTTACTTCATACTTCTCTCCTTTTTACTTCTTTAAACCACGAGCCTTGATTTTTAGTCTAAAAAATAAAAATTAATGATATGAGAAAGGCATTTTTATTAATATTATCAGTGATAGTGATGGCTGCTACTGCCAGTGCGCAATCGCCATCGAGTGTGGTTGACAAGGTGCTGGGAGCGATGAAGGCGAGCAGTGCCATCAGTGCCAGCTATGTGATGTCGTCACCGCAAGGTAACTCCAGGGGCACGCTGGTGATGAGCGGCAAGAAGTTCCGCCTGATGGCCGATGACGTGAAGTGCTGGTATAACGGCACCACTATGTGGAGCTACAGCACTGCCACTGGTGAGGTGAACATTACCACTCCCACCGCCGCCGACCTGCAGATGACTAACCCCTATAGCGTGGCGCAGAACTTCAAGAGCGCCTACATCGTGTCGAAAGGTGGAAAAGGCAACGGCACCTACACTCTTAAATTCACACCCAAGAAAAAGAGCAACGTGAAGCATCTGCTTGTAACTGTCTCTTCCTCTACCTGGCTCATCAACAAGGCCGAGATAGTGCAGACTAACGGCTCTAAAGCCACTATCACCATCAGCAACTATAACCGCAATGCCAGCGTCAATGCCGCCACCTTTGAGTTCGACAAGAACCAAGTGCCTGCCGGCACCGAGGTGGTGGACTTGAGGTGACGATGGGTGATTAGCGTTGTGTTGTCAACGCAACAATACATGACTATTATTAACAAAAAATAATTATGGAAAAAGTTCAATGCTTAATTATTGGCTCTGGGCCAGCGGGATATACCGCCGCTATCTATACTGCTCGTGCCAATGTGAAAAATGTGCTCTTCGAAGGGCTGCAACCTGGCGGACAGTTGACCACCACTACAACTATTGAGAATTTCCCTGGTTTTCCTAATGGAGTGGATGGCACCGAGTTGATGATGAAGCTGCGCGAGCAGGCGGTGAATGTGGGTGCCGATGTGCGCTCGGGATTTGTGAAGAGTGTCGATTTTAGCCAGCGCCCCTTTGTTGCCACTCTCGACGGCGGTGAGGCCATTGAGGCCGATACCGTGATTGTTGCCACAGGAGCCTCGGCAAAATACCTCGGTCTGGCCGATGAGAAGAAATTTGCCGGTCAGGGCGTGAGTGCATGTGCCACTTGCGACGGCTTCTTTTACCGCAAGAAGGTGGTGGCCGTGGTGGGCGGCGGCGACACGGCCTGCGAGGAGGCTCACTACTTGAGCAACCTGGCAAGTAAGGTCTATATGATAGTGCGCAAGGACCACCTGCGCGCCAGCGCAGCCATGCAGCAACGCGTGATGGAGAAAGAGAACATCGAAATATTGTTCAACACTAACACCCTGGGCCTCTTTGGTGAGAATGGGGTAGAGGGCGCACACCTTATTAAATATAAAGGCACCGACAAGGAGGAGACACTAGACATCGCCATCGACGGCTTCTTCCTTGCCATTGGGCACCAACCCAACACCGCTTTCTTGGGTGGACAGCTTGCACTCGACGAGCAAGGCTATATCGTGACCGACAAGGCCACTACTGCCACAAGTGTGGAGGGCGTCTTTGCCGCTGGCGATGTTGCCGACCCACGCTACCGCCAGGCCGTGGCTGCCGCTGGCACTGGCTGCCGCGCCGCCCTCGATGTTGAGAAATTCCTGGCAGCACAGTAGCAAGAAGTGTTGTCAGATAGATGGTATGAAAAAAGTGTGGTCCGAGGGGAATAATACCTTTTGGACCACTTGTTTTGTTAATGGGATGCTCTATAAATTCCAGATATGTTTTTCTTTTGTTTTGGTCATCTTTGATTGCTTGTTGGCATCTTTCACCTCAACTCTTTAACCTGTAACCCGCTACTAAGTTTTGCGGATTTGAGTCGAAATCTACTCAACAATCCAACCAAATATGACTCAAGCAATTTATAGAGCATCCCTAATGAGGGAGGATTTCTACTGCCGGGTCGCGGGCGATTTGGGCGGGGTTGGTGCCGAGGGCGCCTTCGGGGACTGCCATTCCGCGCTTAGCGTAATGCTCTCGCCAGTAGTCGAGGATGTGTCCCTGCTGGTCGTGAAACGACATGTTGATGAGCGGGAACAGGCGTTGCCCGCTGCCATTCACATAGCTCAGTTGCACCAGTTCGCTGCAATAAATCTCTTGTGTGTCGATCATGTAAAGGTCGTCGTAGGGCTTGCCCAGGTGCTCCAGGGCGTTGCTCACGCTCTGGTCGATGCCGCTGCGGTCATGCAGTCGTCCTATCAGCATACCGCCTTTGCTCATGGTGCGTTGCTTGAATATGTCGTAAGGAGTGAGTGTCACGCCCTCGTCAATCGCCTCCAGGGCATAGAGCTTGCCGTTAACCCAAGTGGCGATAGCCACATGATAGATGGGTGGGGCAGTGGTGTCGTGTACTGTGGCGTCGCTGATGGCGCGTCCCGCCGTGGTGCTGTAGGCAAAGAGCAGGTCGCCCTCCATCACTTGGTCTTGAGCGTCGGCGCACAATGCGCATAGTGTGAGCAGTAGTGCGATGTGTAGCAGTCTCATAGGTTTGTCTTTTCTCAAAATACTATTGCCTTGTCAGCTTGTCCCTTATCAGCTCGTTAGCTTAAAAAAACAAAAGTCCCTGCAATACTTCTTCTATTGCAGGGGCTTCACACTTACGTCTCGTGGCGTGCAAGTGATTACTTGCGAATGCCAAGCTCCTTCTTGGCAATGAGAGCACGGTAGCGGTTGATGTCGGTGCGGATAAGATAATCCAGCAGACGACGACGCTTACCTACAAGCATCTTAAGTGCACGTTGAGTCGTATGATCCTTCTTGTTGACCTTCAAGTGCTCGGTCAAGTGGGCAATACGGTATGAGAATAATGCTATCTGAGCTTCGGGTGAGCCAGTATCAGTATTGCTTTTGCCGTAGGTGCCAAAGATCTCTTTTTTCTTCTCTTGATCTAAGTACATTTTAATTAAATTTTAAAATCTGCGCAAAATTGCGGGGCAAAGGTACTGCTTTTTTTAAAATGTGCAATGCTTTGAGTCAATTTTTTTTAAAAAAAATATTGTAAGCATATTTTTTGGGTCTGTGGAGTTGCCTAAAAAAGTAAAAACGCAAAATAAGAATATAATAAGTGATAAAAAAGTGGTGTAAAAATTTTTGTATTCAATTAAAAGTATTACCTTTGCAAAAAAGTTTGAGAGGTAATAAAAGACACTAGATAAAACCCGAGTGAAAAAAGTCTATTAACGCGACCGAGAGGTCACGATAACAATATTAATAACCCTTATTAGAATTAATCTCAGCTATGGATGAGAATTTAGAGAAAAAACCGAAACGACCGCGCATCAGCGAGTCGCGTCCTGTTATGGACGAGAATGAGATGGCTACTGCAAGAGTAGAGAATGCCGATTACAATCGTGAAACACAATCAGCAGACGACGCAAGTGGTGAGTATCAAGGTGGTGGTTACCAGCAGCGCAATTACAATCGTCCACAGCATGGTGGCTATCAGCAGCGTGGCGGCTACCAGCGTGGCGGTTATCAGCAACGTGGCTACCAGCAGCGTGGCGGCTATCATCAACGCAATTACAACCGTCCCCAGCAGGGTGGCTACAACCAGCACTACCAGCAGGGCGATGGTGAGCCTCAAGAGGGCAACAGTTACCAGCAGCGCACCTACAACCGTCCCCAGCAGGGTGGCTACCAGCAGCGCAATTACAACCGTCCCCAGCAGGGTGGCTATCAGCAACGTGGCGGCTATCAGCAGCGCGGCGGTTATCAGCAGCGCGGCGGCTATGGCAACCGCAATCAGCGTGGCGGCTACAAGATGCAGGGGCCTCGCCCGCAGATGCGCTTCACTCCTCGTCCACAGCGCATAGAGTATGAGGAGCCAATAATTGACCCTAATACCACCATGCGCCTCAACAAGTTCATGGCTAACGCTGGCATCTGCTCGCGTCGTGAGGCCGATGAGTTGATACAGAAGGGCGTTATCAAGGTTAACGGCGAGGTCGTTGACCAGCTCGGTATCAAGATCACCCCTAAGGACATTGTGGAATATAACGACCAGGTGGTGGTAGCCGAGAAGAAGTGCTACGTGCTTCTCAACAAGCCTAAAGATTGCGTCACCACCAGCGATGACCCCAATGGGCGCAAGACCGTGATGGACTATGTGAAGGGAGCTTGCGAGGAGCGCATCTATCCCGTGGGACGCCTCGACCGCAACACCACTGGTGTGCTGTTGCTCACCAATGATGGCGACTTGGCATCGAAGCTCACTCACCCTCAATATGTCAAGAAGAAAATATATCAAGTGTGGGTAGATAAACCCATCAGTGAGGAAGACATGCAGCACATTGCCGACGGAGTGGAGCTTGACGATGGTCCCATCCATGCCGACGCAGTGAGCTACGTGAGCCCCACCGACCGCAAGCAGGCAGGCATCGAGATACACTCGGGCCGCAACCGTGTGGTGCGCCGCATCTTTGAGGCGCTGGGCTATCATGTGGTGAAGCTCGACCGCGTGTATTTTGCTGGCTTGACCAAGAAAAACCTCGCTCGTGGCAAGTGGCGCTATCTCACTCAGGAAGAGGTTAACTTCTTGAAACAAAACTCGTTTGAGTAAACAGTGATAATCAACTATAAACTATAAACAATAAACCCTCACGTTGTGGCTCAAATGGCCACAACGTGAATAACTATTATGGCAATAAAACGAACAAAAATTGTTGACGTCTTCGGCGGTGAGCTCGAAGGCCAGCAAGTGTGTGTGAAAGGTTGGGTAAGGACCCGTCGTGGCAATAAGCACGTGCAGTTTATCGCTCTCAATGATGGCTCTACTATCAACAACCTTCAAATCGTTGTAAATCTTGAGCAATTCACCGAGGAACAGCTTAAACCCATCACCACCGGGTCGAGCCTGTGCGTGATAGGCAAGCTGGTGGCTTCGATGGGCAAGGGTCAGAGCTATGAGGTTCAGGCCGACGAGATAGAGGTGTATGGTACTGCCCCTGCCGAGGACTATCCGTTGCAGAAGAAAGGTCACACCCTGGAATTCATGCGCGAGATAGGCCATCTGCGCATGCGCACTAACACCTTTGGGGCTGTGTTCCGCATCCGCCACCACCTGGCATTTGCCATTCACAAGTTCTTCAACGACAAGGGGTTCTTCTATCTCCACACTCCGCTCATCACCTCGAGCGATGCCGAGGGTGCTGGTGAGATGTTCCAGGTTACCACTCTCGACGTTAACGACATGCCACGCACCGAGGACGGCAAGATCGACTACAGCAAGGATTTCTTTGGCAAGATGACAAGCCTCACGGTGAGCGGTCAGCTTGAGGGCGAGCTAGGTGCTACCTCGCTGGGTGCCATCTACACCTTTGGCCCCACCTTCCGTGCCGAGCACAGCAACACCCCTCGCCATCTGGCAGAGTTCTGGATGATTGAGCCTGAGATGGCGTTCTACGACATCAACGACAATATGGACCTGGCCGAGGAGTTCATCAAGTATTGTGTGAAGTATGCTCTTGACCATTGCAAGGACGACATTGAGTTCTTGAATAAGATGTATGACAACACGCTCATTGAGCGCCTTAACGGTGTGCTCAAGGATGACTTTGTGAGATTGACCTATACCGAGGGCATCAAGATACTTGAGGAAAGTGGCGCCAAGTTTGAGTTCCCAGTGAAGTGGGGCGTAGATCTGCAGAGCGAGCATGAGCGCTATCTCGTGGAGCATCACTTCAAGCGCCCGGTAATCCTCACTGATTATCCTAAGGAGATAAAGGCCTTCTACATGAAGCAGAACGACGACGGCAAGACGGTGCGTGCTATGGACGTGCTCTTCCCACAGATAGGCGAGATAATTGGCGGCTCGGAGCGTGAAGCCGATTATGACAAGCTCTTGAACCGCATCAACGAGCTGGGCATCCCCATGAAGGACATGTGGTGGTATCTCGACACGCGCAAGTATGGCACCGTGCCTCACAGTGGCTTTGGTCTCGGTTTCGAGCGCCTGGTTCTCTTTGTTACTGGCATGGCCAACATACGCGACGTCATTGCCTTCCCACGCACTCCCAACAACTGCGAGTTCTAAGCGCATAATCACGCCGATGATACTTTTTTGAAACCGCTGGCTTCGCTGGCGGTTTTTTTCTTAAAAAAGTATAGCTAACGATGCGCTGTGACTAAAATTAAGTTAAAAACTTTGCGCATTTAGCAATTAATTTCCTTATTAGGAGAAAAAATGCTACCTTTGCATCTAATTTTAAGACTACTGTACGCTTTACAATGGATTTCAATAAAGTTCTGTTCATATTACAGGAGATTTCTCCCTATCTTCCCAAGAGCGAGATGGGTGAGTTCAGCCGCCTGTTGGCACAGCGAGTTCAGGAGAATGGTGCCGAGGTGCGCACTTTCATGCCCAAGTATGGATATGTCAACGACCGCCGCAACCAGCTGCATCCAGTGATTCGCTTGTCGGGGATGAACCTTATCATCGATGATATGGATCACCCGCTCATCATCAAGGTGGCCACATTGCAGCCCGCTCGCTTGCAGGTGTATTTCATCTTCAGTGATGACTATTTCACTCCTGAAATCACCAAGGAACTAGAGACCAACTCTCACCCTGAGGACAACGATGAGCGTTCGATATTCTATGTGCGCGGTGTGCTCGAGGCAGTGAAGAAGCAGCGCTGGGCGCCAGGCATCATTCACTGCAGTGGATGGATTACAGCACTGGCTCCATTGTATATCGAGAAAATCTATGGCGACGACCCGTCGTTCCGCGATTCAAAAGTGGTGATGTCGCTCTTCGACGAGCAGATGGTAAGCCCCCTCAGCGAGGACCTCTATAAGAAGCTCAAGTTTGACGGCTTCAGCGATGAGGAGCTTGCCCCCATTATGGACAAGAGTGCGAGCTATGTCGATTTGATGCGTCTTGCCCTTGAGCACTGCCATGCAGTGGTGCAATGCAGCGAGCATGTCAATGAAGAGGTGCTGAAGATGGTTGAGGAGAAGGGGCTCCCGTTCCTTCCTTACCAGGGTGATGACAATAATGCTTTTGTTGACCGTTGCATCGACTTCTACCACAGCTTGTAGAGAGAACCATTGTTGCAAAAGAGTTTAGATTGAAAGAATGAAAAAGATATTATTTGCGTTACTGTTGGCACTCGCAGTGGCCGTTAGCTTTAACTCCTGCACCGACGATGTGATAGGGACATCTATCTCCGACATCCATTCGGCGATAATTGAGGACAGCAGTTTTGTCCTCAGCGGTGTGAGTGTGAGAAGCCCACATTTGCGGTCGCGCAGTAGCATCCAGTTGATAGGCAAGGTCACGGCCGATGGCTATGGCACTCTCACCAGCGATGTGGTGGCGCAGTTTATGCCCACTACTAAGATTGACACGGTGGGTGTGCGTGGTGGTGCCGAGTGGATCGATTCCTGCTTCATAGTGATGCGGGTGAGTACTGGCGATGTCATTGGCGACAAGCTTGCGCCCATGCGCATGAGTGTGTATAAGCTCAACAAGGAACTCCCCAACCCCATCTACACCGACTTCGACCCCAGCGGTTACTATAGCGAGGACGCAGCAATGGGGTCGGTGGCATATTCGGCCAGCGACATGACGTTAAAGACCGAGGTCGTATCGCAAACTGGCACAACGGTAAGCTACTACGAGATTAAGGTGCCTGTGCCAGTGAGCTATGCTCGCGATATTTTTAATGAGTTCAAAGCTAACCCCTCAATATTTAAAAGTCCTACCGACTTTGCCTCGTTCTTCCCTGGCATCTACATCAAGAACAGCTATGGCGAGGGCCATGTGATGAACTTCTACGACATTGAGTTTGTGAGCTATTATCGCAAGTATGAGAAGATTGACGAGAGTAGCGACACCATCTATCCCGCCAAGTCGCAAAGCTACATGGCGGTAACCCCCGAGGTGGTATATAACAACAACATCATGCTCGATGCGGCGCCTTCGGTCAAGTCGATGATTGATGCTGGAGACGCCATAGTGATGGGGCCAGCAGGATATGAGGTTCATGCGCATTTCCCTATTCAGGATATTATAGACCGATTCAATGATGACTCGAGCGAAGCGTTGAGTGTAATCAACAATTTGACCCTTGAAATTCCCGCTAAAGAGATAGCTAACAAATATGGCATAGCCCCGCCTAAGTATCTGCTGATGGTGAAAGAGGGCTATCGCGACACGTTCTTTGAAAAGGACTCATTAACCAATAACAAAGACGCATTCTATGCCGAGTATAACGACCAGGAAAAAGCCTACACCTTCACTGGGCTCAGGAATTATGTCCTCGACATCATCAACAAAAAAGGTGGAGTGGCCGACGAGAGCGACATGAACTTTGTGATTATGCCCATAGATGTGACAAAATACACTAACACCTCGTCGAGTTACTATTACTACACTGCTGGAGCTACGAGCGAGGTTATCACAAAGATAGCACCAGCTGTGTCACGACCGTGCTTGGCGAAGCTCGATCTGATCAATGCGAAGATAATACTTTCCTATAGTAAGCAGATATTATATTAGCACAGATATAATCAAGCCACAATAGCTCAGTTGGTAGAGCAACGCATTCGTAACGCGTAGGTCACGGGTTCGAGTCCCGTTCGTGGCTCCCTCGATTTCCCCCTTGGCGTCAACTGCCACAGGGGGATTTTTTTGTGGCATTAAGTTTTTTTTAGTGCAATAAGTTTGTGTGTTGTGTTTTTTTGCCGTACCTTAGCAAGTTAAATAGTTAGATGACAATTGTTGTATTTTTAGATGAATAAGTATTTACGTTTATTATTAGTTGTAATAAGTTTATTTTCAGTGAGTAATGCGGTGTGCCAGGTGACTACTTTGTTTGAATACCCTGTTGCCCCCGACACCTGTACTACCATCGAGAGCCGTTGCAACTACAGCGTTCAGCACTTTTGGGACAAATGTGAGCTCACCAAGCCCTTTGCCCAAGAAAACGACAGCCTTCTGATGGAGGCGATGCTCACCTATTTCGAGATTATGAAAGCTGGAGCCAATGTGAATGTGTCATTAGGCTCGGTGCGCAACCTCATGTTCAAGTCTCAGGCCAATCACGACAACTTCTTGAAGCTGGCGAGTATGGCAGAGTTTATTCTTTTTTACCACGACACTGATGTGGTTGACGACTTGTATATTACATTTGCCCAGAGCGTGGTTGATGCTAACTGGGTGAAGAAGGAGCTGCGCAACCACTATAGTGAGCAAATCAAGCGCTTGAACACCAGCAAGCTTGGAGAGCCGTTGCTCGACTTTGAATACACCTCGATAACTGGTGCTCGCCGCCACTTGACCGATAACCGCACTGATGGCGCTACCCTCTATGTGGTGATGTTCAGTGATAGCGGCACTGGCAGCTCAATAGAGCGCATGCGCTTGAGCACCGACATCGCCTTTTCCCAGTTTGTTGACCAAGGACGCATCAAGGTGATAAACATCGTGGCAGGCGACATTCCCAAGCAGTGGGATGCCGACTCACAGGGCTATAGCAAGCAGTGGGAAGTGGGTGCCAGCAAGGAGGTGAGCGGCAAGCTCGACATGCGCATCATGCCGTGCCTGTATGTTCTTGACGAGGAGTTTCGCGTTATTGCCAAGAACAAGACCGTTGATTACATGAAAAGCATGGTGTCTAACTAAGTAACACATTGAAGAAAACAATAAAAACACGATAAAGACTATGACAAAGATTCCAAAGTGGTTTCAGAGTTTGTTCATGATGAATGTGGGTCACACCTACAGCAACCTCTCGCGCTTGTTCCTGCGCCTGTTCACAGGACTGATGTTCTTGCAGCTAGGTGTGAGACAAATGATGCACCTCAATGAGTTTGCCCACACTGCAATGGGTATTAACGAGACTACTATGGTGGCAATAGTGGTGATAGAAATCGTGTGTGCGGTGTTTATCATTCTAGGCTTGTTTACGCGCTTTGCCCTGTTGCCGTCGATAGGAGTGATGCTTTATGCCGAGACTGTGATGCCCAGTGTCCACAATGTGGCAGGCGCAGCCCAGCAGATGTTCTTCTTTGAGCCTGGATATCCTGTCATGTTCCTGGGAGTTTTTGTCTATATGTTGCTTGCAGGCCCAGGCAAGATTTCGCTCGACTATCTAGTAGCGATCCACACCATTAGCGAGAAAGATGATGAGGAAAGCGAAGTGCTCGAGAAAGCTTAATTTTTAAGTGTAAAGTGTTAAGTGTTAAGTTTACCAGAGGTTAGAAAAGGAGCGCGTTGGCGCCCATTCACTAACTATCAACTACTAACTATCAACTACTAACTATCAACTACTAACTATCAACTACTAACTATTAACTGTTAACAATCAACTATTAACTGTTGACTATGAACATAGCGGTACTGGTATCGGGAGGCGTTGACAGCGCAGTAGTGGTGCATGAGCTTGCTCAGCAGGCCGAGCACGACCTGCAGTTGTTCTACATACGCATAGGCATGGACAACGACGAGGGCGACTGCAGCGCCGAGGAGGACATCGAGATGTGCCAGCTCATAGCCCACCGCTATGGCTTGCCCCTAGAGGTGGTGTCGCTGCACGAGGAGTACTGGGACAACGTGATGGAATATGCTCTGCGCACCGTCAAGGCAGGTCTCACTCCCAATCCCGACATGATGTGCAACCGCATGATAAAGTTCGGATACTTTGAGCAGCGGTGGGGCAAGGATTTTGACCTCACAGCCACCGGGCACTATGCCACCACCTGCGAGATTGACGGTACAAAGTATCTTGCCACAGCAGTGGATGCCGTCAAGGATCAGACCGACTTCCTGGCTCAAATCACCTACGACCAGTTGCAACATCTCATCTTCCCGATTGGGGCGATGCCCAAGTCGCGCGTGCGTGAGATTGCCCAGCAGGTGAAGCTGCCCAACGCCAGTCGCAAAGACAGCCAGGGCATCTGCTTCCTGGGGCAGATTAACTATAACGACTTCATTCGCCGTCACTTGGGTGTGAAAAAAGGTCCCATCATCGAGATAGAGACCGGTCGCAAGCTAGGCGAGCACAACGGCTACTGGTTCCACACCATAGGGCAGCGCAAGGGCTTGGGACTGAGCGGCGGCCCCTGGTATGTGGTGAAGAAGAACATTCAGGACAACGCCATCTATGTGAGCAATGGTTACGGCACGAGCAAGCAGTATGGCCGCGAGATAAAGCTCGACGAGATGCACTTCATCAGCGGCAACCCATGGCAGGGGAGAGGCGGCACTCACGAGATCACTTTCAAGAACCGCCACACTCCACATTTTGCCAAGGGGCATCTGTCGCACATCGAGGGCAACCAATGGCTCATCGAGAGCGATGAGGACATACAGGGCATAGCGCCAGGACAGTTTGCCGTGATTTATGACCGCGACCAGCACCTGTGCTATGGTAGCGGAGTGATAACTTTTTAAATGTTAAGAGATAAGTGTTAAATGTTAAGTGTTAGATGTTTATCTAGTAATAATTAGAAGAAATGACCGAAAACAAGATAGAAATGGATGTGATGGGCATCACCTATAGCCAGATACAGGCTGGAGCTTACGCTTTGTTGCTCAAGCAGCGCGACGGCGACCTGCGTGTGCCCATCGTGGTGGGCACCAGCGAAGCGCAGAGCATTGCCATGCGCATGGAGCATGTGATACCGCCACGCCCTTTGTCGCACGACTTGATGGTGAGCATGTTTCACGCCTTTGGCATAAGCCTCGATGAGGTGATGATCTACAAGTTCAGCGAGGGAGTGTTCATGTCGCGTCTCAAACTCTCGACAGCCAGCCAGAACCTCGAGCTGGAGTCGCGCACTAGCGACGCCATTGCTCTAGCGCTGCGCACTAACGCCCCTATCTACACCACCCGCGAAGTGCTCGACAAGACCGGCTTCCTCATCAAGGACGGCGAGCAAGGCAAGGTGGCTGTCAAGCCCAAGCGCTCACTGAGCGACATGACGGTCGAGGAGCTGCAAAAGAAGCTCTCCCGCGCTGTAGAGTTAGAGAAATATGAGCTCGCCGCCAGCATTCAGAAGGCCATCAACGAGAAGCTGGGCAACGAGCCAAAGACCGAAGATTTGTCAGAATAAAAAAATAATATAATTAATAACTCAAAACATCAAAAAGCATTATGAATCTAAAAGTTAGATTAATCATCATGAACTTCCTGGAGTTTGCTGTGTGGGGGTCTTACCTCACCTGCATGGGAAACTATTTGGGTGCAGCAGGACTACCAGTATCATGGTTCTATGTAATTCAGGGGTTGGTATCAATCTTTATGCCAACATTGATGGGTATTATTGCAGATAAATATATCCAACCTCAGCGATTATTAGGTATCTGCCATTTATTGGCTGGTGTATTTATGCTTTCTTGTTGGTATATGGGATACTCTGCTGGTTTTGGAGAAGGTGGCATGAACCCGATTGCTAATCAAGGCTTGTTTATAACTCTTTATACGTTGAGTGTGGCATTCTATATGCCGACATTGGCATTGTCTAACACCGCAGCTTTTTCAATGCTTAATGAGAAGGGTTATGATACGGTTAAAGCGTTTCCTCCAATTCGCGTGTTTGGAACAGTAGGTTTTATCGCTACCATGTGGTTTGTGAATTGTGCCGTTCTTCATCCTGAAAAAGGTTTCTTCTTCACATTGTCGAGGAGTGCCTATCAATTTCAGATGACGTATATGCAATTCTTTGTGTCGGGAGTGTTAAGTTTAGTCCTTTTCCTTTACACGTTCACATTGCCACAATGCAAGATAACAAAAAAACAGGAGAAGCAGTCGCTATCAGAAATGCTTGGTCTCAACGCTTTCAAGTTGTTTAAGGATAAGAAAATGGCAATGTTCTTTATTTTCTCGGCATTGCTTGGTATGTGCCTGCAGGTAACTAATGGATATGCCACACCATTCTTGAAGAGCTTCGAGGCTGTTAAAGAGTATGCCAATTCGTTTGCTGCTAATAATGCAACAATGCTTATATCTCTGTCTCAAATTGCTGAGGCACTGTGTATATTGCTCATCCCGTTCTTCTTGAAACGTTTTGGTATCAAGAAGGTGATGCTCATGGCTATGTTTGCGTGGGTATTCCGTTTTGGTTTCTTTGGAATAGGAAATCCTAACTTCCCTGGAGTGATATTCTTTGTTCTATCTTGCATTGTTTATGGTGTAGCCTTCGACTTCTTTAACGTCTCTGGAGGTCTGTTTGTCGATAAAGAGTGTACAGATCCAAAAATCAAGGGCTCAGCTCAAGGCTTGTTTATGCTCATGACAAATGGTATTGGAGCTTCGGTTGGAACATATCTCGCAGGTAAATTGATTGAAGGTAATTATTGTAACTGGGAAGGTGTGCCAATGACAGTCGTTGTTGATGGAGTGTCCAAAACAGAGACAACAAGCTACCTTTTAGGTGATTGGCAGACACCGTGGTTTATCTTCTCTGCTTTTGCCCTGGTTGTAGCAGTGTGCTTCTGGGTTATGTTCAAGTACAAGCATGACCCAGCCGCTATAGGTAAAAATGTAAGTAATTAGTCACTAGATTGGTTAAACCATGCATCGATTTTTCGCCCCCGACATAGCTGCTACAGGCACTCTTCCTGAGGAGGAGTCGCGCCACTGCGTGCGAGTGCTCAGGCTTGTCGAGGGCGATGAAATCGAGATCATCGATGGCGCTGGCACACTCTATCGCTGCCGCATTGCCATGGCTCATGCCAAGCATTGCGGGGTGGAGATAATCTCACGGGAGGCATGTCCGCCACATTGGGGCAGCAGGGTAGAGGTGGCAGTGGCTCCCACCAAGAACCTCGACCGCATGGAGTGGATGGCTGAGAAATGCACCGAGATGGGCGTGGACCGCATCACGCCGCTGCTGTGCTGCCACAGCGAGCGCAAGGTGCTCAAGACCGAGCGCTTGCACAAGATACTCATCGCCGCCATGAAGCAGTCGCTCAAGGCGCAGCTGCCGCAGCTCGACGAGCTCACTCACATTGAGGACTTCCTCGCTGAGCCAAGCGATGCGCAGCGTTTCATTGCCTACTGCGACGAGTCGCTGCCACGCGAGCAACGCCGCTCGCTGGCACAGGTCTATGACCCTGGGCGCGACGCTGTGGTGCTGATAGGTCCCGAGGGCGACTTCGACCCCCAGGAGGTGGCCACAGCCCTCAATGCCGGCTTCGTGCCAGTGACGCTAGGCGAGAGCCGCCTGCGCACCGAGACCGCCGCAGTTTTTGCTATAGCGACAATGCATGCCATCAAGGAACTGAAAAAGACGAAATAATTATATATAATACATACATAAAACTATGAAAATCAAGAAATTTTTAGTGCTTGTAGCACTTGTGCTTGTGTCGGGCACTATCTTTAGTGTTGCCGCTCAGGGCGAAGACAAAATCACCCAGGCGGTGATGAAGGTTTATGACGATTATATCGCCAAGAACCCTAACGATTACAGCACGCTCTTCATGCGTGGCAATCAGCATTATTTCAATGGAAACTATGATGCTGCACTCAACGATGTGTCACGCACCATTGAGCTTGCTCCAGCCAAGGAAACAGAGCTTCTTTTTGATGCCTACATGCTGCGAGCTAAGCTTTATGAGATAAACCGAAACTATGACGCTGCTCTTGCCGATGTTGACAAGGCCTCTGCCATCGACCCCACTAGTCTTGCTTGGGTTGACATGAAAGGCAAGCTCGCTTATGCCAAAGGCGACTTTGCTACTGCCGAGGCGCAGTTCAAGAGCATTCTCCAGCGTGTGCCACGCAACTTTGATGCTATGTATGGCCTGGGATGCATAGAAGCCGACAAAGGCAATGCCGAGGAGGCCATGAAATGGGTTGATCAAGCAGTGACCCTGTTTCCTGCCGAGCCACAGGTCTATTTGAACCGCGCTCATGTTCAGGAGCAACTCGGCAAGTATCGTGATGCCTGCGACACCTATCTTATTGCCATGAGTTCTACCGACGATAACGGGGAGTCGATAAGTCGCATCTTTGAATTGGCCGACGGCCACTACGACGACGTGATAGCCTCGCTGCGTCGCGCCACCGACGACAACCCTCGCGTGGGCATCTTCTATCGCGTGTGCTCGGCTATTGCCCTGAAATATAACCACTACGGTCAGGCATTGCGCGACCTCAAGGCTATTACCGACAACAATCTGATGGAATACCCCTCTATCTATAATGATGAGGCTAAATGCCTCTACCAGCTTGGCGACTATGACCAGGCCTACATCTATGCCAACAAGGCCATCGCCAGCGACCCCACACTCCCCGAGGGCTATGTGCTGCGCAGCTTGATAGAGCGCCGTCAGGGTAAGGGCAACAACTTCACCACAGCCATCAACACCCTTGACCAGGCTCTGGTGATTGACCCCAACTTCGTTCCAGCTCTGCTGGAGAAGGCGCGCCTGCTCATCGAGCAGAAGAAGCATAAGGAGGCACTGGCCCTTCTCGACAAGGCTGCCACTGCCGAGCCCAATAATGTGGAGATGCTCATGCTGCGTGGATGGCTCAACAAGAATCATCTCAAGAACGCTGCAGCTGCTACTGCCGACTTCCAGAAGGTGCTCACCGTTGACGACGATGATTACACCTCGTTGCGGGGCTTTGCCCTCCACGAGCTGGGCCGCGACAGCGAGGCAGCAGCCTGGGCCGAGCAAGTGGTCAAGGAGTCGTCGTCCACAGGTGGCGAGGCCTACTACTATGCAGCAGCACTGCAGGCTGCAATGGGCAACAAGGCTCAAGGTTTGAAATATCTGGAGTCGTGCCTTGCCAACGGCTATGGCGGTCTTTATGACATCAAGGTTAACGATGCCCCCTATGTGAACCTTGCTCCATTGCGCAGCGAGCCCACGTTTAACATGCTCATCAACCAGTCGCAACTCAACTTCCAGGAGCGATAGGAGGTGTCAAAATTTCCCCAAAAGTGAGATTTTTTTGCCCATCTAGGCGCAAAGTGCTATCTTTGTGCGCTCAAAAAATGGTAATTGACTAATATTTCTACAAAAGAATATGTTTGGAGAATTTGGAAAAAAACATCCGGTAATGCTTAATTGCTTGGGTGTGATGGTAGTGCTTGTGGCGGGACTATACACTATGTATATGCTCATCGATGTGTTCACGCAGCACGGCAAGGAGGCTAAGGTGCCTAGCGTGAGGAACATGAGCCTCGACAATGCCATCCGCAAGATTGAGGAGGCAGGATTTGAATGGGAGATTGCCGACTCGCTCTACAATGGCGAGATGAAGCCTGGCATGGTGCTCGAGCAAGAGCCACGAGGCAACACCATGGCTAAGAAAACCCAGCCTATTCGCCTTACCATCAACGCTTTCAACCCCATGATGGTGAACTTGCCACCGCTGGCCGAGACCTCGTGTCGAGACGCCGAGAGCAGGCTCAAGAATATGGGATTTAAGCATGTCATCATCGACACCGTGCCCAGTGCCGACCGTGGTCTGGTGCTCGCCGTGAAAGTTAATGGACATCCAGTGGCTCCAGGTACCAAGGTGTCAATCACCGACCAGGTGAGCATCGAGGTGGGCGATGGCCGCATCAATGAGATGCCCTTTGACGTGATCCCCGACAGCGAGAAAGACTCCTTGCAACTCAAGCAGCGAGAGAAGGCACGTGCCGAGGATAAAGCCTTTGGTTATAGCACTAATAGTTAAGAAGGCTGCCAGCAAAGCTGCCACTCACAAAATTATCAACTGAATTATTTGATAGTTCTGAATTAGCACATAATTGAGTTATCGTTTCACCATTATCTCAGTTTTCTCGGAACAATCAGTTGTGTGTGATGTTTTGCTGGCATCCTCCTTTTATTTTTCTTCATAGCAATGAATGACGATTACGAGGACTTGACCGACGTTGCTGGACTGGAGATCCAGAGTGACTTTAGCGACCCTGATTTCACCGAGAATGGGCGTGACTACTGGGAGCACTACCACTATGTGGTGGAGCCAGGGCACGTGTTGCTGCGCATCGATAAATACTTGGTGGAGCGCATCAAGGGCACCTCGCGCAACCGCATCCAGAACGCTGCCGAGGCGCAGTGCATCCGTGTGAATGGCCGCCCTGTAAAGAGCAACTACCGCGTGCATCCTGGCGACGAGGTCTCGGTGGTGATGGACCGCCCGCGCTACGAGAACGAGATAATAGCTCAAGACATCCCTCTTAACATCGTCTATGAGGACAATGACCTGCTGGTGGTGAACAAGCCCGCCGGCATGTGTGTGCATCCAGGGCATGGCAACTACGACGGCACGCTCGTCAATGCCCTGGCCTGGCACTTCAAGGACAACCCAAACTATGACGTCACCGACCCGCGCATGGGCCTTGTGCACCGCATCGACAAGGACACCAGCGGGCTGCTCGTCGTTGCCAAGACACCTAATGCCAAGACGTCGCTAGGCTTGCAGTTCTTTAACAAAACCACCAAGCGGCAGTACATAGCGGTGGTGTGGGGGGCGATGAAGGAGCTCGACGGCACCATAGAGGGGAACATAGGGCGCAGCCTGCGCGACCGCTTGCAGATGGCGGTCTTTCCCGAGGGCGACCAGGGCAAGCACGCCGTCACTCACTATCACACCATCGAGAACCTCAACCATGTGGCGGTGGTGCAGTGCCAGCTCGAGACGGGGCGCACGCATCAGATAAGGGTACACATGCGGCACATAGGTCATCCGCTCTTCAACGACGAGCGCTATGGCGGCGACAAGATATTGCGCGGCAACACCTCGTCGAGCTACGCGCAGTTCATTCACAACTGTTTTAAGATATGTCCTCGCCAGGCCCTTCATGCCAAGACGCTGGGCTTCGTCCATCCCACCACGGGCCAGCAAATGGACTTCGACAGCGACCTGCCCCAAGACATGGCACAACTGATAAAGCGCTGGGAAGCGTTTGTTCTAAGTGTTAAGTTTTAAGTGTAAAGTGTTAAGTAAAAAAGCCTTAAAATTTAAGGCTTTTTCTTCTTTTGCTTCATTGAGTTAATAATAGACTTTAATATCTTTATTAATTCGACGCAATCTTCATTAAGAGATTCATATTGTTGTGTTGATATCAGGTCTGACCTCCATAACAAATCCAACCAAAACTCTGTTTCATTAGCTTCTTTAAGGGCTATTGTAAGTTTATGGACAAAGTCACTATCACTTTCAGAACATTCAGCTTCTGCAACATTTGCACCTATAGATGTTCCACACCGTAAAATCTGTTTGCCTATCTCAAAAGCTTTTTTATCTACTAGAAAGCGATATAATTTAATTATCCTAAGTGCAAAATCTCTTGATTTAATACGCTTGACATCTTGTTCCATAAAAGACCGAGTCATTGTTTATTTTTCAAAAGAAAAATAACTTAACACTTAACACTTAACACTTAACACTTACTACTTATTTCTTACTTGCCTATGCAATAGTAGTTGAAGCCCATGTCCTCTAGCTCTTGGCCGTCGTAGATGTTGCGGCCGTCGATGACGAGGGGGGTGTTCATCAACTCTTTCACCTTTTCCCAGGATGGTACGCGGAACTGTCGCCACTCGGTGACGAGCATCACAGCGTCGGCCTTGGTCACGGCATCATAGATGTCGAGGGCGCAGTAGATGTCGTTCCAGCGGAACTTGATGGCGTTCATCGCCACGGGGTCATAGACGCGCACGTGGCAGCCGGCTTGCAGCAGCATGTCGATGGTGGTGATGGCCGGCGACTGGCGTATGTCGTCGGTGTTAGGCTTGAACGATAGTCCCCACAGGGCCACTGTGCGACCCTTGATGTCACCGCCGTAGAAGTCGCGGAATTTCTCAAAGAGTCGCTGCTTTTGCCTCTGGTTGACCTTGTCAACGGCCTTGAGCACTTCCATCGAGTATCCATTCTGCTCGCCTATGTTGATGAGGTCGTTGATGTCCTTGGGGAATAGTGTGCCGCCATATCCACAGCCCGGGTAGATGTATTTAGGCCCTATGCGGCTGTCGGTGCCCACGCCGTGGCGCACCGTGTTGATGTCGGCTCCCACTATCTCGCACAGGTTGGCAATCTCGTTCATAAAGCTCACGCGGGTGGCGAGCATCGATGTGGCGGCATATTTTATCATCTCGGCGGTAGTCGAGTCGGTATATATTACAGGGAAATACTTATTCTTGAGCGGGTGATAGAGAGTGTCCATGGCCTTGCGCGACTGCTCGTTGTCAACGCCGAGGATGATGCGGTCGGGTTTCATGAAATTCTTGATGGCGTCGCCCTCGGTAAGGAAGTCGGGGTTAGACACCACGTCGAAGTCGATATCGGCGTTGCGCTCGTTGAGGATTTCCTGGATGAGCTGCTTTATCCTCTTTGACGTGCCCAGTGGCACAGTAGATTTTATGATAAACACAGCATAGTTGTTGATGTTCTGGGCAAACTGCTTGGCGGTATCAATCACTTGCGAGAGGTCGGTGCCACCGTCCTCGGCAGGTGGGGTGTCAACAGCGCAGAACACATAGTCAACGTTGTCAAACACGTTAGAGAAACTGCTCGTGAAGTTGAGCCTTCGCGCAGCCACCGAGCGTTTTACCATGTCTTCAAGACCTTGCTCATAGATGGGCAGGCCACCATAGAGCAGCAGGTTGATTTTTCGTGCGTCACTGTCAACGCAAGTCACATTCACTCCCAGGTCGGCAAAGCAGGCTCCCGTAACGAGCCCGGCATATCCTGTTCCAACGATAAGTATATTCATGATGTGAGGTATTTAAAGTGCGATACAAAAATACCTTTTTTCTGTGAATGTTGCAAATAAATTGTGATTTTTTTGAAAAGGGCTAATAAAAAGGGTTAAAAAGGAGATGAAAGATTATTTTTGTTGTATCTTTGTCGTTTAGTTTGTGCAAACCTAGGTGGGGTCACCCATCAACCGACGAGGCGAGCCTTGTCGCTACAGATAATTAACCAAACAACTCTCTCAATAATGCAAGAAAATAACAATCCTTTTTCTCAAGAATATGATGTGATAATAATAGGTGGCGGCATCACCGGCGCCGGCACGGCGCGCGACTGCGCGCTGCGGGGCCTGAAGGTGCTGCTGGTGGAGCGTTTCGACTTCACCCATGGTGCCACAGGCCGCAACCACGGCTTGCTGCACAGTGGCGCCCGCTATGCCGTTACCGACCAGGAGAGCGCCGAGGAGTGCATAGGCGAGAACATGATATTGCGGCAAATAGCCCGCCACTGCATCGAGGAGACCGATGGCCTCTTTGTAACCCTGCCCGACGACGACCTGAGCTATCAGGCCACCTTTGTTGACGCATGCCTGCGTGCTGGCATCAGTGCCGAGGTCATCGACCCTGCCGAGGCGCGCGTGATAGAGCCGTCGGTCAACCCCACCATAATTGGTGCGGTGCGTGTGCCCGATGCCTCTATCGACCCGTTCACGCTCACCACGGCTAATCTGCTCGACGCCCGCCGTTATGGAGCCGTCACGCTCACTTATCACGAGGTGATAGAGATGATTGTGGAGAATGCCCGCGTGATAGGCGTGAAGCTGCGCAACAACCTCACTGGCGAGACTGGCACGGCCTATGCCCCCGTCACCGTCAACGCTGCCGGCATCTGGGGCACACTCATTGCCAAGCAAGCTGGTATAGTGATTAATATGTTTCCTGCTAAGGGGTCATTGCTCATCTTCAGCCGCCGTGTCAACAACATGGTAATCAACCGCTGCCGCAAGCCTGCCAACGGCGACATCCTGGTGCCCGACAAGATAGTGAGCATGCTTGGCACCACCAGCGACCGCGTGCCCATCACCGAGATCGACAACATGCGCGTCACCCCCGAGGAGGTGGAAATACTCCTGAGCGAGGGAGTGAAGATGGTGCCTGCGCTGGCTCGCACGCGCATCTTGCGGGCCTATGCGGGTGTGCGCCCGCTGGTGGCTAGCGACGACGACCCGTCGGGACGCAGCATCAGCCGCGGCATCGTGTGCCTCGACCACAAGGAGCGCGACGGCATGGATGGCTTCATCACCATCACTGGCGGCAAGCTGATGACCTACCGCCTCATGGCCGAGCGCGCCACCGACCTGGTGTGCCACAAGATTAATAAGGTGGGTGCCTGCACCACAGCTATCCTGCCCTTGCCAGGCAGCGACGAGAAGGTGCCCAAGAAGCGTGGCAACCAGCACGCCGTCACGGTGAAGGCGGCGCAAGACCGTCATGGCTCGTTGACCAAAGAAATCAAGGAGAAGAGTGCCGAGGACAAAGCCATGGTGTGTGAGTGTGAGCACGCCAGCGTGGGCGAGATGAAATATGCCATCGAGAAGCTGCATGTGAGCAACCTCACCAACCTGCGACGCCGCACACGCATGGGTATGGGGTCGTGCCAGGGCAAGCTCTGCGCGTGCCGTGCCGCCACACTGCTGTGCAAGGCGGGAGGCGATGCCCAGGATGTGCTTGCCGACCTGGCGGCCTTCATGAACGAGCGCTGGAAGGGTATGCGCCCTGTGGCATGGGGCTCCACCCTGAGCGAGGCACAGCTCACCACACTAATCTACGAAGGCTTGTGCGGACTGAAAATAGTTAACTCTTAACTCTTAACACTTAACTCTTAACTATGAAATATGACGTGATAGTGATAGGTGGTGGCTTGAGTGCCATCACATGTGGAATAGCCCTTACCGCCAGTGGCAAGAACGTGGCACTGATGGTGAAAGGGCAGAGTAAGCTGAACTTCAGCTCGGGCTCTATCGACCTGCTGGGCTTTGACGAGCAGGGCAATGAGGTGAAGAACCCCCTAGAGGCCATTGCTGGCCTTAGTGCCCGTCATCCTTACTCAAAGATGGGGGTGGCAAATGTGGCGCACAACTCGGCGATGGCTCCAGTGATTTTCTCGGGGGCAGGGCTCAACTTCTATGGCGACAGCAGTTGCAACCACTACCGCATGACGCCCATGGGACTGCTGCGCCCCTCGTGGCTCACCCTCGACGACTATGTGGCTACCGACGACCCGCACTCCTTGCCCTGGCGCAAGGTGGCGCTTGTCAACATTCACGGCTTCCTTGACTTCTCGGCCGACTTCATAGCCGCCGCCATGACCCGCCTGGGATGTGAGTGCCGCATGTGCGACATCAAGCTGGGCACCGTCGATAAACTCACCAGCAACCCCACGGTGATGCGCTCTACCGCCGTCGCCAAGCTCATGCAGAACGATGGCGTGCTGGGCGACCTGGCGCGCAAGATAAGGTCTAATATGGGCGACGCCGAGGTAGTGGTGCTGCCGGCGGTCTTCGGGCTAGATGGCGACGACACCGCCACCAAGATTGCTCATCAGGTAAAGGCTCCGGTGAGGTTTGTCTCCACGCTGCCGCCCAGCATCGCTGGCTCCCGCCTGCTGTCGAAACTGCGCAAGCTCTTTGTCAAGAACGGTGGCACCTTCTTGCTCGGCAGCATGGTCAAGAACGGCAAGATAGTGGATAACAGGGTGGTGAGCGTTGAAGCCAAGAACTTCCCCGACCAGGAAATTATTGCCGACAATTTCGTGCTCGCCACGGGGTCGTTCATTAGCGGTGGGCTACAGTCGAGCGAGGTGGGAATCAAGGAGCCTATCTTCGGCCTTGACGTGGATTATACTGGCAAGCGAGGCGAGTGGAGCAAGGAGTGCATGTTTGACGCACAGCCCTACATGGAGTTTGGCGTTGCTACCGACACCGAGTTTCATGCCATCAAGGATGGCCAGGTCTTAGGAAACCTCTATGCCATTGGCTCAATACTTAGTGGCCACAACAGCCTCAAGCTCGCCGACGACACTGGCGTGGCAGTGATGACCGCGCTCCAAGTGGCACGGCAGATTTAATCAATTCACAATGCTTAATGCTTAATGCACAATGCGAGGTCTTCTGCAATGCTGAAGAATTAAGATTTGAGTCCACTTTAAAAAAGTCCATATTTTGAGTCTATAGTCCCAAAAACGAGCAAAATATAAAGTCAAAGTATTGATTTTCAACAGCAAATAATTAGTTTAATTCGCATAATTCGCCGTTTTTTATTAAGTGGACTTAGCACGAATAAAGATTGACTCAATTAGCTCAATTAGCCGTTGTTTGTTATCAGTGCTACTGCGTGGGCAGCGATGCCTTCGCCGCGGCCGGTGTAGCCCAGGCGCTCGGTGGTGGTGGCTTTGATAGAGACTTGCGATGGGTCGCAGCCCATGCACTCGGCAAGCTGCTGCTGCATGGCGGGGATGTGCGGGTTCATCTTGGGCTGCTCGGCGCAGATGGTGATGTCGCAGTTGCCCAGAGTGTAGCCTTTCTCGCCTAGTAGCCGCATCACCTCTCGCAGCAGCTTGCGGCTGTCGATGCCTTTATATCGCGGGTCGGTGTCGGGGAAATGGTAGCCAATGTCGCGCAGCGCTGCCGCTCCTAGCAGCGCGTCGCACAGGGCATGAATAGCCACGTCGGCATCGCTGTGGCCCAGCAATCCCTTGTTGTGGTCGATTTTCACGCCACCTATCCATAACTCTCGCCCTTCTACCAGGCGGTGAACGTCGAAGCCGTATCCTATGCGCATATTCGTTTGTCGTTTATGGTTTTATCGTTTGTTGAAGACAGTGTAATGGTTTAAAAAGAAAAAAGGAATAAGAAGGTGCTTTTGCAACTGTCTTTTCCTTTCTCTTGTCTTTGAAATCAGTCTCTTCTGAAATCTACTTGTTGAACAGGTTGCGTATGCCGTCCATGTCGAAGGTTAGCGTGAACCTGAGAGTCTGGTCGAGAGGGCTGTTCTGAGCGGTGGCAATCATGTAGGCCGCATCGAGCTTGATGACGCTCAGCGCAAAGCCAGCACCGAGGCCAAAGTACTTGCGGTTACCCTTGTACTTGTTCTCGCTAAAGAAGCCACCACGCAAGAAGAACTGCTGGTTGTAGCTGTACTCGGCGCCAATGGAGAAGTTGATTTCTCGCAGCTCCTCTTTGAAGCCGCCTGGGGCGTCGTTAAACGACTTGAAGATGCCCGAGATCGATGACATGTCTTTCCAGTCTTGCAGCGCCTGCTCATATTCTTCCTGGTTGTCGTAGTTGGTCAAGCGTGGGCGTGCTGGCACGAGCAGCTTGTTGGCCTCGCCACTGATGGTGAGGTTGTGATAATCGGCAAGAGGGAAGGTGAATGCCGTGCCCAGCTTGAAGTTGGTGGGCAAGAAGGCGGGGTCGTCGCCGCCGTTGTAGCTCACCTTTGAGCCAATGTTAGAGATATTGAAACCCAGAGTCCATTGGCACTCGTTGCGTCCCACCATGGGGTAGGTGCATAGGAAGCCCGATATGTCGGCCGAGAACGCCGAGGCGCCCGTCTTGCCGTCGTTGCCGCTGTAGCTGGAATAGCCCAGGTCGCTATAGATGTAACGCAGGGCAACACCCATCGAGAATTTCTCGCTCAGCTTGCGTGAGTAGCCCACGTCGAACGCCATCTCAAAGGGGTTGATGCTTGCCAGGGCATTGCCTCCATCGTCGGAACTGTTGATCTCGCCGAGCGAGAAGTAGCGCATCGAGGCACTCACGGCCTGGTTGTCGTTGCTGCCTATCTTCCAGTAGCCCGAGAGGTTGGCAAGGAAGATGTCGTTGACGAGCTTGCGCAGCCATGGGGTGTAGGAAATCGACACTCCCGCCTTGCTGTAGGCAAAGGCATATTTTGAGGGGTTCCAGAACTGAGAGTTGACATCGGGGTCGGTGGCGGCACCCTGGTCGCCCATCGAGGCACCACGCGCATCGGGGGTGATGCCTAGCGATGTCACACCCGTGGTGATGGGGTTGAATTCCTCGTTCTTAATATCGTCATCGGCAAGAGCTGCTGTGCTCGTCATGAGCAACGCCAGTGCCACGAGAATTCTTGATGATTTGTTCATAATCTAAAAAAACAGACAAATTAGTGTTCTAAATTATATAACTCCAATAAGCTGCTTTTATTGTATTTTGTTTTTTATAAAATGTGTAAGTTGGGTTGTTCTAGAACAATTTGGCGAGGTTCTCGCTCATCATTTTCACCGACATAGCGAGCAAGATGATGCCAAAGAACTTGCGCAGGAAGAAAATGCCGCCTTCGCCCAGAAGTCGCTGTATCTTGTCGGTGGCCTTGATGACGACAAAGACCCACATCATGTTGATGGCAAGGCCAATGAGGATGTTCACGTCGGCATACATCGCCTTGAGCGAAATCAATGTGGTGAGCACTCCGGCGCCAGCAATGAGCGGGAACACCATGGGGACGATGGTGGCTCCACTGCCAGGGGCGTTGTTCTTGAAAATCTCCACGTCGAGAATCATCTCGAGCGCCATGAGAAACATCAGGAACCCACCAGCGGCGGCAAACGACTGGATGTTGCAGTTGAAAATCTCGAGGATCCAGTAGCCGCCATAGTAGAAGCCCACCATCAAGATGGTGGAGTAGATGGTGGCTTTCCAGGCATTGACTTCGCGCCCTTTGGAGCGCAGGTCCATTATAATGGGCACCGAGCCCACTATGTCGATGATGCTGAGCAACACCAGTGCCGAGCTGAGTATTTGAGTGAAATTCATGATTGTGTATTAAACGATAGGGAGGAGTTTTTAATCTTTTTTCTAGAAGTTCTAGAAATTTCTAGAAGTTCTAGATTATCTAGATTTTCTAGATTCATGCATTAAGCATTGTGCATTAAGCATTGTGCATTAAGCATTAAGCATTGTGCATTAAGTTTAGGCCAGGGCGAGGATGATGAGCTGTGCCGTTATCACTCGCAGGAACATGGTGAGGGGATAGACGGTGCTGTAGGCTACCGAAGGGGCGTCGTTGCCTGCCGTTTTGTTGGCATAGGCCAGTGCTGGCGGGTCGGTGGTGGCGCCTGCCACCATTCCCATGATGGTGCAGTAGTTTAATTTGAACTTGCCACGAGCCACAAGGGTGATGATGAGCAGCGGGATGAAGGTGATGAGGAAGCCATAGAGCACCCAGCGTGCGCCTTGAGCGTTAAACACCGTCTCGGCAAAGTTTCCACCGGCAGCGATGCCCACGCTGGCGAGGAAGAGGCAGATGCCCAGCTCGCGCAGTAGCAGGTTGGAGCTGCTGCTTGTGTAGGTGATGAGCTTGAGTTTGTAGCCATAGCGTCCCAGCAGAATGGCAACGATGAGTGGACCACCTGCCAGACCCAGTTTCATGGGCACGCTCATGCCTGGCAGCATCAGTGGCATGCTGCCTAAGATGATGCCCAGCACAATGCCAATGAACATGGTGAAGATGTTGGGATGGTCGAGGGTCTTCATCGAATTGCCCATGCGGTCGGCAAGGCGGTTGATGTCGTTGATGTTGCCCACCACGGTGAGGCGGTCGCCCACTTGCAGCGACAGGTTAGGGGAGGCGAGCAGGTCAATGCCGGCACGGTGCACACGGGTCACGTTCACTTTGTAGCCCATGCGCAGCCGCAGTGAGCCCAGCTTGCGCCCCGAGAGCTCGCTCTTGGTCACCACTATGCGCCGTGCGGTCACCGGGTCGGGGTCGGCTTTCCAGTCCATGTGCTCGTGAGGTCCGAGCACTGCGTCAAACATCTCCTCGTCTTGCTGGCTCATCACCACTAGCAGCAGGTCGCCCTCCTCAATAATGGTGTCGCTCACAGGAATATAAACATGTCCGTCGCCCTTGCGAATGCGCGAGATCACAAAATTGTGGTCTATCACCTGATGCAAGTGATGTATTGTGGAGCCTATGATGAGCTTGTTGGTCACTTTATAAGTGACAATGTGAGGTTGCAGCTGCGAGTTGGTGTTCTCGTCCTCAATTTCTTTTGCTTCCTTATCTACTCCAATCTTGAAGACAGCTTTGAGCACTATCATCGAGAGGATAATGCCCACCACGCCAAGAGGATAGGCTGCGGCATAGCCCATCGACATCGACTCGTTGAGGGCGGCTGCTGCGTCGCCTTGCGTCTCGATGAGAGTTTGCTGTGCGGCACCCAGGCCAGGGGTGTTGGTCACGGCCCCCGAGAGGATGCCCACCATGTCGGTAATGTCCACGCCGCCTATGCCAAAATAGATGCCTAGGGCAACGGCAATGTTCAAGACGATGATAGATATTGCCAGCCCATTGAGCGTGATGCCGCCCTGCTTGAACGACGAGAAGAACGATGGACCCACTTGCAGACCTATCGAGAAGATGAACAAGATGAGGCCAAATTCTTGAATGAACTTTAAGGTGTTAACATCTACCTGCAACCCCAGGTGGCCGGCAAGGATGCCCACGAAGAGCACAAAGGTGGCACCAAGCGAGACGCCTTTCACTTTCACTTTTCCCAAAATAACACCAAGAGCTATCACTATTGAATAGATAAAGATGGAGTGAGCCACTCCATTGCCAGTGATGATGTCTATCAACCAGTTCATTGTAATAATTCTTTATAAATCTCTAAAATGCTGAAAAACGATAGGCAAAGGTTTCAGCTCGTTTTCTTGCGGCAAAGGTACAGCTTTTTTCTCAATCATTAGTCAGAACAGTAATAAATCTTTTTGTGTTTTGCAGTCTAAAAATAGAATGCGCCCAAAATCGAGGACATATTTTTCAAGTTTGCAAATTCAGTAAAATAATTCTAAAACACAAAATATAATAATAATAGTTGTTTTTGTGGCAAAAGAATTGTGCTTGTGGGCTGAATTTTGTAATTTTGCAATTTGGAAATCTATAAATACAATATTATATATAGAATAAATATGTCGATTGAGAGTATATTATCACAAGCTACCGCACTGGCGGTTAATGAATTATATGGCGTGGAGGTGGCTGCTCAGAGCATTGTGCCACAAGCCACCCGCAAGGAGTTTGAGGGCAACCTCACCATCGTGGTGTTCCCCTTCCTGAGGGCATCGCACAAGGCTCCCGACGCTACTGCACAGGAGATAGGTGAGCACTTGGCTGCTCACTGCGAGGCGGTCGAGAAGTTTAATGTTATCAAGGGCTTCCTAAACATCACCATCAAGCCCTCATTCTGGGCACAGTTGCTCGACGACATCTGCCGTGATGAGGACTACGGCTTCAAGCAGGAAACTCCCGAGAGCCAGCTCGTGATGATTGAGTACAGTTCGCCAAATACCAATAAACCTCTTCATCTGGGTCATGTGCGCAACAACCTGCTGGGCTACAGCCTCGCGCAGATTATGAAAGCCTGTGGCAACAAGGTGGTTAAGACCAACATCGTGAACGACCGCGGCATACACATCTGCAAGTCGATGCTTGCTTGGCTCAAGTGGGGAAAAGGAGCCACTCCCGAAAGCACTGGCAAGAAGGGCGACCACCTGATAGGCGACTTCTATGTGCTATTTGACAAGCACTACAAAGCCGAGATTAAGGAGATTGCCGCTGCTCAGGGCATTAGTGAGGAAGATGCCGAGAAGCAGAGCACCCTCATGCAAGAGGCTCGCGAGATGCTCAAGAAGTGGGAGGCTGGCGACCCCGAGGTGCGCGGCTTGTGGGAGAAGATGAACTCGTGGGTGTATGCCGGCTTCGACGAGACCTATCGCCGCTTGGGTGTGGATTTCGACAAAATCTACTACGAGAGCCAGACCTATCTTGAAGGCAAAGAGAAGGTGGAAGAGGGCTTGGCAAAAGGCGTGTTCTACCGCAAGGACGACGGTAGCGTGTGGGCCGACCTCACTCCCGATGGCCTCGACTACAAGCTCTTGCTGCGCAGCGATGGCACCAGCGTGTATATGACTCAAGATATAGGCACCGCCAAGTTACGCTACCAGGATTTTCCCATCGACAAGATGATATATGTGGTGGGCAACGAGCAGAACTATCACTTCCAGGTGCTTTCGCTCTTGC
Organism: uncultured Prevotellaceae bacterium; assembly: GCA_900318255.1. Taxonomy (GTDB): domain Bacteria; phylum Bacteroidota; class Bacteroidia; order Bacteroidales; family Muribaculaceae; genus Sodaliphilus. The sequence continues at coordinate 2,399 of ONJX01000023.1, read as the reverse complement.
TCGACAAGCTCGGCTTCAAGTGGGGTAAAGACTTGATACATTTCTCTTATGGCATGGTGGAGCTGCCTAATGGCAAGATGAAGTCGCGCGAGGGAACAGTGGTCGATGCCGACGACCTCATGGACAAGATGACCAGCGATGCCCTGGCGATGACAAGCGACCGTCTTGAAGGCATGACCGACGACGAGAAGCGAGAGGTGGCACGCATCATTGGCATGGGAGCCCTCAAGTATTTCATCCTCAAGGTCGATCCTCGCAAGAACATGCTCTTTAACCCCGAGGAGAGCATCGACTTCAACGGCAACACAGGCCCCTTTATACAATACACCTACGCCCGCATACAGTCGTTGCAGCGCAAGGCTGGTGAAAACTTGCCCGCGCTCAACGTGGAGGCTGTCACCCCCAACGACAAGGAAATAGCCATCATTCAGCGTGTGGCCGACTTCCCTGCAGTGGTTGAGGAGGCTGGCAGGACCTATAGCCCTGCTCTCATCGCTAATTATACCTATGAGCTCGCCAAGGAATTCAACCAGTTCTATCACGACTACAGCATCCTCAAGGAGGAGGACGAGAACATTAAGGTGTTCCGCCTTGAACTCTCCCGCACCGTGGCAAGCGTCATCAAGCGAGCTTTCTCGCTGCTGGGCATTGAGGTGCCCGAGAGAATGTAGGATTAAGGTGTAGCGGGTGGTGTAGGGACAAGGCGTGCCTTGTCCGTGAAGTGAAAAGTAACACTTAATCCCGTTCGAGCCTTTCTCTTCAATATAATTGGCACGTTTTTTGTAATACTAGGTAAGAAAATAATTAACAACTAACAACTATAGAATTATGAGTTACAACAATCTACCACCGCTGCCACAGTCGCATGTTACTCAGGCAGCACCTTATCAGAGTGAATGGTCGTTGAGCACCTATATGTCGCAGGTGATGCGCAAGGTGTATGTGAAGATGACATTAGGACTGCTCGTTACAGCCATTGTGTCGTTATTCTTATGGATGAATCCTAACATACTGATGAGCTTGAGTGGCTTCCTCCTGCCATTAATAATCGTTGAGCTGGGACTTGTGTTTGTGCTCTCGTTAGCCATCAACAAGTTGAACCCCGCAGTGGCCACAGCATTGTTCTATGCCTATGCCATTCTTAATGGTGTAACCCTGTCGCCCATCTTCTTCGTTTACACTAGCTCGTCGATAGCTCTCACATTCTTTGTTACCTCGGGTGTGTTCCTGGCAATGTCGATTTATGGTTACACCACCAAGCGTGACCTCACTAAGCTTGGCTCGTTCTTGATAATGGCGCTCATTGGACTGATAATTTGCTCTATAGTAAATATCTTCTGGGCCAACAGCACCATGGACTGGATTATCAGCTTTGCAGGTGTGATAATCTTCATTGGCCTTACCGCTTGGGACACCCAGAAGATTAAGGAGATGGCACAAGAGACCGACGAGATGAATGCTGGCAAGCTGGCTACCATTGGTGCCCTCTCGCTCTATCTCGACTTCATCAACCTCTTCCTCTATCTGCTCCGCTTCTTGGGAAGCCGCGATTAATGTGCAGCACCAAGATAATCATAAAAAACACCGCAGCTTTGATTTTTCATTGCTGCGGCGTTTTTTTTAAAATACTCACGCTCGGAAGGCTCTGAGCGCGGACAAGGCACGCCTTGTCCCTACATTCCCTCTCGCTTAACCGCGATTTTGAAACATCGGGGTCAGACCCCATTGTTTCATTTTCTCTCGCCTAACCTCAATTTTGAAACATCGGGGTCAGACCCCATTGTTTCATTTTCTCTCGCTTAATAGCAATTTTGCATAAAATGCTCGCGCTCGGAAGGCTCTGAGCAAGCTCATGCTTTCTCTCGCTTAATCGCATTTTTCTTTGGCAGACTGAAAAGTATTCAGTAATTTTGCGTTTTCAAAACTAGTAACCAGTTATGATAAAAGAGATACAACTGCGTTTAGATCCTCGCACTGCGCATTTCATCGACGCCGTGGAGGAAGTGGTGGCCAAGCAGGAGGGCATCATGCGCCGTCGCCTTAGTGGAGTGCGCATCATCAAGCGCTCCATCGATGCTCGCAAAGAGAAGGTGATGGTGAACCTCAAGGTGCGGGCTTATATCGATGAGCCCATGAAGGCCGACTACCTGGTGCCGCCCATCGTGTATCGCCGCGTGAAAGGCGACCGCCAAACTATTGTGGTGGGGGCGGGTCCTGGCGGACTCTTTGCGGCGTTGCGGCTTATCGAGCTTGGCGTGAAGCCCATCGTGCTTGAGCGCGGCAAGAATGTGAAGGACCGCCGCCTCGACGTGGCAGCAATCTCGCGAAATGGCATTGTTGACCCCGACAGCAACTATTGCTTTGGCGAGGGTGGGGCTGGAGCCAAAGCAATAGTTGCT
>ONJX01000002.1 GCA_900318255.1 uncultured Prevotellaceae bacterium | reverse complement strand
AATTTAGCACAGGACACCCAATTTTCCAAATTTTCATTTACAATCTGCTGGAATTCAAACCATTAAAAAGTAGTCTAAAAAATGTGACGAAAACAGGAGGGCACTTTTTTCACTGGTTTTCGCACATTTTTTGGCAGTGTGGTTTTTTATTACTACCTTTGGACAATTATTTAAAAAAACATTTTGAGCCTATGAGACGATTTTTGATAATTCTGGCCGTGAGCTGTGCAGCGATTGGAGTTATGGCGCAGCCACGCATCGACCGACCAAAACTTGTGGTGGGAGTGGTAGTTGACCAAATGCGATGGGACTACCTATATTACTACTACGAGGACTATGGCCCCGACGGCATCAAGCGACTGCTCAATGAGGGCTACAGCTGCGAGAACACAATGATTAACTACATACCCACGGTCACCGCCATTGGGCACACAAGCCTCTACACGGGATCGGTGCCTTTCTTCCACGGCATTGCCGGCAACAGTTTCATGATTGACGGCAAAACGGTGGCCAGCACCGACGACAAGAGCGTGGAAGGCGTGGGCACCAGCAGCAGTGTGGGCCAGAACTCGCCACGCAACCTGCGCGCCACCACCATTGGCGATGAACTCAAGCAGGCCTTCGACTTCGAGTGCAAGGTTTATGGCGTAGCCATCAAGCCCCGCGCCTCTATACTGCCTGCCGGACACAGCGCCGACGCCGCCTACTGGTGGGACAGCAACGTGGGCCACTTTGTCACCAGCACCTACTACATGAACCAGCTGCCCAACTGGGTAGAGAAGTTCAACCGCAAGTATAACACCGAGCCAAAATATGACCTCAACACCAGCAATGAGGGCGTGACCTACACCTTCCGCATGGCCGAGGCCATACTCGAGAACGAGAAACTGGGCCGGGGAAAATATACCGACATGCTGTGCGTGAGCGTGTCATCGACCGACGCCATAGGACACACCTACAGCACACGAGGCCGTGAGAACTATGAGGTGTTCATGCAACTCGACAAGGAGCTAGCTCATTTCTTCAAGGAACTCGACAAGCAAGTGGGACGTGGCAACTACCTACTATTCTTGAGCGCCGACCACGGCGCGGCCCACAACCCCAACTTCATGAAGGAGCACGACCAGCCTGCCGGCGGATGGGACGCACGCAGCGCACGCATCAAGATGAATGAGGAAATAAATAGCGAATGCGGAGTGCCCGACGCCATCAAAGCCATCCATGACTACCGCATCTACCTCGACTACGACAAAATCGACAGCGTGGGAGCCAGCGTGGAGCGAGTAAAGGAAGTAGCCCTTAACGTGCTCAGCAAGGAAGAGGAGCTAGTGGCAGCTGTCGATTATGAAAAAATACAACAGGCCAGCATCCCCGAGATACTAAAAGAGCGTCTCATCAACGGCTATCACCGCGGCCGCAGCGGCGACATCGTGGTGATGACACAAGCGGGATACCTGCCGTTCAGGGTAAAGAGCGATTACAAAGGCACTACCCACGGGGCGTGGAACCCCTACGACAGCCACATTCCACTAGTGTTCATGGGCTGGCATGTGCCACACGGAGAGACCACCAAGCCCACTCGCATCGTGGACCTGGCTCCCACCATCTGCGCCATGCTCCACATACAGATGCCCAACGCCTGCGTGGGCGATGCTATCACCTTTGATGTAGCAAAATAACTTATAACACTATGTATAAGCTGCAATTTTGGACTTGGGCGCTGCTTGCCGTCATCATCACGGCAAGCAACGCTCGTGCCAGCGACAACCAGCGGTACCTCAACGGCAACGAGTTGCCTAACCCGTTAATTTATCTGCCTGGACCGCCCGACTCCACTTGCCTGGCCACCAACGGTGACTATGCCAAGTGGGTGTGGGGAAAACAACAGCGCAGCACGCCACGAGGAGAGCAGGCCAGCTGGGAATCGAAGTATGGAATAGTGCGCATGTGCACCATCTATAGCGACGTGCTGGGCATCGACATCAGCCAAGAATACACACCGGCAATCTACCGGCTAATGAACAAAGCCGGCAACACCGGCTCAGCAAGCGTGGCGGCAATGAAAAACGCCTTATTCCGCAGGAGGCCTTTCCTGGTTATGAACGAGCAGGTGTGGGGACAGTTCGACAGTTATGATGAACTAAAAAACAATAGTGCCTACCCGTCGTCGCACACTGCATTTGGCTGGGGAACAGCACTGGCCCTGGCCGAGATGGCGCCACACATGCAGGACACCATTCTCAGGCGAGGATATGAGTACGGCATCAGTCGAGTGATAGTGGGAGCACATTGGCAAAGCGATGTTGACGCCGCCATCACCTGTGCCAGCGCTGCCATAGCACGAGCGCACGCCACACCTGAATACTATGCCGACCTAGCTGCCGCGCGCGCCGAGTACATGCAACTCAAGGGTCTCACCGAGAGCGACATCACAGCCTCTCTCCCTGTCGTGAACAAGATACTTGACGCTCCACCCACTACCGATGACATCCTCTTTGCTAGCGACCTGTTCTCGCACTGGCAAGCTAAAGAGCTACGGGGCACCGAGCGTGGCGAGCAAGCCAAAGCCGACTACTCCATCAGCGACGACTACCTAATAAGTACCTTTGCCGAGTGCTCGCCAGTGGTCTCCATCTCAGCAACCGAGACACCGTGCATCGTCATGCTCATCAAAACTCTTAAACTCACACTCAACATCCATGCCACTACACTCAAGAAAATAATGTATCGCAAGCGGCCCTTTGTGCAGCTGGGAGAGCCAGCGCCCTATAGCGGCAACGACTGGCCAGCATGGGGAGAGTCGTCCTACCCCTCATGCAGAGCATTGCTGGGTTGGGGCATAGCACTGGCTCTGACAGAGGTCATGCCCGACTGCCAGAACGAGCTTCTCAAGCGCGGTTATGAATATGGCGAAAGCCGCATCATCCTAGGCTCCAACTATGCCAGCGACGTCATTGCGGCAAGGGTCATGGCGGCGTGCGACCTTGGCAAGATGCACAACGAAACGGTTTTCAAGACCCTGCTTGAGAACGCCAAGAACGAGTATCGGCAAAAGCTAGACGAAGCCAGCATCGAGAGTATCATTGCCACCTCCAGGGCTAACGACACCCTGTGGTATTCCCTCACTGGCATAATCTACCACAGCAAGCCAGCCACTCCAGGCATCTACATCCACAATGGCAAGAAAGTGACTATTCAATAACCCTAAAAACTGTAAGAACTGCATTTTTCAATGCAGTTTTTTTTTGCTTGCTTTTGCAGTTTGAGCTATTTTTGCTAATTTTACACGCTCAAAACTAAGAGACACTACAAGTTGAGTAACTAATTATCTATAACATAGACAATTCAATTTAAATACACAAAAGTATATGAAAAAATTTCTTTCTGCATTAACGATGTTGATGCTTCCGGTTTCGCTCATGGCGAGCGAGGCCGACCTGAAAATGCCCGAGGGCTTTGCCGACAATGCGCATGTGCTCTATTGGGGATTTTTAATTGTAGTTTTAGGCCTCTTGTTCGGCCTGTGGCAATTTAGCCAAGTGCGCAAACTCAGGGCTCATAGCTCAATGCTTGAGATTGGCAACGTGATTTTCAAGACATGCTCCACCTACCTCAAGCAGCAAGGCAAGTTCCTGGGAATTCTTTTCCTCTTTATTGGTGCTGCTATCGCTCTGTATTTTGGCGTTTTAGTAAAACCCGAAGACCCCGATAGCTTCATGGCACAGCACCCTCTTGGTGCCGTCTTCCTGATTCTGGGATGGACAATAGTGGGCATCCTGGGTTCCTATGCAGTGGCATGGTTTGGAGTGCGCATGAACACCCTGGCCAACAGCCGCATGGCATTTGCCTCGCTGCGTCGCCGTCCTCTCGACTTGCTCAACATTCCCCTGTCGGCAGGTATGAGCATTGGCGTGGTGCTGATTTGCATTGAGCTGTTGCTCATGCTGGTAATCTTGATGTTTATGCCTGGTGATGTGGCTGGCAGCTGCTTCATTGGCTTCGCCATTGGCGAGTCGCTCGGTGCTAGCGCACTGCGCATCGCCGGCGGTATCTTCACCAAGATTGCCGACATCGGTAGCGACCTGATGAAGGTTGTGTTCAAGATTGGCGAGGACGACCCTCGCAACCCTGGCGTGATTGCCGACTGCACTGGCGACAATGCCGGCGACTCCATAGGCCCCACTGCCGACGGTTTTGAGACCTACGGCGTGACCGGCGTGGCACTCGTGTCGTTCATTCTGCTGGCAGTACCACAAGAGTTCCAAATCTCGCTGCTGGTGTGGATTTTCGTCATGCGCATCCTCGGTGTGATAACATCGGTAATCTCTTATTATATTAATGGTGCGCTGTCTAAATCTAAATACAGCAAAGCCGACGACCTCGACTTCGAGAAGCCTCTCACCAGCCTGGTGTGGATCACCTCCATCCTCTCGATTATCGCCACTTTTGCTGCCAGCTACTTCCTGCTCAAGGATCTGGGCAACAACTGGTGGATAGGCCTGGCAAGCATCATCTCGTGCGGCACCCTGGGCGCTGCCTTGATTCCCGAAATCACCAAACTCTTCACCTCTCCCACTTCAACCCACGTGAAAGAGGTGGTAGAGACCTCTAAGCAGGGTGGCGCTTCGCTCAACATCCTGTCGGGTCTCGTGTCAGGTAACTTTGGCGGCTTCTGGACTGGATTTGTGTTCTTCCTGCTCATGTTCATTGCCTATGTTGCCTCGGCACAGTGTGGCATGGAGCCACTGCTTGGCCAGTATTACTCAATCTTTGCTTTCGGCCTCGTGGCATTCGGCATGCTGGGCATGGGACCTGTAACTATAGCCGTTGACAGCTATGGCCCTGTTACCGACAACGCACAGAGTGTGTATGAGCTCTCGCTCATCGAGGACGACATCGACAAGGCTAAGACCGACATCGAGAACGACTTTGGCTTCACCCCCGACTTTGAGAAAGCAAAATACTATCTTGAGGCTAACGATGGCGCCGGCAACACCTTCAAGGCAACCGCCAAGCCTGTGCTCATCGGCACTGCTGTGGCAGGTGCCACCACCATGATTTTCTCGCTGATTCTCATGATTAAGAAGACCCTGCTCGGAGCTGGCGACCCTGCCGACATCCTCAACCTGCTGAACCCATACTCAATCCTTGGTTTCATCCTTGGTGGATGTGTGGTATTCTGGTTCACTGGTTCGTCAATGCAGGCCGTTACCACTGGTGCCAACCGTGCCGTTGACTTCATCAAGAACAACATCAAGCTCGACGCCAACGCTCCTAAGAAGGCCGACATCAGCAAGAGCCAGGAAGTAGTGCGCATTTGCACCGAGTATGCACAGAAGGGTATGCTCAACATCTTCATCGCAATCTTCTGCTTTGCGCTGGGCTTTGCTTGCCTCTCGTCGCCAGCAGGGATTGGCGGTAACGATGCCGTGTGCCTCTTCGTTAGCTATCTGATTTCTATCGCCGTCTTCGGTCTGTTCCAGGCTGTGTTTATGGCTAATGCCGGTGGCGCATGGGACAACGCCAAGAAAGTGGTAGAGGTTGACTTAAAGGCTAAGGGCACTGAGCTTCACGACGCCAGCGTGGTGGGCGACACCGTGGGCGACCCCTTCAAGGACACCAGCTCGGTGGCCCTCAACCCCATCATCAAGTTCACCACCCTCTTTGGTGTGCTGGCTATGGAGATTGCCATCAGCGACAACTTCCGCGACATGGCTCCCTACTTTGGCATCGCCTTCGTGCTCATAGCACTCTTCTTTGTGTATCGCTCATTCTACAAGATGAAATCAGTGTAAACAACACATCATCATAAATAAAGTGTCAATCCCTGCCACATCGCAATGCGGCAGGGATTGATGATTTCATAACAAAGTAATTAGGCCTAAAAACAATTATCGTAATCACAATTATCATAAATACAATAATTGTGATTACAACAAAAGCGGGGTTGTCGCAGTTTAGAGGAATTTTGTCTTGTTGATGACAAATCCCACCTCCTTGAAGTAATAGTTGTGAAGTGAGTTGTCGCTCTCATGACGCAGCGTGAGGATGCCATCGGGAGCTACTGCCTCGATGGTGGCATTGAGTTGTGCGCCACTGGGAAGCACAAACGGGTGAGGCTTGCCATCATAGCGATAGAGCTTCTCGAGATAACGCTTGTGAAGTGCTTCGAGCTGCGTGCGCGACCCATCAAAGCGGCAATAGCGCTCTAGCAGCGCCCCAAACTCCTCGGTGAGAGCATTCATGTCATAGAACTCACCTGTGATGCGTGTTAACGACACAGGATTTGGGGCACCGCTGGTAAATACCTGCTGGTTGATGTTCACTCCCACTCCAATAATGGTGTGAGCTATCCCATCATTGTCGAGAGAGTGTTCGATGAGAATGCCACCTATCTTGCGGTCGTCATAATAGATGTCGTTTGGCCACTTGATTTTAAATCCAGTGGCATACTTCTCAAGGGCATCGACGATGGCAAGCGATACTGCCTCGCTCATGTAGAACTGCTCCTTGACATTGAGGTTGGGCTTCTTGATAAGCAATGAAAACGTTATGTTCTTCCCTGGTTCAGCCTCCCATGAGTTGCCTTTTTGACCACGACCTGCAGTCTGCTTGTAGGCAACTATCATCGTCCCCGATTCCATACTGGAGACATTGCGTTTCACAACATCGTTAGTAGATGTCGTCTCTTGAAGTAAGATAATTTTTAGCATGTTGAGTAAATATAAATATAAACACTTGCGCCTCACGGCACTAGCAACCGTTGTTCATCACGATTTGGGAAAAGTCATCTTCACTGTGCGGCTGTGGTCGGCAGGGTTAACGGTGATATCCACGCGCACGGTGTCGTCGGGCAGCAAGCCATCGATGCGCTCGGGCCACTCAATGAAGCACAGGGCACCGCTGTCAAAGTAGTCCTCGGCGCCAATGTCCTGAGCCTCGGCTTCATTCTCAAGGCGATAGCAGTCAAAATGGTAAATAAGCTCGGCAGTGGTGTCGCTGCGATACTCGTTGATGATGGCAAACGATGGCGAGTTTGTGATGTCGGTCTCCACGCCTAGCTGCTTGCACAGCTCATTGATAAATGTGGTCTTACCAGCCCCCATCTCGCCATAGAAGGCAAAGACGGTGTAGTCGCCCATCTCGGTCATAAACTTATAAGCTGCCTGCTCTAGTTGCTCAAGCGAGGCTATTTTAAATTCTAAAGTTTTCATAATTTATCTATTAAAGAAATCAAAACCTTTAGCCGCGCTAGCGGCTCTACTTAACACTTAAAACCTAACACTTAAAACTTATATCAAAGTTTTTCTCCGTAGAGAAGGTCGCCAGCGTCGCCCAGCCCTGGCACGATGTAGCTGTGCTCATTGAGCTCATGGTCGATGTCGCAAGCCCAAATGGTGAGGTTCTCGCAAGAGAGGTTGTCCTTCACAAACTCTATAGCCTGATCGGTGGCGATAATCGACGCTATGTGCACATGCTTGGGAACACCACGGCTCAACAACGCCTTGTGGGCAAGCGCCATCGACAGACCAGTAGCCAGCATCGGGTCAACGATGCACAGCACCTTGTCGTTGATAGAGGGGCAAGCTAGATACTCAATTTTCACATCAAACTTGTTAGGGTCGTGAGCATCATATTTGCGATAGGCACTCACAAAAGCGTTCTCGGCTTTGTCAAAGTAATTCAGGAACCCCTCGTGCAGAGGCAGCCCGGCGCGCAAGATGGTGGCAAGCACTAGTGTGTCGGCTATCACATTGGTCTTGGCCACTGCCAGAGGTGTGGTGGTGTCGATTGTCTTATAGTCCAGACGTTTCGAGATCTCATAGGCCATAATTTGCCCTAGGCGATGCACATTGGCACGAAAACGAAGCCTGTCCTGCTGGATGTCCTTGTCGCGTATCTCGCTCATGAAGTGGCTCACAAGAGAATTGTTTTCACATAGATTGATAACGTCCATAATTTATCTAAATTTTATGATTGGGTAGCTAAATATTTATCTAGTATCTGCTGCGACAATGCCTTGTCGTGAGTCAACTGCTCACGCAGCTGCTCAATGCTGCCAAGCTTGAACTCCAGCCGCAAGAAGCGCACAAAGTGCAGCACGATGTGACGGCCATAGATGTCGCTGTCGAAGTCGAAGATATTGACCTCTATCGACAGCTGAGGGCCATTACCAAGGGTGGGCCGATAACCTATGTTCACCATACCTTTGTACCACTCTCCATCGATGGCTACCATCACAGCATAGGCACCATTATGAGGCAAGATCAGGCCTGGAGGCAACTTGCCCACATTGGCGGTAGGGAAGCCTATGCCCCGGCCATTGTGGAAACCGTGAATCACTGTGCCCTCAAGCTCAAACGGATGGCCCATGCAGTTCATGGCATCCTCCACCCTGCCGCTAGCGATGAGCTGGCGCACTATCGAAGAGCTAACTGGAGCATACTCGCCCAGATATTCCGGAGCTTTCACCACCTCCACGCCCAGGGCCTTGCCTTGCTCCACATAGTGGGCAAAGGTGGTGCTGCGATCATGACCAAAGCGATGGTTGTAGCCCATCACCAGAGTGTCAACGCTATATCGACCATGCAACAGCTCCATAAACTGCTGAGCGGTGTAGCGCGAGAGGGTGTCATCGAAGTCGAGCAAGATGATATAATCGGGCTTGGTGGCGGCTATGGCAGCTACTTTCTTCTCAAGGGTCATCAGAGCACGAGGGCTGTCGTCGGGGTTGACAACAAGCTGCGGATGCTGCTTGAAGGTGACCACCGCCGAGCGCTCACCACGCCGCGCCGCCTGCTCCTTGAGGTCGTCAATAAGGGTGATGTGGCCACGATGCACACCGTCAAACATGCCTATAGCTGCGGCAAGTCGTTCAGTGCCAGCAATGCAGTCGGTAGTAGTGAGTATCTTCATTACCTCTCTAGTTTAGTGATAATATCCATGAACTCGCAGCCAGGCTCCACCAGTGCAGTCTTGAAACCCAGCTTTGACGCAGTGTCAAGGTTTTCCTGACCATCGTCAAAGAAGAGTGTCTCCTCGGGCCTGATGCCCATTGTGGCGATGGCGTAGTCAAAAATCTCGCGGGCGGGCTTGTTGCTGCGTGCTTTGTACGACACCGTCACGCCATCAAAATAGGCGTTCACATCAAGGCCCTCTTGAGCAAAGTTGCGAGCTATCACACCCTCAAACATGATGGGGTTAGTGTTAGACAAAATATAAGTCCTGTAGCGCTTGCGCAGCTCGCGCAACGACTGCAAGCGGTGCAGCGGGATGCCCACGATAAATGAGCTGAAGGCCTCATCCATCTGCTCATCGGTAACATCTGCTGGCACCAAGGGACGCAACGCATCGTGAAACTGCGCCACCGTGATGTCACCATTCTCGAGCGCAAAGAAGGGACCCTCTTGCTTGTAGAGCCCTATCAACAACTCAGGATGATCCATTCCCAACCGCCGCAACTCATCAAGGCAGTGATCGCGCCTGATATCTACTATCACGCCGCCCTGGTCAAAAAGCAAGTTCTTAACACCTGGTATAGTAGCCATAGAGAATTGTCAATTTAAATCGTTGCAAGCGCATCGTGCATTATACATTGAGCATTATCAAGACGGCATCTCGGCCTTGATAATGCGCATAGTGTCGTTGCACAACTTTATAAACACCTCACGGTTCTTCAACAGGCTACTGGTCTTCACCTGGCGATCCAAGCCCTTGAAGATGAAACCTGTGTCGCTCGATTCCAGAGCACGCATCGCTGCAATGGCACCATCCTCAGGGTTGTGAATAAGTGTCTGACCCACATGGTCGCGCAGCTTGTCAAACCAGTGGCTCAGCGTGAGCATCCCGGCATTGATAAGCCCAGGATCGGCACAGTTCACATTCACATGGCGAGTGCGTAGCGTCGTGGACATGTAAATCGAGAACAACGTCAGCGCCAGCTTGCTCTGAGCAAAGGTGGTGAGAGGCACAAAGTTGTTAACAGCAGGAAACTCATAGGGCAGCGACGTGAAGTTGCGCATCAGCGAGGTAGTCATCACTATGCGGCCTCCCTTCTCCTGAAACATTGGCACTATGAGCATCGACAGCAACACCGTGCTCAGGAAGTTGACCTGGATAGTCAACTCATAGCCATCGACCGATGTCTTACGGCGGCGAGTGAGCACAGCCGAGTTGTTGATCAACGCGGCAACAGGACGCTTCAGCTCGCTAAGCTCAGCAACAAAGGCCTTGACACGAGCAAACGAGCTCAGGTCGAGATGCATCACCGTGATGTCGTCGTTAGAGGTGATAGACTTCAGCTCTTTTGCCAGTTTGTGTCCCTTATCCATATCGCGGCAAGCAAGAATCAACGCCTTCTCTTGCGATGCCAGCCGCTTGCATATCACGCGACCCATCGCTCCTGTGGCACCTGTCACAACATATAATGGCTTGGTAATTGTCTGGTCTTCTTGATTCATTATTTTATTTGCTTATAGTAACATCTGCAAAGTTATAGAAAAAACTGCAAACTAAAAATATTTTCACTCTATTTATCACTCTTTTCTTTGGCATCACTAAACTGGTTGGGGTAGTTGAGTGCCTCGCGAGGACGACGCAACGCGCGCACCACCAGCCACACACCCGCAACAACAAACGGGATGCTCAACAGCTGACCCTGGTCAAGACCAATGCTGCTGCGCATGCTCTCCTCCCAGCCCACTTGCACCTCCTTGACAAACTCAATGAAGAAACGTGAGGCAAAGATGCCTATCAGGAACACACCCAGGATGAAGCCCGGACGCTCCTGAGCATTACGACGCCAGTAGAGCCACATGCACACGGCAAACACCAGCAGGTAGCACAGCGCCTCATAAATTTGAGTGGGATGGCAAGGCGGCGTGAAAACGGGCTCAGCACCTTGCATATATTGGTTTATATTCCTTATGAAGCAAAAGCCCCAAGGCAAGTCGGTGGGACCGCCATAAATCTCATGATTCATCAAGTTGCCCAGACGAATCAACGCCCCCACAAAGCCTATGGGGATGCATAGGCGGTCGAGAGTCCACAACACACTCTTCTTAGTCACCGCCCAGCTATAGATGAAAATGGCGATGATGATGCCTATGGTGCCGCCATGGCTCGCAAGGCCGCCCTCCCAAATCTTGAGAATGTCGCCAGGATGCTGGCTGTAATGGTCCCATTCATAAAAAAACACATGACCAAGCCGGGCACCAAGCACCGTGGCTATCACCACATAGAAAAACAGCGGAGCCAACCAGCGCTCGGGAGCACCCTCATGCTTGAAGATGCGGTAAACTATCTCGTAGCCAACGAGAAACCCTATGGCAAACATCAACCCATACCACCTAACAGTCACAAAACCGTCGTAGAGGTTAGGATTAGCCGTCCAAGTTATGAAATTCAACATTTTTGCTATTTTTTAATTAATGTGCCACAAAGATAATACTTTTTTGCCAATCAGCGACCATTTCATCACCTATTGTTCATCACCATCACACAGCAACAACAAACAAAACAATACAACCACAACCTTAAAATCCACATAAAAATCATAACAAACATAAAAAAACGGAAAAAGGGGTCGGTTCTTTTTGTCCGATTTTCCCCAATTTGAACTAATTGGGGACGGTTCTCTTTGTCCGATTTTGTCCAATTTGAACTAATTGGGGTCGGTTCTTTTTGTCCGATTTTTGGTTGCTTGGTTTTGCTGGTGGTTAGCGAAAGAGCCTGGCTTGCTGTGGTGCAAGTCAGGCTCTTGTGGTAAGTGAAAATCGGTGCTGTCGATTATCCGTTGTGCTTCTTCATCACTTTGATGAGGTCGATAACTTTGTGGCTGTAGCCAATCTCGTTGTCGTACCACGAAACGACCTTGACGAACTTGTCGGTGAGATATACACCGGCGTCGGCATCAAAGATAGAGGTGCGTGGGTCGCCCAGGAAGTCGCTAGAAACCACCTTGTCCTCGGTGTAGCCCAGGATGCCCTTGAGCTCTCCCTCGCTGGCCTTCTTCATGGCAGCGCAGATGTCTTCCTTAGTGGCGGGGGTCTTGAGGTTCACGGTGAGGTCAACCACGCTCACGTCGAGGGTGGGGACGCGCATCGAGATACCAGTGAGCTTGCCGTTGAGCTCGGGAATCACTTTGCCCACAGCCTTGGCAGCGCCAGTAGAAGATGGGATGATGTTGCCAGCGGCAGCGCGGCCACCACGCCAGTCCTTGAGTGATGGACCATCAACGGTGCGCTGAGTGGCGGTAGTAGAGTGAACGGTGGTCATGAGTCCGTTCTCAATGCCAAAAGCGTCGTTGAGCACCTTAGCGATAGGTGCAAGGCAGTTGGTGGTGCAAGATGCGTTAGAAACGATGGTCTCGCCAGCATACTTGTCGTGGTTTACACCGCACACGAACATAGGAGCCTGACGTCCGTCGTCACCAGCCTTAGAGGGAGCTGAGAGGACAACATACTTGGCGCCAGCCTGGAGGTGTTTCTCGGCACGGTCCATAGTGAGGTAGAGGCCAGTAGATTCTACGATGTACTCGGCACCCACTTCGTCCCACTTGAGGTCGGCAGCGTCTTTCTCGGCAGTAACACGAATCTCGTTACCGTTAACAATGAGCTTGTTGTTCTCTACGTCGGCTTTGATGTCGCCGTCGAAGATGCCATGCATTGTGTCATACTTGAGCATATAAGCCATGTAATCAACAGGCAGGAGGTCGTTGATACCAACAACCACTACGTCATTCTTGTTAGCCTCCTCGAGAGAAGCACGGAAAACAAAGCGACCAATGCGGCCAAATCCGTTAATACCGATTTTAATTTTACCCATAATTTAGTAAATTGTTTAAAAAAAATAATTATTATTGCCTAAAAAGTATTATCTTTGCAAATGCTATTGCGATATCACGAAAAGCCGGTGGCATTTTGCACCCAATCTTTTCGACTGCAAAATTAGTGTTTTTTTTGTAAAAAGGTGAATATTAGCAGTAAAATATTGACGGTAGTTTGCCTAATTAAGATTGTTTAATAGTTTTGAAATCACCTAATTTATTAACTTCTAAATAAATATAACACTATGGGTTTTATTAAAGAATTTAAAGAGTTTGCCATGAAGGGCAACGTAATGGACATGGCTGTTGGTGTTATCATTGGCGGCGCGTTTGGTAAGATTGTTAGCTCTCTCGTTGACGATGTTATCATGCCACTTGTGGGGAAGCTCGTTGGCAATGTGGATTTCACCAACTTGTATATTCCTCTTTCCGATGCAATTAAAGATGGAATGTCATTAGAGAAAGCCAAAGAAGTTGGAGCAGTTTTTGCCTATGGCCAATTCATCCAGAATGTCATTGATTTCCTCATCATTGCACTGTGTATCTTCATTGTCATCAAGCTGATGAACAAGATAATCAAGAAGAAGGAGGAAGAGCCCGCTCCCGAGCCCGAACCCAGCAACGAGGAGAAACTTCTTGGCGAGATTCGCGACTTGCTCAAGAACAAATAATCACAACTGATATTTGTCTATGACTAACTGCATCGAGGTGTGTGACAACTGTCGATGCAGTTTTTTTCATTTCTTGATGCAGTATTTCTTATTATTAAGTGTTTATAGGGCGAGATTGATACTTTTTTTGCTCATAATTTGTGATTTACAAGAAAAGTATTTACTTTTGTGACGCATTTAAACTATAGACACATTATATTATTTATTAATTCTTTAAAAATAGTTCTATTATGAAGAAATTTTTATGTCTTTTCATGAGCGCTGCGTTGCTCTTTTCTTTTAGTGGATGTGGTTCAATGAGTAAAACATTGAAAGGCGGCCTCATTGGCGGCGGCGGCGGTGCTGCCCTCGGCGCAGGCATTGGTGCCTTGATTGGCAAGGGCAAGGGTGCTGCCATTGGTGGCGCTATTGGCGCTGTTGCCGGCGGCGTTGCTGGCACTCTCATTGGCAAGCACATGCAGAAGAAGGCCGACGAGCTGGCAGCTATCCAGGGAGCATCGGTGACCACTGTTACCGACAACAACGGCTACACTGGCATCCAGGTGACCTTTGACGAGGGTATCCTCTTCGACACTGGCAAGTATGCCCTCAAGGCTCCTGCCAAGAACGCCTTGACCCGTTTTGCCACCTCGCTGAGAAACGATCCTAACACCAACGTGCAAATCTTTGGTCACACCGACAACACTGGCTCGCGTGCCGTGAACGAGAAACTCTCGCTCAACCGCGCCAACGCCGTTAAGGACTATCTGGTAAACAGCGGTGTAGAGAGCTATCGCATGGAGACTCAGGGCTTGGCCTACGACTACCCCGTAGCCAGCAACGACACTAAAGAGGGTCGCGCCCAGAACCGTCGTGTGGAGGTTTACATCACTGCCGACGAGACAATGATTCAGCAAGCTGAGGCTGGTACTCTCAAATAATCCCGAGATTTCTAGACTAGCTTAAGAGAGAAGAAAAAAAAGGACACGGTCGGGCACCCACTCACACTGAGGCGGCCGACCGTGTTTTGTCATTACAAATTCATGTTTCGGCTACTTCCGGAACTTGAGTTACAAAACATCATCCCTCAATGACAATAAAACGAATACTTCTTGCTGTGGTTGTGGCGTTGACCGCAGGCGCCTCAACAGCCCAGGACTTCACGAGCCTCGACACGCTACAGTTCTATGACGCACTGCGCTTTCGCATGATTAACAAGGGGTGGGACAACACCCTCACGCCCTTCACCCGCATCCCTGCCACGCTCAAGGACAGCGTGCGCGAGACGCTATGGGACCGCGCCAAGAACTCGGCGGGCATAGGCATACGCTTTGCCACCAACAGCCATTGCGTGGCGGTGCGCTACAACCTGATGAGCAACTTCCACATGGCTCACATGGCCGACACCGGCATCAAGGGCACCGACCTCTACATCCTCGACGACGACGGCACATGGCGCTTTGTGAACTGCAACCGCCCCTACCGCGACTACAGCTACAAGGGCGAGGGTCCACGCAAGGACTCCATCCAGAGCAAGGTGTATATCGACCGCCTCGACGGCCGCTGGCATGAGTACATGATCTACCTGCCGCTCTACGACGGCATCAACTGGATGGAGATAGGCATCGAGCCTAGCGCACAGATCACTCAGCCCAAGGTCAACAGCCCACGCCGCGAGAAGAAGCTGGTGTTCTACGGCACCAGCATCATGCACGGTGGCTGCGCCTCGCGCACCGGCATGGTGGCCACGAGCATCTTGCAGCGCGACCTCGATGTGGAGTGCGTGAACCTGGGTTTCAGCGGCGAGGGCAAGATGGACAGCTGCATGGCACGCGCCATGGCAGCAATCCCGCACGTTGATGCCTATATCCTCGACCCCATCCCCAACTGCACCAAGCTCATGTGCGACACCGTGACCTATGGCTTCGTCAAGACGCTGCGCGACCTGCGCCCCGAGGTGCCCATCTTCATGGTCGAGGGCCAGGAATACAGCTACGAGCGCTATAGCGGCTTCTACAGCCAGTACCTGCCCGAGAAGAATGCCGAGTATCGCAAGAACTACCTCAGGCTCAAAGCCGAGAACCCTCGCAACCTCTACTACATAGACCGCCGCGACCTCTACGGTCCCGACTGCGAAGGCACGGTCGATGGCATCCACCTCACCGACCTCGGTTTTTACTTCTACGCCCAAAAGCTCAAGCCCTACCTAGAGGCCGTGCTCAACGGCACACCAGTGCCTAATCAAGAATAGCTTACCATTATATTCTAAAAATTATCCTATTATGAAAAAAATACTTACATTGATGCTTCTGTTGTGCTGCTGCACTGCTGTTGCCATGGCGCAAATGCCTGCTGCCGTGCAGCGCCACCTTCCCTCAATTATCGAGAATTTCAACATCAATAAATCAAACGACAAGCTGGCCTACTGGTATGCCTTCAGCGATGTTGACGGCGACGGCATCAACGAGTTCTCGGTTGCCGACTATGCTAAGGAGCAGATTTACTGCTATAAAGCCAACAGCGATGGTGCCCAGCGCATACGCACCATCCCCACTGGCACCATCAACTGGCAGCCACTATTCTACATCTACAGCACCGAGGGCCGCAACGCGAGCCTCGACGTCACCCTCAAGCACCGCCCGCTGTTTCTCAACGACATTAAGATTGCCAAGAACCGTTTTTCCACCAACAACGAGACATGGACTACCGAGGGCGTTGACGTGGGCAAGATGAAGCGCACCTACAATCGCATCATCTTCAAGCCTCACATTGGCAATGCCAAGTTTGTGAGCGAGAAAGCCACCGGCAGGAACGGAGTCTTCACCTTTGCCCTGACCGATGCTGCAATGACCCGCAAGATGTTCCGCGGCTACAGCGACTATCAGGCCACACCATTCATCGTGCCACAAGCCTGGCTCAACAACCACACTCCGCTCAACTTCACCCGCTGGCTCAATGGCGAGAAGGAAATGAGCGCATCGCCCGATGTAATACAGCTCATCAATGGCTTCTATGGCAACCAGCACGTCATTGCCACCAAATGGCTCGCCAGCTGCCCCGACAACGAGCGTCACTTCTACATGGCTCTCTTCGCCCCAAAAAATGGGGTGGGACTCGTGGCCATGGTGTGCATCGCCGAGGGCGAAGTGATTTCGGTCTATAACGACTGGCAAGAGCTCTCGCAAGACAACAAATACACCCTCAGCGGAGAGGATTACGACAAGGACCTATTTTTCCACGCTCCGCAAATCATGGCAATGGTGGCAGCACCCGCAGGCCTCGAACTCTACGTGCGCTGGAACTCGCTCGAGGGCATGCACTACTCCATCTGGCGCGAGATGGACCAAAACTGGATACAAATCCAGGACGACTACCAGTACCTGCAAGCTTGGTGATTTGTAGCTGAAGAATTGTGCGGCAAGGCTGAGACCATCATGTCGCCAAAGAAAACACGCGCCACTCGCAAGAATTAGTTGCAAGATTTACTTTTTGTTTTAAAAAAACTTTGTAAATTTGCGCAATAAAGAATTTGAGACCATCACCACTTTTTTTAAGAATATACATAAAACACTTAATATTAATTTTTTATAATCATGAAGAAATTAGCATTATTAGCAGCTGTTGTCATGGCAATGAGCATCAACGCATCAGCAACCCCCGACCTCAACGACGTGAGCAAGGAATCGAAGGCAAAAAGTGAGCTTTACAAGAAGCATAGCGAGGCAGTGAAAGACCTTGACAAAGCACGTAAAGAAGAGGCTAAAGCCGAGAAGAAAATCGCTGATGCCGACAAAGACTTGGAAAAGGCTAAGCAAAAAGTGAAAGATGCCGAGAAGAAGGCCGAAAAAGCACGCGACAACTACAACAAGGCTGTTGAAAAACGCCAGAAAGCCGAGCAAAAGGCCATTGACTTCCAGAAAGAAATCAACAAACTGGAGGGTGTAAACAGGTAATATCACACCGCTTTGTTGTTTTCAATGAAGAACTAAAAACGACCCGGCACTTGTGCTGGGTCGATTTTTTGTGCTATAACATTTTTTATGAATAACGGGCAAGTGGTTGTGGCAGAAAAACACTAACTTTGTTGTTTTAAAATCATTCTAATCATGAAGCACTTGAAAGTGTTATTTATTTTGCTCTTTGCCTGCGTTTTAACCACTAGCGCACAGGAGACAATTTGTAACGAGATATGCCCCACCTCACTACCAGCAGAGATGGTGGTGGTGGGAGCCGAGCGCACCAGTGAGTACCTGCCGCTGCTCAAGGGCAAGCGCATTGCACTGCTTAGCAACCAGACTGGCGTGGTGGGCTTCGACCACAAGCACACCCTCGACCTGATGCTAGAGATGGGGCTGAACGTGACCACTATCTTCTCGCCCGAGCACGGCTTTCGCGGCAAGGCCGACGCCGGCGAACACGTCAAGAGCAGCGTCGATGAGAAGACCGGCATACCCATCGCCTCGCTCTATGAGGGCAAGAGCCGCATGCCCGCCAAGGAGACGATGGACCGCTTCGACGTCATCGTCACAGACATTCAGGACGTGGGGCTGCGCTTTTACACCTACTATGTAACTATGGTCAACATGATGGACGCCGCCGCTGCCTATGGCAAGGAGTTTGTTGTCCTGGACCGCCCTAACCCCAACGGCATGACCGTTGATGGCCCCATCCTCGACATGAAGCTCAAGAGCGGAGTGGGATGGCTGCCCATACCCACCGTGCATGGCATGACCATGGGCGAGATAGCGCTCATGACCAACGGCGAGGGATGGCTCAACGATGGCAAGAGGGTGAAGCTCACCGTCATTCCTTGCAAGAACTACACGCACAGCACGCGCTACAAGCTGCCCATAGCGCCGTCGCCCAACCTGCCCAACATGCTCTCGATCTACCTCTACCCTTCTACCTGCTACTTTGAGGGCACACCGGTGAGCCTGGGGCGCGGCACCGACTGGCCATTCCAGGTCTATGGCCACCCCCTCATGAAGGGCTATGACTTCTCGTTCACCCCCACCAGCCGCCCTGGAGCCAAGACGCCTCCACAGCTCGGCAAACTGTGCCATGGCGTGGACCTGCACAACCTCGCTGCCGAGGACGTGATTGCCCAGGGCATGAACCTCGAGTATGTGATTGACGCCTATCGCAACCTGAACATGGGCGACAAGTTCTTCACTCCATTCTTCGACAAGCTCGCTGGCCGCACCTACATCCGCGAGATGATCATGGCCGGCAAGAGCGCCACTGAAATTCGCGCTATGTGGCAAGACGACGTGAAACGCTTCAAAGAACAACGCCGCCCCTACCTGCTCTACCCCGAATAAAAAAATGCATGACGTTAAGTGTGTTGCGTTGGCCAACGCAACACACAATAACTGAGATAACAAAGCTATAAACCAATAACCAAATTCCTTACTATTATGAAACGATTAGTGAACACATCTACGGCACTTTTGCTCCTGTTCTCGGCATTGATGGCCACCACTGCCAATGCCGAAACGAAAAGAAAGTATTCACCCACCCCAAAAGACATGGAAGAACTCTGTGAAAAACTTATTGAGCTTGAGAGCAATGAAATCTCAACATTTAGCGATATTAAAGATTATGTGAAGCAAGTAGAGAACCTTGCCGTTGCCTATTATCATGGCGACACCTCATCGAAGAGCGAGAGCCTTGCGGCAGCCACAGCACTTGAAAAAGTGAAAGAATATGCCGATAAGATAAAGGCCAGTGGCTCAACACGCGACATGATGGAGTGTGGAATTCTCAACGCTGCCATTTTTCATTACAAAACTGGAGTCAACTCCGAGAAATTGAGTGCACAAATCATCTTGCCTGTAGTGGATGCGATAATTGACGAAATTAACGCTTGGCAAAAACTTGAGAACACGCTAAACGACTATTACGCCTATGCCGCCTTCATGGAGAATGAAGGTGGCTCAATGGCGAGCATCGTTGCTACGGGCACGGCTTGGAGCCTTGCCGAGGCACGCTATAACGACACCGAGATGCTGCTCACTGCAGGAATTGCCGAGAAAACGAGCAACATTCCCATGTCCGACAAAATCAGGGAGCAAGCTAACACTACAGTGACTTTTCTCACCTCTACAGCTAAAGGTCTGCTCGACTGCGAAGACTACTTTAAAGAAAACCCCTATTACAAAGAAGTATCTACAGGCCTCACCGACGCTTGCAAGAACCTCAAAACCGACATGGAGGCTTGGATTAACGCAAGGCTATCGGTAGTGGGTTGTTTACAAGAGCAAGGCATAGGCATATGTGAAACATTCAAGCTCCTCAATCAAATAAAGACGATAGGAACGCCCGAACAATAATGCACCACAGGCACTTAACACTTAACACTTAACATTTAACACTTAACACTTATAATGACAACTCCTTGGATAGTTCTAGCCACTATAGTTGGCTACTTCATTCTTCTTTTCATTATCTCGTGGTTTGCCACCCGCCGTAGCCACAGCAGCGACGCCCTCACCGGCGGCCGGCAAGCACCATGGTTCATCGTGGCCATCGCCATGATAGGAGCCCCCATCTCGGGCGTGACATTCATCTCGGTGCCAGGCATGGTGCTTACCAAGGGCTACAGCTACCTGCAAATGGCGATAGGATTTATCGTAGGGTACTTTGTGATTGCCTACGTCCTTATCCCGCTCTTCTACAAGCGACATCTGGTGTCAATCTACGGCTATCTGGAAGACCGCTTTGGCAGCAGCACCCACAAAACTGGCGCCTGGTTCTTCTTCATCAGCAAGATGCTGGGTGCTGCCGTGAGGTTCTATGTCGTGTGTGTGACACTGCAGCTGCTCGTCTTTAACACGCTGGGCATCCCCTTCATCCTTAATGTGGCGGTCACCACAGCCCTTATCTTCCTCTACACGCTGCAAGGCGGCGTGAAGACGGTCATCTGGACCGACACCCTCAAGAGTTTCTGCCTCATAGCCAGCGTGGTGCTGTGCATCTATTTTATTGCAAAAGGCTTAGGCTATGACTTCGGCCAGATGTGCAAAGCGGTGGAGGGCGACGAGAGCTCGCGCATCTTCTTCTTTGACAACCCCAAGGAGGGCACCTACTTCTGGAAGCAGTTCATAGCCGGCATCTTCATGGCAGTCGCCATGACTGGCCTTGACCAGGACATGATGCAACGCACCCTCGCCAGCCCCAACGCCAAGGAGTCGCAGAAGGGCATGATTGTGAGCGGTGTGATACAATTCTTCGTGATAGCCCTCTTCCTTATTCTGGGCACGCTGCTGGCGATGTATGCCAAGTCGCAGCACATGACCTTGCCCGAGAAGAGCGACGAGCTCTTTGGCTCTGTAATATGGAGCGACGGCATTCCGGTGATTGCCGGCATCTTCTTTATAATAGGACTCATCTCGGCAGCCTACTCGGCAGCCGGCTCTGCCCTGACCTCGCTCACCACATCGTTCACGGTAGATATTCTGGGAGCCGACAAGCGCCAAGACGAGAAAAAGCTCTCCATGACCCGCAAACTCGTCCATGTGGCGATGGCGGTGGGCATGGGCATCGTCATTATCGTGTTCTACTTCATCAGCAACAGCGACGCCATCAGTGCCGTCTATTCCATCGCCAGCTACACTTATGGCCCCATCCTAGGCCTCTTTGCCTATGGCATGATGTGCAAAACGGGTGTCAACGACAAGATGGTGCCCATCGTGTGCATCGCAGCCCCCGTGCTGAGCTGGGTCATCCAGTGGTGGCTCAAGCAGCAGTTCGACTACACCATAGGCTTCGAGCTACTGCTGCTCAACGCCGCCCTCACCATGCTGGGCCTGGTGATTTTCAAAAAGAACACCACTCACACCTCCACCAAGTAAATATGTCCCGTTTGTTGCGTTGTCAACGCAACAACAAAAACAGAAAACCCACAATTAACAGATGGCAAAAAACCTAATCGCAAAATACATCTGGATGGTAGATACCATAGAGCGACATGGAGCTATCACGCGCGAGCACCTCAATGAGCTGTGGATGCTGAGCGAGTTCAGCAACGGCAACCCACTGCCACGACGCTCGTTCTACAACTACCGCAACGGCATCGCCGACACGCTGGGCATCGACATCGAGTTCAACCAATCGACCTATGAGTACTACATAGCCCACGACGGCACCGACTCGGCCAACCAGCGCATGCAGTGGCTGCTCGACTCAATGTCGATAAGCAGCATGGTGAGCAGCTCGGCCGACCTCTCGTCGCGCATCTTGCTTGAATATGTGCCGTCGGCACGAGAGCACCTGCACATCATCATCGACGCCATGCGTCACAACCTGCGCATCAAGTTCAACTACAAGAGCTACAAGCGCGCCACAGGGCACACAGGCATACGCTTCGAGCCTTATTTCGTCAAGATTTTCAACCAACTGTGGTATGTGATAGGCCTCAACATCGCCGACAAAAAAGTCAAGACCTACTCGCTCGACCGCATGTCGCAAGTGATGATTACCGACACCGCCTTCACACTGCCACATGACTTGGTGCCCGAGGAGTTCTTTGCCGACTGCTACGGCATCACCACCAGTGAGGACCAGCCCAAGCGCATCGTCATCAAGGCCGAGCCCACACAAGCCAAATACCTCAGGGCACTGCCACTGCACCACTCCCAGCAAGAGGAGCTGCACGACGACTTCTCGATTTTCACCTACAAGATGCGCAACACCTACGACCTGCGTGAACGACTGCTATCGCATGGCAGCAGCATCGAGGTGCTAGAACCACCTGAACTCAAAGCGCAAATCGTGGACGAGATGAAAAAGGCTCTCGAAAACTATAATAGCACTAAAAAAACCTAGCCATTAATACTATTTCACATTAATGGGCAACAAAATTACACGTAGAGCATATTAACTTTGCAACATCAAAACAAAAAAACCAAGCACTATGAACATTGGAGATAAAATTCCCGACATCCTGGGCATCGACGCTCAGGGCAACGAGGTTAAAGCAAGCGACTTCGCTGGCAAGAAACTAGTTATATACTTCTATCCCAAGGACAACACGCCAGGTTGCACCGCCGAGGCCTGCAGCCTGAGCGACGGCTACGGCAAGCTCCTCAAGGCGGGATTTGCCATCGTGGGAGTGAGCAAAGACAGCGCCGCCTCCCACCAGAAGTTTGCCGCCAAGCACAACCTCCCCTTCCCGCTCATCGCCGACGTGGACCTCACACTCAACCAAGCCTTCGGCGTGTGGCAAGAGAAGAAGATGGCGGGCCGCACCTACATGGGCACGGTGCGCACCACCTTCATCGCCAACGAGCAAGGCATCATCACCCACATCATCAACAAGGTGAACACTAAAGACAGTGCCAACCAGATTTTAGCACTCTTCGATCAATAAAAATTACTAGAAAATCTAGAATTTCCAGAACCTCTAGAACTTCTGGAAAAACCATTAAAAATAACAACTATTTTAAATAACAATAACTCACTATGAACGACGACATTTTCAACAACAACGAAGCCATGGAGCAGCCACAGCGCGTAGCTCCCTCGCCCGAGAAACTCAAAGCCCTGCAAGTGGCTATGGACAAGATCGACAAGACCTATGGCCGTGGCTCAATCATGAAACTCGGCGACGAGAATATCGAGAACGTGGAGGTGATACCCACCGGATCCATTGGCTTGAACTACGCACTGGGCGTGGGAGGCTATCCACGCGGACGCATCATCGAGATCTATGGCCCGGAGTCGAGCGGTAAGACCACACTCGCCATCCACGCCATTGCCGAGGCACAAAAAGCCGGTGGCATCGCGGCCATCATCGACGCCGAGCACGCCTTCGACCGCTTCTATGCCGAGGCTCTAGGCGTTGACGTGAACAACCTGTGGATAGCACAGCCCGACAACGGCGAGCAGGCTCTCGAGATTGCCGACCAGCTCATACGCTCCTCGGCTGTCGATATCGTGGTCATCGACTCGGTGGCTGCACTCACCCCCAAGGCCGAGATTGAAGGCGAGATGGGCGAGAGCAAGATGGGTCTCCAGGCACGACTCATGTCGCAGGCCCTGCGCAAGCTCACTGCCACCATCTCCAAGACTAACACCACCTGCATCTTCATCAACCAGCTGCGTGAGAAACTCGGCGTGATGTTTGGCAACCCCGAGACCACTACCGGTGGCAACGCGCTCAAGTTCTATGCCTCGGTGCGCATCGACATTCGCCGCATTGGCCAGCTCAAAGACGGCGAGCAAGTCTATGGCAACCTCACGCGCGTGAAGGTGGTCAAGAACAAAGTGGCACCACCCTTCCGCAAAGCAGAGTTTGAGATACTCTTTGGCAAGGGCATCTCGCGCACTGGTGAGATTCTAGACCTGGGCATCCAGTTTGGCATCATCAACAAGAGCGGAGCATGGCTATCCTACGAGGGCACCAAGTTCCAGGGTCGCGACAATGCCAAGCAGATGATAGAGGACAACCCCGAGCTCGCCGAAGAGCTTGAAGCAAAAATCTTTGAAGCCATGAAAAACCCTCCCGCCAAGAAGTAAGCAACCTTCTCTTGGCAAGTTCCTGTTTCGAAACACCAATGCGGTGCGAGCCACACACTCTATCGTGGTCACGCACCGCATTTCGTTTTGCTCTACACTCCCAAAAACTTCCCTGAAGTTATGGATAATGCCTTGTGCTGAGCATCATTCGATAAATTGCTTTAGCTCATAGAGGGCGTCTTGCGCTTGGCCGGTGTTGTTGTTGAAGAGGCTGCCGTTCCACCATGAGCTAGTGATTTGGTTCTGCCAGGGGATGTTAAATTCGTTGGCCTCGGGCCACCACCAGAAGAGGCCTTTCACACGGCTGTGCTGCTTGAGTGCAGCAATCATGTCGATGGTGAAGTTCTTCTGTCCCTCGTTGCTGTAGGGGTAGATGTTAGCAAGATTGTAGTTGGTGCCAGGCAGCGCCCAGGCGTAGCCATAGCCACACTCCATGATCATGATGGGCTTGGTGGATGCCACCTCCATGCGGCTGAGCACGGTGTTGAGGTTAGCAAAGTCGCCATGATAGGCACTATAGTAGCTCAGTCCCATCACGTCGTAGTCGATGCCATAGCTCTCGCAGTTGCCGAAGAAGCCACTAGGCTGGTTGAGATTGTGCATCTCCACATGCAGGATGATTTTAGTGGAGGGGCTCACCTCGCGCACGGCTTGTGAGGCGCGCTGCTGATAGGCGGCAAAATTCTCCCACGAGCCTCCTGCCGGTGCTCCACCAGTGGGATAGATTTGTCCTGTGGGCCATAGCATGCCGCCAGTAATCTCGTTGCCCAACTGGATGAAGTCGGGGCGTGCCCCAGCAGCTATCATCTGCTGCAACACACGCTTGGTGTAGTTATACACGCTATCTTTCAGCGCTTCCACATCGTTGCTGGGCCATGCTGCGGGCACGGTCTGCTTGCCTGGGTCGGCCCAAGTGTCGCTGTAGTGCAGGTCAAGCACTAAAGCGTAGCCAGCGTCCTTGATGCGCTTGCCCAGCGCCTTGACGTAAGGCAGGTCTTGCACCACGCCCTCCTTCTTGTGCTCGTCGCTAGCATTCTCAGGGTTGACAAAAAGCCGCACTCGCATGGCGTTCCAGCCCTGCTGCTTAAAGTAGGGTAAGATGCTGGCGATGGTGCTGCCGTTGCGATCCTTGTAGATAGCTCCGCCCTGCTCATATTTTGTGAGCATGGAGATGTCGCCTCCCACCAGCCGCTCGGGCACGGGGGTGGCAGGGATGCCGTTGAGCAGCACGTCATACACTGCGGTGACGTCGGCACTAGTTACCGTGCCATCGCCCGTCACATCGCAGGTGGCGGCATGTGTGAGGTCGTTGTTTAGCAAGTAGTCATAGAGTGCTGTCACATCGGCAGCAGTAACGTTGCCGTCGCCATTCACGTCATAGTCG
Source organism: uncultured Prevotellaceae bacterium (assembly GCA_900318255.1). GTDB lineage: Bacteria > Bacteroidota > Bacteroidia > Bacteroidales > Muribaculaceae > Sodaliphilus. Next base: position 150,751 of record ONJX01000002.1, on the reverse strand, counting down.
TTGGCCCTCAAGAAAAGGGGGCATATAAGCATTATAGCCCCCAAGAATATCAATTTCTTCAACATATTACTGTTCACCTCCTAATAATACACCATAAACCGAAGTCACATCGGCTGCGGTGATAATGCCGTCGCCCGATTGGTCGCCATTGACGATGTGGCTGCTGTTATTGTTGAGCAAGAAATCGTAGAGTGCAGTGATGTCGGCAGCGGTCACTTGGCCATCGCCGTTCACATCGCCAGGAACACCAAGCTGCATGCCAGGCTCATATTCTACAACCACATATTTGCCATCTTGCACTTGGTTGGTAACGACATAATACTTGTCGGTGGTGGCTCCCACTACATCTAGAGTCTGTGGTGCGCCACTAGTACCAGTGTTGAACACGAAGTTCATGTAGCAGTCATCGTTGGCAAGGGTGTATTCTTTCACATACCAGGTGTGGCCGTCGTAGGTTGTGGTCGCGGTGATTTGCTCGCCGGGCCAGTTGCCGTTGTGCTGCTGGTCGTCCTGATCCCAAGTGTAGTATCTCACCAGATTCCAGCCTGCCGGCTCGGCATTGACATGCACCTTAATGGTCTTGGGAGGTGCCGAGAAGGTGTAAGTGCGGCTGACGATGCCCTTCACTGTGCTTCCCGAGAGGATGCCCACCTTGAGCGTGCAAGGAGAATAGATGTTGACTCTGCTGCCGCTTGCCACCTTGGTGCTGCTGGCTGTGGGAGTGCTGCCGTCGAGGGTATAGACAAGCTGTGCGCCGCTGCTGGCTGTCACGGCAGTGAGGGTGACGCTGAAGGGCTCTTTATACTTGCCGCTGGCCTTGTCGGCCCACGCCGTCTCGCAGTTCTTGGACATATACAGGCGGTAACCGTAGCCTCTGGTCACCTCAACACCCTCTGAGAGGATGGTCGAGTAATACTGGTTAACAACATTGTCCTTGAGGTACTTTTGCTTACCCACGATGCAGTACATTGCCTTGCCGCTAGGAGCACTCGATTTGAATCCCGAGATTTCATAGTTCCTCGACATAGTGTATTTTTGAGCTGTGCTGGTGTTAGTCACGCCCACAGTTTTGCGAATGTCAATCATGTTCTTGATTTCCTGCTTATAGGCCTTCCAGTGAGGCAGGAACACGCATGGCGTGCCAGGCATAGTGAGCAGGTAGGCGTTGGCGGCGAGGGTGTCGGCGCGCAGGGGGTCGTTCTGGTTGTTCTCGTCGCGATACTGAGTGTCGTGGTTCTCGACAAAGGTCACAGCATAGCGCTTGAAGTTGGAGTTTGACATGACGCCACCTATGCTCAAGTCCTTCCAAGTGATCTTGGTGTTGGGAGCATTGTCGCGATAGCCACGAACCACGTCGCGCACGGTGTAGCGGAATGGAAAGTCGAACGATGCGCTCATGTTCACGCCATTCCACTTGCAGTTGTCAATCCATGTCTGGATTTCGTTTTGGCTGCTCCAGTTCTCGCCCACCGAGAACTGCACGCCGGCGGCGTCGTTATATTCTGCCACACGGTTAGCGTTGAAGCCGCGCGTCATGTCATAGCGGAAGCCAGTGTAGCCCAAGTCATTAGCCAGGAATTTCACATAAGCCTTGATAACGTTGCGCACGTTCTCGCTCTTGTGGTCGAGGTCGCGCATGCCACCCCAGTCCTCGCCCTCGTCGTTGTTTGCGCTAAGCGACTCTCCGGGAGCCAGGTGGTTGGCGGTCTCACCACCATCGTCGTTCTTGCAGATGTCGGAGGCCGTCATCGTGTAGGTCACTCCGTTGTAGGTCTCCACGGGGAAGTTGGTCCAGTTGCTGAGGTTGCCGCGGTGGTTCACAACCACGTCGGCAATGGTGCCGGTGCCTAAGGCTTTGTAAGTGCTTATGAGAGTGCGCAGCTCGGCTTCGCTGCCGAAGGCGCTGTGCTGGTCGAAGTAGTACTTCACGTCATATCCCATGGAGCCTGTGCTTCCCGTCCATCCGCTCTGTGGTATCCACAACAGGTCGAAGTACTGGGAGATTTCCTCGGCTTGACTAGTAAGTTTAGTCCATCGTGTGTCGCTAAAAGAGTTCCACGAGAAAGCCTGCATCATCACGCCGCCATAGTTGTCGGGCCATCCCTGAGCTTGGCTCAAGAGCGGCAGCGTGGCGGCTGCTAAGAGTAATAAGTTCTTCTTCATGCTATTATTATTTTGATGTTAATGATTTTGTGCTTGTGCTTTGTGTTGCTAATGTACTAAAATATCCCCCAAATATACACATTTTTTGCATCACTACAATATATTCTCAATAAAATTACATGTAATTGCTCACCGCAAACGATTACATCACGCTGTTGCAAAAAAGGACGACGGCCACCACTATGGCTATTGCCGTCAGGAGCATTGACAGCAGCAGCCACAGCTTGCTCTTGCCTTTCTTGCTTCCACCAGCTATACCCATTGCCGGAGCAGCATTATTGGTGGGCTCTGAGCGGTTGTCGTCATCGGGTTCAGGGATAATGGGTGTCGCCCATGTACTTGCATCGCGTGCCGTCGCAATCACATCGTTATAGGGTGAGATGTGCTCGTCGTTGGGGTGGCGCTTATCTGCTGGCTCGGCGATTACGCTTTTGATCTTTATGAGCACCGCACTGTGATTGTCTTTGTTGTCTTTTGTCATCGTCACCAGTGTGCTGGCTATAGCCTCACAGGGGGAGTGGGAGCATAACACTTCCAGCAGCTGTGCATCGGTCATGTTCTCTAACATGCCGTCGCTGCACAGCAAGAAGTAGTCTCCTGGCAGCACGTTGGTAGTATGGGCGATGTCGATTTTGTCAACGCTATCCTTACCGGGCATGACAGCGCGCGTGATCACGTTGCGATGAGGAGAGGTGACCATCTCGTCGTGGCTGATCACGCCATTGCGGTAGAGTTCATAGACCAGTGAATGGTCAATCGACTTATAGAGGATTGCACGCTGTGAGGGGCGCACGTGATAGATGCGGCTGTCGCCCACATGCCCCATTGACACTCCGGCTGAGTGCAGGCACACCATAGTGAGCGTGGTGCCCATCTTGTGCTCGGCACCGTCATCAAGGGTGTTGAGTCGCTGGTGGGCGCTCAGCAAGGCATCGACAATGATGCTATCGGTGACACGACCGTCGGGCAACGTGTGCTGCATGACCCATGCCGTGAAGGCATCAACCACATTGGCGCTCGCCACTTCGCCACGGGCATGGCCACCCATGCCATCACACACGAGAAACAGGCGGTCGGAGCTTGCCGCCACGCCTTTAGCGGGAAATACCGAGTCCTCCTGGTTACTTCTCTGTCCTAACTCATGAATTACAATGGGCGTGAAAATCTCAAATTTCATGTTGCGCGATTGTTATGATAAAAAGCAAATAATAAACCTCTCTTTTCTCATGTATCTTGCTGCAAATTTACAAAAAAACGCTATTTCATAGCACTTTATTTTTACAATTCTCACAAAAAGTAACCTTTTTGCTGCAAAATATGAAACAACACCACAAAACAATAGTTTTTTCAAACAAATATTTTATATTTCTTTGTAAACTGGTTATTATTTATTATATTTGTAAACTGAAGCCGGAAACTATTATTTTACTATATAGTGTTTACTCCCTATTTTTTTAATTTAAAACAAGTGAAACTATGAAAAAAATTACCTTGTTATTATTATTGACTGCGCTGCTTATGCCTTGGGCTATGCAGGCACAGAGTGTGAAAAAGGATGTGGCTCGAAATGCTACAACCCAGTTAGTAAAAACAGGTGCTAAGGCCAATGCCGGCCCAGCCACTGTGATTCATGCCCCCAAAGCCATCAAGGCCGACGTGCCCGAGGGCTTCGCACAAGTAACTCTCACCGCACCCGACATCTGGGGTGACGGCACGGGCTACCAGATGCTCCTCGATGCCGACGCTACCGCCTATGGCACTATCATTCCCGAGACTGGGGCTCTCACCACAAGCGGCAATGTGCCCGACGCAACTTATGCCGAGTTTGAGTACAAGATTCCCGAGAATGCCGATGGCGCGCTAACCACTCAAAACATCGTTTTTAATGCCAGCGTTACCATCCTCATTCCTGCTGGCACCTATGACTACTGCATCACCAACCCCACTCCCGGCGACCGCATGTGGATTGCCTCGAACAATGGTCCAACTCCCGGTCGTTACGACAACTTCGTGTTCGCAAGCGGTGTAGCCTATGAGTTCACTATTGCAACCTATAGCGGCTACGATGGTGTAAGCTTGACCATTGACGACCCATCGGCTATCACTATTCCCACCGACGTCACTGCCGAGCCCACCGACGTTACTGCCGCTATTGCTTGGACACCAGGCGAGAACAACGACGGCTGGAACCTGCGCTATCGCGAGTACGTAGGCAATGTGGGCGATGCCTTAAGTTGGGGCTTTGACGAGAGCACCCTCGATGGATGGACAACTATCGATGCCGACGGCGACGGTTACGGCTGGATTCTTGGCTCGGCGGTAGGCGGTGTTTATCTTGCAGCAGAAGCCACACTGGCAGGCAATGGACATAACAGTTCTCAAGATTTGGTAGTTTCGGCTTCTTACAGTAATGTTTTTGGTGTCCTAACCCCCGACAACTATCTTGTTTCGCCTAAAGTGCAGCTGGGTGGAAAAATCACCTTCTGGGCTAAAGGACAAGATGCTGACTATGCTGCCGAGACCTTTGGCGTGGCAGTATCGACAACTGGCAACACTGATGCTGCCGACTTCACCATGGTGGGCACACAACAGACTGCTACTGCCGATTGGGTGCAATATGAGTTTGACTTGAGTGCCTATGCAGGACAAGAAGGCTATGTGGCAATACGCCACTACGGCATCAGCGACATGTTCATCCTGGATGTTGACGACATCGAGATTCATTCAGGTGCTAGCGATTGGATTGAGCTTAACGACGTTACCAATCCCTTCACCATCGAGGGCCTGACGCCCGAGACCACCTATGAGGTACAAGTGATGGCATTCAACGAATCAGGCGAGACCAACTGGACCGAGAGCACAATCTTCACCACTCTGGTTATTCCTGATCCAGTGATTACTGTAACCCCAGAGTTCGGAACCTACGACGCGGCTCAAACCGTGTTTGTGACCGTTGAGAACATGCCCGAGGGCGGTGCCGTGTGGTATAGCTTTGCTCATGCCGAGACTAAGGCTGGCGCCGGATGGACCGACTATGACGAGACCACCGGCATTGAGGTTGCCCAAAGCGGAGAACTCACAGTGGTTGTGGTCGATGCTCAAGAGAACATGCTTGTGAGATTGATTGGCAACTACGAGATTAACGACATCACTGGCATCAGCACTATCAGCACCGACAAGGCCAATAGCAGCTGGTACAACCTCCAAGGTCAGAAGCTCAACGGCAAGCCCAGCACTGCCGGCATCTACATCAATGGTGGCCGCAAGGTTATCGTGAAGTAACACTTTAGCGACTAATCCCCAGTGATTAGCGCTTAACATCAAAGCCCCCTGGCACCAAAAAATGGAAGCCAGGGGGCTATCTTATTGTGCAATTACAATGCTCATCACATCATCATGACGATGAATGAGCTGGGAGATATAATAATGCTTATCGCAGCACCTTAGTGCTAGTGTGGGTGCCGTCGCTATAGGTCTTGACCTCGATGTTGAGACCCTGGAATGGAGTGGCACTCTCCACGCCGGCAAGGTTCACATACTTCACGCTCACTACCTGCTTGCCAGTGTTGATGCTCTCAACAGCGGTGGGAGTGTCGTTAACCTGGAACTTGTCCATGCAGAAGTAGGCGGCGGTGTTCATGCCGTAGGCTCCACCGTCGGTAGAGTTCAGAGTGAAGTAAACGCTCTCAACCTCGCCCAGGCTCGACAAGTCAAAGAATGTCCAGTCGTTAAGGGCATTAAGTTGACCATTGGTGTAGTCCACGAGGTTGATGCTTGTGGTTGTCTCGTTGCCATCGGCGTCAACGCCATGAGCAGTGAGCTCAAAGTAGTCGCCTTCCTCAAAAGCGCGAGCAAAACCGTCGCCATGAACACAGCCATAGTAAGGCCAGGGATGGTTGCACACATACACACCAGCAGGCTTGAATGTGGTGTTACCGTCTTTATCAACAAACTTCACCTGGTTGGTTGGATCCTCGCTCCATGAACCATAATAAGCCACAAGATAGGGTTTAGAGACATCGGCAGTCACTGTGCCATCCTCATTGATGACGCAGCCACCACCTGCCATGCAGCCACCGTAGGTAGTTGTCCAGTTGCCGTTGTAGTCGGTCTGATCACCACCGATAGCAGGGCAGAAACCGTCCCAGTACATGCCGCCCCACGACGAGCCCTCGCCGCCAATGAGGTGAGAAATGATGAACTCGCCGTTCTCGTCGCCAAACTCCATCCAGGTGTAGTCAACATCGTTGTAGCATCCGGTCCAGATGCCCTGCTCGTTATACTCGAGTGATGTGGGGTTCATAGGTTTGTTCAGGTCGAGCGTGATAACATCGGCCATCGCTACCGAGGCAGTCATAGTGACTGCTGCAAAAAGTGTAAAAAATTTCTTCATAAAAAACTGATTTATAAATTAATAAAATGAATTAATAATGTGCATAACGAATTGCTCATTACGCATTGTGCATTATGCATTATGCATTAAAAATTTCCCAGGAGGATGTTATAGACTGCGGTGACATCAGCGCTGGTGATGTTGCCGTCGCCGTTCTGGTCGCCATTGACCACTGCGCTGCTGTCGCTGTTGAGCATGTAGTTGTAGAGCGCTGTCACATCGGCGGCAGTAACGTTGCCGTCGCCATTCACGTCGCCAGGCTCGGGCTCAGCCACGGCATCGGGGTGCAGGTCAACGGCACCAGCCACCTCGGTCGACGTCTCGCCAAGCCAGCCACAGTCCTGAAGCATGGCGTTATACACCTTCACGAAGTCAATCTGCTTTAAATCCACTGGATTGCCCTCGTCGTCAACCGCCCAGTCAATCTTGAAACCCTTGTTCAACTCCTCGGCGGCAATGTTGCTTGGATTATTCTTGTAGCCGTACCATTCATCTGGACGATTGTCAACATAGCCCCAGTCAAAGAAGTACTGGTGCCAGTCATCAGCGGTGGCCGAGAAGTTCTGGGCATTGCCACGCAACTTGGTGCCCACGAAGGTCATGGTTTCACCTTCAATCCACGAAGGCCAATAACTCTGTGTGTGCCAATAATTCTTGCGGAGATAGCCTTCTTGGATGCTGTCGACACTGTTGCTCGTCCAGCGGATGTACTGGTCATGATATTCGTTCATCGCTAGCGGTCCAAACTGGCTGTCGTCGGGCTTGTAGTAGGTTATGGTAAAGTTCTTTTGGGTCTTGGGGTGGTTGTACTCACTGCCGGCAAGTTCATACCAGGGGTCGTCGGGCACTCCGTTGCCGTTAACGTCGCGGCTCACCATCACGATGCCCGACTCACTCGAGCCACCAAGAATGGGACGCTGGTTTGACTGGATTGCATTGCCAAAAATTTGCATGTCATATTCGCCTGGTACATTTACCACTGGATGGTCAAAACCAAACACCACATATCCACCAAAGGACCCAAGGCTTATCATGGCATCGGCCACGACAATTTTACCATTTGACTTCACATAGCCGCAGATGCATTCCGACACCAAAGTCAGAATAGAATCTTTCGACACTGGCTCTTCAACATAGGGGATATTGTTGATAAACTGCCCCGGCGCTGGCATGAAATCATAAATCTTAGTGATATAGGGCTTGTTTTGAGCATTAATAGACACAAATAGTGATAATGCGATAATTGTTAAAATAGTTCTTCTCATAAATAATTATTTTATTGTTCATTTATATTATCTCCTAAAAAAGCAAAGTGGGCAGGGATGTTGCCAGCCCTTACGCGCCATTTCATCTTGCCATCCTGGCCAAAGCAATAGAGGAAACCAAATTGCACAAAGTTTAGGCCATCAGTCACATAGATGTCTTTAGTAATGGGATTTACAGCAATGCCATAGGGCTGCACGATGCGGGCATCGGTGCCGTCGGTGATGAAATTCTCATTAACCACCTCAAGGGTCTTGGTGTTAATGATGGCGTAGGTGCCGTTGGCAAATCCCTGCGACATATAGCTCCACTCCTTGCTTATCACATACAACGAGTCTCCATCAAGGCACATATTTCCCACGCGCACATCAAAGCTCTTCACTAAGCGACGCTTCTGTGTATCATAGGCATAGAGCATGCTTGGCGTACCATAATAGTCTCCTCGTGACGACACCCAAAGGATGCCACGCCTGTCGCATTTGCAACCAAGCAGATTGATGGCAATTGGGATGCGTTCTATCTCCTTGAAGGTCTCTATATCGATGACCGACACAGTATTCTCGTAGCCAATTTTTGCGCCTTGGGAATAACCGCCTGAGTTGGCGACGTAAATCTTGCCATCGACAATGTCCAGCTCATCGGGCTGACGGCCAACGACACACCTATCCACTATCTGCAAAGTGGTGGTGTCAACCTTGAACACGGCGCCAAGCTGATACACATCATCGTCACTGCCCTCTCCCTCGAGCACCACAGGTCCCACATAGCTTGTCACATAAGCATAACCTTGGTGGAACTTGATGTATCGACAGTTGGGAATATCGATTTGACCTATTCGCTTCACCGAGCGTTTATCAACAACTTCCACCTTGTTGGAGCAATTAATGACCATATACATCTTGCTGCCATAGATGCCTATGTCATTTCCCACATCGCCCAGTTCCATGACAACTGTGGGATTGGCATCGGTATAGACATCGCGCATATATTCACCTGTGGCATAGTTGTAATAATCAAGCGATGCCAAGTCACGCGACATAGCACCTTCGTTAAGGAGATAGAAACCGTCAACTGAAGTATATTCAGGCTGCGTCACTGGCACTGTCTCCTTGATGTATATCACCTCGTCCTCGCGGCACGAGCCAAGCAGTGCCAGCACAAGGATGGATAGAAGTAATATTTTGTGACTGAATTTCATTCTTAAAAATCAAACTTCAAGATGAGTTTATAGTTGCGACCCGGCATGGGGTAGTTGATAATCACGTCGTAGTACTGGTTAAACAGGTTGTTGACCTCGGCGGCGACTTTAAACTTGGTGCTGCCCAGAGCGAAGGTGTAGCTGGCGCTCAAGTCGTGGGTGTACCACGGTTGCTGGTGATAGGAGCGTTCATTGCAGCTTGAGCTATAACGCTCACCCACGTAGATGAAGCTGTAGTTCACGTCGAGGTCACGCCAGGTGGCACGCCCCACCACGCTGCCGCTGTGCCATGGGATATAGGCAATCTGGCCCTTATATGTGCCACCAAATCCAGTGTCCTCAGGATCGGTGTAATCGCGGGCCTTCTGGTAGGTGTAACTCAAGTTGATGTCTAAGTTGAAGTCTCGGGCCAGGTGCATGGTGGCTCGTGCTGTGACGTCAACACCCATTATCCTCACTTTGCCTATGTTCATCATCGTCCAGCGGTACTGTCCGCGTCCGCTGGGCACGGCGATAATCTTGTCGGTGATGGTGTTGTAATAGGCATCGGCGGTGAATTTCAAGCCAGTAAAAAATCCGTCCTCACGCAAGCGCTGATACCAGAATCCCAGGTCAAACTGGTTGGCATACTCGGGCTTGAGGTTGGCGTTACCCATGTCGGTGTAAAACAGGTCGTTGAATGTGGGCATCCTGAAAATGCGCTTGTAGAACGCCCTCAGGTAGAAGTCGTAGCGCTGGATGGGCTGGTAGTTCATGAACACTGCAGGCGTGAACTTGTGCATCCACTTGGAGTGACGAGCGAGTGTCTGGCCTTGATAAATGGTCTTGTAGCGGTCATCGATCATGGTGTAGAGCAGGCTCGCCTGGCACTTGAAGCGATGCCAGGTGCGGGCAGTGGCAAGGGCAACAAGGGCAGTGTGACGTTGAGGATAAGAGAAATTGGTTAGGGTGGAGTTGAGGTAGTTCCACTTGTAGTCGACGCTCAGGTTCACGTCCCAGTCGGGCATGATGGTGTATTTATTGGCACTTGAGACGTAAATCTCGTCTTGCCAAAACTTGTTGTCAATGAGCATCAACGTGGTGTCGGGATTGTTGTAGTGCATGAAGTCGCGCGCATACTTGGCATTGACCATCGTCTCAAATTTCTCACTCAGGCGTTGCTGCCAGCCACCTTGCACAAAGAAGTTGCGGTCCCACTGACGCTGCGAGTTCATCCACACATTATTGACTATCGCGCCAGGGATGCCCCGCTCGCTGTCGTAGTAGTAGAACTTGGCATTCCACTTGCCATCATCAAGGGTGCCAAAGATGGCTCCCTCGGCACGGAAGGCCTGCACATCGCCATTCTTGCGCACCGCGGTGGTGTCCCAGGCGATGGTGCCGTCGCTAAACTTCTTGCGGTAGCGAAAGTGGTACTGACCCGTGGCATAGGTGTATTCTGCATTTAGCGACATGGTGAGGTTGCGGTTGAAACGGTGCTCCCAGCGCACGCTAGGGTTGGCAAGGCCAAAGGAGCCCGTGCGCATCGTCACGTTGAAATTGTTGTTTTTCTCCCCGCTGAACTTAGGGCGGCGGGTTTTGATATACACCGTTCCTGCCGAGCCAAAGTCGCGCGCGGGCTGGAAAATCTCACTCTTCTGACCATTGTAGAGCGAAATCTCCTCAATGTTGTCGAGCGAGAAGCGGCCCAGGTCTATTTGTCCGTTCTGGGCGTTACCCAACTGGATGCCGTCGTAGAACACTCCCAGGTGGTTGGTGCCCATCGAGCGGATGTCGATGGTCTTAATGCCTCCCACACCACCATAATCTTTAACCTGAACTCCAGAGAAATAGCGTATGGCATCGGCTATGGAGTGGCTATTAAGGCCTTCAAGTTTCTTTCCAGCAAGAGTCTGGGCGGGGATTACCTCGGCATAGGGCTTGCGGCCATAAACCACCACATTCTCAAGATACTGCACAGTGTCAAGACCTAGAGGCACATCGTTAACGTCCTGAGCTTGTGAGCCCAAGCAGCATGCAACAATAGCCAACAATGTAATGGCAATTTGTTTTAACATAACTCTTTTTACCCCGTTAGTTAGTTAAATCTATAATGCATAGTGGCAGGTTTTCTGGCTCGTTCCGCCCAGTGTGCCGCCTTCCCATCTATCGCGACAGTGGCTAAGTGGGCACATGGCATAAAACAAGGAACTCACAGCAGCGTGGTCTGCTCGGGATTCTCACCCGATTCCCTTTTAACTGAGGGGCTCACTGCCCGCCCAGCACCAAAATGCGCTGCAAAGGTAGTGAAAAGTTTTCATTTATTAGTAATTAGCGGGTTAGTTTTTTCACGGGCTCATCGAAAAAGACAAGAAAAAGAATCCGCAAGGAGGTCCCCTGTACCACGGCTCTGCCGTGGTCAGTGGTCAGTACTCACGCTCCAGGTCAAGTGCTCACTCCATGCTCTTGGCTACATATAACTCTCGCCATCTCATTTAGCATGAGGCACTGGTTTCGTTTTATCGTCCGCCGGTCGTTATGGTGTTGCCAGGGTGCGAGCATTAACAATTTACCTTGAGCACAAGCGTCAAACCTTTGTCCTCCAGGTTTTGCAAGTGGAGCGAACCCATTCTCTTGCAACACAATAACCGGGAACCCCATTCCGAAAGCTGTTTTCATGATTTCCTTTTCGCCTGGGCTTATGCTTGGCGACACAAGGACTGCACCATCCATGGCCTTAGCAATAAATTGCTGGCACAATTCTTTTATTTGCTCTGGGGTGAGCCTTTGTGAGCATTGCACCTGTAACAGACAAGGGGCATCAAGCAGAAAGATATTTCCCTGTGCGGCAAAGGTGAAATCTCCCACTTTCACATTGTGGCGCACTTTGAAATACTCGGGATGGGAACTCTTTATCGCTCTGCGACGAGGATTGTCGTGGATATAATCTTTCATGCGCTGCAACTGCCCCTCATGGTCAAGAATCCTATCGTTATATCCTTGTTCCCAAAGTGCAGTATCGTCGCTGGTGATGTCGCCTTTATCTTTGAGCAAGCGATACTCACGGTTGCAAGCCACCTTGAACCCATTGATAATAGTACCTAAATGAACAGGGATTGCCTCTTTCACAAAAATAATGGCGTGCAGGTGGTCGGGCATGACCTGCTGTGTCCATATCTCGACCGAGGGATAGAACTGGGGAATGTTTAAGAGAGCTTTTACCACGGCATCACCAAGTGGGCTGCGTTTCATCTTTGCTGGTTGCGACATGCCGTCACCGATGATGGTGCCAAGCAAGGGTCTGTGACCTTCAACAACGAGTGTTATCATGTAGATGCAACGCGACCTATAGTCATGGCCTATGCGCCTTCGCTTCATCGATGGCTTTAACTCGCCAGCCCATTGCTTTATCCTTTTATACCTTTTCCAATCCATGCCACAAAAATATATAAAACACTTCTTGCAAGCAAGACTTTTTTCAAAATAATCCTCTTGGTGAGGAAAAACTGCGGCAAAGCCGCAGTACAGGGAACCACTCGAACAAAGCCGCAAGGAAAAAACGAGCAGCAAGAAAAAGTATCCGCAAGGAGGTTCCCTGTACCACGGCTCTGCCGTGGTCTATGTCCTCAAAGGACGGTTGCCAATTTTTGACAGCATCTTAGCTAATGGCGCAAAAAAATTCTGGGACCGCACCTGCGTGCAGCCCCAGAACTCATTATGAGAAATTAATCCATTAATAATTGAGTCCACTTAAAAAAGTGAAGTCAATAAAATAATAGCTTCTTTTTTACTGGATTTGTTCAACCACTTCCACGTCCTTGATGACAGCAGCGCGGTCGAAGTCGTCCTTGCTGCCCACCACGAGGGTTTGATACTCGCGCAAGCCGGTACCGGCGGGAATGAGGTGACCGCAAATCACGTTCTCCTTCATGCCCTCGAGGTAATCGACCTTGCCACTGATGGCAGCCTCATTGAGCACCTTGGTGGTCTCCTGGAACGAAGCCGCCGAGATGAAGCTCTTGGTCTGCAATGCGGCGCGGGTGATACCTTGCAGTATCTGCTCGCTGGTGGCAGGCACGGCGTCGCGCACCTTCACCTCGCGCAAGGCCTTGCGCTTGAGCATCGAGTTGATGTCGCGCAGCTTGCGTGGCGTGATCATCTGACCCTTATCCACGTCGAGCGAGTCACCACAGTCAATGACAATCTTCTTGCCCCAGATGCGGTCGTTCTCGTCCATGAAGTCGCGCTTGTCAACGATTTGCTGCTCCAGGAAGTTGGTGTCGCCTGGATCGATGATGTTTACCTTGCGCATCATCTGGCGCACGATAACCTCAAAGTGCTTGTCGTTAATCTTCACACCCTGCAGGCGGTAAACGTCCTGAACCTCGTTAACGATATAGTCCTGAACGGCTGTTGGACCCTTGATGCGCAAGATGTCGGCGGGAGTGACGGCACCGTCGGAGAGTGGTGTTCCGGCACGCACCGAGTCGTTCTCGAGCACGAGAATCTGCTTCGACATGGGCACGAGATACTTCTTCTCCTCGCCATTCTTGCTGGTGACGATAATCTCGCGGTTACCACGCTTAATCCTGCCGAAGGTCACCACACCATCAATCTCGCTCACGATAGCGGGGTTAGACGGGTTGCGGGCCTCGAAGAGCTCGGTAACGCGTGGCAGACCACCGGTGATATCGCCGGCACCACCGCTCGAGGCGCGTGGAATCTTCACGAACACCTCTCCAGGGGTGATTTCCTCGCCCTCCACCTTCATCAGGTGAGCTCCCACTGGCAATGAGTAGGTCTTCAGAGCCGGAGCGTCGGGGTTGTCGAAGTCGGCGGCAGCGATGAGCTGAGCCTCGGGGATGCGAGTGTGGTCTTTAGACTCGATGACAATCATCTCGCTCTTGTTGGAGGTCTCGTCAACCTCGTTGCGATAGGTCACACCCTCGATGAGGTTCTTGTATCTCAAGCGTCCACCCACCTCGCTCACGATAACGGCGTTGAAGGGGTCCCACTCGCATATTACATCACCCTTCTTGAGCATGTCGCCAGGCTTGAAGAAGAGCTTAGAGCCATAGACGATGTTGGCACTGGTGAGCATCATGTTAGTGTTAGGATCGACAATGCGCATCTCGGCCATACGACCAATGACGATGTCGTGACCATCCTTGTCGGGCACAGTGCGCAGCTCGTCGATTTCGAGACGTCCGTCATACTTCGACGTCATGTTGCTCACAGCAGCGATGTTGCTTGCCACACCACCCACGTGGAAGGTGCGCAGGGTGAGCTGAGTACCAGGCTCGCCAATCGACTGAGCGGCAATCACGCCCACTGCCTCGCCCTTCTGAACAAGGCGGTGGTTAGCCAGGTTGCGGCCATAGCACTTGGCGCACACGCCGTGCTTCGACTCGCAGGTGAGAACCGAACGTATCTCCACGCTCTCGATAGGAGAATTGTTGATGCGGTCGGCAGCAGCGTCGCTGATTTCCTCTCCACTCTCAACGATTACCTCGCCCGTGGTTGGGTCAACAACATCGTGAACCGATACACGACCCACAATGCGCTCGCCCAGAGTGGCCACCACGTCGTCGTTGTTCTTCACCTCACGGCAAACGAGACCGCGCAGTGTGCCACAGTCTTCCTCGTTGATGATCACGTCGTGAGCCACGTCAACGAGTCGGCGTGTGAGGTAACCAGCGTCGGCAGTCTTCAAGGCGGTATCGGCAAGACCCTTGCGGGCACCGTGAGTAGAGATGAAGTATTCCAGCACCGAGAGGCCCTCCTTGAAGTTGGCAAGAATAGGGTTCTCGATAATCTGGTGTCCGCCCTCCACACCACTCTTCTGTGGCTTGGCCATAAGGCCACGCATGCCTGAGAGCTGGCGAATCTGGTCGCGCGAGCCACGAGCTCCAGAGTCGAGCATCATGTACACTGAGTTGAAGCCCTGCTTGTCGGCCGAGATCTGCTTCATCAAGGTATCGGTCAAGCGGCTGTTGACGTGTGTCCAGATGTCGATAATCTGGTTGTAGCGCTCGTTGTTAGTGATGAAGCCCATGTTGTAGTTGTTCATCACCTCCTCTACTTGAGCGTCGCCCTCCTCGATAAGTTTCTGCTTCTCGGGTGGCACGAGCACGTCGTCGAGGTTGAACGAGAGGCCGCCCTTGAATGCCATGTAGTAACCCAGGTTCTTGATGTCGTCAAGGAACTTGGCGCTGCGAGGCACACCGCAGTTGCGAATAACCTTGGTGATAATCTTCTTGAGCGACTTCTTCGAAATCACTTCGTTGACATATCCTAGCTCCTCGGGGACGCAGTTGTTGAAGATGATGCGGCCCACCGAGGTGTCTTTAACGATGTGGCGGATGGGGTTGCCGCTGGCATCCACGTCATCTACCATCACCGAGATGATGGCGTTCATTGCCAGCTTGCCCTCGTTGAAGGCGATAGTGGCCTCTTCGGGACCGTAGAAGATGAGACCCTCGCCCTTAGCGCCCTGGCGCAGCTTTGTGATGTAGTAAAGTCCCAGAACCATGTCCTGTGAGGGCACGGTGATAGGCTCACCGTTGGCAGGGTTGAGGATGTTGTGAGGCATGAGCATGAGCATCTGTGCCTCGACAATAGCCTCGTTGCCCAGTGGCAGGTGTACCGCCATCTGGTCGCCATCGAAGTCGGCATTAAATGGAGTACATGCCAGTGGGTGCAGCTGTATTGCCTTACCCTCGATGAGCTTAGGCTGGAAGGCCTGGATACCGAGTCGGTGCAGTGTAGGAGCACGGTTGAGGAGCACGGGATGTCCCTTCATCACGTTCTCGAGGATGTCCCACACCACGGGTTCCTTGCGATCTACAATCTTCTTGGCGCTCTTCACCGTCTTGACGATGCCGCGCTCAATGAGCTTGCGTATCACAAATGGCTTGTAGAGCTCGGCAGCCATGTCCTTAGGAATACCACACTCGCCCATCTTGAGCTCTGGACCCACCACGATTACCGAACGCGCCGAGTAGTCAACACGCTTACCGAGCAAGTTCTGACGGAAGCGACCCTGCTTACCCTTGAGGCTATCGCTCAACGACTTGAGAGGACGGTTAGCATCGCTCTTGACAGCACTCGACTTGCGAGAGTTGTCGAGCAGCGAGTCAACAGCCTCTTGAAGCATGCGCTTCTCGTTGCGCAGAATCACATCGGGAGCCTTAATCTCGATAAGGCGCTTGAGACGGTTGTTGCGGATTATCACGCGGCGATAGAGGTCGTTGAGGTCGCTAGTGGCGAAACGACCACCATCGAGGGGCACGAGAGGACGCAAGTCGGGTGGAATGACAGGTATCACCTTGAGAATCATCCACTCGGGACGGTTCATATTCTTGCTCATGCGGAACATCTCCACCACCTGACGACGCTTGAGGGCGTCGGTCTTACGCTGCTGCGATGTCTCGTGGCTGGCGCGGTCGCGCAGGTCGTTAGAGAGCTTGTCGAGGTTGAGCTCGCACAGCAGGTCATAGATAGCCTCAGCGCCCATCTTGGCGATGAACTTGTTAGGGTCGTTGTCCTCGAGGGCGCGATTTCCCTCGGGCACTTTCTCCATGATGGCCAGATACTCTTCCTCGCTCAGGAGCTCGCACTTCTGCAGGCGGTTGGCCTGGTCACGCTCCTTGGTGCTCTCGGCAACGCCGGGCACCCAGTTGAAACCTCCTGTTGCCTCATCAATAACCACATTACCTGGGTTGATGACAATGTAACGCTCGTAGTAGATTACCGAGTCGAGTTTCTTGGTGGGCAGTCCCAGCAAGTAGCCTATCTTGTTAGGCAGCGAGCGGAAGTACCAGATGTGTGCCACAGGCACCACGAGCTGGATGTGACCGCTGCGCTCACGGCGCACCTTCTTCTCGGTGACCTCAACACCGCATCGGTCGCACACAATGTTGCGGTAGCGGATGCGCTTGTACTTGCCGCAATGGCACTCATAGTCCTTTACAGGGCCAAAGATGCGCTCGCAGAACAAGCCGTCGCGCTCGGGCTTATAGGTGCGGTAGTTGATAGTCTCTGGCTTGAGGACTTCACCCTTAGAGTTGCTAAGGATGTCGTCGGGAGAAGCAAGACCAATGGTGATTTTGGAGAAGTTACTTCTTATCTTATTATCTTTCTTAAAAGCCATGATATAATGTGTTGAGATAATGTTTAACTATTAATCGAGTGTTACACTCAAGCACAATCCACGCAACTCATGCAGGAGCACGTTGAGAGATTCAGGAATGCCAGGAGTAGGCATGGGGTCGCCCTTGACGATGGCCTCGTAGGCACGGCTGCGGCCCGTCACATCGTCGCTCTTGATGGTGAGGATCTCTTGCAGCACGTGGCTGGCGCCAAAGGCCTCAAGAGCCCAAACCTCCATCTCACCAAAACGCTGACCACCAAACTGTGCTTTACCACCAAGTGGCTGCTGAGTGATGAGCGAGTACGGACCAATGCTGCGTGCGTGCATCTTGTCTTCTACCATGTGGCCCAGCTTGAGCATGTAGGTCACACCCACGGTGGCCTGCTGGTCGAAGCGCTCGCCGGTGCCGCCGTCGTAGAGCCATGTCTTGCCCACGCGAGGCAGTCCGGCCTTGTCGGTCCACTCGTTGAGGTCGTCGAGCGAAGCACCGTCAAAGATGGGAGTGGCAAACTTCACGTCGAGCTCGCGTCCTGCCCATCCAAGCACAGCCTCAAAAATCTGACCCAGGTTCATGCGCGAAGGCACACCCAGTGGGTTGAGGACGATATCGACGGGGGTGCCGTCGGCGAGGAATGGCATGTCCTCTTGACGTACCACGCGCGAGACGATACCCTTGTTGCCGTGGCGTCCTGCCATCTTGTCGCCCACACCAATCTTGCGTTTCTTGGCGACATAGACCTTTGCCATCTGCATGATGCCCGAGGGTAGGTCATCGCCAATGGAGATGTCAAACTTCTTGCGTCTGAGCTCAGCGTCGATAGCCTTACTCTTGCGCAGGTAGTTGATCACGCAGGCGCGAATCATGTCGTTAGTGTGAGCGTCGCTAGTCCACTTGCTCAGGTTCACAGAGTCGTAGTTGATGTTCTTGAGCACCTCGGCGGTGAACTGCGCACCCTTAGGAATTATCTCGGTGTCGAGGAAGTCTTTCACGCACATCGACTGCTTGCCCTCGGTGAGCACCAGCAGCTTCTCGACGAGCATGTTCTTCACCTCGTCGAGGCGAGCGTTGTAGTCTTCCTCAAGCTTTTGAAGCACGGGGTCTCCACCCTTGCCTTTTCTCTTCTTCATGGCGCGGGTAAAGAGGCGGGTGTTGATAATAACACCCTTGAGCGAGGGGTTGGCCTTGAGCGAGGCGTCCTTCACGTCGCCAGCCTTGTCGCCAAAGATGGCGCGCAGCAGCTTCTCCTCGGGAGTGGGGTCGCTCTCGCCCTTGGGGGTAATCTTACCGATGAGGATATCGCCAGGCTGCACATGAGCACCAATGCGGATGATGCCGCGCTCGTCGAGGTCCTTAGTGGCGTCCTC
This sequence comes from uncultured Prevotellaceae bacterium, assembly GCA_900318255.1. Classification (GTDB taxonomy): domain Bacteria; phylum Bacteroidota; class Bacteroidia; order Bacteroidales; family Muribaculaceae; genus Sodaliphilus. Next base: position 132,238 of record ONJX01000002.1, on the reverse strand, counting down.
GCTCACATTGGGGATATCGCTGGTGAGCTCCTCAAGACCGCGCTTAGTCTCGCGCACCTCAAGGATGTACTCATCCACGTGAACCGAGGTGAGGATGTCCTCACGCACCATGCGCTCGTTGAGCACGATGGCGTCCTCATAGTTGTAACCCTTCCAGGGCATGTAAGCCACCTTGAGGTTGCGGCCCAGAGCGAGCTCGCCGTCGCTGGTGGAGTATCCCTCGGTGAGGATGTCGCCCTTCTTCACATGCTGACCCTTGTCGCACACTGGACGCAGGTCGATGGTGGTGCTTTGGTTGGTCTTGCGGAACTTGGGCAAGTGATATTCCTTCACTGGCTCCTCAAAGCTGACGAAGGCCTCGTCCTCGGTCTGCTCATAGCGTATGCGAATCACGTCGGCGTCAACATACTCAATCACTCCAGTGCCCTCGGCCTGAATTTGAGTGCGGCTGTCGAATGCCAGTCGTTTCTCGATGCCGGTGCCCACGATAGGCGCCTCGTTGCGCATCAAGGGCACTGCCTGGCGCATCATGTTGGCACCCATCAGTGCACGGTTGGCATCGTCATGCTCCAAGAACGGAATCATGGCGGCGGCAATCGACGCAATCTGCTGTGGCGACACGTCCATGAGCGAAATCTGGTCGGGCGACACCACGGGGAAGTCGGCATCAAGACGCGCCTTCACGCGATTGTTCTTGAAGGTGCCGTCCTCGTTAAGTGGGGCGTTGCCCTGTGCTATGATGTTGCTCTCCTCGCTCTCGGCGGTGAGATACACAATCTCGTCGTTGTTGAGGTTTACCTTAGAGTTCTCTACCTTGCGATAGGGAGTCTCGATAAATCCCAGCTTATTAATCTTGGCATAGATGCAAAGCGAGGAGATAAGGCCGATGTTAGGACCCTCAGGTGTCTCGATAGGACACAGGCGGCCATAGTGAGTGTAGTGCACGTCGCGCACCTCAAAGCCGGCACGCTCGCGCGAGAGACCGCCAGGACCAAGGGCGCTCATGCGGCGCTTGTGAGTGATCTCGGCAAGAGGGTTAGTCTGATCCATGAATTGCGACAGGGCGTTAGTGCCAAAGAAGGTGTTGATCACCGACGATATCGTCTTGGCGTTGATAAGGTCGATGGGGGTGAACACCTCGTTGTCGCGCACGTTCATGCGCTCCCTGATGGTGCGTGACATGCGTGCCAGGCCCACGTTAAACTGGTTGTAGAGCTGCTCGCCCACAGTGCGCACGCGGCGGTTGCTCAAGTGGTCGATGTCATCGACATCGGTCTTGCTGTTGATAAGGCCAATGAGGTACTTGATGATCTCGATGATGTCTTCCTTGGTGAGCACACGCACATCGTCGGGGGTGGTGAGACCCAGCTTCTTGTTGATGCGGAAACGTCCCACGTCGCCCAGGTCATAACGCTTCTCGCTGAAGAACAGGTTGTTGATGACCTCGCGAGCACTAGCATCATCTGGTGGCTCGGCGTTGCGCAGCTGTCGATAGACGTAGTTGATGGCCTCTTTCTCGCTGTTGCAAGTGTCTTTGTTAAGGGTGTTGAAGATAATCTGATACTCTCCAGTGTTGATATCTTCTTTATGGAGGAGGATAGTTTGAACGCCCGAGTCGAGGATTTCATCAATGTTGTCCTCCTCGATGATGGTGTCGCGGTCTATCACCACGTCGTTACGCTCAATAGAAACCACCTCACCGGTGTCCTCGTCAACGAAGTCTTCGTTCCACGACTTGAGCACGCGGGCGGCAAGCTTGCGGCCTACAGCCTTCTTGAGGTTGGTCTTGTTCACTTTAATCTCTTCGGCCAGCCCAAATATCTTGATGATGTCGTTGTCGGTCTCCAGGCCTATCGAGCGCAGCAGTGTTGTCACGGGCAACTTCTTCTTGCGGTCGATGTAGGCATACATCACATTGTTGATATCGGTGGCAAACTCAATCCAGCTGCCGCGGAAAGGGATGATGCGCGCCGAATAGAGCTTTGTGCCATTAGCATGCACGCTCTGCCCGAAGAACACGCCCGGCGAGCGGTGCAGCTGCGAAACGATGACGCGCTCGGCACCGTTGATGACAAAAGTGCCCTTGTCGGTCATGTAAGGGATGGCTCCCAAATACACGTCCTGGACAACGGTAGCAAAGTCCTCATGGTCGGGGTCGGTGCAGTAGAGCTTGAGCTTGGCCTTGAGGGGGACGCTATAGGTCAACCCACGGTCGAGGCACTCCTCCACTGTGTAGCGCGGCGGATCGATAAAATAGTCAAGGAATTCAAGGACAAAGTTGTTGCGAGTGTCCGCAATGGGGAAGTTCTCGCTGAACACTTTATAGAGTCCCTCGTTTTTTCTTTTCTCTGTAGGAGTATCTAATTGCAGAAAGTCTCTGAAAGACTGTAATTGCACTTCAAGAAAATCGGGATAAGGATAGGGATTCTTGACACGTGCAAAATTTACGCGTTGTGTTTTGGAAACTGACATTGAAAAATAAAATTAAGGTGAACTCAAAAAAAAGAAAAAAATGGGTGGGAGTTGATGCTCAACCACTTAGGGCGAGCGGCGCTTGTGTCTTAAAAGCTCACGTGCCCACCTGGAAAAAAAAGACACAAAAAGGTTAAGAATCGACAATCGCTTGGGATTCTTAACCTATTACCTGATTGAGGGGCGTTCTACAAATGTGTGAAAAAGTGTAAGTGTTGTGTGTTATTTTTTCGGTCATGCTATTTTTTCTTTTGGGCTCCACATTGCCTGAAAATGCTTTGAACTGTAGCTCGCTACTATTTCTCGCATTTTAAACAACACCGGCTCAAAAATCTAAAATAATCTTGACACGAGCAATTTATAGAACACCCCCCGGGCAGGTAGTATTATTTAAGTTCAACTTCAGCTCCTTCAGCCTCGAGTTGCTGCTTCAAGCCCTCAGCCTCGGCCTTAGCCAGACCTTCCTTAACTTTGCTTGGAGCCTCGTCAACGAGAGCCTTAGCTTCCTTCAAGCCAAGACCAGTGAGCTCCTTAACGAGTTTGATAACTTTGAGCTTGTTAGCACCAGCAGCCTTGAGCACTACGTCGAACGAAGATTTCTCCTCCTCGGCAGCAGCACCACCAGCGGCGGGACCTGCGGCAACTGCAACAGCTGCAGCGGCTGGTTCGATACCATATTCATCCTTAAGGATCTGAGCGAGCTCGTTTACTTCCTTAACTGAAAGATTAACTAATTGTTCTGCAAAAGCTTTTAAATCTGCCATTTTTGTATGATTTAATTGATTTGTTATTAATTTTCTTTATTTGATAATGTTTCCAGGATTCCGTGCAGCTTGCTGCCACCACTCTGGAGAGCGCTGATCACGTTCTTAGCAGGCGACTGCAGCAGTGCCACAACGTCGGCGATAAGCTCGTTCTTGCTCTTGATGGTAGCGAGCACCTCGAGCTGGTCGGCACCCACGTAGGTTGTCTCCTCTACGAATGCGGCCTTGAGCGCGGGAAGTGTCTCTTTCTTCTGACGGAAACTCTTGATAAGTTTAGCCGGAGCATTGCCAGTGTTGCTAAGCATGAGGGTGGTGGGGCCTGCCAGCGCGTCATAGAGACCGCTGTAGTCCACGTCCATCTGCTCCATAGCCTTCTTCAACAAGGTGTTCTTCACAACCACCATCTTCACGTCGTTCTTGAACGCTGCGCGGCGCAGCTCCACAGTCTTCTCGGCGTTGAGAGCGGTAGTCTCGGTGAGGTACACGCAACTATAATCGTTAAGTAAGCCTTTTATAGCTTCTATCTGTTTTGTTTTATCTTCCTTTCTCATTTTCTTCTACTTGATTAAAATTTAAGCGTCAATCGACTTGACATCAATCTTGATACCAGGACTCATGGTGCTTGAAAGATAAATACTCTTGAGATAGGTACCCTTGGCAGTGTTAGGTTTGAGCTTCACCAGGGTGTTGATGAAAGCCTGAGCGTTCTCCTTGATTTGCTCTGGAGTGAACGACATTCTGCCAATAGAGGTGTGAACGATACCTTTCTTGTCAACCTTGAAGTCGATCTTACCCTGCTTAACCTCTTTCACGGCCTTGGCGACATCAGGAGTCACAGTGCCACTCTTGGGGTTAGGCATCAAGCCACGAGGACCAAGGATGCGTCCCAAAGGACCCAGCTTGCCCATGCATTGTGGCTGAGTGATGATAACATCAACGTCGGTCCAGCCGCCCTTAATCTTGTCGATATACTCGTCAAGACCTACATAGTCGGCTCCTGCTTCCTTGGCGGCTGCCTCGGCGTCGGCAGTACACATAACGAGCACGCGAACGGTCTTACCAGTGCCATTAGGCAGAGATACGACGCCACGCACGTTCTGGTCAGCCTTGCGGGGATCTACACCAAGACGTACATCGATATCGGCCGAGGCGTTAAACTTTGTGTAGGTTATTTCCTTCAACAAAGTGGCTGCCTCCAAAAGGGTGTAACTCTTCCCGGCTTCAATCTTCTCTTTTGCTAACTTGTGATTTTTTGTCAGTTTACTCATAGTTCAATTGAAGTTTTAAATGTTTTCAGGAAATTGACCCTTAACAGTGATACCCATACTTCTTGCTGTGCCAGCAACCATTCTCATAGCCGAAGCTAGAGTAAAACAGTTCAAATCAGGCATTTTGTCCTCGGCAATTGCTTGAATCTGCTCCCACGTAACGCTAGCCACCTTCTTGCGGTTAGGCTCACCCGAACCGCCCTTGATCTTAGCGGCGTCGAGCAGCTGCACTGCGGCAGGCGAAGTCTTAACGATGAAGTCAAAACTCTTGTCGGTGTAATAAGTGATTACCACTGGCAACACTTTACCGGCGCTAGCTTGCGTGCGGGCATTGAATTGCTTGCAAAACTCCATGATGTTGATACCCTTAGCACCAAGTGCAGGTCCTACTGGGGGTGAAGGGTTTGCGGCTCCACCTTTAATCTGTAATTTGATCTGTCCAGCAATTTCTTTAGCCATTGTTCTGAAAAATTTCTAAAATGTTTATATTACTAATAAACAAGTTGCGATAGGCGTGCCCTCCCACGTAACATTAGGAGGCTCACTCTCGCGTTACCTGCGAATTGTCCAACTCCAGAGGAGTGGGTCGCCCAAACACCTTGACCATCACCTTGAGCGTGCGACGCTCGCGGTTCACCTCTTCGATTTCACCAGTGAAACCGTTGAATGGCCCCTCGTTGACCTTGACAATCTCGCCCACGATGAAATCGTTGGGCGACGCATCGTCACCGCCGCTCTCGCCCTCGGCAGCATTGAGCATGCGCGCGATATCGCTCTCGCGAATGGGCTCCGGCTTGCGGTTGGCGTCACGACTTCGCACGAAGTCGATCACGTTAGTGGTGTTGCGCAAGTAATCCTCAACATCGCCACGCAGCACAGCCTGCACAAACACATATCCTGAGAAGAGATTGCGGTCTTTGAGCACCTTCTTCCCTCCACGGGTGGTATAAACCTTCTCGGTAGGTATCAACACCTGAGCCACATACTTGCCCAGGTCGGTATTTTTGCATGCCGCGTCAAGCATCTCCTTGACCTTAGCCTCTTTTCCCGAGATGGCACGCAGAACATACCACTGAAGATTTTTGTTTTCAGCCATTGATTACACTGTCTTTAGCGAAATTGAAAATTAGATGATCACTCTCTGTGAGAAAAAAGCCGCGCAATGCTCACATTGCCTGCGGGTGTGACGGTTATCTCAAGGACGGCGCGCCCTCTCACCATCGTGCATGGCGGCCAGGGTGGCGCATCCCTGTCTCTTTAACCTGCCAACCCGTAAACGAACTGCATGGCGTGACTCAGAATTAAGTCAATAACCCACAGTATCAGAGCAGCAATGATGGAAGCGACCATTACTACTATCGTGCTATTGACCAATTCACTCTTAGTTGGCCAAGAAACCTTATGAACGAGCTCGTTATAAGATTCCTCGATGTCCGTAAGTATCTTGTATTTCTTCATTGTATTTTTGAGATAATTAGCACGGGAAGTAAGACTCGAACTCACGACCTACGGTTTTGGAGACCGTCGTTCTACCAACTGAACTATTCCCGTGTAAAGAAGCCGGCTGCACTGTGCTTAGTGCTGCACTTCAAGGCAGCCGGCTTTTATTAGTTATGTCCTTTTAGCGCTGGCGCGGCACCCACATCTCAAGAGGGGCTGCCCACGCTCACACAACAATCAATTAATCGTCGATGATCTTGGTGATTTGACCAGAACCAACGGTGCGGCCACCCTCACGGATTGCGAAACGAAGACCTTCGCTGCAAGCAACTGGAGTGATGAGCTTAACGTTGATCTCAACGTGGTCACCAGGCATTACCATCTCTACACCCTCGGGCAAGGTGATCTCGCCAGTCACGTCAAGTGTGCGGATGTAGAACTGTGGACGATACTTGTTGTGGAATGGAGTGTGACGGCCACCCTCTTCCTTCTTCAGCACGTAAACCGAAGCAGTGAAGTGATCGTGTGGCTTAACAAGTCCTGGGTGGCAGATTACCATACCGCGCTTGATCTCCTTGTAGTCGATACCACGCAGCAGCAGACCTACGTTGTCGCCAGCCTCGCCCTGATCGAGCAGCTTGCGGAACATCTCAACACCGGTAACAACCGACTTGAGGTCAGCGCCAAGACCCATGATTTGAACAGCGTCACCAACCTTGATGATACCAGTCTCGATACGACCAGTAGCAACAGTACCACGGCCAGTGATAGAGAATACGTCCTCGATAGGCATCAAGAATGGTTTGTCAATGTCGCGTGGGGGCAGTGGAATCCACTCGTCAACAGCCTTCATAAGATCAAGAACTGTCTGCTCCCACTTGGGCTCACCATTCAGAGCGCCAAGAGCCGAACCCTTGATAACAGGGGTGTTCTCGCCATCATACTCATACTCGCTCAGCAAGTCGCGCACGTCCATCTCAACGAGCTCGATCATCTCATCGTCAACATCGGGAGAGTCGCACTTGTTCAAGAAGATAACCAGACGTGGAACGTTCACCTGACGGGCGAGAAGGATGTGCTCGCGAGTCTGTGGCATAACACCGTCGGTAGCAGCGATAACTACAATAGCACCGTCCATCTGAGCAGCACCAGTAACCATGTTCTTAACGTAGTCGGCGTGTCCAGGGCAGTCAACGTGTGCATAGTGACGATGCTCAGTCTCATACTCTACGTGAGCAGTGTTGATAGTGATACCACGCTCTTTCTCCTCAGGTGCATTGTCGATAGAATCGAACGAGCGAACCTCCTGCTGAGAATAACCCTGCTTTGAGAGCACGAGGGTGATAGCAGCGGTCAAAGTAGTTTTACCGTGGTCAACGTGACCAATTGTACCGATGTTAACATGCGGTTTCGTTCTTACGAATTTCTCTTTTGCCATAACTTTTCTTGTTACTTAAAAAAATTATAAATGATTAACTTATTATTTTCCCTTATAATTACACATTTCACTTCGCCCCCACGACGAGCGCCCTTATTCAACGCACCGCGACTAGAGAAGCGAAGCTTGTGTGTATTTACTAGAGCCGATGGCGGGAATTGAACCCGCGACCTCATCCTTACCAAGGATGCGCTCTACCCCTGAGCTACATAGGCGTTCCATATTTTCTTTAGAGCGGAAGACGGGGCTCAAACCCGCGGCCCTCAGCTTGGAAGGCTGATGCTCTATCGACTGAGCTACTTCCGCAACATTAACAGTGTGGGTAGAGATGGATTCGAACCACCGAAGCGATGACGCAGCAGATTTACAGTCTGCCCCATTTGGCCACTCTGGAATCTACCCTAACCTTAATTCAAGGATCTTCTTTTTTGAGCCTCTTGTCGGATTCGAACCAACGACCCCGAGATTACAAATCACGTGCTCTGGCCAACTGAGCTAAAGAGGCAACGTCTTTGACTCAAAAACCCCACTCGGGGGTTTATTGCGGGTGCAAAGTTAGGCATATTTTTTTTACTGGCAAAACATTCCACACTTTTTTTTCAAAAAAAATCAAAAAAAATAAACCCACACATCCTGAAATATAGCTTAACACATTATCAATCAGTGAAATATGCAAAAACATCAAAAAACCACATTTTTCGCCCGCCCAGCCACCACAAATCACTACCAGCCATCGCGCAACCGCCACACATTATATATAATAAATAGAAACAGCGCATCACCGGCAACCCATAAAACAGAAAAACACGCCACAAAAACCACCACCGCAGCGCACGAAAAGCCACAAAAAACACATTTTTCTTGCAAAAACCGAAAAATGCTATTAACTTTGCACCGCAAAAATTGTCAGACGCATCTACGCTCTACAACACCAGCTGCTCGGATGGTGGAATCGGTAGACACGAGGGACTTAAAATCCCTTGGCCATTGCGGCTGTGTGGGTTCAAGTCCCACTCCGAGTACCGGGCAGGGGACTTCGCTTTATGAAGTCCTTTGCTTTTTTAATAGCAAGAAAAACATAATTCACTATAAAATTTGTTGACAATGAAAACAAAACCCGATTTAAGTACAGCAAAACTATGGAATATTAGTTTTGGCTTCTTTGGAGTACAAATTGCCTACGCTCTACAGACAGTTAATATTAGTAGAATATTCCAGACATTAGGTGCCGATCCTAAAGCTTTAAGTTTCTTCTGGATTCTGCCACCATTAATGGGGCTTATTGTTCAGCCTTTTGTTGGGCAAATGAGTGATAAGACGTGGACTCGTTTTGGTCGCCGCGTTCCTTATTTGATAGTTGGCTCAGCACTTGCTGTGATTGTTATGTGTCTACTTCCCAATATTAGCAGTTTGAGTAGCATCTTCTGGGTGGCCATGCTTCTTGGTACTATTATTTTAATGTTGTTGGACACAAGCTTAAACATGGCTATGCAGCCCTTCAAGATGATGGTGGGCGATTTAGTTAATGAGAGACAAAAAACAAGGGCATATTCTATACAAAGTCTTTTGGTGAATGCAGGTCAGGTTGTAGGATGTGTTTTGCCTTGGGTTCTTGCCAATACAGTTTTCACGACTGAAGGAAATGGCGAAACTGCAGGGATTCCTCAAAACTTAACTTGGTCGTTCTACATTGGAGCAGCCATCTTGATTCTTTGCGTTATATATACATGCGTAAACGTGCGTGAAATGCCACCCAAGGAGTTTGCCGAGTATCATGAGAAGCCTGTTGATGGCGAGCAATCCAAGGAAAATATGTTCTCTCTCTTAAAAAAAGCACCTGCCGCTTTTTGGCAGGTAGGTCTGGTTCAGTTCTTCTGCTGGGCTGGTTTCTTGTTCTTGTGGAACTATTCGACTGGTGCAATTGCTGAAACTGTTTGGGGAACAACCGATGCCGAGTCAAAATTGTTTCATGAGGCTGGCGACTGGAATGGCATAGTTCAGGGTATTGAATCTATTGCTGCGGTACTTTGGGCAATAGCTATCCCTCGATTCAAAAATCGCAAGCAAGCTTACGTTGTAAGTATATTGCTTGGAGCCATAGGATTCTTGTTGATACCATTTATTTCTAACAAGTATATCCTCATTTTGCCTTATATTATGATTGGTTGCACTTGGGCAGCAATGCTTGCTCTGCCATTTACTATTGTGACCAATGCTCTTGAGGGCAATTCTCACATGGGAACATATCTTGGCTTGTTTAATGGAACCATTTGTATTCCTCAAATCGTTGCCAGCATTTGTGGCTTTGGATTTATGTGGGTTTTTGAAAAACTTGGATTTGGAAGTCAAAGCACGATGATGTATGTCTCAGCTGTATTATTGCTACTTGGAGCACTGTCAGTTAAAAGAATTAAGGAAAAATAAATATATTATCATGGAGCACTCACTACATTGTGGGTGCTTCATTTTAAATATGCGAGACTGACGCTCGCAATACACCGACACCCCCAACCCAAACCCAAACCAACCGCTATGGAAGATAAAAGAAACGAGCAAAGGAAACAATGGGCCAGCAGCCACCCCGAGGTGCAGGCCACACGCTCGATGAAGCGCCGCAAGGCTGGCCATGACTACAAGGGGCGCTGCATCTACATGATAACTCTCGCTATTGAGGGCCGGCAACCCTTGCTCGGCACTTTGTGTGGCAAAGACGCCACTCACGACTTTTGCTGGATAAAGACGTCGAAGCTCGGCGACGAAATAAAAATGGAGTGGAAAAAGATTCCAGAGCACTATCCACAAATCAGACCCTTAGCTCTGCAATTAATGCCCGACCACCTGCACGGCGTTTTGTTTGTTACCGAGCCACTACCACGTCATCTGGGCCATGTAATTAACGGTTTTAAGAAAGGGTGCAATGATGCTTGGAGGCGATTGCTTGATGGCGATGCTCATGCTCGCAACACGCTAACACATTCTACACCCACTACCACCAGCAACATCTGGGAATGGGGCTACCACGATCGCATCTTGCGTGGCAAGGGACAGCTCGACACGATGTTCAAGTATCTTAGAGACAACCCAAGGCGGCTATGGGTGAAACGCAACAATCCCGACTTTTTCACTGTCATCAGTGGGTTAAAAATAGGTGACACTCCAGTCTCGGCGATGGGCAATCAATTCTTGCTTGATTACCCTTTTAAAATCCAAGTGCAGTGCTCTCGCAGCATGTCGCAAGATGAAATCCAAGAGAAATGCTACACGTTGCTCAAGCAAGCATGTGTTAATGAGGCTGTGCTCGTGTCACCTTGCATCAGTGCTGGCGAGAAGGAGATAATGAGACAGGCTTTTGATGCCGGTTTTCCTCAAATCATCCTCCTTGAGAACGGCATTTCGCACATGCAAAAGCCTGGCGGCCGCCAGTTTGACGCCTGTGCCCAGGGGCGCTTGCTGCTCCTAAGCCCGTGGGAGCACCACAATGATCACCACACCATCACACGCGAGCAATGCTTGCAGCTCAATGACCTGGCGAGAGTGATCTGTGAGTAATGAAGCATGGCGAGAGTGTTGGAGTATTGCGAGCGTGAGCCTCGCAATGAGAAAATAGGCTACCAAGCGGCGTGGGGATAATGGCATCCCCTTTACTCCTTGAGCCCCGAGGGGGGCAACACAAAGCATCATGTGAGCAGCATCGATTGTTAGGAATGAATTAAGGCTTTTCCCGCGATTGGGAAAAGCCTTAATTATCTCTAGGGATTAACTACTCTTAGTTTATTACCTGCGACATCTTAGCGTGGAAGTCGCCCTCGTAGGTGATGTAGAGCTGGATGAAGTAGGTGCCTGCAGCGATGCTCATGTCACCGCCATCGTAGCTGAGGTTGTTGAGGTCGCCACCCCAGTTGATGTCCCAGCTGTCGTTAGCGCGGAACTTGAACTTCACGCCGTCGGGGATTGTGCAGCGGCCTTCCCAGGCTCCGGTCGCGTTGTTGTAGGTGAGCTTAGCCTCGTCGCTGCCCCAGTTGGTGTTGGGGAACGAGCCAATCACGCCAATGGTGGTGATGGGGGTGAGGTTATAGGTGAGGTTGGCAATGTTAGCCTCCACCATATAGAAGCCCTCGGCAGTGTTAATGTTGCCAGCACCCACAGCGAGAGTACCCTCGCTAGCGCCGATGCCCCAGTCGGGAGCGTTCCAGTTGTCTTTACCACTACGGAACTTGAACTCACCGTTTAGGTACATGAATCCGAAGTAGTCGCCATCGTTCTGGCGAGCGTTCTTCCAACCCTTGTTCTTGAGGCCAGCTGCTGGCGAGCCCCATCCGTTAGCGTTACCGGCCTGCCAAATCATGTCGGCGTAGGCCAGGCCCTCAACGTCGTAGGTCATGTCCTTGGTGTTAACAGTGATGATATACTGCGTGTAGTCAGAATCATAATCGAGCCAAATCTCGTAAGCGTCGGCACCCTGCTTGAGGTTGCCACCAAGGACGAAGCCATCGGGCTCGAGGTCGCTACCGAGCTTGCCTTCCTCAAAGTTGTTGAGTTGAGTGAATGGCAGGAAGAAGAAGCGCATCTCGGCTGCGGGAACAGTGAGAGTGTATTTGCCTTGCTCAACAAACTCCATAGCGGTCCTGTTGTCGCCCTCAACAATATACATGCCGGCAGCCATCTTCACAGCATCGGTGATGTCGCTGCTGAAGCGGAAGGCCTGGCCATTCTTGGTGAGCACGGTAATCACATTGACGGGCACGTCGATAGCCTCGGCGGGCACGCCGAAGAGTGCCTCGAGAGCGTCGCGCAGCTCGGTGGTCTTGGCACGGCCCTGCTCATCGACATTAACGCTGATGCCCTCGTTCTTGGTCTCATCTTTGTAGAGGGTAACAGTGTTGGCCACTGTGGTGCCCTCTTCAGCATTGTAGGTGGGTGTGAACAGGAGCACGCTATCGGCATTGATAGTATTGAAGTCGATAGCAGGAGCGGCAGCCACCACAGCGCTAGCGCTGGCGGGGTTCTCGCTGTTGCTCATGGGGTCGGCCCAGTCCTTGAAATCCTCGGTACAGCTTGCCATGAGCAAACCAATACCTAAAATATAAAATAACTTTTTCATGTTGTTCGTTTATTTCTTCTTTTAAGATTGACTCGGGGCTGTGGAGCGGAGCATGTCACGCTCCAAGCCGTCGTCAATATTATTGGTTCATTAATTACTCAATAGCCTTAAAGTAGTAGAGACCGAGCACGTCGTTGAAGTAAACGGTATATTTACCAGGCTTAGCGACAATGTCGGCGCCACCTTTTGTACCATATCCTAAGGGGAAGTCGGTACCACCCCAGTTCACATCCCAAGAGCCGTCAGCAGCAATCTTGAACTTGCCGGCATTGTCGAGAGTGATCTCGCCCATCCAGTCGTGAGCCTGGGTGTTTTCGCGCTTGCCCATGGCAGTGAGTGGGTTGCCACTGGTGTTCCATTCATTGTGCTCACCAGGAATGCCCATAGAGGCAAACTCTGGGTAGGTGCCCTCGAGCTTCTCGATCGAGAATTTGCCCTGAACGGTGTTCATCGTGATCTTGTAGAAGCCATCCTCGGGGATGCCGATGTTGTGGTTGTCGCCATCCTCATCGGTAGCGCCGGCAGTGTTGCCGTCGATGTTGGTGAAGTTCATCTGGGTGTTCCAGTCGCCAGGAGTCATGACGAACTTGAACTGACCGCCAGCGGGGAAGAAGCCTGCATAGACGAGCGAGCCGTTGCCGGCGGCGTCGAAGTCGGCGCCTGGCTCGGGCAGCAATGGGATGAGGCCGGTACCCACTGAGTTAGCACCATTGTCCCAGTCGTTGCTACCGATGCAGTTACCCACCATGTACCACAGCACTGGGTCGGCGGGCTTGAGCTCGATGTAATAAGGATTAACCAGGAGTTTCACCACGTTAGAAACGACCTCTTGAGCACCAGCGGTGTTAGCCTTAACGCGGGCATAGACTTCCTGCTCGGCAGGAACCTCGCCATCCACGTAGTTGCAAATCACCACCAGGGCCTTAGCCAAGTCCTGAGCGCTGATTTTAGCTTCGCAGGTGCTGAAGACGTTTTCAAAAGCATAGTAGTCGCACTGAGTCTCGCCACTGTCGTCGGCAACCTCGGCGCTATAGGGAGTGGTCCACTGATTAGTGGCCGAAACCTCAACAGTATATTCACAAGCCACGGGGAAGCCTCCATAGTCGGGTTGCGACCAGGTGAAGTTCACGGTCTGGGAGCGTGCCAGGTCAATAGCTTGTGCAGCATAGGCAGGAGTGTTCAGCACGAACGATTCGGGCTGCTGAAGCACGGGATTAGAGTCGCGGTCATCGCTACAAGAGGTGAACATCAAAGCTGCACCCACAAGCAATAGAGCCGACTTGAATATCTTATTCATAATAATCTCTTATTTTATAATGTTTAAAGTGATTAACTCTAATTATTTGTAACCCTCGTTCTGCTTGAGGTTGGGGTTAGCAAGAATGTCATCGTAAGGAATGGCGAAGACGTTGCGATAAGCCTCGAAGTCGCGGCCAGCGTAGGCACCACCCTTCCATTGCCACTTATAGTCGGTGTTGCCACCAAACTTTCCATAGCGGATGAGGTCAACACGGCGACGTCCCTCAAAGTAGAACTCACGGCTCCACTCGTCGAGAATGTTGTTGAGCGAGCAAGAGGTGAGAGGAGTAGCGTGAGCACGCTCGCGCACGTCGTTGATAGCCCTCAGAGCGTCGGCAGGAGCAGCGCCACTGCCAGCGAGGCGTGTAACGGCCTCGGCGTAGGTCAGGTAGGCCTCGGCGGCACGCATGTAGAACAGGTGGCTGTCGGGGAAGGTGTTGTCAGAGCCCTTCGAGCCGTCGCACTTGAAGTTAGTGAACTTGGCAGTAGCGTAGCCATACTTGAAGTTCGACTCATCCTCCACATTGAGGAAACGACCCTCGGTCTCGAAGAGAGCACGGTCGTCGCGAGCGGCAACTACCACGTCATAGGCATGTCCCTCGGGAACTGTCATGTCGCCAAAGAACTTCTTGATGAGTTCTGGACGGCAGCGGTTGCCACTCCAAGCGTTGTTGTTGTAGAGGCCGTTGGTCTCGCTGGCATCGTAGGGATAGGGGTGCATGTCGGCATCAAATGTAGAAGCAATCAGGAAGTTGGTACCACCGTAAGAAGTGGTGCGCGTTCCGTCTTGTATCACGGGGAACACCGCCTCAACGGTAGCACCGTTAGTGCCGTTGTCGCCCATGAAGAGCATCTGATAGGCAGTGAACTTGCGCTCCTTGCCGTCGATGCCCACAGCGTCGTAGCCAGTGGTGAACAGCTTATAAGGCGAGTCCATCACCTTCTTGGCATAGTCGCGGGCGGCAGCCCATTGTGGTGTGCCGGTATATACCTCGGCATTGAGGTAAAGGCGTGCCAGCAGCATCCAGGCAGCAGCCTTGTCAACACGTCCGTAACCCTGCTGGCCATATTTCTTGGGCATTGGGTCGCTAAGCACTTGGTTGCCAGAGCCCTCACCAATGATGTCCTTAAGCTCACTCTCGATAAACTCATAAACCTGAGCGCGAGAGTATTGCTCGGGATTATCTACCGATACCCTAGTGGTGAAAGGAATGTTTCCAAAAGCATCCATCAGCAGATAGAACTGGAAGGCGCGCAAGAAACGAACCTCGGCAGTCATAGTAGCATCATAGTCGGCAAATTCCTCAAGGTAATGGTTACAAATGGTGATGCCAATGCACAATCCATAGTAGTAACCACGCAGCATGGGGTGGCTTGCAGAATAACTATTGTGGCAGTAGGATGCAATACCCTCGTCACCCCATCCACAAATTGCCTCATCGGTAGTGAGCTCGTTAGAGTTCCACATCTGGCGGAACTTGTGCTGGAAACCACCATCAAGACCCGCAACATCAACGTTGCTGTCACCACCATCGTTGCCCGAAGTGGCGAACACCGAATAGCACTTGTTGAACAGCTGCTCGGGAGTCACATCATTTTGCAGTGCAGGGTCGATAGGATCCACGTCAAGATCCTTGACGCAAGAGTTGAGCCCCATGCCCATGAGCAGAGCCACAGCTGCACATACTATATATTTGAAATACTTATTCATTTTGATATATATTAAAAATGTGTATCTAAAAAAATTAGAAGTTCAGACTCAAACCAAGGATGAACGAGATGGGTCGTGGGAAGATGTCGCCACCAATACCGCCATATATCTCAGGATCGATGCCATCATACTTGGTAATGCAGAATACGTTAGAAACAGTGCCATAGACACGGCCGTTAATGCCGCGGTAGCCACCACTCTTGAAGAGGTCGTTGAAGCTGTAACCCAGGGTGATGTTGTCACACTTGAGGAACGAAGCGTTCTGTACCCAGTAGTCACTTAAGATACAATGCTCATTATAGGTGGTCCAACCCAATTCAACCGAGCTCACTGGACGGTTGTTAAGATAGAAGGCACCCACTTCCTCTAACACTGAAGCTGGGCTCACGTTATGATAGCCCTGCATCACGTTGTTGAACATGTAGTTGCCCAGGCTGGCACGCAGACTGAAACCAAAGTCCCAGTTCTTCCACTCGAGTTTAGAAGCGAAGCCCATGGTAACAGGAGCCCAAGGACTCTTGTAGAGATACTTGTCGGCCTCACTAATCTCGCCGTCGCCGTTGCGGTCAACAAATTGTCCTTCAATAGGTTTCCCGTTGGTGTCGTAAACCTGTTGATAAACGTAGAATGAACGAGCGGGATGGTCAACAAAGTTGGCCTGAGCATTACCATTAATGCCTATGCTACCGGTGGGAATACCATTTAAAGGATCGTCGGTGTTAAGCTTAATGATTTTATTGCTATTGTAGGTGAGGTTGTAATCGAGAGTCCACAACAGGTCGTTGGTTGAGATAGCCTTCCAGTTAATAGAGAACTCAAGACCAGTGTTGCGCAGCGAACCAATGTTCTTGGTGAACTCATTAGAGAAGTTGGACATCGCCGAGAAGGTGGTATTGAGCAAGAGGTCGGTAGTCTTGCGGTAGTACCAATCGATGCTACCAGTCAAGCGGCCATTCATCACACCCCAGTCAAGACCCACGTTAGTAGTAGTGGTGGTCTCCCATTTAAGATCGGAGTTATAAGGATTGGGCTTAGCCTTCGAGCCGTCGCCCAGCAGGTCGTAGAACGCACCCATGCTACCGTTGCTCATCACGTAGTTGGCAAAACCATTATAGTCACCAATACCATCCTGGTGACCTGTTTTACCCCAACCAAGGCGTAGCTTCATGGTGCTGAAAGGACCTTCCTTCATGAATGCTTCCTCGGCTATGTTCCATGCCAGAGCTGCCGAGGGGAACAGTGCCCAGTGGTGCTGCTTGAAGCGCGAAGAACCATCGTAGCGCATGGTGAAGGTGAGGTAGTACTTGCTGTCGTAAATGTAGTTCATACGACCAAAGAATGAAACCAAGAAGTTCTCGGTGCGAGAGCCTAGACCATTCTTCTCACGGTAAACGCCCTCGCCACGGATGGCGCCTGCCTTAGAATCGCCAATAGCATAAGTTGCGGCAGGAATCCAAGTGCCAGGAGCTACTACAAGAGCATCGCCTTCACCAAAGGTGAGAGCCGAGTTGAGTGGGTAAGTGCCCCACGACTCGTTATAGGACTTGCGCCAGTTGTGCTGCCACTCATAACCTGCCATGATGTCGAAGTGATGCTTGTCGGTGAAGTCCTTGTAGTATTGAGCGTAGGTGCTCAACTGGAGGTTCTCTTTCGACTGAGTGTAGTAGCTGTTGTTGCCCCAGTAGTTAGCAGTGTTGCTGTAGGCAGTACTATTATTATGACCTTCACCATGAGTGAAGTCACCACCCAGTGTCAAGTGCAGGCGCAAGTCCTCAAAACCGTGAATCTTGTAGTCGATGTCGGCACTACCAATGAACGAGCGGGTCTTACCGCTGTTGTCATGGTTGTCGAGCATTGCCACGGGGTTGTAAGGAGCTTTGGTGTTTTTGGTGTAGGGCCAAGCAGGGTCGAAATTATTTACCTGCAGCCAGTCGAAATAGCCATCCACGCCAGCATACTTAGGATCACTGCTGTAGATGGGCTGAGTGGGGTCCATGCGCACGGCATTGCCCACGGCACCTGTGTCGGCAAAGCGGCTCTTAGTCCAAGCGAGCTTGCCGTTGAGGTTCAAGGTCAAGTGGTCGTCCAGGAGCGAGGGGTTCAAGTTCAGGGCTACAGTGTAGCGCTTGTAGTCCGAAGTCTTGAGGATACCCTGCTGGTCGGTGAAGCCCAGCGAGAGTCGGTAGGGCAGGAAGTCCTTCACCGAGCCGGCCATGGTGATGTTGTGGTCGTGGCTGACGGCGGTGCGGTAGATTTCGTTCTGCCAGTCGGTGTTGGCAGTGCCAAGCAGTGCCAGAGCGTTATCGCGACGTGTGTTGCCCTCGAAAATCTTGCTCACAAATGCACGATACTCATCACCGTTCATCACCTTGATGGTTTTTTTCTTCTTGCTAAAGGTCACGCTACCATTATAGCTCACTTGAGGAACTTCCTGGCCGCGGCGGCCCTTCTTGGTGGTGATGATGATTACACCGTTAGAACCACGGCTACCATAGATGGCTGTTGCCGAAGCGTCCTTGAGCACGTTGAAGCTCTCGATATCTTGTGGGTTAACGAGAGATAGAGGGTTTGCCACGCCACTAATGCCATTGTTATCCATGGCGATACCATCGATAACGATGAGTGGGTTGTTGCCGTCTTCGTTCAGTGACGAGCCACCACGGATGCGGATTGTGGCCGAGCCGCCAGGGGCACCGTCACCGCTGGTGACGTTCATACCTGCCACCTTACCGCTAAGCATGTCTTGCGCGCTCACTACCACGCCTTTGTTCTTGGCGTCGGGGCGGAGGGCGGTGACACTACCGGTGAGGTCGCTCTTCTTGACAGTGCCATAACCAATCACAACCACATTGTCGAGCACTTGAGCGTCGTCGAGCATCTCGATGATGAGGTTGGGAGCGGCGGTAACAATCTGATCTTGAAGACCGATTGAAGAAACTTGGAGCTGGGCGCCCTTTGGCACAGTGATAGTGAAGTTACCGTCTAAGTCGGTAGCCACAACATTTGTGGTTCCCACTTGGGTAACTGTTGCACCAATAACAGGTTCGCCGGTAGCATCCTTGACATGTCCCTGCACAGTGATGTTCTGTGCGTAGGCTCCGATAGATAGGAAAAGTCCCATCATCAGGGCTAGAATCCTCAGGGGAATTCTAATGTTTACCTGCTTCATCTTGTTTTTAATTAATTTGTTATTAAGTTATTAAGTAAATAAAATTTTGGTCGGTTTTTCTTCTGTAGCTTTTATGGCTTAATCTCATGGAATTGATAAAACGTTATTTTGCAACCACAAAAGTAATTCTTTTATGTGAAACCGATGCTTTTTAGCTTTTTATTTATGTGTTAAATGAAGCGCAAACGTTTGCATTAAGATATTTTAAGAAATAAAACCCACAGCCTTTTTAAGAAATATTGTAACTTTGAACACTTGAAAGCAGCAACACGCCCCTCGCAGCATCGCAACGTGTTGACAGCAAGACATTAACACTACACCATAAAGCCACATTCATAACCATCATGAACGAGAAACAACCTTTAACAATGAAAGACATCGCCGCGCAGCTGGGAGTGAGCGTGGCAACAGTGTCGCGCGCCCTAAAAAACAGCCCAAACATCAGCAAGAAGCGGCGCGAGATGATACAGCAGTATGCCCGCGAGCACGACTACTACCCTAACGTCATCGCCGAGCAGCTGCGCCACAGCCGCCAGAAGCCCTCGCAAATCATAGGCGTGATCCTGCCTGAGATAGTGCATTTTTATTTCGCTTCCATCCTCAGCGGCATCGAGGAGAAAGCCAAGGAGCGCGGCTACCGCATCATGGTGGCGCAGAGCCGCGAGAGCTACGAGCGCGAGGTGGAGATATGCGAGTCGTTCAAGAAGAACAAGGTGTGTGGCATCATCGTCTCGCAAGCCAAGGACACCGAGCGCTACGACCACTTCATCAAGCTCGTGGATAGCGGCATCCCGCTGGTGTTCTACGACCGCATCTGCCCCGCCCTCAACGCCAGCCGCGTGGTGGTCGATGACTACCAGGCGGCCTATAAAGCCGTTAGCCACATGATTGAGACCGGCTGCAAGCGCGTGGCATTTTATGTGTCGAACCTCAACATGGAGATTTCCAAGAACCGCCTCAACGGCTACAAGGACGCGCTCTATCATCATGGCTTGCAGCCCGACGACAGGCTCATAGTGCAGTGCGACACCCCCGAGCTGGCCGAGAAAGTCACCCCCGAGTTGCTAAAGATGAAAGACCGCCCCGACGCCTTCTTCGCAATTAACGACGAGACAGCCATCGCCGTCATGTACACCGCCAAGAAGATGGGGCTGCGAGTGCCCCACGACGTGGCAGTGTGCGGCTTCACCGACAGCGACCGCGCCGTCTCATGCGACCCCATGCTCACCACCGTGCACCAGAACGGCGCCGAGGTGGGAATCCAGGCCACCGACATCCTCATCGACATGGTAGAAGGCAAGCTCCCCATGGACCGCGCCGAGAAACGCATGGTGCGCACCCGCCTAGTGGTGCGCGGCACCACGAGATAAACACTTTTTAAGGGTTAAGGGTTAAGTGTAAAGAGTTAAGTATGGACAAGGCGTGCCTTGTCCGCTATTGTCCGCTAGAGAATCTATACCATCTAGAAAACCTAGACCATCTAGAATTTCTAGATATTCTAGCGCACAAAGCCCCCTTAACACTTAACCCTTTACATTTTACACTTATTTTTTATTCCTCATACCAAGTGCTATACATCAGGTAGTTCTTGGCGATTTTCACGTTTATCTCACTTGCTTGAGCGGGATCGACCATCTTCTTGAACTTGGCCGGTGAGCCAGCCCACAGCTCGTGAGGTCCCACCTTGGTGCCGCTGAGCACCACGCTACCGGCGGCGATAATGGCGCCCTCCCCTATCTCGGCATGATCGAGAATAGTGCTACCCATGCCTATGAGCGCCATGTTGTTGATTTTGGCGCCATGAATGGTGACGTTGTGACCTATGGACACGTCGTCGCCTATCTCGATGGTGGATTTTTGATACAAGGTGTGCAGCACACTGCCGTCCTGCACGTTAACACGGTTTCCCAGGGTGATGGTGTTCACATCGCCACGCAGCACAGCGCCAAACCAGATGCTGCACTCGTTGCCAATGGTCACATCGCCCACCACCACTGCATTGTCGGCAAGGAAAGTGCCCTCGCCAATCTTGGGCTCAAAGCCCCTAACTTTTCGTATAATAGCCATAATTAATATAATGCATAATTCATAATGCATAATGCACAATAATTAAATGTATAATTATCACTGCACAATGCATCATGAATATAATTTATTTTTTATCAAAAATTGTTTTTACAATTGCCATGAGTATTCTAATTACCTCTCTACAATCATTTAGAATATCTTCCGCTTTTTCAATGCTAATATATCCACTATCATGCAATAATTCAAGCCAGTATTCTGATTCACTTGCCTCTTTTAATGCAATATTCATCTTTGCACCAAAATCAGCATCACTCTGGCCTCTAATTGCCTCTTTCACATTAGCACCAATGCTTGTTGCAGAGCGTAGAAACTGCCTTGAAAGCACATACTCACGTTCTTCATCAACTAAATAACGATAGAGTTTTATTGCTTTAAGAGCAAAAGCTTTACTCTTCACAACAATTATATTATCAGCATCGTGTTTCATTAACTAATTGATTGTCAATTATTTAAAAATGCGTATTGTACATTATGCATTGTGCATTATGCATCGTGCATTATGCATCGTGCATTGTGCATTGTGCATTATGCATTGTGCATCGTGCATCGTGCATTATGCATTGTGCATCGTGCATTATGCATTGTGCATTATGCATTAAATCAAATGCTAGAGCATTTATTTTTGAGCCACGCTTGCTCTTCGTCATTGAGGTAGGGTGTGAGGCGCTCGAGGACCACAGAGTGGTAGTCGTTCACCTGCTTTATCTCCTCCTGGGTGAGCATCGCCACGTCGATGAGGCGGGTGTCGTAGGGGAAGAGCGTCAAGGTCTCAAACTCCAGGAAGTCGCCAAAGTCCTCGGTCTTCTTGCCCTCAACCACCAGCAGGATATTCTCGGTGCGAATGCCATACTCGCCAGTCTTATAGAGTCCTGGCTCATTGCTAGTTACCATACCTGGCTCAAGAGCCACAGGATTGAGGCTAGTGCGTATGCTGTGAGGACCCTCATGGCAACCCAGGAAGTGCCCCATGCCGTGGCCTGTGCCGTGCCCATAGGTCATCGTCTCCTGCCACAGCGGCATGCGCGCCAGCACGTCGAGCTGCACGCCAGTGGTGCCCACCGGGAACTTGGCGCGGCTCAGAGCGAGATGCCCCTTGAGTACCAGGGTGAAGTCGTGCTTCTCCTGCTCGGTGGGGTTGCCCAGGGTGATGGTGCGGGTGATGTCGGTAGTGCCGTCAAGGTACTGCGCACCGCTGTCAACCAGCAACAGCCCCTCGCCTTGCAGAGTGCTGGCACTCTCGGCACTAGCTGTGTAGTGTACTATGGCTCCGTGCTCGCGATAGCCAGCTATCATCTCAAAGCTGTCGCCACGGTAGAGGTCGTTCTTGCCGCGCTCCAGCTTGCCGCGCTCCCACACGTCAATCTCGTTGATTGTGCCGCTGGCGGCATTCTGCTCTATCCACATGAACAGGCGCACCAGCGCTGCCCCATCGCGCTCCATAGCATGGCGGTAGCCCTCAATCTGCACCTCATTCTTGATGGCCTTGAGTGCCTCAACGGGCGAAGCGCCATACACCTTGTCGCACTCCAGCGCCTGTCCCAGCGTGTCGCTCACCTTGTTGGGGTCGAGCATTATGATGTCGTTGACGTTGCGCTTGTCGAGGAACTTCTCTATCTCGTCGTAGTCTTTCACTCTCACTCTGTATTTCGAAAGATAGCTTTCCACCTCACTGTCAACCTTGTTGCTGTCGATAAAGAGCACTCGGTCCTTGTTGCTCATGTAGAAATAGGCTATCACCACCGGGGTGAAATCCACATCACTGCCGCGCAGGTTTAGCAGCCAGGCAATCTCGTCGAGGGCGGTGATAAGGATGCTGTCGGCACCACTCTCCTCCACCTTCTGCATGGTGCGGCCCAGCTTGCTCTCCACATCCTCGCCGGCATACTCCACAGGGTGAATAAAAGCTGGCGACATGGGGCGCGCAGGGCGGTTCTCCCATATCTGCTCGGCAGGATAGAAATCGGTGGCAAGCAAGAAGCCGTTCTCGCCGCAGAGCTGCTCCAGGCGATTGGCCTCCATGAGCGAGAACAAGCTGCCGTCGATGGCAAGCGTGTCATCCTCGTGTATCTCCCTGGAGAGCCATGTCATGATCATTGCCAGGTCGCCCCGGTATTCCACCTTCTGCAACTCAAAGCCACTGCCCTCAAGCTCTATCTCGGCCTGGAGGAAATAGCGCGAGTCGGTCCACAGGCTCGCCTTGTTGAGAGTCACCACCGCTGTGCCGTTGCTCCCGGTGAAGCCACTCACCCAGTCGCGAAATTTCCAGTGGTCGCTCACATACTCACTCTGATGAGGGTCGGTGCCCGGAATAATCACGGCATCCACACCCTTAGTGCGCATCAGTTCGCGCAATAGTTCTAGATTAGTATTCATTGTAGATATTTAGATTATTGTGTATTCAGGTTTTGAAGTTGCAAAGGTAATAAATTAATTTTAATTCCCCAAGAGCATCAAAACAAAGGTCACTACCAGCAACGGCAGCGACCTCTATTAACATTTCCTATCACTTGCAGCCATCGCCGCAAGCCTTCTCTATTGTGCCGACCTCAATAATGAGTAAAGCACACCAATGTAAACCAGCAATATCAAGCCCACAATAATGAAATAGATGGTGAGCTTTTCGGGGGTGCTAAAGCACACCACAAAGTTGACGATGAGCAGCAAAGCGGCAAAGATGGTGCTCACAATGCGCATGTTCACATCGAGGCGCGCGCTAGAGGTGCTGATGGCAAGCATGGGCAGCAGGGTCACTGCTAGCGAAACACCGGTGGTGATGCCAATGACTACGTCGTGAGATTTAGACGCGCACAGGGTGCCCGCCAGCAAGCCAACGAGTGCCGCCACAGCCACAGCGATAATTGCAGGTATCAAGCTAAAACCTTTCATAATTCTCAACTATTGATGGGAGGTGGGGTAAGAGCAATTATCTTAAGTATCTCAGGAACCTGCTCTATAGGTTTCCAGGCAGGCATCCCGGGCATCCATGCCAGCGTGTCTTTGTTGATGCGACGGTTGTTGACAAGAGTCATCACCTCACTCTCGCTGAGCGGACCCACTTGCTGACCGTCAATGCCCAGATATATGACATTAGACTGCTGTTGTGGCGCGGGCTGCGGCATGGACTGTATAGAGCCTGGCACATACATTTGCCTCATGCTCTGGTTCATCATGTTCACCATCTGCTGAGCCATAGCCATACCCATGCCAAACTCAACGAGGCGATCTACCGAAAAAAAATTGTTGTCGTTCATAATATCTTAAAATAACTTTAGTTTTGCATGTTACTTTCTGGTTTATCGGTTTAGGGTTTATCGTTTATGGAAGACGGTGGTGAGATTATGGGCACTACAACCTGTTTGCGCTTTGGCAGCCAAGGCACGCCTTGTCCCTACATTTTGCCTCGCTAAGTTCGCATTTTGTCCTCTAACCTATAACCTTCAATTTATAACATGCTATAAACTTGAATTAAACAATAGGCATCTGCGGCATGGCGGGTCCAAAGAGCGATGACAACTCTTCTACATCGCCAGCGGTTTTCCACTCAGGCATACCTTCACACCACACCCACATCTGCTGGGTGAATTCGCCCGTTTGGGCAAACTGCTGTAGCTGACTAGTAGTGAAAGGCCCCACCATCTGGTTGTTGAGGTTCACATAGTAGGCCTTAGACTGCGGCACTGCCGGTGCAGCGGGAGGTGCGGGTGGTGCGGCATTTTGAGCTTGTGCGTTTTTATTGAAGATGTGTTCCATCATCTTCACTTGCGCTGCCGGCTGCCACTCGGTCATGCCCTCTTTCCACACCATGGTGCTGGCGTCGGCAAGGTCATTTTCCACCAGTCGCCTGAACTGCACCTCGTTATAAGGCCCGCGCCTCACGCCCTCAATGATGGCGTAAAACGAGAACACCGGTGCGGCAGGAGCCGCCGGGCTTGCTAGCGGAGCAGGTGGTGGCGCGCCAGGTGCCATGCCCTGCGGCACTTGAGGATAGGCCGAGGGTGTGGGATTAGGCTGGTTCTTGTTCATGCCGCGCATCATTGCGGCACCAGCCAGTCCTGCTGCCACAGCGGTGCCTAATGTGCTGCCGGCGTTTCTCACCAGTCGCCCACTGGTGAGTTCATCGGTGGCATCATCAAGGATGTCTTTAGCAATATCTAACAAAAAACCCATATCTGCGTTGTTAAATGATGGTTATGTGGTGATATGTGTCACTGTTCGGGCATGGGGGGCATAGCGGGCGAGAAGATGCTTTGCAGCTCGGTCACTTGCCCGGCATGCACCCATTGTGGCATGCCCTGTTTCCACACATAGTTCTGTGCCGAGATTTGTCCGCTAGTGGCCATCTGCGTGAGCTGCTGCACAGTGAACGGTCCTGCCTGCTGGTTGTTGATGTTCACAAAATACATCGACTGCGGCATTGCCGGAGGCTGCTGCATGCCCATCTGCATGTTTTGCCCCATCTGGTTCATCATGCCACTCATCTGCTGGCCCAGAGCGCCGCCCATCGCCATGCCAGCCATCATTCCTGCGGGGTTCATGCCGCCGCCGCCCAAGCCGCCGCCCATGGTACCCATGGTGCCGAGGCTTGCCATGCCGGTCTTGAGGACTTCGGCCTGCTGGTCGAGGGCGTGGGTGCCAATGAAGTTGGTCTCGGTCTGTAGGCGTTGCGCGCGTTGTGCCTCCTCGCGCTGGATGCGCATGGTCTCTTCCATGTTCTGGCGGTTGAGGGCCTGCATGTCGCGCATGTTCTGGATGTTGACGTCGGTCTGCGCATTCATGGTGCGGCCAGTGTTAGTGGCTGTGAGCTGGCGAAGCTCTTGGTAGTACTTGCTATTCTTGTCAACATCTATAGCCTCGATATCTACCGCCTTGAGGTTCACGCCAAAGTCCTCGCTCAGGCGCTTCCCCAGTTTCAACTCCACACGCTCGTTGATGGCATCAATTTTGCGCTCCATCTGCACCAGCGGGATGCCGGCCTCGTCGGGGACATTGATGACGATGCCCTTCACGCTTCGCGCCACAGCCGCCTGAACCTGGTTGCGGAACTGGTTCAAGTCAAAGTTCACAAGACGGTTGAGCTTGATAAACGAGCGGTAGTCGGTGAGGTTGAAGGTGATGGTGCCCCTCACGGCTACTGGCACGCCATGGTCGGGAAGACGCGGGTCGAAGACATCAAAAAAGGGCACACCAAATTTCACCTGGTTGTTGCCTTGCAGGTTGATGAAATACACCTCGGCCTGGAATGGCGAGTTGCCACCAAATGCCATACCCACAATGCTTGCCAGCACAGGGAAGTTGGCAGTTTTTATGGTGTCGTCAAACGGGCCTTCGATAAAGTCCTGCACAGTGCCGTCCTTCTGTTTATACACAAACACTGCCACCTCGCCGTCTTTCACCCTGAGGCTGCTGCCATAACGGATGCTGTTTTCCCGGCTTGTGGTGTTAGGGTCCTGTCCTAGCGGAGTCCATTTCCACACAAGGTAATTCTCCTGGTCGCAGCGTATCACGTTCATCGCGCCGCCGCTCTTTCCTTTTCCAAATACTCCCATATCACATTATAAATTAATAGTTTTTTAAGCTAATAAGCTAACAAGAAACAAGCTGACAAGGCAATGGCAGATTAATGGAATAGTGCTGCTTTTACTGCTCTACTGCTTTACTGCTTTACTGCTCTACTGCTTTACTGCTCTACTGCTCTACTGCTTTACTGCGTTAGCTTATGATAAATCTTTCTCTATGTCCCTGATGGTGTTCATGGCTCCAGCATCTTCCCTGAGGATGAACTTGGCCTTGGCAATCACCTGCTCGCACTTGGTGCGCCACACGTCGGCCATCTTGTTCTGGTCGCGCACTGGCTCCACCCTCTTCTTCAGGGCGCCATGTCCCACCGCGGCACCTATCACCCCAAAGAAAATACCTAGTATCACGCCACCTTCCAGTCGGTCGCCTATAGTATTCTTTTCGGCGGTGACAAACCCAAGGATGAAGAATAAAGCAAACACTATCAACCCCACCGTCAATGCGGGTCCCAGAATACTCAGGAAGGTTTTTTTCTTCTTGGCGTTAGGGGCAGCCATGAAGAGGAACTCCATGATGTCTTCCTTGGTGGTGGGCACCGGGAAACTCTTGATGGCATTCTTGATGCGCTCCTGGCGCTTGTCTTTGATCAACTCAGTGGCAGTAATCTCGTTTATCATGTCCGAGAGCTTCTGCACCGATTTTGTCGCGCCAACATTGGCGATCTCGGTGCCACACTGCGGGCAACGCGTCTGCATGTAAGAGATGATGGCGTTGCAGGCAGGGCATTTCCTCACCTTGGCAACAGCACCCTGGGCTTCAATCTGCATCTGCTGCAGCCGTGAGTTTATGTAGATATCCACTTCGTCGGGATCATAGCCTTCGAGCAACGCGCGCTTCTTGATTACCGCACGCTCCTGATCGCTCAACAAGCCATCAGTCAATGCCGCATCAATAAGTCCATTAAGTTCAGGTGATAACATAGCCACTGTTATTTATTAAGTTATACTTTCATTAATTCACATGCGCCATTTCCAAGCGAAATGATAGCAAACACCAGTTTAATTTGCAAATATACAAAAATATTTAGTTTTTACCAACAGTGGACTTTATTTTTAATAAAAAAAACAGCCAAAAGGATACTTTATACTAATCTATTTAGCAAAATATATGCCAAAACCAAGAACACTAATCTATAAACCAACAACCGAAAACCAGCACATTATAACCGAGAACTAAAAACTTTTTACTACCTTTGCAAAAAATTTACAGGAAAAGCATATAAATATTATTATCATGGAAGAAAAAAAGAAGAAATATGCACGCACTCTAGTGACAACGGCGTTGCCCTACGCTAACGGACCAGTACACATTGGCCACCTCGCCGGTGTTTATGTCCCTGCCGACATCTATGTGCGCTACCTGCGCCTCAAGGGCGAGGAGGTGATGATGGTGGGAGGCAGCGACGAGCATGGCGTGCCGGTTACACAGCGTGCCCGCAAGGAGGGCATCACCACACAGCAGGTGGTGGACCGCTATCACGAGCTCATCAAGGACTCGTTCCAAAGGTTTGGCATCTCCTACGACATCTACAGCCGCACCACATCAAAGATTCACCACAAGTTTGCCGCCGACTTTTTCCGCAAGCTCTATGACGAAGGCAAACTGGTGGAAAAGACCACAAAGCAATTCTATGACGAAGAGGAGCATCGCTTCCTCACCGACCGCGACGTGGTGGGCGAGTGCCCCTACTGCCATCATCCTCGTGCCTACGGCAACCAGTGCGAGGACGGCTGCCAGCGCAGCCTCGAGCCCACACAGCTCATCAACCCGCGCGCCAAGGAAAGCGGTGCCGTGCCTGTGCTGCGCGACTCTACCAACTGGTATCTGCCACTCAACGAGTATCAGCAGTGGCTCAAGCAATGGATTCTTGAGGGTCACAAAGAGTGGAAGACCAACGTCTATGGCCAGTGCAAGTCGTGGCTCGACATGGACCTGGAGCCACGAGCCATGACACGCGACCTCGACTGGGGCATCCCCGTGCCCGTGGAGGGTGCCGAGGGCAAGGTGCTCTATGTGTGGTTCGACGCACCTATAGGCTACATCAGCAACACTAAGGAGCTGTGTGACGCACAGCCCGAGCGCTGGGGCACATGGCAACAGTGGTGGCAAGATGAGGACACACGCCTCATCCACTTCATTGGCAAGGACAACATCGTGTTTCACTGCATCATCTTCCCAACCATGATGCACGCCCACGGCAAGTATATCATGCCCGACAATGTGCCCGCCAACGAGTTCCTCAACCTCGAGGGCGACAAGATTTCTACCAGCCGCAACTGGGCAGTGTGGCTCCATGAGTATCTCAACGACTTCCCCGGCAAGCAAGACGTGCTGCGCTACGTGCTCACCGCCAACGCTCCCGAGACCAAGGACAACGATTTCACCTGGAAGGACTTCCAGGACCGCAACAATAACGAGCTGGTGGCGATACTCGGCAACTTCGTGAATCGTGCCATAGTCCTGACACACAAATACTTTGACGGCGTGATTCCCGAGGCTCACGAGCTCACCGACTACGACCGCGCCACCATCGAGGAGTTCAAGGACGTGAAAGACAAGCTCAGCGCGGCTCTCGACACCTTCCACTTCCGCGCAGCCCTGGCCGAGGCCATGATGCTGGCGCGCATCGGCAACAAGTATCTTGCCGACACCGAGCCCTGGAAGCTCGCCAAGACCGACATGGCGCGCGTGGAGACAATCATGAACATAGCGCTACAAATCACCGCTAACCTCGCCATAGCCTTCGAGCCATTCCTGCCCTTCAGCGCCGAGAAGCTACGCAAGATGATAAACCTCGACAAAGCCGACTGGAACAAGCTCGGAGCTATCGACATCCTCAAGGCTGGCAGTCGTGTGAACCAAGCCGAACTGCTCTTTGAGAAAATCGACGACGAGACCATAAAGGTGCAGACCGACCGCCTTGAGCGCATCAAGCAAGAGAACACCCTCAAGAATTTCATTCCCCAGGAGGTGGCACCCACGGTGGCATTTGACGACTTCCAGAAGCTCGACATTCGCGTGGGCACAGTGCTCGAGTGCGAGAAGGTGAAGAAGGCCGACAAGCTGCTCAAGTTCACCATCGACGACGGCATGGGCTCTCGCACCATCGTCTCGGGCATCGCCAAGTTCTACCAGCCCGAGGACTTAGTGGGCAAGCAGGTGTGCTTCATCGCCAACTTCGCACCACGCAAGCTCAAGGGCGTGGAGTCGCAGGGCATGATCCTCAGCGCCGAGGATGCCGACGGACGCCTAGTGGTCATCGGGCCACAAGGCCTAGTGCGCCCAGGCGTGAAAGTAGGCTAATGCACAACTGATAAATGTGCAAGGTATAAACAAGAGACTCGGGGAGTTGCCTCGAGTCTCTTCTTCTTTATTTTACATCAATGGGTGACAGTTATTGAGATGTAATTATTTAGTGGCGATGAAAACCGAAGCCTCTCAGCACGAGTCCCAGCGTCCAGCGGTTCTTGATTTCGGGTCCCCAGCCATCTTTCATGACCGACTGTGGAGCATAACGGAAATAAACGCCTAGTCCGCCCCAGCTGAGCATGGCGATGCCGTCGAACGAAATCTTGCGCTGGTCGAGGCCGCGAGTAGTCTCGGTGTAGTCGCTCTTACCAATGCGATAGGAGTCCTTGTAGTCGGCATAGAAGTTCCAGTTCATCACTGCTCCCACCGCTATGTTCCAGCGCTTGCCAAGCGACTGGTTGAACATCAACGGGAACTGCATCGAGCGCACGAGCAGCGTGGCATGATGCTTATCGAATTGTTCTGTGAGCTGATTATATCCCAGCACGCCCTCGGCACTACGAGTCCAGATGTAGGGTTTGTTGAGGTTATAGCGGTGCCAGTTGAAGCCCACACCCAGTGAAACGCGTGAGCGTCCCTGATTGAAGATGCGAGCTAGAGACACGAGGTTCAGAATACCGATTTCCGACATCGACTTCTTCAAGATTCCACGGTCGGCATCGGCCACGCTGTGGCCGCCCCAGCCAAACATGAGGTCGCTTGTGAAGACCTGCCAGTGCGGCTTCTTGTAGTTGCTGTCGCATTTCGAGAATGGGTGAGTGAACCTCACCTTACCGTCCTCACTCTCACTAGCATAGAGCTTGCCGTCCTCACGCGCCTTCACCTGGTATTCATAGCGGTAGCCTTTGTCGCTTTCATTACCCTCCACGTTAAGGCGGAACGATGCGTCTCCTTTAGTTATAATCACTTTTTCAGGACTCTTGATGACTTTCACCGAGTCATCCTTCATTGCTTCGCTTGCAGCACACAGGCTAGGCAATGCCATCATTGCCACAAGCAGTAGAGAAATCTGTTTTTTCATGTTTAATAGAGTTATTAATTTAACGTATTTATTTTTTTATTGAGTCCACTTTAAAAAGTCCAAATTTTGAGTCTATTGTCCCAAAAACAAGCAAAATAGATAATTAAAGCATTGATTTTTCAGCAGTAAAAAAACAATTAGTTTAATTCGCATAATTCGCCGGGTTTATTAAAGTGGACTGAGTTTTTTATTGGTCACACTCGTCGGGGCGGTATTCCAGAATGTCGCCTGGGGTGCAGTCGAGGGCGCGGCAAATGGCGTTGAGGGTACTCAGACGCACCGCCTTGGCCTTGCCGTTCTTCAAGATTGAGAGGTTGGCGAGCGTGATGCCCACCTTCTCGCTAAGCTCGCCCAGCGACATCTTGCGACATGCCATCATAACATCAAGATTTACTACTATCATAATGTACAAAAGGGTGTTAAATTGTTAGTTTCTGTTCCTCAGCCACATCATAGGCAATCTTGTAGAGCGAAGCTACGACAAGAGCCACTAGCGGATAGAGGAACATATTGTCGGTAACCACAATGGCGAGATTATCGGTACGCTCGCAAGCGATGCCAATGTTGTCGCTCAAGAAAGAGTAGATGGGCAACACCAGCACCATTACCCATAGCAGCACCACATTAGCGCGGCTAAAGATAGTGCCGTCTTTCAGATACCTTAAGATGTTAATTATAAAGGCGGTGAAGAGTCCAGCCATAGTGAGCATAGCAATGCGGTGTAGGATGAAAAAAGTCACTTTCACCCCTATGCGCGGCGAGTCCCAGTTAATCACGCCCTCACCACTGCCGGTGGTGAACACAAAGTAAGATTGAATGCCATAGAAAATGAGCCACAGCGGAATGAGTGCCAGCATCACATAACACACAATTTTCAAGAATTTTACTGTTTTTTTACTCATAACGAAACAACTATTTAATGATTAATAAATTTGATTCCGCTGGCAAAGTTATAACCAATTTATCGTAAAACAATAAAAATCTATCGAATATTAATATTTTTTAATCATTTCCCAACAAAAATCGGAAAAAAGGGTCGGTTCTTTTTGTCCGTTTTTTATCGTTTTACAACAAAAATCGGAAAAAGGGGGCGGTTCTTTTTGTCTGTTTTTTATCGTTTTACAACAAAAATCGGAAAAAGGGGTCGGTTCTTTTTGTCCGTTTTTTATCGTTTTGCGATAAAAATAATGAGAAGAAAATCGACACCCGAGGTTCGAATGCGAATGCTCGAGTGTCGATTGATGTAGTGATGCCACTGGTGTGAAGATTATCCGCAGTGGAAGTAGGTGTCAACGAGTTTCTTGATGGCCTTGTGGTTGCTGCTGATGTCGGCGCGCAGGGTGGTGTCGTTGTAGGCACGCAGCTGGGCGATGATGCCGTCGATCATGGCGGGGCTGAACACCTCGTGCTGCTCATAGATGGCGCGCTGCTTCTCGAGGCAGTCGGCGCTTGCCACGCAGCTGTCAGGCAGTTGTGCCAGCGTTGCCAAGCGGTCCTCGTTCTCCTTGTCGTGGATGTTGACGTTGACGTAGGTCTTCTCGGCAACCTCAAGGGCGTTGTCCATCTCAAAGCCGTGGCGGCATGCTACGCACAAGCCTGCGAGCAGCTGATAGAGGTCGGCGCTGCCGTCGGGCGAGCGCATCTCCACGGTCTGCTTGATGCTGGTGTCGCGCTTGCTGTCGTTCTCCTGTGGGTTAGCCAGGTGACACATGTCGGCATCGGCATTCCATCCCAGAGGCACGCGCACGAGCACCGAGCGGTTGCGGTCGCCCCAGCACACGTTGGTTGGAGCCTCCTGGTGAGGAACCAGACGGAAGTAGCTGGTTGGGTTCTTGTTGCCAAAGGCGGTGATGCTAGGAGCCAGGTCCATCATGCCGGCGATAGCCTTGCGAGCCACCTCGCTGAGCACGCCACCATCGAGCATCTGGTTCTTGCCGTCCTTCATCAGGCGCATGTGAATGTGCAGCCCCGAGCCGGCCTTTCCTACAGTGATCTTTGGAGCGAAAGTAACATCCTTGCCGAGCTGATAGGCGAGGTTGCGGATTACCCACTTGGCGAGCATGAGCTGGTCGGCAGCTTCCTCGGCGGGCACTGGCAGGAACTCAATCTCGTTCTGCTCATAGAGCATGCCGTCTTGAGTGAAGTTGCCCACCTCGCTGTGGCCATATTTGATTTGTCCACCAGTCTGGGCAATGTATTTCATGCACAGCTGGCGGAAGTCGTTGTTCTTAGCATAAGGGGCGCTCTCGTGATATCCACGCTGGTCGATTGCTGGGAACACCTCGTCGTCGTCCTCGATGACGTAGTACTCTAGCTCGCCCATGGCATGAAACTCCATGCCAGTAACCTCCTTAAAGGCACGGCAGGCCTTAGCGAGGGTCTGCTCAGGAGAGCTGGCGAGTGGGTTGCCGTCCTTGTCGAAGTAGGAGCAGAGCATGCACAGTGTGGGAATCTCGGCAAAGGGGTCAACAAAGGCGGTGGAATAGCGTGGCAACACATAGAGGTCGCTGCTTCCGGCCTGGATGAAGGAGAAGAGGCTTGAGCCATCAACACGCTCACCGCAGGTGAGGATGGTGTCGAGGTAGTCGAGGTCGGTGATGACGAAGTTCAAAGTCTTGAGCTTGCCGTCGCCACCGGGGTACATGAAGTTTACCATCTCGATGTCGTTTTCCATCACGAAGCGCACGATGTCGGCTTTAGTGAACTCTTCTTTAGGCTTTTGCAGAAATGCAATCAATTCGTTGGCATTGAATGCCAAAGCGTCGTTGTTCATAATTTAGTTTTTTGTTTTATAAGTTGTTAATAGTGTATTGTGTCGAAAATTTTGACAAAGATACAAAAAAAACTGATAACACCACTCTTGCCATAGCTTTTTAACAAGATTTGTGCATTAGCAATTGTTCTTTCATTTCTTAATCAAACATTTGGCAAAAAAAATGCCGAGAAATTGTAGTTAATAAAATTATTGTCTATCTTTGCAGGTTACAAAGCAAATTACCAAAACAAAATAAGATTAAACTGCTGTGAAGAAGATTATATCGGCACTATTGAAATATGGTATCCCCATCGCCATCAGTGTGGGGCTTGCATGGTTTCTCTCGAAGAATGTAGATTGGGGAGCCATCAAGGACAGCTTGCGCAACGACGTCAACTACTGGTGGTTCCTGCCAGTGATTGTGGTGAGCGTGTTGAGCCACATCTTCAGGGCGCTGCGCTGGCGGCTGCAGCTGCGAGCCATTGATGTACACCCATCGCTTAGCGCACTGGTCAACAGCATCTTTGGCACCTATTTTGTGAACCTGCTCTTTCCTCGCCTGGGCGAGGTGTGGCGCTCGGGCTACATTGCCCAGCGCGAGAAGGCATCATTCACTAAGGTGATGGGCTCAATGGTGGGCGACCGCCTGAGCGACACCGTGACGGTAGCATTGCTCACGCTGTTCACCTTCTTCATCGCCCAGGACAAGTTTGTCAAGTTCTTTGACCAGCGCGGTGATGGTGGAGGCTCGATGTTCACCTCGTGGGTGTTCTGGCTACTGGTGGCAGCGGGAGTGATGGGCGTGCTGGCGCTGGTGTGGATATTCCGCAGCAAGAGCGAGAACAAGGTCATCGCCAAGGTGCGCCTGATGCTGCGCAACCTGTGGGACGGCTTCGCTGCCATCGGCAAGATGGAAGGAAAGTGGATGTTCCTGCTCTACACCGTGCTGATATGGGGGTGCTATTTCATGCAGCTCTACCTTGCCTCGTTTGCCTTTGCCTGCACCAAGGATTTGGGCATCGTTGCCATCCTGGTGCTCTTTGTGCTCAGCAGCATAGGCATGGCGGTGCCCAGCAACGGCGGCTTGGGACCCTGGCAGTTTGCCATCATCTTTGGCCTCACGCTCTATGGCGTGGGCACCACGACTATCCCCTACGACCCACAGGCCTCGGCCTTTGCCTGGCTGGTGTGGGGCGTGCAGACGTGCCTGCTCATCGTGCTGGGCATCTACGCTTTCGTAAGCATGGCAATAGACCGCCGTCGCATCGCACAGGGAAAGACGACAATAAAAACTAAAAGCCAAAGCGAGGAAATGACGATATAAGGGATAAGGGATAAGGGTTAAGAGTTAAATGTTAAGTGGGGACAAGGCACGCCTTGTCCGCTGGACAATCTAGAAGAAACTCTGAACTATCTGCTCTCTGAACTATATACTCTGAACTATATACTCTGAACTATTAACTATTCTTATATATGAAACTCATCAACGACAACTTCGACGATTATTTTGAGGGCAATGCCCCTGCAAGGAAGAGCAATGAACCTTATGTAGAGACCGAAGAGGAGCGCGAGGAACGCGAGCTCAACGAGACCACCATTGAGCGGCGCTCTAACAGGAAACGCATAATGCTCATCGTGGGCTCGCTGGTACTCTTGTTTTTCCTCTTTTTCTTGATGCGTTGCCAGTATTACAACCCCGAGCTGCGCACCACTAAAGGGCAAGTGGTGGATGTGGTGCTCAGTGGCACGGTGTTCAAGACCTATGAGTGCACCTTCAATGAGATTGACGCGCAAAATCCTAACGGCATCGTCAAGAAGGAGTTTAAATTCTCGGTTACTAACGACTCCCTTGCCAAGACCCTCAACGAGCTGAAGCAGACCAACATACCTGTGCACCTATTCTATAGGGAATATAAAAGCTCGCTGCCCTGGCGCGGCAACACGCGGTTTATTGCCGACTCTATCAAGACCGAACTGCCCATCCAATATGTGAACACCCTTAACCGCGCCAACGTAGCAAAATAACTCATGGTAATCATTCCAGCAAACTGAGAATAAATGAATAAAAGAAAAACATTACTGCTCATAACGGTTTTAGCCGCTTTGTGCTCCATGCAAGCAAAGCAAATCAGCGAGAGCCAAGCCCGCAACATTGCTGGCAGGTTCTTCAACGTGACCATGCCACAACAGCCCGCCGCCCTGAAAGGCCATGGGGCAAAAGCTGCCTACTACGTGTTTAACAACCCCGAGCAACCCGGGTGGGTGATAGTGGCTGGCGACGACCGCGCCCGCACCATCCTGGCCTACGGCGACGAATTCTACTTCGACGACGGCGAGGTGCCCGAGTGCGTGCAAGACTGGCTCAACGACTATGCTCAGCAGATCTTCCACCTCGACACCGCCACACCACAGGCCAGCAGCGAGGCACCAGTGAGCAGCTTTGCCGCTGGCTCTAAGGCACGCATTGCCCCCATGCTCACGAGCAACTGGGCACAAGGCCTGCCCTTCAACCAGCAGTGCCCCACCTATACTAACACCTCGGGACAGACCCAGTACTGCCCCACCGGGTGTGTGGCTACCGCCATGGCACAAATCATGTACTATTACAAGTCAAGCTATGGCAGCAAAGCCATTCCAGCCTACACCTCCAAGAAAGATGACTTTGTCAACGAGCGTCCTGCACTGCCAGCCACCACGTTCAACTACAGCATCATGAACGACTGGTATGACAACGCTAGCAACACCAGTGCCGGCGCGCAAGAGACCGCACGACTGATGAAATACTGCGGACAGGCAGTGAAAATGAACTATGGCAAGTCAACATCGAGTGCTACGAGCCAGCGCAACGCCTTTGTCTATTACTTTGGCTTTGACAAAGATGCCCAGCAGCTGGCACGCACCGACTACACTGCCAGCGAGTGGGAGAACATCGTCTATACCGAACTTATCAACGGCCGGCCCGTGTTTATCAGCGCTCACAAGATGAGCAGTGGGCACGCCTTCATCTGCGACGGCTATGACAAGGGGTTATTCCACATCAACTGGGGATGGCGGGGACACCAAAACGGATATTTCGCCCTCAACGCCCTCAACGACGACAACTCTGGCGGCACTGGAGCCGCAGCTGGCGATGAGGGCTACACCTTCCAGGTACAAATCATGACTGGCCTGCAGCCCGACCTGGGCACTGGCACCAGCACCAACGGTAATATCGTAGGACTCTACAAGGCGTGCGAGGCTCTCGCCACCACCTATAGCCGCACCTCGAGCAGTGCCAACTTTACCGATGTGAAGCTAATCGCCTACTACTGGAACTATAGCGACCAAAACTACACCTACGACCTGGGATGGGGACTCTATGACAGCAATGGCAACCTAAAGAGCACACACCTTGTCAGCTCCAGCAAAGCACTTAATGCACATTACTACACCTACCCCACTGGCTCAATCAGTGTGGGCAAGAACATCACGGCGGGCACCTACTACCTCAAGCCCGTGTGCCGCGTCTCGGGCAGCAGCACTTTCTATCCATGCCGTGGCGCAGGTGTCAACTACATTAAGGCTACTCTCACTGCTTCAACTCTCACACTGCAAGTCTTTAATGAGCAGTCGGTGCAGAACCTCAAGATCAACTCGGTGACCACCGGCTCGGTAAAGAAAGTGGGAAGCCCGCTGCAACTCAATCTGGGCGTGAGCAACCAGGGTCTCACCGACTATAGCTCCATCTACATGTGGGTCAACAACAATAAGGTGAGCGGCACCTACACCGACATTGCCCCAGGAGCCAGCGGCACAGTGACGATGAACTACACCCCCTCGGCAGCAGGCTCCATAACATTCAAGTTCACCTCCGACGCCGACGGCAACAACGTCCTCAAGACCTACACCGTCACCATCAGCTCGGCGACAGCAGCCACCATCACTGGCACCAACACCACATCATCGGTGAGCGGCACCACACTCAACGCGTCGATAAAAGTGAAGAACGCTAACACTAACACCTACAACGACTACATCGTTGCCAAGCTCTACAAGAAAGAGCCCAACTCGGGCAACACAGGCTACTACTGCGGCGCACAATCTACTGCTGTCTATCTGGGCTACAACAACACCCAAACCATCACTGCCTCATTCCCTAACCTAGAGCATAACGAGACCTATTTCATAATCTTCTTCTACTACAACAATGGCGAGCTAACTAGAATTAATGCCACCTCAAGCAAGAAAATCAGTTCGCCCTACAGCCCGCTCGACGTCAACCAAGACGGCGCAATAACTGCCGCCGACATCACCGCCATCTATGATGTGATGTTAGGAAATCCCAACGGAAACCGCTACCGCCCCTACAGCGATGTCACTGGCGATGGCGCAGTAACCGCCGCCGATATCACCAAGCTCTATGACTACATGCTAGGGGGAAATTAATCCTAATGCTCAATGCATAATGCTCAATGCACAATGCTCAATGCACAATGCTCAATGCACAATGCTCAATGCACAATGCTCAATGCATAATGCTCAATGCTCAATGCACAATGCATAATGCAATGTAAAATGCACGGATTCTCGACGCTAATTCCTTGATTTTATTGAGATAAAAACACTATTAAAAATATCATGATTAAGAAAATCGCGACTTTATTAATTCTAGCCGCTACAACCTGCAATGCCATGAACGCGGCTACTGTGACCGAATCGCAGGCAAGGGCTATCGCGGGCAGGTTCTTCAACGTGACCATGCCCGAGCGACCTGCAGCCATGAAGGCCAAAGGCAAACGTGGAGTACCTGCACCATTCTATGTGTTTAACAACCCCGACCGACCTGGATGGGTGATAGTGGCTGGCGACGACCGCGCACGCACCATACTTGCCTACGGCGACGAGGACTACTTCGACGAGAGCGAGCTGCCCGAGGTGATTCAAGACTGGCTCGGCGGCTATGTGGAGCAGATTGAGGCCATCGACCACATCAAGGCCGAGACACAGGCTGTAACCGAAACAAGCGTGATAGCTTCAACAAAAAGCAAAATAGCTCCACTGCTACTCGTGAACTGGGCTCAAGGCTTGCCCTTCAACCAGCAGTGCCCCACCTATTCCACCAGCGATGGCACAAGCTACTGCCCAGCAGGGTGTGTGGCCATTGCCATGGCTCAACTAATGTATTATTACAAATCGAGCTACGGCAGCGACGCCATTCCGGCCTACACCTCAACCAACAATGGCTTTACCGCCGATCGTCCGGCTCTAGCATCCACACATTTCAATTGGGCTATCATGAACCCATGGTATCATAACGAAGCCAGCAACAGTGCCAGCGCACAAGAGGTGCAGAAACTTGTGAAATACTGCGGACAGGCGGTGGAAATGCAATATGGCAAGAGCTCGTCGAGCGCAACAAGCCAGCGCAACGCCTTCACCGCCTACTTTGGCTACAGCAAG
Organism: uncultured Prevotellaceae bacterium; assembly: GCA_900318255.1. Lineage (GTDB taxonomy): Bacteria > Bacteroidota > Bacteroidia > Bacteroidales > Muribaculaceae > Sodaliphilus. The sequence goes on along the minus strand of ONJX01000002.1, from coordinate 93,387 downwards.
CTCAGCCAGCAAATCAAGCGCGAGGACATGACTGCGGCGGCATGGGAAGATGCCATCTACACCGAGATTGCAGCAGGGCGTCCAGTCTTCATAAGTGCACGCAAGCTCAATGGCGGCCATGCTTTCCTGTGCGACGGATATGACGGCAACGGACTCTACCACATCAACTGGGGGTGGCGAGGCAACGAAAACGGATTCTTTGCGCTCAATGCCATGAGCGACGGCAACAGTGGTGGCACCGGAGCTGCCAGCGGAGAGGAAGGCTACACCATCAACATGCAGGCCATGATAGGCCTTGAGCCAAGCAAGCCCAACCAAGGCAACACCGACTATAACGCTGTGGCCATCTATAGCTCTGAAGATGATGATATTGTTGCGGTTGAAGTTCCCACCACCAGCTACATCAGGTTGGGTGCTTCGGCTTCGTTCACAGGCGTGAAACTCATCACCAACTACTGGAACAACTCCAGCCAGACCTACACCTACGACCTGGGATGGGGACTCTACGACAGCAACGGCAATCTCAAGAGCACTCACACCGTGGCCACCGACAAGGTGATTAAGGGAGGCTATTACACCTACCCCACAGGCAGCATCGCAATAGGCAACGGCCTGTCGTCGGGAACCTACTACCTGAGGCCCATTTGCCGCCTCAGCGGGCTATCAGCATGGCGACTGGCAAGAGGTGCCAATGTCAACTATGTGAAAGCCACCATCACATCCACCACACTCACACTCGATGCCATCGACCAGATAAAGGCCAATAACCTGAAGATTAACTCTGTGAACTATGGCTCGGTCAAGAAGGTGGGCAGCCCGTTAGAGATAAAGCTGGGTGTGTCTAATCAAGGACAAACCGACTACAACTACATCTACATGTGGGTCAACAACACACTCGTGAGCGGCACCGCTACCGACGTGGCACCTGGAGCAAGTGGCACTGTGACAATGTATCACACACCATCGCAGACGGGCAGCAACACATTAAAGTTCACTGCCGACAAAAAGGGCAACAAGGTGCTATACAACACCAGTGTGAGCATTGCAGGCACCACCGCAGCATCATTCGCCGCCACCAACACCGCCACCGTGTCGGGCACCACCATCACCGTCAAGAGCGTGCTCAAGAACATCGGCACCGACACCTACAACGACTACATTGTGGCCAAGGCGTGGAAGCACTGGCCCACCTCGGGCAACACTGGCTATAGCGACAACTCAATTGCCAAGACGCTCTACCTGAACAGTAGCGGCACTTCGACCCTTACCTTTGACTTCACTGGACTGGAGCATGGCACCACCTATCACTTTATCATCTACTATTACAGCAATGGCGAGAGAGTTAAGGCAGGCTCGAGCACCTCAAGCCGGACAACAAACCTCTACGACATCAACGAGGATGGTGCGGTGTCAAGTGTCGACATCACAGCACTTTACAACGCAATCATCAACGGCGACCTCACCTATAAAGGCTACTGCGACCTCAACGGCGACGGAGCAGTGACCGCTGCCGACGTGACTGTGCTCTACAACTACATGCTGGGCGGCAATTAATGCCCATAATTTAGCAAAACTATAGCCACTATAGTCACTATAGTCGACTATAGTTACTATACACCATTTTTTAAAAAATAAACCATGAAAAAGAAAATTATAATCTTTTTATTTACTGCCGTGTCGGCCTTCACTGCGATGAATGCCGCCACAGTGAGCGAGAGCCAGGCACGCGCCATTGCCGGCGAGTTTTTCAACGTGACCATGCCAGAGCAACCCGCGGCAATGAAAGCCAAAGGCAAACTTGGAGCATCTGCACCATTCTATGTGTTCAACAACCCCCAGCAGCCCGGGTGGGTGATAGTGGCTGGCGACGACCGCGCCCGCACCATCCTGGCCTACAGCGACGAGAACTACTTCGACGCCAGCGAGGTGCCAGAGTGCGTGCAAGACTGGCTCAACGACTATGCCCAGCAGCTCTCACGCCTCGACATGTCCTCTCCGGCACAGCCCAACGCCGCCCCCACTCAAGCTATCGCCGCCGGCAACAAGGTGCGCATTGCCCCATTGCTCCGCTGCAACTGGGCGCAGGGCCTGCCCTTCAACCAGCAGTGCGCCACCTACACCTCGTCGGGCACTACAAACTACTGCCCGGCAGGCTGCGTGGCTATCGCCATGGCACAAATTCTGTACTACTACAAATCATCCACGCAGTGCCAGCCGATACCAGCCTACACCTCTAGCTCGCTGAGCCAATATATGCCGGCACTGCCAGCCACCACCTTCGACTACAGCATCATGAACGACTGGTATGACAAGGAAGAGAACACCAACGCCAGTGCCCAGGAAACGGCGCGACTGGTGCGTTACTGCGCCCAGAGCGTGAAGATGGACTTCGGGCAGTCCTCATCGAGTGCCACCAGCCAGCGCAACGCCTTTGTCTATTACTTTGGCTTCGACAAAGACGCCCGGCAGCTGGCGCGCACCGACTACTCAGCCACCGAGTGGGAAGACATGGTGTATAACGAGCTCGCCCAGGGCAGACCAGTGTTTATCAGCGCACGCAAGACTGGCGGTGGTCACGCCTTTGTGTGCGACGGCTACACCGACGGCCTCTACCACATCAACTGGGGATGGCGAGGACACCAGAATGGATATTTCGCCCTTAACGCACTCAACGACGACAACGCCGGCGGCACCGGAGCCGCAGTGGGCGATGAGGGATACACCATCAACGTGCAAATCATGACTGGCCTGCAGCCCGACCTGGGAACCGGCACCAGCACCAACGGCAACATCGTGGGACTATACCGCACCTGCGAGGCGAGCCCCACCAGCTATACCCGCAGCAATAGCGAGGTGGCATTTACCGACGTGTCGCTCACTGCCTACTACTGGAACTTCTCGTCGCAGACCTACACCTACGACCTGGGATGGGGTCTCTACGACAGCGACGGCAACCTCATCAGCACCCACACCGCCGTGAGCGGGAAGTCGCTTTCGGCATCCTATTACACCACCGTCACTAAATCGATAACGATGGGCAAGGGACTCACCGGCACCTATTACCTCAAACCTATGTGCCGTCTCTCGGGCAGCAGCACCTACCTGCCATGCCGCGGCTCGGGCATCAACTTCATCAAAGCCACCATCACCGCCACACGCCTCACACTGAAAGTGTGTGACGAGCTAGAGGTAATGAACCTCAAAGTCAACTCGGTGACCACCAGCCCCATAAAAAAGGTGGGCAGCCCTCTGCAACTCACGCTCAACGTCACCAACCAGGGCCTCACCGACTACAACAGCATCTATATGTGGGTGGGCGGCAACAAAATAAGCGGCACCTACACCGACATTGCCATTGGCCAAACGGGTAATGTGGTGATGAACTACACACCATCGGCTACCGGCAGCATCACATTTGAGTTTACCGCCGATGCCGACGGCACCAAGGTCCTCAAGACCGCCACTGTGGTCATAGGCTCGGCAACGGCGGCAAGCATCTCGGGGTCAACGCTCTCGTCGGTGGTGGGCACTACCTTTAATGCCTCCATCAACGCCAAGAACAACAACACCAGCGCCTACAACGACTACATCGTTGCCAAGCTCTACAAGAAAGAGAACAACACCAGCTCCAGTGGCTACTACTGCTCGGCGCAGTCGCAACTGGTGAACCTCGCCGCCGGCAGCAGCCAGAACGTGGAGTTTGCCTTCACCAACCTCGACTACAACGAGACCTATTTCGTCAACTTCTATTACTACAACAATGGCGAGCAAGTGCGCATCAACGGCACAGCAACACGCAAGGTGGAGTCGCCCTACCTGGTCACCAGCATCACGCTCGATGAGCAAGAGATGACCCTTAACGTGGGCGAGGAGCGCACACTGGCAGCCACGGTTCTCCCCGACGATGCCGACTACAAGACTGTGCTCTGGACCTCTAGCAACCCCGAGGTGGCCAGCGTCGATGCCAGTGGCCTCGTCACAGCGCTGAGCCACGGCACTACCACCATCACAGCCACCACCACCGACGGCAGCAACCTCTCGGCAACATGCCTGGTGACTGTGGTTGAGGAACCAGTGTTCACTGCCGGCGATGTGAACGACGACGGCGACATCAACATTGGCGACTATGCCAGCGTGGCAAGCTACATCCTCGAGCAAGACCCACAGCCCTTCAACTTCGCTGCCGCCGACCTTGACGGAAACAACGAAATCAACGTGGGCGACCTCGCTGGTGTGGCACACTTGGCACTGCACTATGAGGGCGGCGCACCACAAGGGACTCCCGCCGTTAACGCCGCCGAGCCACGCATCGCCATTGATGCCAGCACCAGTGGCAACACAGTGACCATCAACCTGAGCAACAACGTGGGCATCACGGCATTGCAGATGGACCTAGGCTTGCCGCAGGGCACGGCACTCGTGGATGCCACACTAACCGACCGCGCCAGCACTAGCCACCAAGTGGCGTTCAGCCAGCTTGCCAACGGCCAGTACCGCCTGCTCGCCTCGTCAAGCACTTGCAAGACACTGTCCGGCACCAGCGGCGCAGTGCTCACTCTAACCCTCGCTGGCACGCCTAGTGGCAACGGCAGCCTGAGCAATATCGTGCTCGCCTCGCCCACTGCCACTTGCTACCGCCACAACGACATTGACCTTAACTTCAGCCCCACCGGCATCAGCGATGTCTATTCCAGCACACGCATCTACAGCGACGGCAACAACATAGTCATCATCTCCCCCACCCACGGCACCGCACAGCTCATCATGCCAAGCGGCATGAGCCGCACCGTCGAGGTGGCCAGGGGACGCAACGTCTATCGAGCCCCAGCACAAGGCGTGATAATCGTGAAAACGGACAATACCGTTAAGAAACTCCACATTTTAGATTAACATCTCCACTATTCTACTATTCCACTACTATATGAAAAAGACAATATTGATGGCACTATGCCTCGTCGCCACATTGAGCGCCGCAGCACTCGACCGGCTATATATCAACGACTTCACCATCTCGCCTGGCGAGACTAAGACGGTGGAAATCATGCTCGACAACGACAGCAGCTACACCAACCTGCAGGCCGACATCTACCTGCCCCAAGGGCTCACCATTGAGCAAACCGACGGCGACTACCTCTTCTTGCTCACCTCGCGCAAGGGCAGCGACCACGCCGTGGCGAGCACCACGCTCTCAAGTGGTGCAGTGCGACTGCTCATCACCTCACCTGGGCTACACATCTTCTCGGGCAACAGCGGCGCACTCGTCACCTTCAACATCACTGCCAGCGACACCTTCACCGGCAGCGCCACCATCGAGATGAGAAACATCCTGACCACCGACCAGGAGCGCGTGCTGCACCACTTCCCTAACGCGGCGTGCACAGTCACCAAATATGAGCCACCAGTTGTCACCTCGCTCGCCACCTCCTCGTGCGACATCCCGCAAGGCATGAAGGTGAAATTCAATGTGACCGTGGCTCCTATCGATGCCGAGAACAAAACCCTGGCATGGACTTCGAGCGATGAGACAATAGCCACTGTGGCTGCCGACGGCACCATCGAGACCCTGGCAATGGGCACCGTCACCATCACCGCCGCCACCACCGACGGCACCAACATCGCCATCAACTACATCATCAACGTCACCGAGGGCCAGCTCCCACAGCCACAAGGCAACCCCCTCGACGTGAACGGCGACGGCGATGTCACAGCCGCCGACATCACACTGATTTACAACCATCTGCTGGGAAACTAAGAGAATAAAAATTGAACTACAGGGCGTGCCTTTTCAGCTAAGGCACGCCCTGTCAGCTTAGGGTCGATAGATTTTCACTCACATTATATTATAATATTATAGCGAGCGCTTGCGCCGCAATGTCATGAAGGTGTAAGGATAGGGGTTGCCGTCATCGGCAGGATATTCTTCTTGCGAGGTGATAATCCACGAGCGCATGTCGATGCGGGGAAAGTGAGCATCGACATCCTTGAATTTATGGTCGATGACAGTGAGGTGGATAGTACCTACCATCGAGAAGGTGGCACGATAGATTTGCTCGCCACCAATGACGAACACCTCGCCAGGCATCGTGGCTGCCGCCAGCGCTTCTTCTACACTGTGGGCCACGGTCACGCCCTCGGCGGCAAAGTCGCGGTTGCGGGTGATGACGATGTTCTGACGACCAGGCAGAGCACCCTTTGGGAACGACTCAAAGGTCTTGCGTCCCATCACGATGGAGTGTCCCATAGTGGTGTCCTTGAAGTGGCGCATGTCGGCAGGCAAGCGACACAGCAGCTGCCCCTGCTTGCCTATAGCCCCGTTACGGTCGATAGCCACGATTGCTGAAAGGTTATAGCTCATAGTTCACAGTTTAGAGTTGATAGTTTAGAGTTTCCTAGATGGTCTAGAAATTCTAGATGGTCTAGATGGTGAATTATGCATTGTGAATTATGCATTGTGAATTAAACAGAGACCACTCCCTTGATCAATGGCCAGGGGTCATAGCCCTCAAGCTTGAAGTCGTCGTAGTGGTAGTCGAAGATGCTCTTTACCTCGGGGTTGAGCACCATGCGTGGCAGCGGGCGTGGCTCGCGGCTTAGCTGCTCATGCACCTGATCCATGTGATTGAGGTAGATGTGTGCATCGCCAAAGGTGTGAATAAACTCGCCCGGCTCAAGGCCCGTGACGTGAGCCACCATCATGCACAGCAGCGCATAGCTGGCGATGTTGAACGGCACGCCCAGAAACAGGTCAGCGCTACGCTGGTAGAGCTGCAGGCTCAGCTTGCCGTCGGCCACATAAAACTGAAACAGTGTGTGGCACGGTGGCAGCTTCATGGTGGGCACGTCGGCCACATTCCATGCGCTCACGATGATGCGGCGCGAGTCAGGCGTGTGCTTTATTTGGTCAACAACTTGCGAAATCTGGTCGATGTGGCCGCCGTTGTAGTCGGGCCACGAGCGCCACTGGCTGCCATACACTGGGCCCAGGTCGCCGTTCTCGTCGGCCCACTCGTTCCAGATGCGCACCCCATGCTCCTGCAGGTAGCGCACGTTAGTGTCACCCTTGAGGAACCACAGCAGTTCGTAGATGATTGACTTGAGGTGTACCTTCTTGGTGGTGAGCAGCGGGAATCCCTGGCTCAAGTCGCACCGCAGCTGGTAGCCAAAGATGCTCTTAGTGCCCGTGCCCGTGCGGTCGTGCTTCACGGTGCCGTGGTCCAGCACATGCTGCAATAAGTCGAGATATTGTTTCATTGCAATAGTCCTTTAAAAGATAGTCGCAAAGTTACAACAAATATTCGAAATGAAAACCTGTGGCAAATATTTATTTTATACAACTCCACGAGCCACGCCATTCCTAACGCCACCGTGTGACGCACTACAATAACACCACCTAGGCTACTAGATCAGCAAAGAATAAGCTCCACACAATCATTAGGGAATGTGATTTGTCAAAAATTAGTGCATATTGGTGGTTTGTTTCGTGAAAAAGAAGTACCTTTGCACGAGATTTCACACGGTGTGGAATAATTAACACATATTGAGACAATTATGAGCGAGACTTTTGAAATGGTTGCTAAGACCTTCCAGGGGCTGGAAGGAGTGTTGAGTGATGAACTGACGGCGCTAGGCGCACAAGATGTGGTGCAGGGACGCCGCATGGTGTCGTTCAAGGGCGACAAGGAGATGATGTACCGCGCCAACTTTTCGCTGCGCACGGCGTTGCGGGTGCTCAAGCCCATCTACAAGTTCACCTCGACCGATGCCGATGACCTCTACGAGCAGGTGAAGCAGTTCCCGTGGGAGGACATCATGAGTGAGAGCAACACGTTCTCGATTGACACTACCGTATATAGCGAATCATTCAAGCACTCGCGTTTTGTCACCTACCGTGTGAAAGACGGCATTGCCGACCATTTCATGGAGCAGTGCGGCAAGCGTCCGTCGATACGCCTCAACGCCCCCGACTACCAGTTTAATGTTCACATCAGTGGCAATGATGTGACCATCTCGCTCGACTCGTCGGGCGAGCCGCTCTACAAGCGCGGCTGGCGCGTGGCGCAGACCGATGCTCCCATCAATGAGGTGCTGGCTGCCGGCATCATCAAGCTCAGCGGCTGGGACGGCGAGAGCAACTTCGTTGACCCCATGTGCGGCTCGGGCACGTTCCTGATTGAGGCTGCGCTGATAGCCGCTAACATCAACCCCGGCGTGTATCGACAGGAATATGCGTTCCAGAAGTGGCCCGACTATGACGCCGACCTCTTTGAGAGCATCTACAACGACGACAGCGGCGAGCGCGAGTTCACCCACAAGATTTATGGCTACGACATTCTGGGCAAGGCCGTTGCCGCCAGCAATGCCAACATCAAGAATGCGGGTCTCACACAATATATAGAGGTGGAGCGCGTGCCACTCGAGGAGCAAGAGACGGCTCCCGAGAAGGGCGTGCTCATCACCAACCCTCCCTACGGCGAGCGCCTCACCAGCGACGAGCTGCCACAGCTCTACGCCACCCTGGGCACCAAGCTCAAGAAGGTGTTCCTGGGCTATGACTGCTGGCTCATCGTGGGCAGCAACAAGGAACTTATCGACAACCTAGGCCTGAAGGCCTCGCTGCACTACCCGCTGCTCAACGGCGACATCCCCTGCGAGTTGCGAGAGTATGTGATCTTCGACGGCAGCTTCGACGACATGCGTCGCCGTGGCGGCACCATCAAGAACACCGAGTTCCGAGCCAGCGAGAAGCCCGAATATCCTCGCCGAGACAAGGGTGACAGACCACACCGCGACTTCAAGCGTGGCGGCGACCGCCACGACAGAGGCTTTAAGCGCGATGGCGACAACCATGAGCGTCGCGCTGGCGGCTTCAAGCGCGGTGGAGAGCGTGGCGACCGTGGCGTGAACCCCATGCGCAAGCCGCGCGAAGATGGCGACCGTGGCGTGAACCCCATGCGCACCCGCGATGACGGCACCCGCGTGTATCGCACCGAGAGACCATATAAAGAGGACTCACCTCGCCGCACCTTCTCGTTCCATGGCCCCCGCCTGGGCGAGGACAAGGAGCGCCCCGTGTTCAAAGGCCGCCGTAACGGCTGGAAACGCCGTGACGCCACTGCTGGAGACGACGAAAAAGAATAAGTGTTAAGAGTTAAGTGTTAAGTGGCTGCGACAGGGTCGCAGTGTAGTGAATCCCCTCTCAACTCTCAACTCTCAACTCTCCACTCTCACCTCTCCCCTCTCAACTCTCCCCTTTCCCCTCTCCCCTGATAACTGAACAATGGCTAAGAAAGGCAGTTACATAGTAGATTATTTCAACAACCGCGGCTTTTTTGGATTGTCGCTGCTCGTTCTTGTCATCTTGGCGGTGATAGCAAGTGGCAACTTCGAGGTGCCACAGCGAGGCTATGGCACCCTGCACAACATTTCCACCTGGATCTCGAGCAACGACACCTCGTGCTTTGTGGCTGTGCTGTGCAACATCGTGATAGGCGTGTTGCTTATCACGCTCAACATCATGTATCGCTACATCAAGACCTACAACTGCTTTGTCTTTGCGGCCGTGTTTGTGCTGCTGCAAGGGGTGAACCCTTTTCTTAGCACACGCTTCTTCGCTGGCACCGCGCTGTGCCTGGTGGTAGTGGTGTCACTACTCTTTTTGTTTGACCTCTATGGCAAGCAGCAGCTGGCGTCGCAGGGCGTGTTCCTGGTGATGGCACTGCTGTCGTTCTTCTCAATCTACCACTATGTGTTCCTGCTGCTGGTGCCACTGTTTATCGTGGGGTTTGCCTATATGCGTGCCATCAACCTGCGCACAGTGCTGGCAATAATCTTTGGACTGGCAACCCCTTACTGGATAGCCCTGGGCACAGGCTTGGAGAGCATCACGTCGTTTCAGGCACCCGAGTTGTCGCTGGTGTGGAGCGAGGCTCCTACCTTTGCTGGCAAGAGCTGGGCCGTCTCGGTGGCCATCGCCATCACCGCCCTGACGGTGCTGCTCACCGTGGGCAATTTCAAGACTATGCTCAACTACAGCGTGCACGTGCGCGCCTACAACAACTTCTTTGTGGCGCTATCGGTCTTTGTGCTGTTGCTGATGATTGTTGACTACAACGATTTCCTATTTTACATGCCGCTGATGAACTTGTGCTTTGCCATCCAGTTTGGACACTGGTATGTCGTCACACGTCACGAGACGCGTCAAGCCGTGACAATGTGGCTCATGGTGGCGATGCTCACAGCCTACATCGTGGCAATGGCGATTGTGTGATGAAGATAGTTGCCGACAGTAAAATTCCTTTCCTTAAAGGCATTCTTGAGACTGTGGCTCACGAAGTGCTTTATGTGCCTGGCACCGAGATCACCAGTGATGTGGTGCGCGAGGCCCAGGTGCTGCTCACCCGCACCCGCACCCGTTGCGACCGCTCCTTGCTCGAGGGCAGCAAGGTCAAGTTCATAGGCACCGCCACCATAGGCACCGACCACATCGACCTCGACTACTGCCAGCACCACGGCATAGCGGTGGTCAATGCCCCTGGCTGCAACGCTCCGGCAGTGGCACAGTGGGTACACGCCACCATCTTGCAGTGGATGAAGGCTCACGCTGTGGCACGCCCCATCACACTGGGCATCGTGGGCGTGGGCCATGTGGGGAGCATCGTGGCGCGATGGGCGCAGCAGCTAGGCTACCGCATCATGCTCAACGACCCTCCTCTGGCCGAGGACGGCACCGCACCGCTGCCGCTGCACATGCCACACTGCTCACTCCGCGACCTGCAGCGCGAGTGCGACATCATCACCTTCCATACACCGCTCACCAGCGATGGCAAGCACCCCACTTGGCACCTGTGCAACGAGAGTTTCGTGCAAGGCTTGGAGCGATGCAAGCTCATCGTCAACGCCGCCCGTGGCGCGGTGTGCGACAACGCGGCTCTGCTGCACTGGCAGGGCGACGTAGCACTCGACTGCTGGGAACACGAGCCCGCCATCAACCAGGATTTACTCGACAAGGCCTTTGTCGCCACCCCACACATCGCCGGCTACAGCCGCCAGGGCAAAATGCGCGGCACAGCAATGGTGATTGACGCGCTCAACACGCACTACGGCTGGCACCTGCCCGTGCCCCAGGTCGATAGACCCCTGCTCGGCGCCAGCACCGTCACCCCACAGCTCATCATTGACAGCTACAACCCGCTGCACGACACCTGCTCGCTCAAAGCCTCACCCCACCAGTTTGAGGCACTGCGCAACAACTACCCCCTGCGCAACGAGGTGTGAAGAATTTTAATATGTGCTCGTGCACCTACTTATTCCATTTTTTTGTAACTTTGCACGCAAAAATCGATAATAACTTTTTATTATGTCAAGAAATAAAGATAATGCCGGTGATATAACGTTGCTGGGTAATCAGGGAACAAGATATGACGACAAGTACACTCCCGAGGTGCTGGAAACCTTTGAGAACCTGCACCCCGACAATGAATATGTCGTGACCTTCGACTGCCCGGAGTTCACCGCACTGTGCCCCATCACCGGTCAGCCCGACTTCGGGCACATCATCATCCGCTACATTCCTCGCACTCGCATGGTAGAGAGCAAGAGCTTGAAGCTTTACCTCTTTAGCTTCCGCAACCAGGGCGATTTCCATGAGGACTGCGTGAACATCATCATGAAAGACCTGGTCAAGCTCATGGATCCCAGGTATCTTGAGGTGACAGGTATTTTCAACCCACGCGGTGGCATAGCGATAGTGCCGTTTGCAAACTATGGCGACGCCGAGCACCAGGACATGGTGAGACAGCGCATCCTCGACAGCTTAAACAGCAAGTAACCTATGGCTAAAGACTCAGTAATAATCCTCTCGGGCGGCATGGACTCGTGTACCATGCTGCATGAGTATCGTGATGAGATAGCCCTGGCCATCACCTTCGACTATGGCTCCACGCAAAACCACCGCGAGCAACAGTATGCCGTCAAGCAGTGCCAGGCATTGGGCATCAAGCACCTTATCATTCCGCTCGACTTCATGCATCGCTACTTCAAGAGCGCATTGCTCGAGAGCGCCGACGCCATTCCCGAGGGCACCTACGACGAAGAGAACATGAAGGCGACGGTGGTGCCCTTCCGCAACGGCATCATGCTTGCCATAGCCTGTGGCATTGCCGAGAGCAACGGCCTGCGCCGCGTGATGATTGCCAACCATGCCGGCGACCACACCATCTATCCCGACTGCCGCCAGAGCTTCATCGACGCCATGTCGATGGCGATGCAGCAGGGCACCTACGAGGGGATAGAGGTCTTTGCCCCCTACACCAACATTAGCAAGACCGACATCGCCCGTCGAGGCAAGGCACTAGGCATTGACTACTCCATGACCTACTCGTGCTACAAGGGTGGCGAGAAGCACTGCGGCAAGTGCGCCACCTGCCGCGAGCGCATCGAAGCCCTAGCCGCTGCCGGCATCGACGACCCCACAGAATACGAATAGTTCGTGGAACGGTTTATCGTTTATCGTTTATGGTTTATGGAAGACAGTGTTGAGATTATGGGCTGACAAGGCACGCCTTGTCCCTACTTAACACTTAACATTTAACACTTAACACTTAACAATAATGTATTACGTAGAAAAAACACTGGAAATCTCATCGTGCCATCAGCTCTATCTCGACTATGAGAGCAAGTGCGAGAATCTGCATGGGCACAACTGGATTATCAAGGTCTATTGCAAGGCTAAGGAGCTCGACAGCAATGGCTTGGTGTGCGATTTCACACTCATCAAGAAGCTCATTCACAACCACATCGACCACAAGAACCTCAACGAGGTGCTTAAGTTTAACCCCACGGCCGAGAATATCGCACACTGGGTGGTGGAAACAGTGCCCCACTGCTACCGTGCCGACGTGTGGGAGTCGCGCGACAACATGGCATCCTACGTCAAGGACGAGTAAATGGTGGAACGGTTTATCGTTTATCGTTTATGGAAGACAGTGTTGAGATTATGGGTGGACAAGGCACGCCTTGTCCCTACTTAAAACTTAATATTTCACACTTAACACTTTAAATTGTATCCTGTTAACGAAATATTCTACTCATTGCAAGGCGAGGGGTTTAACACAGGCATCGCCAGCGTGTTCATCCGCTTTAGCGGGTGCAACCTGCGGTGTGCCTTTTGCGACACCGAGCACGAGAGCCACGCCATGATGTCGGTGCCACACATCGTGGATGAAGTGATGAAGCACCCCGAAGCGCCACTCATCGTCTTGACAGGCGGCGAGCCGTCGCTATATGTTGACGAGCCACTGCTCAAGGCCCTGCGCCTCACCGGCAAGAAAATTGCCATCGAGACCAATGGAACTCGCCCACTGCCTGCCGGCATCGACTGGGTGACACTATCGCCCAAGCTTGGCTTCCCTGGCGGCGACGCGCAGCCATGCGTGATTGACCACTGCGACGAGCTTAAAGTAGTATATCTTGGGCAAGACTTGAGCCAGTATGACTTCATCGCCGCTCGCCACCGCTTTTTGCAACCCTGCTATGTGGATGACGAGCAGCAACGCTCGCGCAACCTGCGGCAGTGTGTCGAGGCTGTGCTCAGCAATCCCCGGTGGCGCCTTTCGCTACAAGTTCACCGCCAGCTTGGAATAAAGTAAATTACCAGCTAGACGATCACAAGTTGTTGCTTGCTCCACAGCAACACGACAAATATTATTCTTCAGTTTTTTCATAATCATTTTTACACCTTACATCTTTTGTTTAGAAAATGCTTTTATTGAATTCAACTTATTTTGGGAAATATGCATCGCTGCCCATGGGGTGGTTGTTCATGGCATTACTGCTGGCCATTGAGGTAGTAGTGATGTCGAAGGCTTTAGCTAATGCCTATTTCGTCTCACGTGTAGCCGTGGCTGCATTGATAAGCAATGTGGTGAGCGGCATTGCTGGGGCCTACACATCAATCGCCATCAATGGCGGACGCATGCTCACGGTGTGGCTGCCCTGGGTGAGCTCGCGCGAAGTGAACACCGAGAACGAAGAGGAGTTGCTAAGCTTTTTCCTCTACTTTGCTCTAGCGTTTGTCTTTACAGTGATTATAGAGCTGATTGTCAACAGCCTGTTTCTAAAGAAGCATTATGAGTTCAGCCCAGTGATGCGAGCCACCACAATCGCTAATGTGGTGAGCTTCATGGTGGGAAGTATGGCACTATACTCTTACAGTTTCACATTCTTTGATTAACGACAATCATTGAGATGAAGAAGATATATTTTGCTGGCTCGATACGTGGTGGCAGGGTGGATGCCGACCTCTATAAGCAAATAATCAGCCACTTGCAGCACATGGGACACAAAGTGCTCACCGAGCATGTGGGAAGCGACCATCTGTGCCTCAGCGAGCAAGGCCGTGACCGCGACGCCGCCATCTATGAGCAAGACACCGCCTGGCTGCGCGAGAGCGACGTGGTGATTGCCGAGTGCACCTGCCCCTCACTGGGAGTGGGCTATGAGCTGGCCTATGCCGAGCACCTAGAGATTCCAGTCCATGTCTTTTACAACCCCTCGAAGTGCTCCCTCTCGGCCATGATCACTGGCGACAGCTATTTCCACATTCATCCCTATAGTAGTAAAGAGGAAATCTTTACTACCCTCAACAGCATTTTGTGATAGAGGTCAAGGTGTTGTTCTTACCCCCCGTAGGGGCTCAAGAATCTACTCATCAAGATTTTGAGGTATCTTATAACCCTTGCGAAACTCGCTTGGCGACATCTTAGTAACCTTGGTGAAGAATTTTCCCATGCTTGACTGGTCGGCAAAGCCATACTCATAGGCTATGGTCTTTATCGACTTCCCTGTCATGATAATCTCCTGCTTAATCTTCGATATCAAGAACGATATTATTATCTCCTTGGCCTTGCGGCCGCTCTTGAGCTTGCACAGCTCATTAAGATATTTAGCAGTGATGTGCATCTGCTCGGCATAGAAAGCCACCTCATGCTCTTGCTTTACATGCCCGTCGATGAGCTCAATGAAATTGCGATAATACACATCGCCATTGTTATAGTAGGACTGCTCTAGCTGGGTGATGCCACGCAGCGACGCCATGAGCAGCACCACCGAGCGGAAGGTGAGCGCCACAAGCTCCACATGCCTAATGCCTAGGTTATTATCCTGCATGAGGCTGAGATTATCGAAATGGTTGTTGAGAAGCTGCCACTCGTTTTTGTTAGATATATTGATTATAGGACTTATATAAATCGACTCAAAAAAACCCAACGGAATACCAACTATAGTGTCGAAAGCAAACGAACTCTTGCTCACCAGCACGCGCCCAAGAAAATCGTCGCTCATCCTCATCGTGCGCTTATACAAGATATTTCCCATGCACATGCAGTCGCCTTTGACAAACCGGTAATGTTGCATGTTAGCTTCTATCGTAGCTTCACCCTCAACGCATAGCATTATCAGAGTATATCGCGAGTCAATGGGAGTAGTGGCATCGGCATCGCTGTCCTTTGTCAAATTAAAGATGCAGTATCCGTTATGTAAAATATACTCTTGATGGGTCATAATTCATGAAAAAGTAATTTAGACCACAAAATTACACAAAAACTGCATAAAAAAACAATATATAACGAAATTTTAACCATTTTTTTGCATCGCGGCGAGAGCTTCAACGGCGAGGCGATAGCTGTCGAGGCCAAAGCCAGCTATCACGCCCACACTAGCCGGGGCAAGCACCGAGTGGTGACGAGCCTGCTCGCGGGCATAAATGTTGCTTATGTGCACCTCCACGGCTGGAGCTGGCACCGAGCGCAGGGCGTCGGCAATGGCAAGACTATAGTGCGCATAGGCACCAGCGTTAATGACGATGCCATCGCTATCAAACCCCACGCGGTGTATCTCGTCGATAATCGCTCCCTCGCAGTTGCTCTGGAAGAATGAGAACTCCACGTCGGGATAGGCGGCAGCAAGCATCTGCAAGTAGCTATCGAGCGACTGGCTGCCATAAATCTCGGGTTCACGCTGCCCTGTAAGGTTTAGATTTGGACCATTGATAATAGAAATTTTCATAAAGCAATTATTTTTTAGGTGGTGCAAAGTTACCAAAAAACAAGCAGAAATCCACTGTTTTCATCTAAAAAATACACTTTTCTCTCCAAAAAAACGGCTAAAAACCATGCATTTTTCGAGAAAAACACATCGACCTAATAATCAATAGCTTAACTGATAAAAATGTCCTCACAGTTACAAAAAACGTCGCCAAATTTACAATGATTGTCCCTGTTGTTACAAAATTTGTCCCACAATTTATAACACCCAGGCTCGGCGCCATTATAATTTTGCAGCGTCAAAACTCACCACGCACTTGGCGAGCCGAGACAATACCGAGAACAGGACTTTAGATTTGTGGAAAGAAAAAGTTTTGAAATCGACATTAATTGAGTTTTTTAATAAAATATTTTTATTTCATCTTTTAAAATTTATTATTATGAAAAAGTTAGTTTTATTATTCGCAGCAGTTTTTGCAATGACTTTTGTTTCTTGTGACACCAAACCAGCCAGCGACGCCAGCGCAAGCAGCGCCACCACCAGCACCCCAGCCAGCACCGAGAACGTTCAGAGCGCTCCCAGCACTCCAGAGACTTCTACCAGTGCTGTAGCTCCCGAGAACAAGGATGCTGAGGTATCGGTTAACAAAGACGCTGCCGCTCCCGCCGAGGGCGAGCAGGCTCCTGCCGAGAAGAAAGAGGAAGCTAAGCCCGAGGCTTAATCCTCTCCACAGAGAGACAAGTCATCAAAGAAAAAGGGTCCATGCCGTGATTGGCATGGTCCTTTTTTTAACTTACCCCAGCTAATATAATAATGACCTAAAAACTTCGTTTTTAAATAAAGAACTGACTCGGTTTCACATAATCGTAACTGTTCAGCGAAAGCGTCGAAGACGCTAAGTGCCTCGACAGAGGCTAATTATCTGAAAGACAATGCAACCACGAAGTGCATATTTATGAGGATTAAAAACAACACAATAGCCCGCGTGGCACTATCGCTGCTGATGCTGATGAGTGCCAGTATCACTTCGGCTCTCGACCTGACGCCTGGGTGCTACTGCTTCGACAACAGCAAGCTCAAGTTTTCACAGGTGAAAATGATAGCGGGCAGTGTCACGAGGCCTTTCTCACAAGTCTATGACATGACACCCGTTGCTGGCCACAACTGGTGGATGACGACACTCGATGTGGGCATCAACGACCTCAGCTACTTCATCTTTGTGGAAACCGATATGCCAGCGGGCATCTACAACACACGCATCTACATGATTCTCGACAGCCTGGAAGAGGCTGGCGGGGGCGAGCTGCGGCTCACTAACCTCATCTCCACAACTAATATCGACTGGAGCAAATCGCCAACATGGGTCTTCTGCCCCTTCAACGACCGAACCATGAGCAACGGCTACTGGCGACCCGACTACAGCTACGATGCCACCACCTCGGGCTCGCTGCCAGTGATTTATCTCAACACCAAGGATTCAGTAGCCATCACCAGTAAAGACCATTACATAGGCGGCAGCTTGTGGATTGACGACCCGCTTCAGCCACTGGGCAGCAGCCAAGAGCCTCTTGCCATCGAGGTGAAGGGACGGGGAAACTGGACATGGGAGAACTCCAACAAGAAGCCTTACAAGATAAAGTTTGCCACCAAGCAGGCTCCCCTAGGCCTTGACCGCAGCCGCCATTTTGTGCTGCTGGCGCACTATCACGACTTCAGCGGCTACCTGCGCAACACCATGGGCTTTGACATGAGCCGTCTGCTGGGCATGCCCTACACTCCCACCCAGGTGCCGGTAGAGGTGGTGCTCAATGGCGACTATATGGGACTATATTTCTTGTGCGAGAAAATCAGGGTGGAAGGCGGCAGAGTAGATATCATGGAACAGGCCGACAACGAGACTATCGCCGACAATGTGACTGGCGGCTGGCTCCTGGAACTCACCGACGACGGCAACATCGTCATCGACCAATACCAGAACAACGACCCGGCAAACCCGCGCTTCACCATCGTCACCCAGTCGCCCGAGGTGCTCTCACCAGTGCAGCGCGCCTACATCCACGACCTGCTGCACAGAGCCGACAGCTGCGTCTATGTCGCCGACAAGAACGACCGGGGCTGGGAACAGCTCATCGACATGAACACCCTGGCACGCTTCTACGTCATCCATGAGGTGATGGAAAACGTGGAGGCCTTCTCGGGCAGCCTGTTCATGTATAAAGACCTAGGCTGGGACGAAAAACTAATGTTCGGACCCGTGTGGGACTTCGACAACAGCTTCTTCCAGCAGAGCACCACCAGCGACCATTTCATCTACGACTACGACACACACTACCCCTTCCTGTGGATAAAAGAGGCCCTCAAGTTCCCGCGCTTCCAGCAGCAGGTGCGAGACGTGTGGCGAGAGTTCTGCACCAATCATGTGATGAGCAAGGCAATTGACAGCGCCTGGCAGTGGCGAGAGCTGGTGAGCAACGCCGAGCAGCAAGACCGCCTGCGGTGGCACTCCTACGCCAGCAACCACACCCCCGACGACCCACAACGGTTCATCGACGTGATCTCAAAGAAAGCCGCCTGGCTCAACAAGCAGTGGGGCGTCACCGGCGACGTGAACCTCGATGGCAACATCACCGCTGCCGACGTGACAGCCATCTACGACAACCTCCTCAATGGCGACCACCATTATTTGTTAGGTGCCGACATTAACAACGACGGCAACATCACCGCTGCCGACGTGACGGCACTCTACGGCATCCTCCTGAGCCAGTAAACGCTTTTTCTCATTATTTACCGAAATTAATTCCTTGCACAATGTGAGAATTTGAGAAAATCTCACTAATTTTGCACATTGCGAAATACCATTGCGAAATAAATATAACCTATTAATAATATTTTATGAAGATTAAGTTTTTTCTTGCAGCTCTTGCTGCTGTGATGGCCACCACGTCTCTTGCCGAGACACCGCTGTGGCTGCGTTATGCTAAAATCTCGCCCGACGGCAAGGAAATTGCCTTCTGCTACAAGGGCGACATCTACAAAGTGCCTGCCGCGGGCGGACACGCCGTGCAGCTCACCACCCAGTCGAGCTATGAGATGAATCCCGTGTGGAGTGCCGACGGCCGGTACCTGGCCTTCGCCAGCGACCGCAAGGGCAACTTCGACATCTATGTAATGCCCTCGACGGGTGGCGCACCAACACGCCTGACCACCAACTCGGCCAGCGAGTTGCCATGGGCATTCAGCCACGACGGCAAGTACATATACTTCTCGGCGGCTATCCAAGACCCCGCCAGCAGCGCACTGTTCCCCAGCTCGCGGCTCACCGAGGTCTATAAGGTGCCCGTCGGTGGTGGACGCATCACTCAAGTGCTGGGCACTCCAGCCGAGGAGCTCTACTGGGACAGCAAAGACAAGTTTATGGTCTATCAGGACCAGAAGGGCATGGAGGATGCCTGGCGCAAGCATCACACCAGCAGTGTGACTCGCGACATCTGGAAATATGATGCGACCACTGGCAAGCACACCAACCTCACTAACCATGCCGGCGAGGACCGGAGCCCAGTGCTCAGCGCCGATGGCAACACCGTCTATATCCTGAGCGAGCGCAATGGCGGCTCGATGAATGTCTATCAGTTCCCCGTCAATCAACCGAGCGCTATCAAGGCAGTGACATCGTTCAAGACCCACCCCGTGCGCTTCCTCTCTATAGCCAATAACGGCACTTTGTGCTACACCTACGACGGCGAGCTCTACACCCAGGCACCATCGGGCAAGCCTGCCAAGGTGAAGATTGACCTCTTCCACGACGACACCGAGGATGTGCTGCGCACTACCATGACGCGCGGAGCAACGGCTGCCGTAGCGTCGCCCGACGGCAAGCAGGTGGCATTCATAGCTCGTGGCGAGGTGTTTGTCACCTCAGTAGAGTATGCCACCACCAAGCGCATCACCACCACCCCCGAGGCCGAGGAAGGACTATCGTGGGGCAGCGACAACCGCACCCTCTACTATGCCACCGAGCGCAATGGCAACTGGCAGCTAGTCGAGGCCACCATTGAGCGCAAGGAGGACCCCAACTTTCCTAACGCCACCACCATCAAGGAGGAGATATTGTTGCCATCGACCACTGTGGAGCGCGCAGCACCCGATGTGAGCCCCGACGGCAAGAAACTGGCATTTATCGAAAACCGCAACCAGCTCATGGTCATGGACATCAAGAGCAGGAAGGTGCATCAAGTGACCGACGGCTCCACATGGTATGAGACCAACGGAGGCTTTGACTACGCTTGGTCGCCCGACAGCAAGTGGTTCACCCTCACCTATATCGCCAACCAGCGCGACCCCTACACCGACGTGGGCATCGTCAGTGCCGATGGTGGCAAAATCACCAACATCACCGGCAGCGGATACTTCAGCGAGGCACCCAAGTGGGTCATGGAAGGCAACGCCATTCTCTTCACCAGCAACCGCTACGGAATGCGCGCACACGGCTCGTGGGGCTCGCAGGACGACGTGCTGCTCGCCTTTGTCAACCAGGATGCCTACGACAAGTATCGCATGAGCAAGGAGGACTACGAGCTCACTAAGGAAGCCGAGAAGGAAGCCAAGAAAGAGGCCGACAAGAAGAAGGCCGAAGAGGACAAGAAGAACAAGAAGAAGGACGACAAGGACAAAGAAGCCGACAAGAAGGATGAAGTCAAGGACATCGTGGTCGAGCTCGACGGCATCGAGGACCGTGTGGTGCGACTCACCCCCAACTCGAGCAGCATCGCCAGCGCTATGGTCACCAATAACGGCGACAACCTCTATTACCTGTCGAAGTTTGAAAGCGGATATGACCTGTGGAAGCTCGACATGCGCAAGCACTCTACCAAGCTCATCAACAAGATGAACTCGGGATGGGCCAACATTCAGATGGGCAAGGACGGCAAGGACATGTTCGTCCTGGGCTCAACTATGAACAAGCTCACAGTGGCCAGCGACAAGCTCACACCCATCACCTACAAGGCCGAGGTGAAGATGGACCTGGCTGCCGAGCGCAAGTACATGTATAACCACGTGCAGCACCAGGTCAACAAGCGGTTCTTCCGCACCGACCTCAACGGATGCAAGTGGGACATGATGTGCGACGCCTACCGCAAGTTCCTGCCACACATCAACAACAACTATGACTATGCCAACTTGCTTAGCGAGCTGCTGGGCGAGCTCAACGTGTCGCACTCGGGCGGTCGCTACTACCCCAGCGGCGGCAGCGAGGCGACAGCCAACATGGGTCTGCTCTTCGACTGGACCTACACCGGCAAGGGTCTCAAAATCGACGAGGTGGTAGAGAAAGGCCCCTTTGCACGCTCCACGAGCAAGGTGCGCCCCGGCATGATTGTCGAGAAAATCAACGGCATCGAGATCAACGACGAGAACGACTACACCCAGCTGCTCAACGGGCTGGCAGGCAAGAAGACGCTAATCACCATCCGCGACAAGGGCGGCAACACCTTCGACGAGGTGATTCTGCCCATCACTAACGGGGCAATGAACAACCTGCTCTACAAGCGCTGGGTAAAGCACAACGCCCACCTGGTAGATAGCATCTCGGGAGGACGACTGGGCTACGTCCACATCCAGTCGATGAACGACGAGAGCTACCGCGAGGTGTATAGCCAAGTCATGGGTAAATATTACAAAAAGGACGGCATCGTTATCGACATACGCTTCAATGGCGGTGGCCGCTTGCACGAGGACATCGAGGTGCTCTTCAGCGGCAAGAAATACTTCACACAGGTAATACGCGGTCGCGAGGCGTGCGACATGCCCAGCCGCCGCTGGAACAAACCCAGCATCATGGTGCAGTGCGAGGCATGCTACAGCAACGCTCACGGCACACCCTGGGTTTACAAGCACACAGGCATCGGCAAGCTCGTGGGGGCTCCCGTGCCAGGCACCATGAGCAGCGTGTCGTGGGAGACTCTGCAAGACCCGTCGCTCATCTATGGCATGCCCATCATTGGCTATCGCCTGCCCGACGGCTCCTACCTCGAGAACACTCAGCTAGAGCCCGACATCAAGGTGCTCAATGACCCCGCCACAGTGGTCAAAGGCGTTGACGACCAGCTCATCACTGCCACCAAAGAGTTAATGAAACAAATAAAATAATTCAAGAACAATAAAAACTATGGGTATTACTGAAATTGTGGGATATTGTGCAACCATCTGCCTAGTGCTAGGCTATCTGCCACAAACCATCCACACCGTCAAGACACGTCGCACCGACGACATTGCCACCGGCACTTTCCTGCTGATGGGCCTGGGAAGCATCTTGTTTGCCATCAATGGCCTGCTCACCGAGAACTGGCCACTGTTCATCGCTAACAGCCTCACCACCGTGATGAGCGCCATCATCTTCGGCATCAAGATGTATAACGACCACTTCAAGAAAGACGGCAAGAAGCAAGCATAAGAAGGCTACAGCCTTTGCACATCAACATCCCAATATCCAATGCGGCTCAAGAGAAAAAGCAATCTCCTGAGCCGCATTGATTTAAGGACATTACTCAAGTTTCGGAAGTAACCGAAACTTGAGTAATTATTATTGTGTTGCTATTCCTTCTCTATCGTGTAGATTACATCCCAGTATTTCCTGGAATCGCCTTTATAGATGTGCTCGTCGTCGTAGGTGTAGATGATGTCCCAGTGTTTGGTGGAGTCACCACGGTAGATGTGCTTTATAGTTTTTCTTTGCTAGTCAAACGTATATACAATGTCGGTGTAGCTGGTGGAGTTGCCACGGTAGATGTGACGACTGTCGTAGGTATATACAATGTCAGTATAGCTAGTGGAGTTGCCACGGTAGATGTGGCGGTCATCGTAGGTATAGACAATGTCGGTGTAGCTGGTGGAGTTGCCGCGGTAGATGTGACGACTGTCGTAGGTATAGACGATGTCGGTGTAGCTGGTGGAGGCGCCACTATAAATGTGGCGGTCGTCGTAGGTATAGACGATGTCGGTGTAGCTGGTGAAGACACCTTTATATATGTGATGGGCAATAACAGTGCCAACTGCTATTGTCAACATCACCGCCAAGATAACAAATCTCTTCATTTCAGACTCTAGGTGGGTTATCGCCCCAGGAAGTCCTGAAAGGCCTGCTTGTAGCTGTCGCCAATGGGGATATACACGTCGCCAAAGACGATGCGGTTGCGGTCGATTTCCTTGATTTTGCTCTTCTGCACGATATAGGAGCGGTGAACCCTGATAAAACGTGATGCGGGCAGCATCTGCTCCATCGCCTTCATGTTCATGAGCGAGAGGATGGGGTGAGGCGACTGCTCGGTGTAGATTTTCACATAGTCCTTCAAGCCCTCGATGTAGCGGATGTCGTCGAGCTCGATTTGCAGCAGCTTATATTCACTCTTGACGAAGATGCTGGTTGCTTCTGGTTCTTTGGTCTCCTCGGCCTGCTGCACCATGGTGAACCACTGCAGCGCCTTGTTGCAAGCCTCCAGAAACTCGGGATAGGAGATGGGCTTGAGCAAGTAGTCGAGAGCGTTGATGCGGTAGCCGTCGATAGCATACTGCTCAAATGCTGTGGTGAACACCACTCGTGTGGCCTCAGGGAGCATTTTCGACAGTTCCAGCCCATTAAGCTCGGGCATCTGTATGTCGAGAAACACCACATCCACCGGGTCCTCGGCAATGCCTTTCATGGCGTCAACGGCATTGGAGTACTTGCCATGCAGCTCCATGAATGGGATTTTGTTCACATAGCTCACCAGCAGCTCCACTGCCAGCGGCTCATCATCAATTATTGCGCACTTTATTATCATAGCTCCATTATAAGTGTTAAGTGTTAAATGTTAAGTGTTAAGTAAGGACAAGACGTGCTTGTCAGCCCATAATCTCATCACTGCCTTCCATAAACCGATCCTCGATCTCCGATCTCCGATCCCCGATCTACGTTCCACGTTCCACGCTTTTCGTGTTGTGTAACACTATTTTAGAGAAATATTTATTGGTAGTGGTGTCTAAACCTTTTTCCCAGGTGTAGTGGTCATGATACATGAGTTCCAGGCGCTTGGCCACCTGCTCCAGGCCTATCCCTGAGCCACTCTTGTCGTTGTCGCGCTTGGGGTGGTTAGTGTTTATGATCTCGCACATTATCTGGTCGTCCTTATTGGTGATAGTGATGCTTATCTCTCCCTCTCCTGCCTGCGAGACGCCATGCTTGAAGGCGTTCTCGATGAGTGAGATGAAGATGAGCGGCGCGATGGGCGTGGCATCATCCTCGTCGATGTCGATGTTGGTGCTTATCTTCACATGGTTAGTAACGCGCATCTTCATCAGGCTGATATAATTCTCGATAAACTCCACCTCTTTATAGAGTGGCACAAAGTGCTTCTGGTTGTCATAGAGGGCATGACGCAGCAGTTTGCTCAGCTCGCCCACCGCCACCTGTGCCTTCTCGGGGTCGAAGGCGATGAGGGCATAGATATTGTTGAGCGTGTTGAGAAGGAAATGCGGGTTAAGCTGGTTGCGCAGGTTCTTGAGCTCGGCATCGCTGCGGATGCGCTCGGCCTCATTCTTAGCCTCTTGCAGCTTATGCCACCGCTGACTCATGCGAATGGCCACGCTGAGGCCTATCACAAGAATCAGCATGAACGACATCTGCACAAAGCGCGTCCACCGCGGCGGCGCATTAAAGACCTGGGGCCGGGGATTAGAGTTAGGAAAAATCTCACCCATCAAGTGCCACCAATACGTCATGGTGACCACCAGCAAGAAGATGGCGAGCAGGTTATAGATTACAAAGCTCTTGCGCTTGTTCTCAAAAAGCAGCTTGGGCACAAAGTAGCAATAGTTCAGGTAGAAGATTATCATGTAGCTTAACGTGCCACCGAGCGACCGCAGGTAATGGCGCAGCATGTCGGTCATGGTGTCGTCCTGCCGGAACAGAAACAGCGGAAATGCCAATATCAGTCCCCAGCACAACACATGAATGAGAGATGCGCGAGTAAATGTGATTTTCTTACCCATAGTGCAAAGTTAGTCATTTTTCTTGCAAAAATATCACATTTTTACAAGAATCTCCACACCAATTAGACAAAAGGGAACTATCACATAGAAGAATATGCTTATTTAATAGAAGAACGGGAAACTATTTATCGTTTATAGTTTATCGTTTATGGTTTATGGAAGACAGTGATTTTATTTAAGTGAAAAAGGAAGAAGTTTTAAGGGCTGGTAGGGACAAGGCGTGCCTTGTCCGTTAAGGAGCGCTAGATGTTCTAGAATCTCTAGAAAACTATGAACTACTGCCTTGTCAGCTATGAGCTATGAGCTATGAGCTGGCTCCACATGCAGGGTGATGTGGGTGTCGGCACCAAAGCGCTCCTGGAGTTTTTTCTCGACCTGGGTGGCCAAGTCGTGCGAGGCTTGCAGCGTCATGGCACCATCCATGCGCATGTGAGCCTCGATGGCAATGCGTGTGCCTATGCGACGGGTGCGCAGGTGGTGAGGCTCAGTAATCTCAGGAAAAGACGTGATAATCTCCTCTATCTCGCGCTCGGTATCTTGCGGCAGCGAGCTCTCGGTTAGCTCGTTAATGCTAGTGCGCAGCAGTCCCACCGCCACCTTCATCAGCACCAGTCCCACCAACACCGACGCCAGTGGGTCGAGCACAGTCCAGCGGTCGCCAAGGAGAATGGCCCCGCCAATGCCTATGGCCGCCGCCACCGACGACAGGGCGTCGCTGCGATGATGCCATGCGTTAGCAATCACGGCTTGCGAGTTGAGCTTCTTGCCGTAATGGACAGTGTATTGATAGAGCACCTCCTTTACAGCTATCGAGAGCAATGCAGCCCACAGCGCCATCTTGCCTGGTGCCTCAATAGCAGCACCTTGAACCCAATCTACCAGGCTCACCACTCCCGAGATTATGATGCCTGCGGCTGCCGCAACCAGTGCTATGCCAATGAAGAACGTGGCTATGGTCTCAAACTTGCCATGCCCATAATCGTGCGACTTGTCCTGTGGCTTAGCGCTCACACTCACAAAGGCGAGCACTATCACATCGGTCACGAAGTCCGACAGCGAGTGTATAGCATCGGCAATCATCGCCGCGCTGTGCCCCACAACGCCAGCAACGAGCTTGCACACCATCAGCACCACATTGCCCAGGCATCCCACTAGGGTGACCTGCTGTATTTTACGTTCGCGTGTCATTTTTTGTGGGACAAATTTCAAAAAAAAATTTGACACCACCAAATTTTTCATCAAAAGAAATGGGCATCTCCCGCAACTTGACGACAACCGGGAGATGCCCATTTTCAAAACAAGGATTGAGTCCACTTAAAAAAGCCCATATTTTGAGTCTATAGTCCCAAAAACAAGCAATAAAGGAAGTAAAAACACTGATTTTCAGCAGCAAAAAAAATTAGTTCAATTCGAATAATTCGCCGTTTTTTAAAAAGTGGACTCAAAAGCAGATTTTAGCCGCTGCTCATCGCCACTGGAGCGTCAAGCTCGGATGATGCGCATGTGGGCCTAGGGGTAGCGCAGCACAAGGCAGCTAGTCTCGGTGAGCACAGTGGCATCGACATTGCGCACTCCGCTGGCCTTGAGGTTGAGGGTCTCGGCACTGAAGGGCTGGTGCACATACTTCTGCAAGTATTCGGGGTCGATAATCATGCCGTTGGCTGCCATGCCACACTCGTCAAAGACCTCGCTAAGCAGCACATAGAGGGTGCCAAACTTCGACCTGAGCTCGGTGAAGTCGATGCCCCACTTGGTGACGGTGTCACTGGCGGTGATCACACGCTGGTAGTCGAGCTTGTTGATGGTGCCAATGAGCTCCGAGCCGCCAATGAGAATCTTGCGCTTGCTGCCAGCATTGCCCGTGAAGGCACGGCGCATCATGTCGATAATCGACTCCTGGTTCATGCTCTGAGCATTATAGAAGAACTCCTTGCCGGCCTGCTTCCAGATGCCGCCAGTGAGCATCACGTGCTCCTTCTTAGCACTGTCCCAAATCTTGCCTTTCACACCAAAGAGGAACGACTTCTCCATGCCCAGGCGCATGTCGTAGATGGCGGCCTCCTCCTGGTCGTTCATGGTCCAGGGCACCTCCTTGTTAGAGAGTTTCTGCAAAGTGCTCTGTTCCACCTGCATCTTAAAGATTTGGCAGTATTGCTGAGCCTTTTGTGGCAGAGCTTCAAACTGCGGTGACATCACATCGAGCTCGGTGGCGGCGCGCCCCATGCGAATCAGTGGCGTGCCTTCATCAATCGAGGGCACACAGCCCTCCACGTCGCCAATCTTCTTGCCGTTGACAGCCTGCACCTTCATGCCGTTGTTGTCGTCGCGCGACACCACATAAAGCACCAGCTCCTCGTTGCTCTGCTTGGTGCCGCTGGCATCGTAGCCATAGACGCCCTGCACGAGGATGGTGTCGGACACGTCAAACATCTCGTCGTTACTGGTGCTCAGCGTGATGCGGGTGTCGTCGGCCGTGGCACTACTTGCGGCGGGCTCCACATATTCGGTAGCCACCTCGGCAGTGGTGGGCTTGGTATCTACGTTATAATAATCGACGATCATGCTCCCCACATGCTTCGAGCCAGCACAGCGCGAGAGCTGGTCGATGGGGGTGGCCATGGGACGAATTTTCACGATCTGCTGGTCAATCTCGTTGAGCAGCAGCTCGGGCGAGGCACCTCGCGTGAGGTCGGTGGTGAGAGGCTCATCGTCGATGTGCTTGCCACCAGCCACACCAGCCACCACCACCGCGAGAGCGGCCTGAGTGGGCGAGGCAAGGCAGCCTCCCAAAATTAGCATTATCACAATAGCAAGCAGCAACATCAGTAGCTTGCGGTTCTTCCTGAACCAGTTGCGCACAGCAATGGCACGCATGATGAATTTCTTGATAATCATGGTTAATTGTGTTTTAAAAATTTTTGTGATTAGTGAAAAGAAGACTCTAGAAGGTCTAGAAAATCTAGAAGGTCTAGAATTTCTAGAGAGTGTAGCACGCCTCGACGGCAGCTTTCTCTACTTGTCCCAAAAGCTTCGCTTGGTGTAGATGGGAAAGTTGAGCGGGCGGGGCGACTTGTCGCCAGGCGGGGTGGTGGCAGCAGCTATCACCTCGTTGCGGCCACGCAGGTAGCCTTGCGTCTCGGCATTCTTCAGCTCCTCGTCATGGCGCAGCGATTGCACCACCATCCTCACGAGGCTCTCGCTCGTGGCGCTGCCTTCGCGCAACGACTGCACTATCACCCTTGCCGAGGCAGCAATGCTCTCGCTCACTCCCAGCTTCTCGAGCAGCTGCTGCACCTCGTCGGCAGCCTGTGGCTGCTCGGCAGCGGCGTCATCTTGCTGGGGGCATGCCGCTGCCTCTTGCCCGTTGCCGGTCTCCTGGCCAGTAACAATGGCATCATTTTCATCAATAATGTTGTTAGTGTTCATCTCAAAGAAAAATTTAAGGTTAACAGATTGGGGTTGTTGAAAATCACGCTGCAAAATTATGCCATCGTCATTGCCTGAAACTACATTAAAAAATCACAGCACAGCGGCTTCCATTATTTTTTCGCAAAACACTGGCCTGAGCGGCCTCAACTCCTATGCAAAACGACAAGTTGCACACTATTTTGCAACAAAAACGTATCATTTTTTTGTCGTTAAACAAAAAATGTCTATCTTTGCGTGCTATTTTCGAAAACAACTATTTTTGAAAAACAAAAACATAAAAAATAACAATAATGGCAGTATTAGAAAAACTTAGAAAAAGACCCAAATTGTTGATGGGCTTTATTGGTGGAGCATTGTTGCTTTTCATTTTAACAGCCATCGACAATCCTATGTCTCTCTTCAGAGGCAACGACACCCTAGCAGTGCAGGTAGGGAACAAGGACATTGACATCACCCAGTTGTCGGCTGAGCAGGAGAAAATACAACAAAAAAATCCTGACCAAAAAACCGATGGAGAGACCCTGCAGCAGCAAGCTGTGCAGCAAATCATTGGCGAGACACTCATCTCTCAAGAGTGCAGCGATGCTGGCATTGGCGTTACCGACGATGAGATTCTCAACGTGCTCTTTAAAGAGACTGGTATCGACAAGAAGACTTTTGACCAAATCAAAAACGCCAACCCTAACCCCAACTCTAACGACCCACAGCAGATACAGCTGGCCGAAGCAAAGATTTATTGCCAAAACCGTGTGCCCGAAATCGCTACCGAGCTCAAGAGCACAAAACTAGGTCTGGCAATCTCGGCTTGCATCAAGCCTAACAAGCTCGAGGAGCAAATGCTCAAGGAAGAGCAAACCCCCTACGATATCGAGTACACTAAGGTTGACTATGCTCAATATACTAACAAGTACAAAGTGAGCGACGACGAAATCAAAGCCGCTTACGACCTCTACAAAGAGTGCTTCAAGATTGACCAAGAGAAACGCCGCATCAGCTATATCAAGGTTGATATCGACCCCTCGGCCAACGACAAGAAGGCGGCTAACGGCGTCATTGCTAAAATCTACAATGACTTTAGCGCCCAAGAGGGCATCCAGGGCATCAAGAGCAACAAAGACACTCACCTGTTTATCGACTCGCTCATCGCTAACAGCAAGAACGACAGGCTCACCGTTATCACCTCGGGAGCCACTGAGCAAAAAGACCCCATCTACACCGAGCTGCTCGACGGTGGCATCAACAGCATGAAGATGAGAACCCCCACTGGCCCACGCGACCGCAACACCTTCATCTACAAGGTGACAAAGATGGTTCAATGCCCCGACTCAATAGGCATCAACTACGTGCAGGTGGCTGGTAACAAGCACATGCAAGACTCTGTCTTTGCACTGCTCAGCAGCGGCGTGTCGATCGACTCTATCAATGTGGGTAACAAAAACCAGAACATCGCTGTTCAGAAGTTTGACCCAACCAAGGTGCCTTCGGTTGATGGTCTCATCCACCAAGACTCCATTCGCGAGAAAATCATTGCCCACCTCGACGGCTCTTTCTTCCTGCTCGACTCGCAGACTCAAGGCGACCAAAGCGTGGCTGTGTTTGCACAAGTGGTTCAGCACAAGGCTCCCATTACTCTCTACTCGGTAGCTCGCGCTAGATATGAGAACGACCCAAGTGAGACCACCGTCAACAACCTGCGCAAGAACCTGCAGGCCTATATCGACAAGAACAACAACGCTGCCGACTTCAAGAAAAACGCTAAGGCAGCAAAATATGACGTGCAGGAATGTGTGGTTGATGGCAGCAACCCATCCATCGGCACACAAATGACTGGCGGCATCACCGGCACTAGAAGCCTCATTAAATGGGCCTTCGACAACAAGCCCGGCACTGTGTCAGACATCAGAGAGGACGAGGAACACGGCTACATGATAGCCGCTGCCGTTGAAGACGTGTATGAAGACTACGTTCCCTACACCGACCCAACCGTTAAACAGCAGCTCACCACCTACTTGCTCAACAAGAAGATAGGCGAAGCTCTGCTCAAGGAGTGCAATAGCCTCAAGGCCACCGACCTTAACGCATACGCACAAAAGTTCAACACTACTCTCGACTCAGTAACCTACATCCCTGGTGCGCCTAACATGATTAGCGACCTCAAGGTGGCAGGACGAATCGTGGGCATGGGCAAGAACGCCATTGGCAAGATTCAAGTGATTGCTGGCGACAACGCACTCTATGTTGTGAAAGTCATCAAGCAGGGCACTCCACGTCCTCTGCCCAAGCAAGAGATCGCCAGCCTCTACCAGCGCAAGATGAACGCTAACCCCTATGGAATGTTGTTCAGCAGCCGCAAGATTCTGAACAATACCCTGCAGTTCGCTAGACAATAACACACACACATAATCTTTTAAATTTTTCAAGGTGCTGACTCCATTAGGACTCAGCACCTTGGTTTTTTCAATAGTGGCGAATAACAACACACAACAGCACCCAGAGGGCACTTTTTTCAACAAAATGTTGCGAGAAACCAAAATTTTGAGTAATTTTGACCGATTTATACACCTTACTATTATATAATGACCGAAATAAACCAAATTCAAGACGAGATAATCGACGAGTTCAGCGGCATGGACGACTGGATGGACCGCTATGCTTACATCATTGAGCTGGGCAACGGGCTCGACGCGCTCGACGAGAGCCTCAAGACGCCCGACAACCTGATAGACGGATGCCAAAGCCGACTGTGGCTCGACGCGCAATACCATGACGGAGTGGTCACCTACCGCGCCGACAGCGACGCCATCATCGTCAAGGGCATCGTGGCGCTGCTCATACGCGTGCTCTCGGGACAACGACCACAAGACATCGTCGATGCCGACCTCTACTTCATCGACCGCATAGGGCTGCGCGAGCACCTCTCCCCCACCCGCAGCAACGGCCTGCTCTCCATGCTCAAGAACATGCGAGCCTATGCCATGGCCTTCGCAATGCACAAAGCATAAATCTACCACAATTATACTATTCCACTACTCTACTATTCTACTATTCTACTATTCTACTAAAAATCATATTAACTTAAAAAACTATTAACTAATTATGTTACAAGATCTATGGAACAACAATCGCATGGTTGCCATGCTACTTGCGATTTTAGTTGTGGTTGTACCTTTCCTCGTTTACTATGTAATTGAGGCAAAAAGAAAACACCCCAAAGGCCTTATCTCGGCAGCTCTGTCAAACATGGGCGAGCGATTTGGCTACTACATCATGAATGCAGTGCTGCTGCTTTTCTTGTGTTCAAAGTTTGGCATTAGCGATGACGCTGCCGGCTGGATTTATGCCGTGTTCTATTTCCTCATTTACGTGCTCAGCCTTCCTGGTGGAATGGTTGCCGACAAGCTGCAAAACTTCAAAGGCACTATCATGGCTGGTCTCATCGTCATGGCAACGGGTTATATAATACTGTCGGTACCCGTGTTTGGCGGCAACCCTGGCGCAGTTCCCACATGGATACTCGTGTTAACCTGTTTCGCACTGCTGCTGATTGCTGCCGGCAATGGCCTGTTCAAGGGCAACCTGCAAGCTATCGTAGGACAGATGTATGACAACTATGAGGCCGAAGCTGCCAAGAAAGGACCCGAGGAACTTGCCATCGCCAAGTCGCGTCGCGACAGTGGTTTCCAAATCTTCTATGTGTTCATCAACATTGGCGGCGTGATTGCGCCCTTCGTGGCACCACTGCTGCGCAGCGCAATGCTCAAGCTCGATGGCTTCATCTATAATGCCGACCTTCCTCGCTTGTGCCACGGCTTCTTGAGCGGCACACTCAAGGGCGATGACATGGAAAACCTCAACACCCTGGCGCAAAGTTCAATCATCGACGGTGGCCAGGTGGGCGACATCGCCACCTTCTGCACCAGCTATCTTGAGAGCTTCAACACTGGTGTGCACTACTCGTTTATTGCATCGGCTCTAGCCATGCTCATATCATTCTTCATCTTCGTGGCCACTCGCAAGGCTCTGCCCAACCCCATCAAGAAAGTAAAAGAGGCAACAGTGAGCAAGGAGCAAGTTACTGCCGACGCTAAGGAAATAAGGCAACGCATGTATGCCCTGTTTGCAGTGCTTGGCGTGGCAGTGTTCTTCTGGTTCTCGTTCCACCAGAATGGTCAGTCGCTCTCGGTGTTTGCTCGTGACTTCTGTAACACTAGCTCTATAGCCCCCGAGATATGGCAATGCATCAACCCATTCTTTGTGATTGTGCTCACACCCATCATTATGATGATATTTGGCGCGCTGGCTCACAAGGGCAAGGAAATCTCCACTCCTCGCAAGATTGCATTGGGTATGTTTGTAGCAGCCTGTGCTTATCTCTTCCTTATCGCAATCGCCGCCACTAACGGCTATCCCTCGGGCGAAGAGTTCAAGAGCCTGCCCGAAGCCATGAAAGATTCAATCAAGGCTGGCCCCTGGGTGCTCATTGTCACCTATTTCTTCCTCACCGTTGCCGAGTTGTTCATTTCCCCACTTGGCCTGTCGTTCGTGTCGAAGATTGCCCCCACCCACCTGCAAGGCATCTGCCAGGGCTTATGGTTGTGTGCTACAGCTATAGGCAACCTCTTTATCGCTCTGGGTGTGACGATGCTCAACAAGTTCCCACATCAGTGGCAATGCTGGGCAGTGTTTGCCGCCTTCTGCCTCATCTCGATGTGCGTGATGCTGGGAATGGTGAAGTGGCTCGAAAAAGTCACTAAATAACCACAATAGTTGCAACAACTCATAGAAACGAGGGGAAAATCTGCTGTGCTTTAGCACATGACACTTTCCCCTCGTTTTTTACACTCTCCCCACCCCAAAACAGCAGGTCACTTACCATAAACCAGCTAAATCTCCTTTTTTTGACAGATTTAGACGGTTTATGGTAAATAAACCAGATTAATTTTAATAGAAATAACAACAATCAAGTTATGTTCAAAAATCAACCAAAAGGACTATTTGCCCTGGCGCTTGCCAACACCGGCGAACGCTTTGGCTACTACACGATGCTTGCGATTTTTGCCCTGTTTATGCAGGCAAAATTTGGATGGAGCGAGGCTCAGGCTGGACAGGTCTATGCCATTTTCCTTGCTGTGGTTTACTTTGCACCCCTCTTTGGTGGCATGCTGGCCGACAAAATTGGCTATGGCAAGTGTGTGACCATAGGAATGTTGACAATGTTCTTAGGCTACCTGGGACTGGCGATTCCCACAGCCCCCGACACGGTGGGACTGGTGAGCATGTATGCTGGCCTGGCCTGTGTGTCAATAGGCACCGGTCTGTTTAAAGGCAACCTGCAAGTAATGATAGGTAATCTCTATGATGACCCCAAGTTTGCCGACCGCCGCGACGACGCCTTCTCACTGTTCTACATGGCCATCAACATTGGCGCAATGTTTGCGCCGTCGATGGCAAAGTGGATTACTAATCAATATCTTGCCAACTATGGCTTCACCTACGATGCCGCCAATGTCTCGCCCGACTATCTCCAAGCCCTGTATGGAGGTTATGGGCTGTGCTTTGGTGTGGCTTGTGTGTCGCTTGTGTTAAGTGCTGTCATCTATTTTGCCTGCAAGAGCTGGTTCAAACACGCTATGAAGACTGCCAAGCAGGCTAAAGAAGACAATAATTCTAATGTGGAAGAACTCACACCAGCTCAGACCAGAGAACGCATCACGGCACTGCTGCTCGTGTTTGCCGTGGTAATCTTCTTCTGGATGGCTTTCCACCAGAATGGCTCGGCGCTTACCTTCTTTGCCAAGAAATACACCAATCTCTCCATCTCGGGAGGTATGCGCATGTGGTTCAACATTTTCTCGTTAGCATTAATTGCCCTTGCCATCTACACTGGTTTTGCCACATTCCAAAGCGAGAAGAAAAAAACACGCATCATTTGTGGAGTATCCACAATAGCACTTGTGGCTATAGCCATAGGCTTGTTCTTGGGAATGGACGACCCCACCATGGCACAGCCAAGCGATTTCCAGCAGTTCAACCCATTCTTTGTAGTGGCTCTAACACCGTTTAGCATCCTCTTTTTCGGTGTCCTGGCAGCACGCAATCATGCCATTAGTGCCCCTGCCCGCATTGCTTGGGGTATGCTCCTGGCCGCAGTGGGGTTTGGAGTTATAACTCTTGCATCTATAGGCCTCACATCTCCCATGGACTTAGGTGATGGCACTCAGAGCGTGTTGTCGCCCTCGTGGCTCATAGGCACCTACTTCACACTCACCATCGCCGAGCTGTTCCTCTCACCCATGGGCATCAGCTTTGTGTCGAAAGTGGCACCACCCAAGTACAAGGGCCTGATGATGGGAGGCTGGTTTGTCGCCACCGCCATTGGCAACTACTTGAGCTCTATTCCATCAATGCTGTGGAACAAAATTCCGCTCATGTATAACTGGGCTATTCTCATCGCCTTGTGTGTCATTGCTGCAATCTTCATGTTCTCAATGCTCAAGCGCCTCGAGAAAGTGGCTAAATAATTGCGTGTAATTGAAATATCGTGTACTGGCAACTGCCCACAGCCATCACCACCATCAGCAGCGACCAGGCAACCACTGGCGACGACGCTTACTATAACATGATGGGACAGCGCTTCACCACCGCTACCAACCTGCCCGCTGGCATCTACATCCACCACGGCAAGAAGGTAATCGTCAAGTAAAGCAGCAATAAGTGCGCTACACAAACTAGAGAGTTCGACGACTCTGTTATAGGGTAATGTCCCGAAACATTGTCGTCGAACTTTCATTTTCTCGCCGTCACGCCGCTGCGGCAAAGATTAACGGCTAACTGAGTCCGCTTTAAAAAATTAAAAACGGCGAATTTTACGAATTAAGCGAATAAGCAGTGGTTTTAATCAGACAGTTCAGATGAATCAGCCGTTTATTCTCAAGTTATTGATGTGTCACTTGCTTATCGATGTGGCTGTTAGCCTCTAAGAGGCGATTACCACATAGGAGTAAATTTATAAGAAATACCACGTAAGCTCCTCGCAGAGGGGCGCAACGTGGGGCGCAGCTCACGCAGTCTCACCACTTAACACTCATCTCTAACCTTTATCACTCTACGCATCGGTTTTCAGGAGCAAAAAAATTAGTTTAATTCGCATAATTCGCCGTTTTTTTAAAGTGGAGTCCGCTTATAAAAAACAATCGCCACAGCTCCCGTTGCCGGGACGTGGCGATTGAACTTAAAAAAATTATGAAACAAAAATACTACTCTTGCTACTAGGGAAAGCTGCTAGAATTGCAGCAACCCTAAACGCTCAGCTCAAGCAGTCTTAAAGTTGTGGACCTGCAGCCACGAGAGCCTTGCCGGCCTCGTTGCTCTCATACTTAGCAAAGTTCTTGATGAAGCGGCTGGCGAGGTCTTTAGCTTTCTCCTCCCACTCGGCGGGATTAGCGTAAGTGTCGCGTGGATCGAGAATGGCGGGGTCAACGCCCTCGAGTTGAGTGGGCACGGTGAAGTTGAAGTAAGGAATCTCCTTGGTGGGGGCGTTGTCGATGCTATGGTTGAGGATAGCGTCGATGATGCCGCGTGTGTCGCGAATCGAGATGCGCTTGCCAGTGCCGTTCCAGCCAGTGTTCACCAGATAGGCCTTGGCGCCACTAGCCTGCATGCGCTTAACGAGCTCCTCGGCATATTTTGTGGGGTGCAGCTCAAGGAACGCCTGGCCAAAGCATGCGCTGAAGGTGGGAGTGGGCTCGGTGATGCCGCGCTCGGTGCCTGCCAGCTTGGCGGTGAAGCCACTCAGGAAGTAGTACTTGGTCTGCTCGGGAGTCAGGATCGACACTGGAGGCAGCACGCCAAAGGCGTCGGCACTCAAGAAAATCACCTGCTTAGCGGCGGGACCGTGGCTGAATGGGCGCACGATGTTCTTGATGTGGTAGATGGGGTAAGACACGCGGGTGTTCTCGGTCACGCTCTTGTCGGCAAAGTCAATCTTGCCAGCGTCGTCAACGGTAACGTTCTCAAGCAGCGCGTCGCGGTGGATGGCGTTGTAGATGTCGGGCTCGCTCTCCTTGTCGAGGTTGATAACCTTGGCATAGCAGCCACCCTCGAAGTTGAACACGCCCTCGTCGTCCCAGCCGTGCTCATCGTCGCCAATGAGTTTGCGCTTGGGGTCGGTAGAGAGTGTGGTCTTGCCAGTGCCGCTCAGGCCGAAGAAGATGGCGGTGTTCTCGCCGTTCATGTCGGTGTTGGCCGAGCAGTGCATAGCGGCGATGCCCTTCAGTGGCAGGTAGTAGTTCATCATCGAGAAGAGGCCTTTCTTCATCTCGCCACCATACCAGGTGTTGAGAATCACTTGCTCCTTGCTGGTGACATTGAAGACTACTGCTGTCTCGCTGTTGAGACCCAGCTCCTTGTAGTTATCCACCTTAGCCTTGCTGGCGGTATAGACGATGAAGTCGGGCTCCTGGTCAAACTCCGCCTCGTTTTGAGGACGGATAAACATATTGGTCACGAAGTGGGCCTGCCATGCCACCTCCATGATGAAGCGCACCTTCATGCGGGTGTCTTTGTGAGTGCCGCAGAAGCCGTCAACCACAAAGAGGCGCTTGCCGCTCAACTGCTTGCGGGCAAGGTCTTTAACGGCAGCCCAGGTCTCAAGGCTGGCGGGGTGGTTGTCGTTAGGATACTCAGGAGTGGTCCACCACACGGTGTCCTTGCTGTTCTCGTCCATGACGATGAACTTGTCCTTAGGCGAGCGGCCGGTGTAGATGCCGGTCATCACGTTGATAGCGCCAAGCTCGGTCTCCTGACCTACGTCAAAGCCCTCAAGGCCTTCCTTGGTCTCCTCGTTGAACAACACTTCATAGGTGGGGTTGTAAAGCACCTCCTGAACATCGTTGATGCCATACTTCGCTAATACTGACTTATCAAATTTTGCCATAGCTGTAATGTAATTATTTATGTTATTGTTAAGTTTCTTCTTCTTTAATAAACCTCACATCAATTTGAGAACGCAAAATTAGTCATTGTATTTTAAAATAAAAGAATAATTAAAGAAAAAAATCCATAATTTTTGCGTTTTGACCCGAATCGGTCATTAGGATTTATGTTAGAACAGATTTTATTTTGAGCAGGTTGTAAAGATATTGACGAAGACATAGCGAGCTATGACAAGACAATATCTGCAACAAGATGCCAAAAATGCGGTTAAGCGAGAGAAAGTTGAGCTTGCTCTACTTTCCGAGCATGAGCATTTTATCCAAAACAAAACTGTTATGACATGAAAGACAATAAAAAACAACATATCGTCGGCCCAATGACCGATTTGGGTTTAACGATTTCAAAAGCGACAACGCATCTGCTCATTTTGGGCAGATGCGTTGTCATTGAATAAAAAAATGTCAGCTTCTGTATTTCTTGAACGATAGCGGCAACTCCCCTATCGTGCAGGTCATCGTTGTTCCATCGAGCTTGATATTTGTCACGGCCAGCGTCAAGTCCCTAACTTGCAGCAGCAGAGCCTTGTCGGTGAGCAGCCACGTGCCAGCGACAAAGACGCCCAGGCCACTCTCGCCATAGAGGTAGAGACGCGCCTCACCGTCCTCCTTGAAATAGACTACAAAGTCGCCAGTGGCGATAATCTGTTTGACGATTTTCAGAGTCTCTATATTTTCGGGGGTGAGTGTGCCGTCCTGCTGCATCTGCGCCACCAGCATCGCCTCGAGCTGTGCCAGCACCTGAGGGTCCTTTTGATACTCCCAGGCTCCTAACAGCCCACTTGCGGGC
The DNA here is from genome assembly GCA_900318255.1 of uncultured Prevotellaceae bacterium. GTDB lineage: Bacteria > Bacteroidota > Bacteroidia > Bacteroidales > Muribaculaceae > Sodaliphilus. Next base: position 55,113 of record ONJX01000002.1, on the reverse strand, counting down.
TCATCCTTTGCCTTGTCGTCGCCACACGAGGTGAACGCCCAGCAGCAAATCATTGCCACCACAAGCATTGCCCAGCCCCAAAGTATGTTCTTTCGCTTCATTTCAAGTGTTACTTCGTTTTGTGTTTTTTCAGAGTGCAAAATTATAACTTTTAATTCACCCCGTCCTAAGAAAAACACCCAAAAAACACCCACTTGTTAATAACTTTTTTGTTTTCGCCACTCAACAGAGAACTATTCAGTCCCCCACTTAGGTCAAGCCTAAGAAATAAAACAGTGGTAACATAGACAATCCCATGCACAAAAAACACGATATTGCAATTGGTTGATTACAAACACTATAGAATATTGTTACATGGTAGCGATTGCGTCGAAGACGCTAAGTGCCTCGTTAGAGGCTATTTATCTTAAAGACCATGCCAGAGGGTCGAAGACCCTCGCAGCTTGGTCCTTGATGAAACTCATTGTGGTGAGCGTCTTCGACGCTCGCAGGGGCTGAATTCCTTTACTAGCTAAAATCGCTGAATAGTTACGCTCAACGGGTAGTTATGGGTGACACATCATGGCCACATGGCGGCTGCATGTAGGCAATTAATCTGCTCTTGCTGGTGTCGCGTTTTTTCTTGCAAATCGTGTTGTTGCGCACAAAAGTAGTGCAACAATTTTGCCGTTAACGTGGTTTTCGTTACCTTTGCGAGCAAGAACAAAAAATAGAACTAAAACACATTATTTTTATGACAATAATCTTTAGAAACCGCATGCTGGCAATGGCTTGCCTGGTGCTGGTGGTGGCGGTGATGTGCGGCTGCAAGAAGGAGAACAGGCCGTTTAAGGTGACAGTGGAGCTGCAAGGCCTTGGCTCACAGCAGGTGAAAGTGGTGTATAGCGGGGCCGACGGCGGCATCGTCGATTACTGGGCCAAATGCGAGAACAATGCCTTTGAGGTTGAGGGTAATTGCTCTAACCCGTCGCTGCTGATGGTGTATAACAGGATGAATGTGCCCATCATCAAGCTCATTGTGGCGGGAGGCGACAAGCTGGAGGTGAAGGGCAAGATTCTGGAGCCTTACCAGCTCAGTGTGAAAGGCTCGGAGATGGCTGAGCAATATAACGACTTCATGGTCAAGCACAAAACCGAGTATAAGAGTGCCAACTCACAGGCTCTGAACACCGCCATCGAGAACTACGTAAAGGACAACCCCAAGAGCATTGTCTCTACTGCACTGGTGATGCTCGACTACAGCCCCAGCGACGACAACGCCATCGACAAACTGCTCGGCAAAATCGACGACAGCGCCAAGCCCGAGTCGCTCATGGCAAGCTACAACCTGCTCAAAGCCAGGAGCAAGAAGCCTGCCACAAAAATCACCTCGCTAAACATGCTTGAGCAGAGCTCGGGCGACTTTGCCGTGGCCAGCATCAAGGGCGACAAGCCGTCGCTAATTCTCTTCTGGGACAGGGATCTGGGCACCAGCGAGCGCACCATGATCTTTGAAGAGATGAAGATGATTGACCCCTCGCGGGCACAGGTGATGGACATCAGCCTCGACATCGACTCCACTGGATGGTACTACGCCACACACCGCGACGGCACCACCTGGAAACACTATTGGGTGCCAGGCTCAATGATGAATGGAGAGATCGCGAGTTTGCAGGTTGACAAAACGCCCACCATCATCGTCACCGACTCGCTGGGCAACCAGCAATACCGCGGTGACAACGCCATCAAAGCGCGGCAGACGATAGAAAACATATAACAAGCCGTCAAGGCAATAGCTGACAAGGCAATAGCTGACGAGGCAATAGTTGACAAGGCAATAGAGGCCGTCGCAATTAACGGACAAGGCACGCCTTGTCCCTACTTAACATTTAACACTTAACTCTTTACACTTAGGAGAATTATGCTAAACAAGATACTTGGTGCTGCACTGCAGGGCATTGATGCCATCGCCGTAGAGATTGAGGTGTCGGTAGATTGGGGCACGGGCTATGTGCTCGTGGGGCTCCCCGACGCGGCAGTGAAGGAGAGCTTTGAGCGCGTGAAGTGCGCCATTGCCAACGTCAACATCAAATTTCCACATAAAGCGGTGGTGATCAACATGTCGCCTGCCGACATCAAGAAGGAAGGCTCGGCCTATGACTTGCCCATCGCCATTGGCATCCTTGCCAGCGACGAGAAGATAGGCAACGAAAAGCTAGGGCGATACATGATTATGGGCGAACTCTCGCTCGACGGGTCGGTGAAGGCCATCAAGGGCGCACTGCCCATGGCAATCCTCGCCCGCCAGATGCAGCTCGACGGCTTCATCTTGCCGCGCTGCAACGCCACCGAAGCTGCGGTGGTCAACAATCTCAACGTCTATGGCGTAGATAGCATACAGGAGGTGATACAGTTCTTCAAGAATGAGATAACACTTGAGCCCACGGTGGTCGATACCCGAGCAGAGTTTGCGCGAGCGCAGAGTCAGTTCCCCTACGACTTTAGCGAGGTAAAGGGCCAGGAGCAGGTGAAGCGCGCCTTTGAGGTGGCGTGTGCCGGAGGCCACAACATCATGCTCATAGGGTCACCGGGCAGTGGCAAGTCGATGATGGCGAAGCGACTGCCGTCAATCTTGCCGCCACTCACCCTGAGCGAAGCCCTTGAGACTACCAAGATCCACAGCGTGGCAGGCAAACTCTCGCAGGGCACCACGTTGCTCTCGGTGCGCCCCTACCGCGCCCCGCATCACACCATCTCGCCCGTTGCCTTAGTTGGTGGCGGCACTTATCCCACGCCAGGGGAAATCTCACTGGCGCACAACGGTGTGCTTTTCCTTGACGAACTCCCAGAGTTCAATCGTAGCGTTTTAGAGGTGATGCGACAGCCGCTGGAGGACCGCCACATCTCGATTTCTCGCGCCAAGTATAGCATCGACTATCCAGCCTCGTTCATGCTTGTGGCCTCAATGAATCCGTGCCCTTGCGGCTACTACGGCCACCCCACCAAGCAATGCATCTGCACGCCCCACCAGCGACATCAATATATGAGCAAGATTTCGGGTCCACTTTTGGATAGAATCGACCTGCAAGTAGAGGTTCAACCCGTCAACTTCGACCAGATGTCGAGCAAAGCACCGGGCGAGCCAAGCGCAGCCATCCGTGAGCGCGTCATCAAGGCGCGAGCCATCCAGAGCCTCCGCTTCAAGAACCACCCCGGCGTGCACTGCAACGCCCAGATGACAACAGCTTTGCTCCACAAATACGCCGAACCCGACGCCGAAGGCATGGAAAAGTTGCGCGAAGCCATCACCAGCATGAACATGAGCGCCCGCGCCTACGACCGCATCCTAAAAGTCGCCCGCACCATCGCCGACCTCGAAGGCAGCGTCCAGGTGCGCCAGCCCCACATCATGGAAGCCATCGCCTACCGCAACCTCGACCGCACCAACTACTTCAATTTGTAATAATTTACTTTTTTACAATAAAAAAATGAGCCTATGCCATGATTTGGCATAGGTTTGTTGTATCTTTGCAAAAAACATTGAATTATGAGTTACAATATTCAGCAAAACTTGGTCGGAAAATATGTATGGCTTATCGAGACCATATACCGAGCCAAAAAGATCACGTTCAAGGAAATCAACGAGCGGTGGAAAGACAATGTTGAAATGAGTGGCGGAGAGAAAATTCCTTTGCGTACATTTAATAATTGGCGTTATGCCATTCAGGATATGTTCGGGCTTTTCATTGAGAATGAGCGGTGCGGTGATTATCGCTATTACATCGAGAACGAGGAGGATATCAGCAACAACGGTCTGCGCTCGTGGATCTACAGCACCTATTGCGTGGGCAACGCACTAGCAGGAAGCCAAAGCATCAAAAGCCGTATCTTGCTCGAAGATGTTCCCTCGGGACAAGTATATCTGCACGCCATCATCGATGCGATGAAGGAGAATCGTGTGCTCAACATCACTTATAAGAGCTTCTGGAGCGAAAAAGAGAGGACTTACAATGTGCAACCATTGTGCATCAAGCTGTTCCGCCAGCGGTGGTATCTTGTAGTTAGATACGACAAACCCGGCTATTCGCCGTGGGTTTGCGCCCTTGATCGCATACTGATGCTGGAGAAGACCGAGGAAACCTTCACTATGCCAAAGGACTGGGATGCTGAAGAGTATTTTGATGGCTTCATTGGCGTTTTGTGCTATGACGATTGCAAGAAGGAAATAGTGAAGATTAAAGTCTCTACCAGTCAAGCTAATTACCTGCGCAGCCTTGAGCTGCATGAGTCGCAAAAAGAAGTTGAGCGTAATGAGGATTATAGTATCTTTACTTACTTTCTGCGTCCAACTTACGACTTTATACAAGAACTGCTATGGAACGGCGAGGAAGTTGAAGTCCTCGAGCCACAATGGCTCCGCAACGAGATGAGAGGACGAATTGAACGGATGCTTGACTTATATAAGGAGGATTAGATAATGCTCGCCGATGCTGAAGCTTGCGCATGGATAGCGAGGGAAATATTGTAATATTCTTGAAACTAAAAACGAAATCATTATGTTTGAATTTGACATTGAAGAGTTTAAAGAAGGATTTACAGGAATGTCTATAAGCGACAAACTTGGTGCTATTGAAGAGAAATTTGAAGAACTTGACAACCTCCAACAAGAGATTGATATGGTAATTAATCAATTAGAAGATATCAAGTCTGATGTTATAATTGAACAAGAAAAGTTAGTATGGCAAGAGATTGCAGAAGATTCAAAACAGTTGATTCAAAACAATCCAAAAATAACAATTGACATTCAGAATCAGGTGTTCATTATAGAGGCATTTCACGGCAAAGTTTTTGTTTGGGCCGAAACTATTGACGGAGATTTATGGTCTATAAAGATTAGTATGGAAATTGTTGCGAATACTGACAAGTATCATGAAACACTCGACTATATTGCAAATACACTCAACTACACTTATTACGAAGAAGAATTTCTAATAAGAAAAACCGTAAAAGAGAAAAAAGTAAAAGAGACTATGATGAATATAATTTCCAAAATTTGTGATATGAGCAAATAGTATAAGGCTCCACACCGCCTAAAACCCGCTGAAATTGTTTTTTGCTGAATATCAGGCGGTTTTATTTGGATATTTTAAAGACTTGACTTATTTTTGCAAAGAGAAAAACAATAGTAGTAAGGATATGGCAGATAATATAATTAAACTCAAATCAATCAGAGAACTTCTTGGCATGAGGTTCTTTATACCAAGTTATCAGAGGGGATACAGATGGACAAAACAGCAAGTGACAGATTTACTAAAAGACATTTGGGAGTTTTCCAAAAAAAGGAAAAACGAATATGAGTTTTATTGTGTTCAGCCTCTGGTAGTTAAACAGATGGAAGAAACCGATCCACGATTGTCAAAAGAAACCGAAAAGAAAGTTTGGTATGAAGTAATAGATGGTCAGCAAAGATTGACCACGATATATCTGATTCTTTTGGCAATGAACGATGCAATATCTTTGGGGTTGCCTTCTGACATGTTCGAACTGAGATATCAGCGGACAGTAGAAGGATATGATTTTTCTGAATACTTAAAGAATGTTGGCAATTTTTCTCAAGTGAATAAATCGCATATTGAATATTATCATGTAAGCAGTACCTATTTTACTATTAAAGATTGGTTGGAGCAAAACAAAGTAAATATAGGTGATGACTTCTGCAATGTGCTTCTTAAGTATGAGTTGGATAATTCAAAACCTCAGAGAGATAAGGCCAACAATATCCGTTTTATATGGTACGAGTCGGTGGACGATGACCCCATAAAGGTTTTCAGGAGGTTGAACAGCGGTAAAATTGGTTTGACCGATTCAGAACTGATAAAAGCCCTAATGCTGAATCGTTCCAATTTTGGAAAGGAGACAGACGACCATCTAAAATTGCGTCAGCAAGAGATTGCCAGCGAGTGGGATATTATCGAATACACCCTACAAAATGACGAGTTCTGGCTTTTCCTGCTTAATGTTGAAGAAAGTAACAAGTACAAAAATACCACAAGGATAGATTATATTTTCGACCTAATATGCGAACAGCAATCTTTAGGCAAATATGCTAATATTGGCACCGCCGAGCACCGCACTTTCCGTTATTTTTACGAGTATTTCCACACGGGAGAAAACGCAGAGAGAGTGAAAACTTGTTGGGCAAAAGTGAAGAATTATTTCCAAACTTTCCAAGAGTGGTACAACGATTTGGAACTGTATCATTATGTGGGGTATCTAGTTCATCAGGGAGAAAAACTTGATGAATTGTTCAAATTATGGAACGGCAATACTTCAAAAGAGGACTTTATTTCTTCACTAAAAGAAAAGATCAAGGGCAAAATAAAGAATTGCAATGATTTATCTAAACAATACGAGATTGACGGCCCGGCAAAAACCACATGCAAGCCGTTATTGCTCCTTCATAACATTCAGACTGTCATCAATCAGAATAACCAGCTCAAAGCGAAGGAGGAATACAAACTTACAGTGTTCTACAAGTTTCCATTTCATATTTTCAAAAAAGAAAGATGGGACGTCGAGCATATTGATTCCAATACAACCAACGTTTTGGACAAGGTAAAAGACCAGAAAGAATGGCTGAAGTATTCCGTTTTAGGTGCCGTTATGAATGATGATCTGAAGGAGAAAATCAAATCTTTTATCCAAGAAAAGGACTCAGGAATCTCATTTGAAGAGTTGGCTAACGAAATTGAAGAGCTTTCTCCTTCTTCATCATGGACAAATCCCGAACACGATAAAAACAAGGTTTGGAATTTCGTCCTTTTAGATGCTGGCACAAATAGAGGATATGGAAATTCTATATTCCCGGCCAAAAGACGTTGTATCATTGGTAAAGACCAGGGCAAATCTTATATCATCGACGATGATTTGAAGGTGTCAATGGAAGATGGCGCTATAGCCTTCATACCTCCCGTTACCAAAAACGTATTCCTTAAATACTACAACACTTATGTGGATAATTTAAGAGAATGGAATGAGAATGACGCAACGGCTTATAAACAGAACATTCTCAACTCCTTGCAAGAGTTTGAAGTAATAGATTCATCTAACAATCAAAACATAGAGAACAATGAGCAATAATAACTATACAGCAAAAGAATTTTCGTTTTGGAAATTCATACAAGAAAACGAGATAGAAATCCCTATTATACAACGCGATTATGCTCATGGACGTGAAGGTAAGGAAAGTCTACGCAAAAACTTTTTGGCCGACCTGAAAAAGGCGTTGGACAATGAAAAGCCATACAACAATAAAGTAATGAAACTAGATTTTGTCTATGGCTCTATTGAGCACCAAAAGATGAATCCCCTCGATGGTCAGCAGCGTCTCACCACCTTGTGGTTGCTGCATTGGTTTATAGCTTTGCGTGCAGGCAAATTGGGAGAAGTAGCAAAAACTCTAAATCGTTTCTCCTACGAAACGCGCATTTCATCGCGCGAATTTTGCAACAATTTGTGCTATTCGGAGCATTTTACGGGTTTTAACGGTAAAGATATTGTCGGATTCATTGCAAAACAGACATGGTTCTATTCCGCATGGAAACAGGATCCCACTATCCAATCCATGCTGAGAATGTTGGGCGGCACTAAGATAACCAACAAAAAAGGTGAGGACATCATTGATGGAATTGAGGAATTGTTTGATGAAACGAAGGATTTTGAGGGATATTGGACAAAACTGACGTCCGACAACCCTCCCATTGTGTTCTACCATTTGCCATTGAAAGACTTTGGTCTTTCCGATGATTTGTACATCAAAATGAATGCTCGAGGAAAGCAACTAACTAGCTTCGAGAACTTTAAAGCCGATTTGGTAAGCTATATAACTGAGCAGTCAGAATCAGAACTTTTAGATGAGGAAATGCAAAACAAGTGGAGAACACTATTGAATGAAACAGACGGCATCCCTATCAAAATGGATACCACATGGACCGATATCTTTTGGAGAAATATGTCAGAGGACAGCAAGATTGACGAGATTTATTTTGCTTTTCTGAACAGGTTCTTCTGGGACAAGTTATTTATGTACAAGAAGGACGATGGAAAATATGTATTGGATATTGGTAAAGGTGATGAAAGTTCAACACAGGAAAATGAGAATCTATCGTACAAATATTTGAACAACTCAGAGGCAGGACAAAATGTCTATGACACAACAATCGCCTACAAAGAACTGGATGTGTACAAGTTTTTCAATAGCGAGATACCATATACTGTTTTTGAAGACTTACAGAAAATCCTAGATAGAAACACAGAAATTCCTATATGTGAGTGGGATGATAGCTTTAATTTTATACCAGAATACGAAAAAGATAATAATGGTGATTGTGTAGATATCACAGATAATAATGGAGAAAAGATCCGCAAGGTAACATACCTTAATCAGGTTCATAGGGTCGTTTTCCATGCCGTTTGTAAGTATCTTATAGACGGCAATGCTGATAAAAACTCACTCAAACAATGGATGCGAGTGGTTTGGAATTTGGTTTCAGGGGAAGATTCCCAAAGGCCTCAAATCAGAAGTACTTCGGCCATGAGATCGGCAATGGAGTTTATTGACAGACTCGACAGTCATGATGTTTATAATAGTTTGGATAAATTTAATGATAGTCTTTCGGATTCCGCATTTGACAGACGCTGTAAAGAAGAAATTGCCAAAGCCAAGCAAATCCTCTATGGAAAACCTCGTTCTGATGGAGAATCATGGGAAGACGTCATCATTGAAGCTGAAAAAACAGCTTTCTTCAAAGGTGCGATTCGTTTTCTATTCCAGGATGCTAATGGGCATCCAAATTGGGATGACTTTGACATTAAATGGATGAACGCAAAGAAATATTTTGATGCAGATGGGGTGAAAGACGATGAAAATAGCGGAGTACATTATAAGACAGATGCCATATTACTTAAGGCAGTCCTTTTTCATGTCAAAGATTTTTGGAGTTATATTGAATGCCATAAATTCGTTTTTGATAATAAGGGCAACACATGGAAGTCAAATATATTGCTTGAGCAAGGATGGGAACTTGCTGTTCACAAAATCATGATGAACGACCATCATGTAATAGAACGAAATGATGATTGCTTGATGTACAAAGATTTGTATAATTCAAATCTATTAAATTATGTGGCAATGCATCAGATTAACTCTCGTATAAACTGGATACATGGACACAGAGCACTTTATCCACCTCGCTATGAGGGTATATTATTGGATGATGATAAAAATGGTTTTTATCGTAATAGAATTCTTTTTGGCCTCTTAACAGACAATCTGATAAAGACAAATCATAAAATTGAATGTTGTGATTTCTTTAAAGGTTGGGATGTCAATTTCTATTACATAAAAGATGAAAAACAATTCGAATTTCAATGGAATACAGACAATCATGTTTATCTAATTGAAAATGGGAAATGGGTGGTAAAAGACAATACAACTGATGAGAAATATGAAAAGTACCTATGCTTTGATGTATCTACCATAAAAGAAAAGGATGTTTTTCTGAGTGAACTAAACAATCTGATTAGTAAGTAAATGAGGGAAAGTACTTTTTGATAACAAATTATTCGCTTCATTTCTAATAGTGACCTTTATGAGATGGTGCTTGGTTGGTGACGGACGTATATTGGAATAGATAGAACGCACACAAAGTTTTCAAAAACTCAAATCTTTTTGGAGCTGTGCCTTGATTTGGCATAGCTCCTTTTTAATTTTGCACAAAACTATCTCTATGACAAAATATATCTTTCTCGATTTTGATGGGGTGTTGAATACGGAGTTTTATCAAAACCAGCTTATATCGCAAGGAAAACCTTGGGGAGATGAAAATGGAGCTTTCTTTGACCCAGAGGCTGTGATGCAGCTTAAGCACATTGTTGACGCCACTTGTGCAGACATTATAATTGAATCCTCATGGAAATATCTTGGATTAAAGGCTTTAAGGGAGATGTGGGCAGCACGCCGATTGCCTGGACGTTTGATCGATATCACTCCGTTTACAGCCAGTGACAGCTGGCTATTGACTGCCGACCCGAATGACATTGACCTCGAAATGGGACATTGCAAAGGAATAGAAATCGCATCATGGCTTTTGGACCACGCAACAGCAGAAGCCCGATACGTTATCATTGATGACGAGTATGTAATTCTTGAGTCCCAGTTGCCACACTTTATTTTAACCAATCCTTATGATGGAATAACTAAAGAAATTGCCGATAGAGCTATCGGAAAGCTAAATGAGTAAATTTTTTAGAAACTTTTTTCAAAAAAATGACTCATCGTCAAACCTCTGCCACCATTTGGCAGAGGTCGTTGTTTTCTTTGTATTGTGATTAACGATTAAAAACAATGACAATGGAAGAAGACTTAATTTTGTTTGTGGTTCCCGAAGATGGAATACCAATAGAGTTCCCCTTAAGTTATTTACTGAATGAGAACTTCGCATTTCATGAAAACAAAGAAGAAAATGTAAAAGATTTGAACGAACTCATTCAAGCAATAGCTGAATATCGGGATAACCTCTAAATTACAAGAAGGCGTGCATGAGCGTAGGGGATTTCACCTACGAAGCTCTCGACTGATTTTTAAAAAAAAACATCACTTTGACGCACCTGTGCCTTCATTTGGCACAGGTGCGTCTTATCTTTGTGAATAATAAAAGACTGGATTATGGCAAAAAGAAAAAACAAGCTGGCAGCCCTCGAAAGCATTGAGGCTTGGGCTAAAGAGGCCAAGAAAGATATTGGTTATCTGACAAAGGCCTTCGAAGGCGCATATCATCAAGAGCTGCAAAGGTTGCAAGAATGCGATAATCTTTCTGACATTATAGATTGTATTCAAGATCTAGATGCAGCTCTGGAAAGTTTGGCTGGCCATATAAGCCATGCACAGGATCAAGTTAACTGCATAAAACACGTTATTAATGAAACAAGAACAGAATAAAAAAAGAGTTCTCGAAAGCATTGAGACTTGGGCTAAAGAGGCCAAGAAAGATATTGGTCATCTGACAAAGACCTTCGAACGTACTTTTCAAAGAGAATTGCATAACTGGCAAGAATACGATGATATTTCTGGTATTGCTGATAGTCTTGTTGACTTAGGCTCAACAATCGACAGCTTAACTTTCTATGTAAACGACGCAAGAGACAATCAAAAAGAAGAATAGAAATAACTATCTTTGTAACACTATTTTTATGTTTTACTATTATTTAATTTCCATTATGAGCAAAGTTTTCAGAATTACACCCAAGCGCACAAGGCGCGTCAATGGGCAAGTAATCACGCCCGAAATGGTGATAACCGTCACTACTCGTCAGCACTGCACCAACCCGTTCTACAACGGAGCAGTAGAAGTTAAGGAACAGTACATGCGCATGTATAACTTCGATTACAAGAAGGCGTGCATGAGCGTCGGGGATTTCATCTACGAAACCCTAGATTGACTTTATTATTAAAAGACTTTCTTATCTCTCACCTTCGACACTATTTGACGGAGGTGAGATTTTTGCATGAAAATCAAAATTTATTAAACAACTAAAAATACATTAAATGCCTGATATTAAGATAATAAATGAGATTTCGTCCCACCACATTATCGTATACTTGTGCCGTAGCTTTATGTAGTGGCGGCAGTTATCCACGCCTGGGGAAATTAGTCTTGCCCATAATGGTGTGCTCTTTATTGACGAGATTCCTGAATAGGAATAATTGCGTTAACTGACAAGAGCTGGCGCGAAACCAGCCCTTGTTAACCAGCTATGTTATGAATCAGGTTAAAATGAGTCTAAGGACTTATTAAATCGAAGTTCTAAGGATATAAGTAACTCATAGATGGGTTTTACATGCTATTATTCACTTTTTTCTTAAAGATGCTGAAGATGAATCCAATTATGAGCATTGGTATCGCTAGCCAAAAGCACCAATGCAATCCGGCGAGGCTGAGTCCTGCGCTTAAGGTAAATCCTAATGACATGCCCAGCAGGAATCGCGTGATTGAGGCGAACTGTGGCACCTTGCCCTTGGATGAAGAGTTTGCGATGCTGAATAGCAATCCCCACACAAAACCACCTCTGTTTCCTATTCCCTGAATCAGCAACACCGCCGAAACCAGACCCACCATGGCATTTTTTCCTGATTGGGTGATGTTCATGAATCCGTATATCAATAAAGCAATGCCTAGGCCGTAGAACAGCGGTGCCATTGCACTTGCGCTATTTATCTTCATGCTGCCGACAATGTGCCGCATGCTGCCTTGAATGCCACCGAATGGCGGCTTCTTTTCAAAGAGTGGCAGAATGGCGGCATTGAGGAAAGCCGCTACCACCACCTTTCCCAGAATTCCACCCACAGCGCCGATTACGCCGCCAAAGAGTCCTCCTTGCGTGAACGTGAGAAAGCTCACCACCTCAAGCGGCATAGATAGTTTCATCTTGCTGGAGAACCATCCCAGCACTATCCAAATTGCACCCAGCACGATGGTGGGCAGCAGTTTGAGAGGATGCTTGACAATTTCCAGACTTTGCTTTAAATAGTTCTTGAGGAATTGGCCTACGCCTCCTTTTTCTTGTTGTGTGATGGGCGGTTGCATATTTGTGTGCATGATGTGTTATTATCTTAGTGGTGTGGACAATCTGGTTTAATACATATTTGGTGTGGGTGGAGGTGTTGTTCCGGGCATAGCGGGAGCATGCGCCGCCTGTGCTCTTGCCTTAAGCGCCGCAATGGCCATGTGTTTCTTGAGAGAGACATTGATGGTCTGCTCCACGACACGCATCTCCTCAATCTTCTCCTGCAATCGCAAGATGCGATAGGTGCGTTCCTTGCTTGGCTCCATGGGAATCAAGATCCATTTCACCCTATACTCAAGTCCGTCGCTCAAGCCAATAGCCCCCTCACGTGAGACCATATAGAACTGTGTGCCTGACAGGGGCCTCTCGCTGTCTTGAGCAAGGGCAAATTGATACATGTCGAGCAGGTCATAAGCCTTATTATCGTCATCATTAGAAACCCACACCAGGTTTCCCATGTCGAGCGATACCAGCAAGGCTTTCATAAGGGTGTCGTAGTGCCCGTGCCTGAATTTGAATTCCTCAAATGTCATCTTATTATTATCGCTATTGTCCTCCATCTTTGGTCGTTGTTATTTAGAATTGTTGTCATTATTATTAAGATTCTGCTCGGCATTGTCAACAGTGGAACCAGCTAGACCGGCGACGTAGTCAACGCGCTCTTCTCTTTGGTCATTATACATTTTGGCTTTGTTCTCAGCGGCAGTGACTTTGCCTTGTGCTATACGCTCGTCGGCCGAAGCCTTGCTCACATTGTGCTGCGCTTCTTTCACACTGGAATCGGCAACCTTTGATGCTTCCCGTGCTTCAGTGGCCACCTTGGCAGCCTTTTCTGCTTCATTTCTTGCTATTTCGGCTTGTTTTTGCGCATTGTGTGCTTCCTGCTCAATGACTTTTGCCTGTTTCTCCATGTTATCAAGATGCTTCTGTGCCGCGGCTCTTGCTTCGTCAGTCTTAGCGGCTTTTAAACTCTCCTTTGCGACATTGACTTTTTCCTTGGCAGCATCATATTTATTTAAAGTCTTAGCAGTTTCTTTGGCTTGTAAGTCCGACTTTTCAGCTGCTGTCTTGGCTATGTCGGCCTTCTTGGCCGCCTCATCCTTTAGCTTGGCAGCCATGTTTCGTGTGTCATTAAGGTGGGTCTTGGCACCTTCTACGCGTGCTTGTTTGTATTTGAGATCGGTTTTCGCCGAATTAATTTTGCTCTGTAGTTGAGAGGGGGTGCCTGAAGGCGAAATTTTCTCCTTTAAAGCCGACCCTGTTTTGACAACACCTTCTAAGCTCTTTTGTATCAAGAAACTCTTGGCTCCCGATTTAGCACTATCGGGGATACTGTTGAGCGCCGCTTCCTGTGCTTTGTAAAAATCACCTGTCTTCTCATATTCAGAGTACCCCTTATATAGCGCGCCCTTGCTTACTTCGGAGCCCACATATAGCCCACCTTCTACAGACGTGTTAAAGATGAACTTGCCAACGGTGTTATTGACTATCGTGTTGTTGCTGGCAATGACACCCACATGGTTTTGTACCACACCAAAACCGCCATGAACGAGCCCTAACAATGTTGCCGAGGCATGATCCTTGAGGCCGCCGTTGTGCAGCAAGGCCTCTCCGTTGAATTCTGTCACCGATTTAGAGACAGTGTAAACGTCATAGACTAACTTTGCCTTTCCTATCTCGGCGGCGGTGAGCGCGCCGGTACCCAGTACCGCTCCTCCGGTGGCAGCGACAAGCGGCACAGCCACCATGCCAACCGCCGCTGTGGTCTTGATAGTCTTGGAATATTGCTCACTCTTGCCGTACTCTTCGGCGTATGCCTGTTGTTCGTAACTCTCAAGCATGTCCTTCGACTGTTGTTCGGCGAGTGCTTTCATCACGGCATCCTTTGTGGGCTCGACGTGGAATTTGCTCGACAGTTCCTCAATGCGGCTTTCCACTTTCATTTCATGTTCTTGCTCCTCCTTCCACTTGCTATATTCTTTCATTTCCTTGCTTGCTTTCTCGTCATGCTCTTGCTTGACTTTCTCCTCCCACTCTTTGCGATGATCTTCAAGGTTCTTGATCGCTTGTTGCGCGTCTTTCAATAGAACGTCATGGTTTTCGTCGCGCGACGCGAGGTGTGACAAGAGTTCGGAGTCGCTGTTAAAACCAGCACCCGTCAACGGGTTGTCCCATCCGCCATTGCCATCGGGCTCATAAGTGTTTTTGCTGCCTACTACAGGGTCGGTGACAGTGATAGAACCATCGGGGTTGTGCTGCACATACTTTTGGTCAATTAGCGAGTTGATATCATCGGCAGGATCCTGTTCCTCTTCCGGCTCCTGTGGAGGGTCATCATAGATTTCTTCGGTGTCCTCACCATCGTAACCACCTTCTTCGTTTTCTTTATCCCAATCGTAATCATCGACGAAAGCGTATTCTTCGGGCAAGTTGGGAGGCAAGTCCGAGGGGATGCCACCACCCATTGCACCAGCTCCGCCACCTATTCCGCCAGCTATGCCTCCAATTCCGCCTCCTATCGCACCAACGCCGCCAGCCAACAAGGAGAGGATTGCGGCTACAGCACCTATGCCTACCGCCTCTTCGGGAGTCGCCTCGCGGTCAAGCCCCAGCGGGTCATTGGCCCAAAAATCCTGAATCGCTTTTATCACATCATTATCGGCAAGACCAGCTAAAAAGCCTTCGTCCTGAGAACTGATATCATCGGTTGAATTCTTTTCCTCAGCATCGCTGGCACCCTCGCCGTCGTCTGTGCTTTCGCCATCATTGCTGTGGTTGTCATCACCATTGCTGGCGTTATCGCTACCCTTATCCGTGTTGTTATTGGAGTTATCATCAGTTGTTGACGACGGCACTTCCTTCTCTTCTTGTTTCACCACCTCTTCTTTCATGGCGGTGATGGTAATTGACTCAAACACATCTTTGCCGTCATTACCAAAGGATATTTTCAGTGGACTACCATCGCTGGGGGCGGTAAAACTTGCTGAGGCTGAAGTCTTACTGTTCTTTTTCACAACAACCTTTTTACGGCAAAGCGTTCGACTTCCCGCCTTGACAATCATGAAACTACTTTGCGAGCCATAAACATTATCGTTAGCTGCAAATGTGGCAACAAGACTGTAATGCTCACCAGGCTTATATTTGCCGTCCAAATTGTGGATAGTGTATCTGAGCGTGCCATATTCTGTGACCTTGCTGCGCGTGAGAGCATCGGCATCGACACCCGACAATAGTGCTACAATCACAATTAATGCCACGCCTAACGCGCGCACCGAACTAAAAAACCTGCGTGTGAGGCTTGACTGTGTTGACAAGCTCTTTATAAAGATTATGGCCATAGTAGTTGGAATGTGTTACTGGTTAGTGTTTTGTTGCACTTGTGCCTGATAGGTGTTGTAGGTATCGGCGATAGCCTTGCTCATCTCGTTAAAGCGCTTGTGCATGAAGTCACGCAAGGGGCATGGTTCCATGGGCACAAACATCCACACGGTTTGATACTCAAGGCCCGGGCAGTATCCTATGGCACCCTCAACCGAAACGACGTAAAAACTGTCGCCAGTGAGAGGATGGTCCTTGTCGGTAGCGATAGCATATTGTGAGAGTTGCTCTATGCTGTAAGGACTGTGCGCGTTATTCTCAATGCGCCACGCCTGGCAGCGCGTCACAGCCACTACCACAGCCTGCATCAAATGTGTGTAGCGATTCTGGGTAACGGCTTCATGGATTTTCTCGGCTGATAGTATTTCGGCGTATTGTTCCATAAGTGTTTATCAACGAGTTTGAAGGATTACTTTTCAAGTAACTCCTAACATGTTTTTAACCTAAAAATTCAATTTAAATGCAAATATAATATCAAACTCTAATATATGCAAGAGTTTTGCCTTGTGAGTTGTGACTATGTAAGGATTTGAATGCTTTTTGTGTAAAATTATACGCAGCATTAAAATTATTTTTAATTTTTGTTGCATTTATAGTTGGCAGTTAAAGTTGTTGTCACTATATTTGCAAAATAAATAATCAACTAATGATAATTTGCTATGGCACAGAATAATGGAATATCCCCTACTGCTCAAGGGGCAAATAGTGAGTTGTTGAGCGAAATGATAAGACTCAGTGGAGCTATGAGTGAGCCACAGGCAATGGACTACTTTGTGCGGATGCTCGACGCATTGCAGTTTGAGCACACCAACGGCAAGTTGCACTTAAATATTGCTCCATCTAATGTGGTGGTTGACAGTAATGGCATGATTGGACTGATAAATCCAAGAAAAGATGGCGACAGTTTCAATCCCGGCTATACGCCCTTAGAAGTGATGACCGCAAACGCCGCTGCGCAAGGCCCATGGAGCGACATCTATGGCGCAGGTGCCACGCTTTACAATATGCTCACCGGGAAACAGCCACCCGAGACCGATGACATCATATCGGCGGGCAACAATGCGTTTGACTTTGCTGGAGTGAGCGGAATGATGCAACAGCTCATCGGCAAGATGATGTCGCCAAGTCGCAAGCAACGGCCACAGTCGGTGAGTGATGTATGGCAACTGATAAGCAACCTTGCCAATGACGAGCAGCCAGGCAGTGCCCCTCAGGCTCCTGCAACTGTGCCCAATATACCACAACCCACACCTTCGGTGCCTAATATACCGCAGTCTGCTCCTCCGGCCATGCCTAATGTTCCCCAGCCAGCACCAGCGCCACAGCCAATTCCTGTGGCTCCTCCAGTGCCAAACATACCACAGCCTGCTCCAACTGCACCTAATGTGCCCCAACAGTCACCCGCAACCCGACCTATTCCTGCCGCTCCTGCAATGCCGCCTCAGCAACCGCAACCGCCTGCAGGTTATGATTATGGCCGTGTTGACGATGAAAAGAAAAAGAGCAGCCGCTTAGGGCTTTTCATTCTAGGTGGTGTGCTGATATTGGCCGCCATTGCTGGCGCTGCTGTTATGCTATGGCCAAAGGGAGAAAAAACTACAGACAAAATCGAGAATACCAGTGATGCTTCTTTAAGCTCCAAAGCAGAGAACTCTGC
This sequence comes from uncultured Prevotellaceae bacterium, assembly GCA_900318255.1. Classification (GTDB taxonomy): domain Bacteria; phylum Bacteroidota; class Bacteroidia; order Bacteroidales; family Muribaculaceae; genus Sodaliphilus. Next base: position 37,475 of record ONJX01000002.1, on the reverse strand, counting down.
CTCCGAAACAAGTACTGATATTGCTCAAAACTCTAATTCTGTAGCAAATGAAGAGCCTGCAAATGATGTAGCCATTGAACCAACAAATGATATAAAAGACAACTATGACGACGCTGCTGCTAAGGAGGCTCAGGCAAGAGAAGCGGAGAAAAAGCGCAAAGCAGAGGAAGAAAAAAGACTTAAAGCTGAAGAAGAGAAAAGACTTAAAGCTGAACAAAAGAAGCAACAACCAACCTCCGACAAAGTCCTTGATTTAGCCCCCGTTATGCCTTCGTTCCCTAAAGGTGACAACAAAATCCAGGGATTCATTAATAGCCACAAGCACAATCCAACAGGTGAATCAGGATTTGTTGTAGTTCAATTTGTAGTAAACAAAAACGGCAGTTTGTCTAATTTCAAAATCGTTAAGTCGATGAGTCCGGAACATGACCAAGAGGCACTGCGAGTGTGCAAAATGTTACCTAATTTCAACCCTGGCCGTGATGCAAATGGCAATCCAGTGAATGTGAAATACACACTGCCAGTAAGGTTCTGACGCATCAGCTAAGTATAACACGGCATAACGGACGAGAAGCTTCCTTCACGACATTGTGCATAACACAATCACGGGGCGAAGACCTGCGACCTCGACCGTTTCTTTGGTTAATATAGAAGTCAACTTTTAAAGTTCATAGTTCACGATCAAGAAAGAAATATCATAATCTACCGCATTGCCGATGACAATGCATCAGTTGCATTACTGGCAAAAGACGGTAAAATCTAGCTGGACATAATATGGCACTATCTTTTTATTATTTGGGAATCTTTATCGAAATAATCTTTATTTTCCTATGCTTTATGATTATAGGAATTCCCGTTTTATTATTCATTCTCAAGATAATAGATGATAGAAGTGATAAAATTTCACTACCTAAAAAAAAGCGAATTTGGATTGCCATTTTGGGAAATGTCGTTTTATCTTTAATTGCGGGTCTTTATATTTATTTAGAGCCTTATAGGTGCGACTGGGCTTTAGATATAGCAATGGAGAGATCTAACCTGTCGCTACCATGCTTTTTTGCTACAAATGTTTATTACCCTCCAGAAAGTAATGATGCTGATGATTTTTGTGTGAACAAAACCATAAAGTTTTTATATTCTCCATCAAAACAGGACATTGATCAATTAGAGCAATTATGCCAAAAAGATGAAAGATGGATGAAATCTGGGAGTAAATATTATTACAATGAACTAATATTTGACAAAGAATTACATTTAGACGTAGTTATAGACTTAAATAATAACAAAGCCACCACCAAGTATCTAAAATGGTAATACTAAAAATATAAAACATCATAGAAGCCATCGGCGTTTTACAGACAAAAGCAACAAATATTTTGTTGTTCTTGTTTGGGTTTGTTTATTTTGTTTGATTCAATGAAACAGGCCTAATTATACCATGAAAAATGCCATCACAGAGGGCAACCTCGACCACTCGAACTACTTTAATTTGTAATACACATTAAAAATCTGTCAATAATGTCACTTTTTAATGTACTCTAAGGATGAGATGTTTTGTAATAGCTCTTGTTTGCAACGTTTCTCTTTAGCTCCGACAACTGTTCGTGTACTTTGATTAGCTTGTCACAATTCGACTTCATAACTTCGTGCATTTCGAAAAAACAATGCTCCTTCCTCTTAATTTCCATGTGTATGCTATTGGATGTCAATACAATATATAGCGATTGCCAAATAAGCACAAAAAAAACATGCTTATTTGGCAACTATATATCTTTCTAAAATAACGTATGTCATTTATCACCGTAGTGACCCTTTAGTGAGACGACAAAGACGGTTATGATTTCTTCCTCAATTTTGTAGATTAATCGCGACTCCTTGTTTATTCTTCGGCTCCAGAAACCTTCAAGGTCACCTTTTAGCTGTTCGACCTTTCCTGTGCCGGTAGTGGGATGTTGGCACAATTCCTCAAAAAGATTGGCAATCTTTATAAGTGTTTTCTTTTGACCCGACTTGCGCCACTCTTGCAGATGGCGCTCTGCCTCAGGCATGAGAATCAGTTTGTATCTCATACGCCTAAGCTTTTTCTTATCTCATCCATTGTGTAAGCTCTGCCTTGCCCTTCTTTCATTTCCTGGATGCCACGGTTGACAGATTCCATGTTGTCGGCGTTTTCAAACCACTCATCACCCGAGGGTGAAGGATTCTCATGCACTTCGATTGATATGCTATTGGCTTTATTTATCAGAATCTGCTCAATATAGGCTTTCAGGCTACGGCCCTGAGCTACAGCCATCAGCGAAAGTTTCTGGAGCACTTCAATAGGCAGGTCAATGTTTTTCCGTTTAATTATCGTTTCCATATCTTCTTTGTTTTGTTATAACACTGCAAAGGTATAAAATATATTTTGTATATACAATATATATGATGTTTTTTAAGAAAAAATCTAATATTACAGACTTTAAAAAACAGCGAAAATGAAGATTTTCTATTGAATTTGGCTGAGTTTTAAAATCAATTAGTCTATGAATGACACAATTCCATCCCACCACATAATCGTATATGTGTGCCGTGGCCCTGGTGGGTGGCGGCACTTATCCCACGCCAGGGGAAATCTCACTGGCGCACAACGGTGTGCTTTTCCTTGACGAACTCCCAGAGTTCAATCGCTCGGTGCTTAAGGTGATGCGGCAGCCGCTGGATGATGATTATATGGATTATCAGTGGTTTGAGTTTGATGAATATACCCACTGCTATTGCCCAACTCTATGAGCTTGTGGTCATGCTAAACTACGCGAAGAATTGGCTATGGTTCTTCACTATCATTATCAGTTCTAATTTCTCTTCCAGGAGAATGTCTGAAATCCTCTTCCGATAATTGAAAGTGTTTTCAGCCATAATAATAACCTTGTATGATTTTCGGTACAAAGGTAGTATTTTTTCTTGAAGCGAGAGAATATATTTCGCACAATTTGGTTGTTTGGCTTGTTTTTGTTTGGTTGTTTGGCGCATTTTTGTTTGGTTATTTGGCTTTATTCCGCTTGGCTATTTTGGCAAAGTGTTGTTCGGTGATTTGGGATAAACTCGGTTATTTGTGACCTCAAGATTACAGTATATTGCTATAAATCGTTTAATATACCCCAAAATTCTGCGTAAACAATGCGCAAACATTTGTTTCAGTTGATTGCACATCACCGGCTTTAAAAATCATCGAAAAAGAGACTTTTTTATCAAAATTGACTGAGTTTTAAAATCAATTAAGTCTAAATCGATGTTCAACAATCCCACCACATAATCGTGTAGTTGTGCCGTAGCCCTGGTGGGTGGCGGCACTTATCCCACGCCAGGGGAAATCTCGCTAGCGCACAACGGCGTGCTTTTTTTCTTGACGCACCATCGCCCTGGCCTCGACGGCAGCGTCACAGTTCGCTCCCCCCACATCATGGAAGCCATCGGCTAGAAGGCGACCTCGACCGCAGCAACCACTTCAACATGTAACGCCTCTTTCAAAAGATGAAATTTGGGAGTGGCACTTCAAATTTTCGCTGAAATTTTGGAGTGTCACTTCAGATTTTTGACATTTTTCTTGGATATCTGAACAATCGGTAGTAACTTTGCCATGACATAAATGCCAAATGATTATGCTTGAAAGGATATTAAAGTTAGAAGAAGTCAAAGATGAGAGCCTGTTCTTGTGGGGTTCAAGGCAGACTGGGAAAAGCACGCTATTAAAAATGCTTTTTCCTGAAGCAACAGTTTATGACTTGCTCAAAAGCGATGTGCGCATGTCGCTTCAACTGCGTCCAGCCTTGCTACGTGAAGAATGTGAACTTTTAGACGAAGGAGAGCTGGTAATTATAGATGAGGTTCAGAAGGTGCCAGCTCTGCTTGATGAAGTGCACTGGTTGATAGAGAACAAGGGGCTGAAATTTATCTTGAGCGGTTCAAGCGCACGTAAATTACGTCGCAGTGGTGCAAATCTGCTTGGAGGCAGAGCTTTGCGAAAGACCTTGTTTCCTCTTGTAAGTGCCGAAATCCCCGACTTCGACCTCAATAGAGCATTAAATCATGGCATGTTGCCGCATCATTACCTGATGGCCAACCCCGCTATGCGAATACAGTCCTATATTGGAGATTATTTGCAGCAGGAGATTGTTGAGGAGGCAATAGTGAGAAGATTGGATTCATTCACTCGGTTTTTGCAGGTTGCGGCGCTGAGCAACAGTGAGATTGTCAACTACTCCAATATCGCTCAAGATTGCGGCATCTCGTCCAAAACAGTGAAGGAGTACTTTTCCATTCTCGAAGAAACCTTGCTTGGATTCTATTTGCCATCTTTCACTAAAGTTATCAAGCGCCGAGTCATTCAGTCGCCTAAGTTCTACTATTTTGACGTCGCAATTCCCAACCACCTGTTGCATCATGGCACATTGCAGCAGGGAACCGACCTTTATGGACACGCCCTGGAGCATTTTGTGGTCCAGGAATTAAGAGCGTATCTCTCTTACCGCCGTCCTGATAAATCTCTTTCATTCTGGCACACATTGGATAACAAATATGAGGTAGATGTTGTAATAGGCCAAGCCGAAGTGGGTATTGAGGTGAAATCGTCAAAAAACATATCATCAAGTGATACCAAGGGACTTAAAGCATTTGGCGAAGAATATCCCAATGCAAAACTTTATCTGCTCTCAATGGAAGAACGACCACGCAAACTCAACAACATCGAAGTGTGGCCTGTGGAGCAGTTCTTGAAACGCATCTGGAGCAATAAAGTGATTTAAACGCAGGCGGCGCCCGCTACATCGCCCTGGCCTCGCCGGCAGCGTCCTGATGCGCCAGCCCCACATCATGGAAGCCATCGCCTAGAGGGCAGCCTCGACCGCAGCAACTACTTTAACCTGTAATGTTTTTAATCTATGGACGAAGACTTCTTCACAAGATTATATTAAATTTAGTGATTACATTCACCAATTTTATGTGAAATTTGGTGATTATGATTATTTTGTCTATTTTTGCAGAGACAAAACTCAACAGTTATGATACATCGAATTCTTCAGCAAGAGTTAGAGCACGCATTTAAACGTCGCAAAGTAATAACCATTTTAGGTCCGAGGCAGGTGGGCAAAAGCACCCTGCTTGGAGAAGTGTCAAGGCATGGCACAAAGGTGCGCATTCTTAACTGCGACAATGAGGATGACCGCCGATTGTTGATTGACAAAACCTCAACAGAGCTGAGTCGTCTTATTGAGCCTCATGATTATTTCCTAATTGATGAAGCGCAACGAGTCAGGAATATTGGCCTGACACTCAAAATGATTGGCGACCTTCATTTAGAATCACATGTGATAGTGACTGGCTCTTCATCATTCGACCTTGCCGATGAGATAAATGAACCGGCAACAGGTCGCCTAATAGAATATAACCTTTACCCGCTTTCGTTGTCCGAATTGGCCCAAAACACTTCGCAGCATGAGGAGCAGCGGATGCTGGAAACAAGAATGATATATGGCTTATATCCTGAGGTGGTTACCGCTCCTGAGTATGCTCGTGACACCTTGATGAACTTAACCAACAATTACTTATATCGTGATGCACTGTCATTCCAAGGCATGAGAAAACCTGATGCCCTAATGAAACTCGTCAGAGCTTTGGCACTACAGATTGGCAGTGAGGTTTCCTATAACGAGTTGGCATTGACTATTGGTGTTGATAAAAACACTATTGAGAATTACATCAATCTCTTGGAAAAGTGCTTTATCATCTTTAGGCTTAACTCCTTCAGCCGCAACGCTCGCAACGAAATAAAGAAGGGCAAGAAAATTTATTTTGTGGATAATGGTGTGCGCAATGCTCTCTTGTCCCATTTCGCCCCTCTTGATATGCGCAACGACTGCGGCATGTTGTGGGAGAACCTTATGGTTTCGGAGCGCATAAAACGCAATGCCTATAACAGGAGCTATGCGCAATTGTACTTCTGGCGCACTCATGACCAAAAGGAGATTGACCTTATTGAAGATATGGATGGTCGGTTGACCGCTTTTGAGTTCAAGTGGAACGAGAGGAAAAAAACAGTAATGCCAGCGATTTTTTCCCAGAATTATCCAAACTCCGAATTCAACGTCATCAACAAGGAAAACTTCTGGCATTTCTTGTCTTAATGGCAACAAGAATACCGTGTCCACGCACCACATCACGCAAGCCATCGACCGCGCCGCGACCTCGACCGCAGCAACCACTTTAACCTGTAACGCCTCTTTCAAAAGATGAAATTTGGGGGCAGATGGATGGGCGAGGCTGGCGGCGATGATTATAGCAATAGTTACAGCGCCAGCTTTTTTTGTTATTTTAATTTTAGGATTAAGGAAAAATAAGTATCTTTGTACCGAGTCCACGCACCCTGTCCACAACAACTAACGATTTTGTTAATGAAAAGAGAAGAAATATTGACCCTGTTTCAGAGCTATGAAGATGCAGCATGCATGATTGATGAAACCGAATGTTGGAGCGCTCGCGAACTTTGTTCGTTGTTGGGCTACACTCAATGGCGCAATTTCATCAATGTAATTGATAAGGCAAAAGAAGCATGCAACAATGCGGGGCAGCCATTAACAGACCATTTTGCTGACGTCAGCAAAATGGTCACTTTGGGTAGTGGTGCTCAGCGAGAAGTGGATGACATTATGCTCACACGCTATGCTTGCTACTTGGTAGCACAAAATGGCGACCCAAGGAAACCACAGATAGCATTTGCTCAGACTTATTTTGCCGTGCAGACACGCCGAGCCGAGCTTATTGAGCAACGACTCCTGGAGGTTGAGCGTGTTAAGGCTCGTGCCAAACTGCAAGAAACGGAACGCAAACTTTCAGGCATCCTGTATGAGCGGGGAGTAAATGATAAGTCTTTTGCCGTTATACGCTCAAAAGGCGACCAAGCATTATTTCGCCTTAGCACCAACATGATGAAGCGCAAGTTGGGGATGCCACAAAGCCGTCCTCTTGCCGATTTCCTTCCTACCATAAGCATCAAGGCAAAGGACTTCGCTGCCGAAATGACAAGTGTCAACGTGCAAACCAAAGACCTTCAAGGCGAAGCATCCATCACACGTGAGCATGTTGACAACAATGCCGCAGTGCGCAAAATGCTCACAGAGCGCGGTATTATCCCAGAAAATCTTCCTCCTGCTGAAGATGTGAAAAAAGTAGAGCGCCGTCTAGCAAGCGAAGAGAAGAAAATGGTGAAGAATAAAAAGAAATAATGGCGCAGGGGGCAATCCACGGACATTCCCTCCTGCGCCGATTTTAGGTTTATTATGATAGTTCACGAACAAACGTTGTTAGGCCGGGTTTTACATCATTTCCTAGTAACAGACCATATGATAGATAACTTGGAGTCATTTTTTCTGAAATCCCAGCCCAAATAAAAGATTAATATGTCAAATAATAGAACTTGGCTTGCCTTTGCCAACAGAAAAAGGTGTAGGCATGCTGATGCAATACATAATCTTGGATTCATCAGTTGGAGAATGGGAAGAGCACATTTTTCCATTGGAGACATTGTGTATCTTTTCATGTCAGATGAACGTTGTATCCGTTTTAAAATGATTGTCACTGCGGAAAACTGTCAAAGAGAAGATCAGAAATACTGGGTTGAAACTGCTCCCAATGACATAACTTACAAACTAGAATTATTAGAGGAATACACAGGAACAGAACTTAATGAGCCTGTTTTATATTCGCATGGCTTCTCTGGTGGAAATAGTCTTGAAGTTCCGAATTGTAATAATGTGGAACTCTTGAATTATATAAAATCTATATTCTGAGAATAACTTTCAATGAGATTAAATATAATATGCACATTATGGGTAAAACAGTAACAACATATTTGATAGACGGAGATCCTAAAGGGACACAATATGTGTTCATTAGCAATAAGATTTGCCAGATGTATGTGATTCCTCGTTCTAATCTCTCTATTCTGAACGAACGACAGGAGTTGCAGACACCTGCTTTCTATATATTGTTGGGTGAGGATGAGGCAACTAAGCCAAAGGCATACATTGGAGAGACGGAGAACTTTCGTGAACGGGTGAAAGACCATGACAGCAAGAAAGCGTTTTGGCAAAAGGCATTGCTATTTATCTCGAAAGATGCTGCTATGACAAAGGCTGATGTGCAATATTTGGAACATCGTGCCATCGCAGAAGCTAAGGCTTCAAACACTTTTGTTTTGAACGAGAACAAACAGACACCTAAGGCTCCTAATCTTCCAGAATACAGAAAGGATGATATGGAGGGTTTCTTTGAAGATGTGAAGTTCCTCACTTCCTTTATTGGTTGCAATATCTTTGATGTAGTCAAACCAAAAGAAAAGCATCTGTTTTATACAAAGGGGCGTGGTTGTGATGCAAGAGGCTTCTATGATGCTAATGGCTTCACCGTATTGAAAGGTAGTATTATCGCCAAGTCTTCTGTTCCATCGTTTACATGGAAAGAGAAACGTGAGAATCTTCTCAAGGATTATACCGTCAGCAATGGTGACAAGTTGGAATTGGAGTCTGACAAGACTTTCCCAAGCCCCAGCACAGCTGCCGATTTCTGCATAGGCAGTAGCAATAACGGCTGGCTCGTCTGGAAAGACAAGGATGGTCAAACACTGGATGCTGTATATAGAAAGCAATTGGAATAAATTAAATCATTAGTGCCCGATAAAAAAAAATGAGAGGCAAAAAAATAGGGCTGAACTAGATTTTTGTGGTTTCAGACTTTTTTGATATACTCTGTTGCGAGTAAACAAACATCTCAATCTTGGGAAAAGCAGTCTTTTATCGGACGTTAATAAGCACATATATACAATAGCAAGAGAAGAATTCGAATATTGTTTTTAGTAATAAACCAGATAATTATGAATGATTTAAGGAACGAATTGCCTCTGCAAGAGCAGATTGAGATAGCGCTGGAAATCGCGCTTAAAGCACACCGTGGACAACGCGACCTCGACGGCAATGCTGTGATACTGCATCCGCTCACTGTGGCGATGAAAGGCCGCAACGAATATGAGATAATAGCAGGACTGCTGCATGACGTGGTGGAAGATACTGAATGGACTTTTGACGACCTGCTTGAGGCGGGTATCGCAAAAGAGGTTGTAGATGCACTGCGACTGCTCACCCACAATAAGGACGAGCAATATTTTGATTATGTGCGCCGCATTGCCGAGTCTCACAACCCTATTGCTATCAACGTCAAGTGCAATGACTTGGAACACAATCTTGCTCGTGGACGCGCAGGCGACCACCTTAAGCAAGTGGCGAAACACTGTGCCGCACAACAGATGATTCATCGCGTCAATGGCGATGAGGATGCGGCCTGGGATTTTCTGCTCGACGACCCAGTTGAGGGAAAGTACTGGCAAGCAAAATTCGCATTTCAAGTGAAGAAACGCCCTATAGAAGAAGCCACCACACAGGCAGGCATAACAATCGAAGAGTATATGCACTTCTTTCATCCCGATAGAGCCGAAAGAGGGAGGTGACGGGAGAAAACACAAAAAAGAAAGAGCGAATAGTGCCGAAGCACATCTTCGCTCTTCTCCTCTCTCCACTGCGGTGCGTACAGGACTCGAACCAGCGACCTCCTGCGTGACAGGCAGGCATTCTAACCAACTGAACTAACGCACCAGTTTGGAATTGCGGTGCAAAGTTACGCACATTTTTTGAACTGGCAAATTTTTTGGCAACTTTTTTTCAAAAAAAGTGCATTTTCACCCTTTTTTGAACGTTTTGGCATTACACTATCATAAATTATAGCTTATAAATATACATTATACAGCTATTTTTTACATTCTAAAGAGGGTACTATCATAATTCTGCTACTAAAAGGGGTAGTTTTAATAAAAAAACAATAAAAAGAATCATAATTATTTGGAAATTATGTCTTTATGTTTTTATTTTGCGATGCAAATATTAAATTTTTAAAGAAACATCCAAATGACACACACCACTAAAGATTTAACGGTGCGAGAACGTGAAGTTCTAAAGTTTCTTGTCGAGGGTTTGAGCAGCCGAGAGATTGCCGAAAAGCTATATATCTCAATAAATACTGTTCAGTATCACCGCAAGCAATTGTTGCACAAGACTGACTCGCGCAACGTTGCCGAACTAATTGGTAAGGCTTACAGATTTAAATTAATTGACCTAGATTGATGTTCACGACAAAATCATCATGGTATAATTATTATTAACCATCCCGAGAATATCTCAAGGGATGGTTTTTTAGTTATTGAGTCCACTTCAAAAAAAAGAAACGGCAAACTAAACTAATTTTTAGCTGGTGAAAATCAAGGATAATTTGCTAAGGCGCAACCACTACGGCACATCTCGCAATGTGCAGCCATGAGGCATAGGCCTACACACAGTGCGTTCCAGCTCTGAGTGCTGGAACGCACTGTGTGTTTGAATAAAATGCTTACGCTCGCAAGGCATTGAGCGCTGACAAGGCACGCCTTGTCCCTACATTTTTCTCGCTCAATCGCATTTTTCGCACACCACCAAGTCTCCTACTTGGCGCTATCTACGCCTTAATTGGCTGGTGGCTAGTCGATGATGTCAAATCCTGTGTAGGGCTGTAGGGCCTTGGGGATGCGTATGCCCTCGGGAGTCTGGTTGTTCTCGAGCAGTGCGGCCACGATGCGAGGCAGCGCCAGCGCCGAGCCGTTGAGGGTGTGGCACAGGTGTGTCTTCTTGTCGTCGCCACGATAACGGCACTTGAGGCGGTTGGCCTGATAGGTCTCGAAATTTGACACCGAGCTCACCTCGAGCCAGCGCTTCTGGGCTGCGCTCCACACCTCGAAGTCGAAGGTGATGGCACTGGTGAAGCTCATGTCGCCACCACAGAGCCTGAGGATGTGCCACGGCAGCTCGAGTTTCTCGAGCAGTCCCTGCACATGGTCTTTCATCTGCTCTAGTGCGGCATAGCTGTCCTCGGGGCGCTCAATGCGCACTATCTCCACCTTGTCGAACTGGTGCAGGCGGTTAAGGCCTCGCACGTCCTTGCCATAGGAGCCGGCCTCGCGGCGGAAGCATGCGCTATAGGCACAGTTCTTCTTGGGCAGGTCTTCCTGGTTGATGATCACGTCGCGATAGATATTGGTGACAGGCACCTCGGCGGTGGGAATGAGATAGAAGTTATCGACCTGGCAGTGATACATCTGTCCCTCCTTGTCGGGGAGCTGACCAGTGCCCAGTCCTGAAGCCTCGTTCACCACCAGTGGCGGCTCAATCTCCACATAGCCGGCCTTGCCAGCCTCGTCGAGGAAGAACTGGATGAGGGCACGTTGCAGCTTGGCACCCTTGCCCACATACACCGGGAATCCTGCGCCAGTGATTTTCACGCCCAGGTCAAAATCGATGAGGTTATATTTCTTGGCGAGCTCCCAGTGAGGCAGTGCGTCGTCACCCAGGTGAGGCTCGGGGCCACCAGTCTTCTCCACCACGTTGTCCTCGGCGGTGCGCCCCTCGGGCACTGCATCGCAGGGCAGGTTAGGGATGGAGAGCAGCAGCTCGGTGATCTCGCTGGCGGCAGCGGTCATGGTGTCGTCAATCTCCTTGTTGGTAGCCTTGAGCTGCGCTACGGCAGCCTTGGCCTGCTCGGCCTCGTCGCGCTTGCCCTGCTTCATGAGGGCACCTATCTGCGCCGCCATTTTGTTCAGTTGCGAAGCGTTGTCGTCGCGCTGCTTCTGCGCAGCACGGCGCTGCTTGTCGAGTTCCACGATTCTCATTATGGGCTCGCGCGCATCAAAATGCTTCACAGCAAGCCTCTCTATCACATGCTCAGGATTTTCGTTGATTACTTGTAGAGTTAGCATATAAAGTTTTTAGTTTTAGTTTTCCAGATTGTCTAGTTCCTTAACACTTTTTTCTCAGTCTCCAAAAGATATTGTTCCCGTAGTGCTGCCTTTTTTCTTGGCGATGGGCGAGACGGGTTTAGAGGGAGCGGGCTTGGGGGGAGCGCTCTGCAACTCGCGGAACTCGTTCTTCACCTGCTGGTCGCGCTTGAAAGCGGGGTTCTTCTCGAGCAGGTCAACTATCTCGTCGTTGTCGATGTCCTCGGGACGCAGCACAATATATTGTGCCATGGCACGCTCCAGGTCGAGGTCATAGAATTTGGGACCATATTCCTGCTCTATGCGGCTGGTTGCCGACGTGGCCTTCGCCTCGCCGCCCTTCTTCTCGCCCTCGGCCATTGCCGTCTCGGCATCGAGCGACACATTGAAGCCCGAGGCGAGCATTGTAATCTTGATCTTGTCGCCAAGGGTGTCGTCGTAGGCCACACCCCAAATCATGTCGTGGTCGAGCGTGAACTGTGCCATGAAGTTCTTCATCTCATCAATCTCGCTCATCTTGAACTCATCCTTAGCAGTGCGAGAGTAGTAGATGTTCATCAATATGCGCTGCGAGCCATAGATGTCGCGGTTCTTAAGCAATGGGGAGTTGAGAGCGTCTTGAATAGCCTTGGTGACGCGCTGCTCGCCCTCGCCGTAGCCCGAACTGATGATTGCCACGCCGCCCTCGCGCAGGGTGGTGTTCACATCGTTGAAGTCGAGGTTGATGTAGCCGTCAACATTTATCAGGTCGCTGATGCTGCGCGCTGCCACCGACAGCGTGTCGTCGGCCTTGCCAAAGGCGTTCATGAAATTCAGGTCGGGATATATCTCGCTCAACCGCTCATTGTTGATGATGAGCAGGGCATCAACATACTTCTGCATCTCGTCGGCACCACTGAGCGCCTTGATGATTTTCTTCTTTCCCTCAAAGAGGAAGGGGATAGTGACGATGCCTATGGTGAGCACCCCCTTCTCACGGGCGATGCGTGCCACCACCGGAGCGGCACCAGTTCCAGTGCCACCACCCATACCAGCGGTGATAAACACCATCTTGGTCTCGTCGTCGAAGAGGGCCGCGATGTCGGCCTCGCTCTCCTCGGCAGCCTGCTTGGCAAGCTCCGGCTTGTTGCCGGCACCCAGTCCAAAGGTGGTATTGGGGCCTATGAGCACACGGTTAGGCACTGGCGAGTTGTTAAGGGCCTGCCGGTCGGTGTTCATCACCACAAACGACACGCCATTTATGTTTTGCTTATACATGTGGTTGATGGCATTGTTGCCACCGCCACCTATACCTATCACCTTTATCAAACAAGGCTCTCGCTCTGCATCGGTAGTGTCACGGTTGCCAAACCCGGGGTCGGCCTCTATTTCTCCAAAGATGTCTTTCTGCTCGGGCATCACTGGGGCCTTGGTATTGCCTGCATTGCCGTCTTTAACATTGTTTTCCATATATGTGTTGATGTTGTTTACTAGTGAAAAAATCTATTAATGACTATGCCTGTTCTTGTTGGTGTGGAGTCTATTCTTCATCTTCGGGCTCATTCATCAAGTTCTCCATCTTCTTACGAGCCTTTTCGAGCCACGACATGCCCTTGCGGCGCTTAGGCTCGGGGCGTAGTTCACTAGGTTCACTCCTAGAGGGCTTGCTCGGACGCACGGGTTCTTCCTCGCGGAAGCGGCCATAGCCGCCGTTATAGTCGTCGGCGTTATCGTCATTGCCTCGGTTGCCATAGTCGGGGGCCACAAAGTCGTCATCGCTGTTGCCATAGGTGTTTAGGCGCACGCACGACTGGTTGTAGGGCATCTTCTGTGCCGCACTCGAGAGCAGCGAGAACAGCTGCACATACTCGGCACGGTTGATGTTGTGGTCCAGGATGTTGAGGCTCTTGGGATAGGATCCCAGGCGCACCTTGAGCTTTATCTCGTCCTCGATGCGTCGCGCCATGCCCTGAAGTTGCGCGCCACCGCCTATGAGCACAATGTTGTGTAAATCTACAATCTTCACGCCAGCATAAGAAATCTGCTGCTTGATGTTGGCAATAATCTCACCCGTGCGGGCAGCTATATAGTTAGCGGCATCGGTAGAGTTCACCCCCTCAATGGAGATGTGATCCACGTTCTTGTCGAGAGGGTTGCTGATGTTCTTCTTCACGCGCTCGGCAGTGTCTTCAAGCACATTGAGACCCACAGTGATGTCGCGAGTGATATTGCGTCCTCCCAGGGGCAACGTGGTGAGATACACCAGCGAGCCGTCTTTGTAAATCGACACCGTGGTAGTCTCGGCGCCCATATCCACCAGCATGCAGCCTAGCGACTTCTCCGAGGGCTCGAGTATCTCGTCGGCCACCACAAGCGGAGTCACCAGATACTCGCGCACTCGCGTGGAACCACTCATCACTCGGTCGAGATTGAGTTTCAAGTTGGGCTTGGCAACTATCAGGTTGAGCTTGATGTTGATGTTTGAGCCAAACTGCCCGCTCGGGCTCTTGGTCTCGTTCTTATCTACATAGTAGGTGCGGGGCACCACCTTGATAGTCTCATAGTTCTTGATGGGGTCACGGCCGGCCTCGTTGACGATGCGGTCGAGCACCTCGTCGGTAATGGGAACTGTGGCATCGAGGGTGTGGTTCACCTCGGTGGGCTCGCTGTGCAGCGACCGCCCGCTCAGTCCCACAAACACCTCATCGATATTGCCATCGATGCGGTTTTCTAGTTTACGGATGATGCTGTTGATGCACCCCTTGGTGTTTTCCACGTTTTGCACGCATCCATGCCTAACGCTATTGGTGAGTTTCTCCACTTCGAGATGATTGATTTGCACATATCCGGCGTTAGTCTTCTCGGCTATGGCACCCACAATCTTCGAACTGCCAATCTCTAAAGCTGCTATGTATTGTGACTTGCTCATATTAAATATAAGTGAGTGTTAAGTGTGTTTTAGTTTCAATTATTTACTGCGGCGACAGGGCGCCTTGTCAAGGGAGGAGAGAGAAGGGGGCTCATTTCTTAGACTTGGGAGTATCCTTAGGCTTCTCCTTGGGCTTCTCCTTTGGGTTCTCCTTGGGCTTTTCCTTGGCCGACGGTTGCTCGGGAGGCTTCTTCACATCCTCCTTGTTCTCGCCACCAGTGGCGCCAGGTGAGGCCGTGAGAGGTTTAGAAGCCGTCTTCTCGGTCGTCATCTTGTTGACCGGGGCCTTGCTGTCGCTGCTCACCCGCATGGTGCCTGGGTCATCGGGAATCTCATCCTCATTGGGGTCATAAACCTTCTCAACCTCCACTATCTTGTCGCGACGCGTAGCCACCACCTGGTGGTCCCATTTTACCGAGATGGTGTCATAATACATCCATCCCTTCACTGGCATCACCTTGTTATAGAACAACTTGAGTTTCTTGAATTTCGACTCAAAATCGCGGCAGTTGCCTATGTTTATCACATGACCCTTTATTGAGGGCACAATTATGATGTTGTTAGTGTCGCTAATGCAATACATCGTCACCAGTGCCTTCAGTGCCGAGTCATTCTCCACATATTGCACCAGTGGCAGCAGTCGCTGTGGCGTGAAGCGGTTACTGAAATGCCCCTTCACGATGGGCACATCAATGTTACACGCAGCAACAGCCGTCATGCGCTTGCCTTGCCGGTTCACATAGTAGGACTGGTCGCCGTCGAAGACGCGCATCACGGGCACTATCTGCGACACTTTTATCTTGAGCACTCCACCATTTACAAACATGCACTCCACAGCCTCGATATATTGCGACTGCGAGAGCACATTTTCTATATCTTCCACATTGATTTGCCACACGGGCATGTCCTTAACGATAATGTGCTTGCGCTCTAGCTCCTCGATGACATAGGAGGGCGTGACAAAGTTCACACCTTCGTTGTTCTCAATCTCTACCTTGATCTCGGTGCACACCTCATCACGGCTCTTGTTCCTTGCCCAGATGGCGCCACCTATGAGCAATGACAAGAGCACTAAAAGCAATATGTAGCGTGCATATTTCACCGTGACTGCTTTTTAACTTCTTCGCAAATCTGGGGCAACAAATCAATGATGTCGCCTGCCCCAAGCACTAATAAAATATCAAAGTTAAGCAAATGTATCGAGTTAATCAAATTTTCCTTGGAATAAATAGATTTTTTCGCACATTTCACATCTTTTAATATAATTTCGCTCGTTATTCCCTCTATTGGAAGCTCGCGGGCGGGATAGATGGGCAAGAGTATCACCTCGTCGGCATGAGAGAGTGCTGCAGCAAACTCTGGGGCGAAATCACGGGTGCGGGTGTAGAGGTGCGGCTGGAACATCACCGTGAGACGGCGACCAGCATAGAGGTCGCGCACGCTATTGATGCTAGCCAGCAATTCGCTAGGATGATGCGCATAGTCGTCAATCACCACCTTGCCATGCTCGCCAGGCTCCTTGAGCCAAAACTCAAAGCGACGCTTGGCACCCTGAAACGTGGCCATCGCCTCACGCATCGCCTCGGGGTCGATGCCCTCGAGGCGGCACGCCGCCATTGCGGCTATGGCATTCTCGATGTTGATATCTACTGGCACACCAAGCTTGATGCCAGCTATGGTCTCCCAGGGGGTGACCAGGTCGAAGACTATCTCGCCATTGCCCTTGCGCACATGGGCTGCATGAAAGTCGCCCTCCTCTTTAGAATAGGTATAGACCTTAACACCCTCGGCCACACGTGGTTTCAGCGCAAGGCCTGTGTGTACTATCAAAGCGCCATCGTTGCGCACCAGCTCTGTGAAATGCGCAAACCCCTCGAGATAATTCTCGTAGTTGCCATAGATGTCGAGGTGGTCGGGGTCGGTGCTGGTAACAACGGCGATATAAGGTCGCAAGTGGTGAAAAGAGCGGTCAAACTCATCGGCCTCGATAACCGAATACGGGCTCTCGGGGGCAAGCAAGAAGTTGCTGTTGTAGTTGCGCAGCACACCGCCCAGGAAGGCGTTGCAACCCACACCAGCCACCGTGAGGATGTGAGCCGCCATGCTCGAAGTGGTGGTCTTGCCATGAGTGCCAGCAAAGCACATTCCCTTGCTGCTCTCGGTGACCAGCCCCAGCACCTTAGCGCGCTTAACCACCTCAAAGCCGTTGTCACGGAAATAGCGCAGTCCGGCATGGCTGTCGGGGACGGCAGGGGTATATACCACGAGCGTGGTCTCGGGGTCACGGCAGTAGTCGGGAATGAGTTCGGGACTCTCGTCAAAGGCGATTTCCACCCCTTCCTCAACGAGGGCGTGAGTCAATTCACTGGGTGTGCGGTCATAGCCAGCCACCTTCTTGCCAAGAGCCAGGAAATAGCGCTCGAGCGCTGCCATACCAATGCCTCCAGCACCAACAAAATATAATGACTTGTAATCGTTCATTTGTAATTCACAGTTGAGAGTTTATATTTAATAGCTAACAAGCGCCGACGAGCTAACAAGCTGACAAGACAATAGAAGCCGTCGCACTTCGCCTACAAGGCACGCCTTGTCACTACTTAACACTTAACATTTAACACTTAACACTTATTTTCATTCTTATTTTGCGA
Organism: uncultured Prevotellaceae bacterium; assembly: GCA_900318255.1. Classification (GTDB taxonomy): domain Bacteria; phylum Bacteroidota; class Bacteroidia; order Bacteroidales; family Muribaculaceae; genus Sodaliphilus. The sequence goes on along the minus strand of ONJX01000002.1, from coordinate 20,038 downwards.
TTTGCAGCACTTTATCTACTATCTTCTCGGCCGAGTCGCGCAGCGCCATCTTCGACACGTTCTCGCTAAGCATGTGCAGCACACGCTCCTCCCCTATGGTGCTCAGCATCACGTCAACCAGCTTGAAGCCAGCATCTTTGTCGGGAATCATCAGGGCGGCATTGCGGCTCACGAGCGCCATTGCGTTCTTCGTCTGATGGTCCTCGGCAACATTAGGCGACGGGATGAGCAACGACGCCTTGCCAAGCAGCTGCAGCTCGCTGATGGAGCTGGCGCCAGCGCGCGAAACCACCAGGTCGGCGGCACGGTAGGCCAGGTCCATATTGCTGATGAACGGCATCTGCTTGATGTTGGCAACTTGCGACGAGATAAGAGCCTCGCGGCAACGCTCATCATAGATGCGTCCCGACTGCCATATCACCTGCACCTCACTCTCGTGCTTGCCTATGGTGCGCAGCCCAGCGATGATGCTGTCGTTAATGGTGCGCGCACCCAGGCTTCCGCCCACTATCAGGATAGTGCGCTTATCAGGGTCGAGGTCAAAAGCCTTGCGGGCTTCCTCCACAGTGGCCTCACACTCAAGCAACGAGCGCCTCACAGGATTTCCCGTGAGCACTATCTTCTCGGCAGGAAAGTAGCGCTCCATGCCGTCGTAGGCCACGCAGATGTACTTAGCTTTCTTGGCCAGGAGCTTATTAGCAACGCCGGCATAGGAGTTCTGCTCTTGCAGCAAGGTGGGGATGTCGTGACGCTGGCACTCGCGCAGCATGGGTCCGCTGGCATAGCCTCCCACACCCACTGCCACATTAGGCTGGAACTCATCGAGGATGGCGCGTGCCATCGTCATGCTCTTCTTGAGCTGGTAGAGCACCTTGAAGTTGCGCCACAGGTGCTTGCGGTCGAAGCCCACCACTGGCAAGCCCTTAATTTCATAGCCTGCCGCCGGCACACGCTCCATTTCCATGCGTCCCTCGGCGCCCACAAACAGGATGTTGGCCTGAGGCACGCGACGCTTTATTTCGTTGGCTATCGACAAGGCGGGGAAGATGTGCCCCCCGGTGCCTCCGCCACTTATCAGCACACTTAGTTTGTTGTTATTTCCACTCATTTTTTACTGGTATTTCTGATGGATTACGGGCATCAAGGCCGCTAGGCAGCGCTATGCCGTCATCCTTGTTCTTTCCGTTGTCAGTGTTGGCGATGGTGCGGCTCACACTGAGCATCACGCCAATGGCGATGCTATTGACGAGTATCGACGTGCCACCCTTAGAGATGAACGGCAGCGGCTGGCCCGACACTGGGAACACACCCGTGTTAATGGCCATGTGAAACAGTGCCTCAAAGGTGATCATCGACGCCATGCCAATGATGAGCAGTGCCGGCAGCACGCGATGGCAGCGCCGCGCTATCATCGCCGCTCGCGAGAGCAACCACAAGTATAGTATCATCACAAAGATGCCGCCCACAAGGCCTATCTCCTCCAAGATAATCGAGAAGATATAGTCGCTGAAGGCCAGCGGCAAGCGGCTGCACTCGCGCGAGTTACCTATGCCCACGCCCCACAGCCCGCCGTGGGCCTGAGCCATAATCGAGAACATCTCCTGGGAGTTCTCGCTATTGACCGAGTCCTTAATGAGCTCATCGCGGTGAAGCCAGTTGTAGATGCGGTCTTTGCGCATGCCGTGGCGTTCTACAACCTTGCTCTTATCTACCGACTTGGCTTTGTCGTCTTGAACAGCAGTCACCTGGCGCATGTTTTCCTCGCGCTTCTCGCTGAGGTCTTTCCACACCCAGAACAGGCCACCCACCACGGCATAGATTGCCAGCACCGCAAGCAACTTCTTGATGCGAGCACCACCCACGACAAACATTGTGGCACTGATGCACATGAGCAGCAGCGTGTTAGTCAAGCCACTGTTAATCATCAGTCCGCCAAAGAAAGCCACCAGGGCTGCCGAGATGGCCACACCCTTGGTTGACACATCGCGGTCTTCCTGGTTCTTAGCCATGATATAGGCCAGAGCTGTTACCGCCGAGAGCTTCGCCAGCTCCGACGGCTGCACCGACAGGTTGATAATCGGTATCGTGAAGGCTCGCTGCGCGCCATTGACCACCTCACCGGCCAGCAGCACATAGACCAGCGCCACCATGGTAAAGATCCATAGCAAGGGGATGAGCACCAGCAGCAGCATCTTGTTGTTGTAGTTGACACGACTCAAGCCCACGACAAAGAGTGCTCCTATAAACAGATAGGACACCTGCTTGATAATGGGCTCATACACGCCCATCATAGCCACGTCGCGGCTCGATGCCGAGTAGGACTCCACTATCGACAGCACCACCAGCGTGAGGTAAATACCCCATATCCACGGGTCGCCATAGCGGATGGTCATCTCCTTATATCTTGATATTTTCTCCTTCTCGCTCATTGCGCCATCATTATTCTAAACCGTTTACACACTCCTTGAACTGCTCGCCGCGGTCTTCGTAGCTCTTGAACAGGTCGAAGCTGGCGCAGCAGGGCGACAGCAGCACCGTGCTGCCCTCCTGGGCCAGAGCGCGGCATTTCTCTACACATTCCTTCATGCTGCGGGCATCTTCTATCACGGGCACCTTGCCATCGAAGAAAGCATGCAGCTTGCTGTTGTCCACACCCAGGCACACTAGGGCTACCACCTTTTCCTTCACAAAGTCTTCTATCTCGCTGTAGTCGTTGCCCTTGTCCTTGCCACCGAGGATGAGCACCACGGGGTCGGTCATGCTTTCTAGAGCATACCATGTGGAGTTGACATTAGTGGCCTTAGAGTCGTTGATATATCTCACACCGTGCAGCGTGCGCACATACTCGAGGCGGTGCTCCACAGCCTCAAAATTGGCAAGCGCACGGCGTATGTTCTCTTTCTTGATATCGAGCAATGTGGCACTGATACCGGCCGCCATAGAGTTGTAGATGTTGTGAAGGCCTTTCAATGCCAGCTCGCTGCTGGGCATGTGCCACTCATCGCCCTCCACATTGAAGCACAGCGTGCCATCGCTCAAGAAGGCAGTACACGACTTGTCGTCGCGGGCACTGAAGGGGAAGAAGCGAGCCTCGCTCTTGATGTTCTTGAGCTGAGCCGAGATGATGGGGTCGTCCTCCCAGTAGATGAAGGCGTCCTCGCTGGTCTGGTTCTGCATGATGCGGAACTTGGCAGCGGCATAGTTCTCCATCTTGTAGTCATAGCGGTCGAGGTGGTCGGGGGTGATATTGAGCATCACGGCAATGTTAGCACGGAAGTCATACATGTTGTCGAGCTGGAAACTGCTCAACTCTATCACATACACCTCGTGCTGCTCGGTGGCCACCTGCATCGCCAAGCTCTTGCCGACATTACCGGCAAGACCCACATCAAGCCCTGCTTCCTTAAGGATGTGATAGGTGAGCAAGGTAGTGGTGGTCTTGCCGTTACTGCCGGTGATGCACACCATCTTAGCATCGGTGTAGCGGCCTGCAAACTCTATCTCAGAGATCACAGGAATGTTCTTAGCCATCGCTTTGACGATGAGCGGCGCGGTAAGGGGCACACCCGGACTTTTCACTATCTCGTCGGCTGCCAGCACCTTTTGCTCGGTGTGGTGCCCTTCTTCCCAAGCGATATCCCACTTGTCAAGAATTTCCTTGTAGCGTGGAGCTATGGTTCCCATGTCGGTGAGCCACACCTCCATACCCTTAACTTTGCCTAGCACAGCAGCTCCAACGCCGCTCTCTCCGCCTCCTATAACTACTAAACTTTTCATTTCCTTTTGTTGGTTTTTTTAAAATACTCGTTTTTACTATGATGACTCAATATTTAATATCTCGTTTTTTATCTCACTTTAAGCGTGATTATAGTCAATGCTGCCAGGATGATGGTGAAAATCCAGAAGCGCAGCGTGATTTTCGACTCATGAAACCGGTTGCGGGGCCAGTTGCGGAACACATACTTGCACTCCGGGTCGAGGTCCTTGTCGAGCTTGCGAAAGTTGTCATGAATCGGGGTGGAGCGAAACACTCTCACCTTCTTGCCCTTGTGCTTGTAGTACTTGAAGACCTGTGTCTGGATAATCACAGTGAGGCTCTCCATCAGGAACACGCCACACAAGATGGGCACCAGCAGCTCCTTGTGGATAATGACAGCACACACGCCAATGATGCCACCAATGGTGAGCGAACCGGTGTCGCCCATAAACATCTGGGCGGGATAGGCGTTATACCACAGGAAACCTATCAAGGCCCCCACAAAGGCGCACATAAACACCACCAGCTCCTGGCTGTCGGGGATATACATGATGTTGAGGTAGGAGGCATACTCAAAGTTGGAACTCACATAGGCGAGTATGCCCAGTGCCACACCCATAATTGCCGAGTTGCCGGCACACATGCCGTCCATGCCGTCGTTGAGGTTGGCACCGTTGCTCACGGCAGTCACCACCAGTATCACCATCAGCACAAACAAGGCCCATCCGGCGGCGCCTCCCCACTTGCCCATCCACTTGGTGAAGTAGCCATAGTCCAGATTATGGTTCTTCACAAAGGGGATAGTGGTCTTGAGCGACTTCTCGGCTTTGTCTTTGTGTACCACAACAGTTTTCTGCTCGTTACTGCCAGCATCGTGTGCTCCTGCGGCCACCTGCGCCTCAGGCTGAGTGCTTGGTGCCACCACAGCCTCCTTCTGGGTGGATACTGTCACGCGCTCTATGTTCTCGTGCATCACCACATCGGGGCTAAGCCACAGCACCAGACCCACAATGAGGCCTATACTCACCTGACCCACAATCTTGTATTTACCCTTCAAGCCCTCTTTGTGCTTGCGGTAGATTTTGATGTAATCGTCGCAAAATCCCAGGAAGCCCAGCCACACCGTGGTGATAATCATCAAGATGATGTAGATGTTGCGCATGCGGCCCAGCAGCAGCACTGGCAGCAAGATGGCGGTGATAATCACCAGTCCACCCATCGATGGAGTGCCCACCTTCTTCTCGCCAAAGGGGTCGATCGAGGCATCGCGCTGGGTCTCACCAATCTTGCGCTTGCGCATGTAGTGAATGAACTTCTCGCCTAGCCATGCCGAGAGCACTAGCGAGAGGATGAGCGTGAGCAGCGCACGAAACGAGATATACTGCCACATGTGCGCCCCAGGAATATTGTATTGCTCTAAAAATCTAAATAAGTAGTAAAGCATAGCCTCTAGTTTTTTAGGTTTTGTTCTATAAGTTCTAGAATTTCTAGATTTTATTTCTCGGTCTCAAATATCTTAATTATCTCCTCGCGGTCGTCGAAGTGGTGCTTCACACCCTTGATTTCCTGATAGTCTTCGTGACCCTTGCCGGCAACCATCACCACATCACCACTCTGGGCGAGCTGGCATGCCACCTTGATGGCTTGGCGCCGGTCGGTGATAGTGAGCGTGGTGGGGAGCTTCTCGGCTGGCACGCCAGCCTGCATCTCGCGCAGTATCTCGTCGGGGTCCTCGTTGCGAGGGTTGTCGCTGGTGAGTATCACACGGTCGCTGCGCAGCACTGCCTCGCGAGCCATGATGGGACGCTTGCCCTTGTCGCGATTGCCGCCACAGCCACACACCGTGATGAGCTGACCCTTGCCCTTGAGCACCTCGTTCACCGCGTCGAGCACATTGACCAGAGCGTCGGGGGTGTGGGCATAATCAACGATGGCAGTGTAGCCACGTGGCGAGCGCAGCGTCTGGAAACGGCCAGCCACTGGCACGAGACGGCTCATGGCCACGAGCACCTCGTCGCGGCGCCATCCCAGCAGCAGCCCTGCGGCAAAGACGGCGGTGAGGTTATAGGCATTGAAGCGCCCAGTGAACATGGTCTCGAGCTCGGTGTCGTTGATAATGAGCGAGGTGCCGTCGAGGCGGTCTTCCACTACCCGGCACTTGAAGTCGGCAAGCGACCGCAGCGAGTAGGTATATTTCTTGGCCTTGGTATTCTGCACCATCACCGCGCCCACTTTGTCGTCGGCATTGACCACGGCAAAGGCGTCGCTGTCCAGTGCGTCAAAGAACATCTTCTTGGCAGCGATGTAGTTATCGACGGTGCCATGATAGTCGAGGTGGTCGCGAGTGAGGTTGGTGAAGATGCCACCGGCAAAGCGCAGGCCGTCGATGCGGTGCTGCGAGCAGGCATGTGAGCTCACCTCCATGAAGGCATAGTCGCAACCAGCCTCCACCATGTCGTGAAGCAAGCGGTTGAGCGTGAGGTGGTCGGGGGTAGTCTGCTTGGCAGGCTCCACACGCTCGTCGATGATGTTCTGCACTGTCGATAGCAAGCCAGCCTTATAGCCCAGCAGGCGCGCCAGCTCATAGAGCAAGGTGGCGATGGTGGTCTTGCCATTGGTGCCAGTGACGCCCACCAGGCGCAGCCTCGACGACGGGTGGTCATACCATGCGCTGGCAAGGTGAGCCAGCGCCACGGTGCTGTCAGGCACCTGGATATATGTTACCTGCGGCGAGAGCACCTCGGGCAGAGTCTCGCACACCACTGCTGTGGCACCATCGCGTGCCACTTGTGGCAGGAACTGATGGGCATCGACTGCCACGCCACGCACTGCCACAAAGAGGGCACCGCTGGTCACGAGCCTGGAGTCGCACACCACGTCGGTCACCATCTTGCTGGTGTCGCCAGTAACCTGCAACACCTCTATATCACTTATCAGTTTCTCTATTGTCTTAGCCTTCATATCTTCTTCTTACTCTTTTTTATTTTTTAATTACATTTCTAAGGTCAAATTTATCACTGCACCCCTGTTAAATCCTGTGCCCGCTGGCAGGCTCTGGCTCACCACACGGCCAGCGCCCGAGAAGCGCACGTTAAGCCCCTGCTTCTCGAGGCACGCCAAGGCCTCGCGAATGGTCATCCCGCACACATTGGGCACACCCGATACTGGGCGCGACGGAGCACTAGAAAACTTTGCGTTGACGGCTCCGAGGAAGCTGCGCAGCTCACCAAGCAAGGTGCTGTTGCTCTGATAGAACAGCGTGGGTTCCTTTTGATACTGAGTCTTGCTCGAAGTGGTGTGTTTAGAAGCCGAAGCAGTGTCGTAATTGTGGTTGTTACCAAGCAAGCCGCAAGCATACATCTTGGCGGCAATGTTGCGAAGCACAACGCCACTGCTGGCAGCAGCACCACGGTTGGCACGAAGCATCAGCACAATGCAGCTGTATTTCGGGGCGTTATAAGGGAAAAAGCCACAAAAGGCCAAGCGCTTCTCGTCGCTGTAGGTGCCATCGCTCCTGACGGTGTAGGCGGTGCCCGTCTTGCCAGCAATCTCCACATTCTCGTCCTGCACCCAGCGCCGCGCCGTGCCATTGTTGCCCCACACCACATCGTGAAGCATGATGCGCAGTTTCTCGGCATTCTCGGGACTGCACACCTGCTTGCGCACATAGGTGATGGGCACGATAGAGTCGTGGTCGCTGCCTGGACGCGTGAGCTTCTTCACCAGGTGAGGGCGCACATACTTGCCGTCGTTGGCAATGGCATTATACATGGCAAGGGTGTGCAATGGCGGGATGAGGGTGGCATAGCCATAGGCCATGCGAGTGAGGGCCACGCGGTCCCAGTTGGCATGACCGAGTTTTGCGATCTTGGGCTCCTGCTCGCCACCAATGCCTGAGTAGAAGGGCTCAAAGAAGCCCATCTGCTCCAGCCGCTGGCGGAAGCCATCGGGATTTTTCTCATATTTCTTGAGGATAATCTTCGACATGCCCACATTACTCGACATCTCTATAATCTGGCGCGCCGACAATGAGCTGCCGCCATGTGAGTCCCTAATCTCGCTACCACCATAATTGAACACCGTGCCAGTGGCCCATGGGGCGTTGATGTCGGTGACGATGCCGTCTTCGAGGGCTACCATCATCGAGATGGGCTTCATAACCGAGCCTGGCTCATAGCCCAGCACGGCATTGTTGCGGCCCTCGTAGTAGTCTTGTATTTTGTCGTTCCACTCCAGGTTGGAGATGGCCTTGATCTCGCCAGTGGCAACCTCCATCAGCACACAGGTGCCCCACACAGCATCGGTTTCTTTGCACACCTTATACAGCTCATTCTCCACTATGTCTTGAAGCTGCACGTTGATAGTGGTGGTGATGTCATAGCCGGGCACTGCCGGTGTGCTCTCCCAGTCAACAATGCGGTTGGTGAGCTGGATGCGGCGTTTCACGCCTGGCACACCGTAGAGCAGTGAGTCGAGGGCCATCTCAAGCCCCGACCGGCCATGCTGTCCTTCCATGTTTTCTACCTCACCCACAATGCCAATGCTTCGTGATGCCATCTGACCATAAGGTTTTACTCGCTTTACTACTGGGTCGGAATAGAAGCCGTTCTTATTCTTTGGCAAGTTAAGGAAAGGAAATGATTTAAGGCGCACAAACTGTGCATGTGTTAATCCGGTAAACAATGGATAGACTTTATTTTTGTGGGCTTTAAACTGAGCCATTAGTTCTTTCTTCCAGTCCTCAGCACTCTTCTTGTTCTCGCAGAATACCTGAAGGCTGTCGCACAACACATCCACACTGTCCTTGAAGTCGTTGTTAGCAAAACCCTCGCACGACCAGTCGATGCGAGCGGTATAATAGTTAAGGTTGGCGGCGAGCACACTGCCATTGTCCGAGAGTAATCGGCCGCGCTCTGGAGGCAAGACAGTCTCCTTCTTGAGCAGACCATCGGCCTTGTCGTTCCAGGTCTTGGCTTCAACTATCGAGATTTTTAACATGTTGTAGATTATCGCAGCCGAGAACAGCAATATAACTGCTATCACTACCAGATAGCGAAAAAGGATGTGTTGTTTGTTAGAGGTTTTCATCGTTCTGTGAGTTTAAATGGTGGTTCCTTCGATAAATTTAAATCTATTCCCATCGAGTCAACGCGGGCCTTCATCTGGCTCTCCAAGATGCAAGAATTGTAGCGTGAGCTGGCATCCACAAAGTCGGTGCTGGCATTGTTGAGCATCACTTTCATCGTGCCGAGCTTAGCTTTGTCGCTCTGATAGACATACTTGTTAGAAATATACATCAGCATCATCACCGTGCCGGCTACCACATATATCCAGTAGCGCTTGAAAAATCCCAACGAGAGAAAAGAGCGACCCTGCAACAAGCGCTGTATCAGCACAATAGGATTGAGGGTGAAAGTTTCCTCCTCCCTCTCTACTTCGTGTTTTCTATTACTCCTCTTTGCCATAGTCGGTGATGAGATTTACTATCGTTTACAATCTTAAATTATAACAACTAAATACTTAAAAACTAAAAAGTTATAAACTACAAACTCTTAACTATTAACTGTGAACTATTAACTATTAATTTTCTCTGCTATGCGCAACTTAGCACTGCGCGAGCGAGGGTTGCGCTCCACCTCGGCCTCACTGGCGGTGATCACCTTGTTGTTGACAAGCCGCCACGGGGTGGTGACCCTGCCATAGAAGTCTTTATCGACCTTGCCCTCAACATTGCCGCTGCGCATGAAGTTCTTCACCAAGCGATCCTCAAGCGAGTGGTATGTGATAACCACGAGGCGGCCGCCAGGCTTGAGCACTGCCAGCGACTGAGTGAGCAACCGCTTGAGGGCGTCGATCTCATGGTTCACCTCGATGCGCAACGCCTGGAACACCTGCGCCAGCTCTTTCTTCTCCTGGCGGCGCCCTATCAGTGGCGACACCACCTCCACCAGGCGACCAGTAGTCGTTATCTCGCTTGCGGCGCGAGCCTTGACAATGGCACTGGCCAGGCGGCGCGACTGCTTGAGCTCTCCGTATAGGTAGAGCACCGTCGCTAGCTGCTCCTCGCTATAGGTGTTGACTATTGCCGCTGCATCAACCTTGCTGTCGCGGTTCATGCGCATGTCGAGGCGGCTGTCGTGCCTGAACGAGAAACCACGCTCTCCATCGTCAAAGTGGTGGAACGACACGCCCAGGTCGGCGACAATGCCATCTACCTCATTCACACCATAATAGCGCAAAAAATTCTTTAAAAAAGAGAAATTGCTGTGTACAAAAGTAAATCGATTGTCATCCAGCCTGTTAGCCCATGCATCCATATCCTGGTCGAGCGAGAAAAGACGACCTTCGTCACCCAACCTCGCCATGATGGCACGGCTGTGACCACCACCACCGAAGGTAACATCCACATAAGTACCACTGGCGGTGATATTCAGCCCGTTAATAGTCTCCTCCAAGAGAGCGGGAATATGATAATCGGTAGGGGTCATTTCACTCGTTTTTTGGCGCAATTTCGTCGATTTCGTTTTGAGGGTGTAAAATTACAAACAAAAACTGGAATTTACAAATCCAAACAAAAGAATTTTCATTTATTTACAAAAAACTTATCAACAAGCCTGTTGATAACTTCTTAATGCGCTGATTATCAAAACACTCTTTATTTTGCCAAATATTTTGGCATTGTAAACTATTCACAATTGAAAAACCACAAGAGAGCAATTGCTCTGACCCTTGCTATAACCATTTTTTTGCATGGAACACATAATATTTTTTCTCAATTAAATTATTTAATGTATCTTTGCTTGCTTTTTTGAAAAAAGCACATAACCAAACTTATTATAAACAACTATTCATTAACATCTTAAACCAATTAAAATGGCAAAAAACCGATTCTTTTTTCTGCTTATGCTCTGCATGAGTATTGGATTGCTTGCGCAAGCTGCTCCAATCACCCAACAACAGGCACAGCAGGAAGCATCCAACTTCTTGCGCAGCAAGCAGAAAGCTAACAATGGCCTGAAATTTGCTGCTAAAGGCAACCCCACAGTACAGGCGGCAACAACCAGCAATGCAGCCTACTACGTGTTTAACATTGGCAACAACCAGGGATTCGTAATCGTCGCTGGAGACGACCGCATCAACCCCATCCTGGGATATAGCGACCAGGGCTACTACGATGAGAAAAAAGCCCCTGCCAACATGAAGGCATGGCTCAACGAGTATGCACAGCAAATAGCACTGCTCGACAAAGTGGCTGGCATCAAGGGTGCCATTGCTGCGCCTAAAGCACAAAATGTGGTTGACACTCGCAACTCTATCGCTCCAATGATCACCACCAAGTGGGACCAGGCTACCCCCTACTGGAACGAGTGCCCACAATTCATGAACAGCGACAACGAGGAGGACGGCTATGAGCTGGCCTACACCGGCTGTGTGGCCACTTCAATGTCGCAGCTGATGAATTTCTACAAATTCCCTGAGCAGACCACACAAGTGATTCCGGCTTACTCTTTCACCTATAGCGATGGCAACTACAACTACGCCACCGTGCAGATGGATGAGCTGCCCATCACCACATTTGACTGGGCTCACATGCGCGACACCTACACTGGTGCCGAAGACGAAGTATATACCTCGGCTGTGGCTCACCTCATGTTCTATGTGGGATGCGCGTTGAAGTCGCAATATGGCGTCTCGGCAACTGGTGCCTACACCGACGACATCCCCAAGGCTTTCGGCATCTTTGGATACGGCTCTAAACTCGCCTATCGCAACGACTACACTCAAGAGGTATGGGACGAGATGGTTTATCAAGAGCTCGCTGCCGGCCGACCCATGATTTACAACGGCACAGCAGGCAGTGGCGGCGGCCACTCGTTCATCTGCGACGGCTATGAATATGGCAACTACTTCCACATCAACTGGGGATGGGGAGGCATGGGCAACGGCTTCTTCCAGCTCGCCGTGCTCAACCCCTACGCCAGCGGCATTGGCGGCTCGTCGAGTGCCGAGGGCTACAACATGAAGCAGAACATCGTGTATAACATCATCCCCGGTGGCACTCCTCCTCACGAGGACGAAGAGGAACCGGCACTCACCGCTACCGCCACTAGCGGACCTAGCGGATGGGACCGTGACTCAAAGGCTAATCCTTTCAAGATTTACAAGTCTAAGATTGTGAAGGTGAGCTACAGCGACCACTCGGGCTCGGGCAAGAAGTTCAAGACCGCTCTGGCTCTCCTGAATCCCGCCGACGGCACCTTCGAAGTGCTCGCCAACTCGGCCGACAATATCTACATGCAAGTCACTACCTCGGCACTGGGACAAACTCACAGCTTCGGTAGCGGCGTGGCTGCTAACTCTGACCAAGTCATCCCCTTCGGAGCCGGCCTCACTGGCACTTACCACCTCGTGGGCGTTTACCAAGTGGAAGGCTCTAGCGAGTGGAAACTCATGAAGGAAACTGACCGCCACTACATCGAGGTGAACATGAGCAACACCTATTGCCAGGCCAGCGCACATCCCACCATCGACCTGCAGGCCACCAACTGGGAGTTCACCGGCGGTGAGCGCGTGGGCGTGAAGGAGCAAGTGAATGTCACTGTCAAGAACAACAGTGTTGACCGCTTCTTTGGCGACCTCTATCTCGACTTTGGAGGACAGCAAATCGATGAGTACTCACAATACACCACTGTAGTGCAAGCCGAGGTGCTTCCTGGCCAAGAGTCGTTAGTGACCTTCAACGTCACCCCAGCTTCGGCAGGGACCAAAGCAGTTAGGCTCATGCGCATTAATCAGTATGGCGAATACATCACCATTGGCACAGGCTCAGTAACCATCGCTCAAAGCGAGGAAGCCGAGGAAATTGACCTCTCGGTAGTAATCAAGGCCGAGAACTCGGTGCCTGCCGACGACCCCAATAGCCACGACGTGATTTACGACAGTCACGCTCGCTTCAGCGCCACTATCACCAACCATAGCAACGGCGCCTACAGCAAGTATGTGCTCGCTCCACTGTTCATCGTCGAGGACGGCAAGGGCTCAATGGTGACCTACAAGCAGAGCCAGCTCTCGCTCGCCGCTGGCGAGTCGAAGACTCTTTACTTCGACTTCGACAATCTTGCCTACGGCTCTACCTATGCTATGAACATCTATGCCCGCAACAACGTGCCCGACAGCGAGGACGCTTCGCACGTCGATAACATTGTTAAGCCTGGCGAGTCGGTTTACTACGACATCCTCCCTGGCATCATCACCTGGAACGCACAAGGCACACGCAACAGCTACAAGCCCGAAGAGGGATTCCAGGTTGAGCCTAGCGTGGCTGCCGTTAGCCTCCTGGGTCTCACCCTCAACAACATCCTTCCTAACACTAACCCCAACACGCTGTATTTCATCGACGAAGGGGCAGCGGCACCAGCAAGCCTCAATGGCAGCAACATCGTGGCAGGCAATGCTGCACAGAGCATCGTGCTCAAGGACGGATACCCCTACTTCACACCACAGAGCTTCACCGCACAGAGCATCAGCTATGAGCGCACCTTCGACAAAGCTCGCCAGGACGGCGTGGACGAGAACTGGAGCACCATCGTGCTGCCATTCACCCCTGATGCTTGCTCGGCAAGCAGCAGCGACATGTGGATTGAGCGCTTCGCTCAAGAGGCCGACGGCGTGGCAACATTTGCTCAGGTTGAGAACATCGAGGCCAACGTGCCCTATATCATCGCCATCAACAAGGCTGCCAATCTCACTGGCACTCCCATCACCTGGAGCGCTACTGGCGTACAGCTCAAGGCTGAGCCCATCGCCTACACCAGCGGTGAGAACTACTTGATGGCCGGAACATTTGCCGGCGAGACTCTCGAGGATATCTATAGCGTGAACGAAGCTGGAGCAGCCGCACAATGGGGCAACACCTATGTGGCACCATTCCGCGCCTTCTTCAAGGAGATTGCCGCACTCGACAGCCACGAGAGCATCATGCTGCCTGGTGAGCAACAACAGCAGCAGACCATTCCTGGCGACGTCAACGGCGACGGAGAGGTGACTACTGTTGACGTGACAGCACTCTACAGCTACATCCTCACTGGCGACGACAGTGCCATCGTCAACGGCGACCAGAGCGGCGACGGCGAAATCACCACCGCCGATGTTACCGTTGTTTACAACATCATCCTCGGATCTAAATAACACTAACTCCAAGATGTAAATAGAAAAGAGGCTCGAGGCACAAACCTCGAGTCTCTTCTTTTCTTGTCACGTTTGTTGCGATGGCATCGCAACAACACACACACCAGCCAGCACCCAATCTTTACTGGCGGCGACGCTTGAATTCTATTACCTTCTCCATTACATGCTCCTTCTTCACAAGCACTGCAACAAAGACCAGGAGCAGCAGGGTGCGGTAGGTCACATTCTCGAAGCTGCCACCCCAGTCAACCAGCACGCTTGCTGCATAGAGCACTGCCGTGAGCCCTACGTAGAGGCCTATCTCCTTCAACGGATAATCGATGGGATAATATTTCCTGCCCACTATGTAGCACAGCACCATCGCCACGCCATAGCCCGTAAAGCCTCCCCACGCACATGCCATGTAGCCAAAATGCGGCACAAACAAGAAGTTGATAGCCACCAAGACCACGCAGCCTATGAGCGAGAACCACGCGCCCCAGATGGTCTTATCCACCAGTTTGTACCAGAACGACAGGTTGAAATACACGCCCATCATTATCTCGGCAGCCATCACTATGGGCACCACCTTCAGGCCCTCCCAGTAGTCGCGCCCTATCAGGTACTTGAGCACATCAATCCATGCCACCACCATCAGGAACGCCAGCAGCGTGAAGATGAGAAAATACTTCATCGCGGCGGCATAGGCCTCGCGGTTGTCCTTGTCGCGGCTCTTGCCGAAGACAAACGGCTCGTAGGCCCAGCGGAAGGCATTAGTGATAATTGCCATTATCATCGCTATCTTGCATGCCGCGCCATAGATGCCTAGCTGAGCGCGACCGTTGGCACTGTCGTCGATGAAGGGGTAGAGGATCTTGTCGGCAGTCTGGTTGAGAATGCCCACAACTCCCAGCACCAGCAACGGCCATGTGTATTCAAGCATGCGCTTGAGCAATGGACGGTCGAGCTTGAACTCTATGCTCTTAATCTCCTTCCAGAACAGCAGTGTCACCAAGCCGGTGCACACCAGGTTGAGGTAGAAGGCATAGCCCACACCCACACTAGGGTCATAAATCGTGCCTATGGCAGCTGGATACTTCTCATAGAGCCACGGCAACAGCAAAAAATACACCAGGTTAAGACCTATGTTGAGGATGATGAACGAGAACTTGAGGGTGGCAAACTTGAGAGGCTTGTGCTGATAACGCAGATAGGCATAAAGAATAGACTGCACAGCATCGAGGGCCACCACCACGGCCATCACCCAGATGTAGCTCGGGTGGGCACCATAGCCCATCGCCGGAGCCAACCAGGGCAACGACAGCAGCACCAGCAGCACAAAAATCGCCGACACCGCAGTCACCGAGATGAACGATGTAGATAACACTGCCTTGGGATTTTCACCATCTTTGTTAGCAAACCTGAAGAACGTGGTCTCCATGCCAAAGGTGAGAATAATGATTATCAGCGCCGTGTAGGCATAGATATTGGTGATAATGCCATAGCCACCCGACGAGGCACTGATTTTTGCCGTGTAAAGCGGCACTAGCAGGTAGTTCAAGAAACGACCCACCATTCCCGTCATGCCATAGATGACGGTGTCTTTTGCTAAAGACTTTAGATTTGCCATAAATTTTTCTTTCCTTTGTTAGAACAATTTGGGCTGGCTGTCGCTCACAGGACGGTCTAGCTTCAAGTGACGGAATGCCAGGTCGGTGGCCACGCGACCACGAGGGGTGCGCTTGATGAAGCCTTCTTTTATCAAGAACGGCTCATACACCTCCTCTATAGACCCCGCATCCTCGTTCAATGCCGCAGCAAGGGTTGACAGACCCACCGGACCACCGCCAAACTTGTCGATAATCGTTGTCAACAGTTTGTGATCCACCTCATCAAGGCCGTAGGTGTCGATGTTTAATGACTCTAGGGCATATTTCGCTATGGCACTGTCGATCTTGCCGCTGCCCTTCACCTGGGCAAAGTCGCGCACACGACGCAGCAACGAGTTGGCAACTCGTGGCGTGCCACGACTGCGCAACGCTATCTCGCGCGCCGCGTCGTCATAGATGGCCACATGCAGCAACCTTGCCGAACGCTTGATGATGCCCTCAAGCACCTCGTGACTATAGTACTCCAGGTGGCAGTTGATGCCAAATCGCGCACGCAACGGTGCCGTGAGCAGGCCACTGCGTGTGGTGGCACCAATTAGTGTGAATGGCGACAGCGTGAGTTGAACCGACCTTGCACCAGGACCCTTATCAATCATTATATCAATGCGATAATCCTCCATGGCAGAGTAGAGATACTCCTCCACCACAGGGCTCAACCGGTGTATCTCGTCGATAAACAGCACATCGTTCTCCTCGAGCGACGTGAGCAGGCCTGCCAAGTCGCCAGGCTTGTCGAGAACAGGGCCGCTAGTGACCTTGAAGCCCACACCCATCTCGTTGGCTATAATGCTCGACAACGTGGTCTTGCCAAGGCCGGGAGGACCATAAAACAAGGTGTGGTCGAGTGCCTCACCACGCTGACGAGCAGCAGCGACAAACACCCTGAGGTTGTTGATAATGCCCTCCTGACCAGCAAAGTCGTCAAACCTCACCGGACGCAGAGCTTTCTCAAAATCGCGGTCGCCTTGAGAGCGCTCTTGACGGATGTCGAAATCTTCGTTCATAAAATGTGTGGAATTATTAATCTGCAAAATTAATAATAAAACGCTAAAGCAACAAAACTTTTTGAAAATCGTCACGGCAAGCTACAAAAAAGGCGTCGCCACTAGTGTGAACCACCAGGCGACGCTATTTTTGTAATCTACTGCGTGCGTTATGTCATTTTCCAAACTTGATGCGCAGCTTCTCTATCATGTCCTGAGTCATAGTGTCGAGGTCATACTCTGGCTTCCAGTCCCACTCCACACGAGCACAGGTGTCGTCGAGGCGGTTAGGCCAGGAGTCGGCAATGCCCTGGCGCAGTGGATCGTTCTGATACTCCATCTCAAAGCCAGGAATGTACTTCTTGATACAATTATAAATGATCTCGGGGTCAAAGCTCATCGACGCAATGTTAAACGAGTTGCGGTGAACAAGACGGTCAGGGTTGGCCTCCATAATCTCGATGGCAGCACGCAAGGCGTCGGGCATATACATCATGTCCATGAACGTGCCGGCCTTGATGGGGCACTGGAACTTCTCGCCCTTGACAGCACTGTAGTAGATGTCAACAGCATAGTCGGTAGTGCCTCCGCCTGGAGGGGTGACATAAGAAATAAGACCAGGGAAACGCACCGAGCGAGTGTCAACGCCAAAACGAGTGAAATAGTAGTTGCTCAGCAACTCGCCACTAACCTTTGTGACGCCATACATGGTGCGAGGCTGCTGAATGGTGTCCTGAGGAGTGCCATCCTTGGGAGCGTTGGGGCCAAAAGAGCCTATCGAGCTGGGGGTGAAAACAGCACAGTTGCACTCGCGAGCCACCTCGAGGGTGTTCATCAAGCCACCAATGCCTATCTTCCACGCTAGCAGGGGCTTGCTTTCGGCTACCGCCGAGAGCAACGCAGCAAGGTTGTAGATAGTGTCGATGCCATATTTCTTCACGGCATCGGCAATCTGCTGCGCATTGGTGATGTCAACCACCTCTTTAGGGCCTGTCTCAGCAAGCTCGCCTTTAGGTTCTGCGCCAGGAATGTATCCGGCTACTACGGCATCGTTGCCATAAATGCTTCTAAGCTTCATGGTGAGTTCAGAGCCTATCTGCCCTGTTGACCCAATTACTAAAATATTCTTCATTTCGTGATTTAAAATAGTTGTTTTAAAGTTATGATTTGCAAAATTACTCACTAACAATCAAAAATAATAAAATTTCGGCAAAAAAATTGTTCTATGTCGCATTTTTTTTAGAACTTTGTGGGTATCGAAGAGTAAAACTAACCTAAATAAACTACTATTTAATCTTACAAAACTAACTATGTACGGCAAATTTCAAGAACATCTAACCAACGAACTGGCTGCTATCAAAGAGGCTGGTCTCTACAAAGAAGAAAGATTAATCACCACAGCTCAAAAGGCTGCGATCAAAGTGAAACCCGGCACCGATGTGCTCAACTTCTGTGCCAACAACTACCTAGGACTGAGCGACAACCCTCGACTCATCAACGCAGCACAAGACATGATGGCTAAGCGAGGCTTTGGCATGTCGAGCGTGAGATTTATCTGCGGCACACAAGACATCCACAAGGAGCTAGAGGCTGCTATCAGCGACTATTTCCACACCGAGGACACTATCCTCTACGGGTCATGCTTCGACGCTAACGGTGGACTCTTTGAGGCTCTGCTAGGACCCGACGACGCCATCATCAGCGACGCTCTCAACCACGCCTCTATCATCGACGGTGTGCGCCTGTGCAAAGCTAAACGCTACCGCTATGCTAATGCCAACATGCAGGAACTCGAAGAGTGCCTCAAGCAAGCACAAGAGCAACGCTTCCGCATCATCGCCACCGACGGTGTCTTCTCTATGGACGGCAACGTGGCGCCAGTTGATAAAATCGTTGAGCTCGCCGAGAAATACGACGCTATGGTAATGGTCGATGAGTCGCACTCCGCAGGTGTCGTTGGACCCACAGGTCACGGTGTAGCCGAGCAGTTCAACCTCTACGGCAAAATCGACGTCTTCACCGGCACGCTCGGCAAAGCGTTTGGTGGGGCTATGGGTGGCTTCACCACTGGCCGCAAGGAGATCATCGCCATGCTGCGCCAGCGCTCACGCCCCTATCTGTTCTCTAACTCAGTGGCACCAGTAATCGTGGGCGCAAGCCTCGAGATGTTCAAGATGCTCAAAGAGAGCAACGCCATCCACGACAAACTCATCGACAACGTCAACTACTTCCGCGACAAGATGATTGCAGCAGGCTTCGACATCAAGCCCACTCAGAGCGCTATCTGCGCAGTGATGCTCTACGATGCCAAGCTCTCGCAAGACTTTGCCGCTGCCATGCAAGAAGAGGGCATCTATGTCACCGGTTTCTACTATCCCGTGGTGCCAAAGGGCGAGGCACGCATCCGTGTGCAGCTCTCAGCAGGACACGAGCGCGAGCACCTCGACAAGGCCATCAATGCCTTCATCAAGGTAGGAAAGAACCTCGGAGTGATAAAGTAACACCTTTTCTTAAAAGAATTCAGAAAAGCTCTCTAGGCATAGCTATGCCACGAGAGCTTTTCTTTATTTCTCATAATTAGGAAAAAAACAATAAAAAGCACTTGTTAATAACTTTTTCTAGTAAAAACTTTTTAGTTTATAGAAAATTATTACTTTTGTAAAAAATATTGCCATTTAATTAAGCATTGGCAAGAACTATCAACTTGATTTATATAGAAATATATAAATTATACCAAATCAAAACGTAAAATCACCCGAGGCTTGCCTCGGGTGGTTTTATATCATTATAGAAGAACGGAAAGAGAAAGAGAAAGAAAAAGAAAAAGAAAAAAATAAAGAAAATAAAGGAAGGGGAAAAAAGGAAGAAAAGAAAAGAAGAAAAGAAAAGAAGAAAATAAAGGAAGGGAAAAAAGAAAGGAGGGAAAAAATGAAGGGGAGAAAATGTAACCATCCTAAAAAAGCCGGCCTTAGCGGGCATTTTTAGGATAGTTATGCAGAAGCAGCTACGGCACCAGTAAGAGTCACGAGAGGAATTAAGCCTGGGTGTTGTCGGGTATTGCGCCGCACCGCCGGCGCTCAAAATGCGAGCAAGCCCATCCCCGAGGGTTAAAAAAGCGGCACAAACCCAGGGCTTAGGGCTCTGCTCGGAATGAGGAAAACGGCACCGCCGAGGGGACCCGTGGGGAATTAAGCCTGGGGGCTGTTTGGTATTGCGCCGCACCGCCGGCGCTCAAAATGCGAGCAAGCCCATCCCCGAGGGTTAACAAGGCGGCACAAACCCAGGGCTTAGGGCTTGCCACTGTGCTTTGCGATTGGGCATAAAAAAAGAGAGCCCGGGGATTTCTCCTCGAGCTCTCCTTAGGGGGCGATTACCTACTCTCCCACTTTCGCAGTACCATCGGCGTGGTGAGGCTTAACTTCTCTGTTCGGAATGGGAAGAGGTGGGACCCTCACGCTATC
>ONJX01000020.1 GCA_900318255.1 uncultured Prevotellaceae bacterium | reverse complement strand
TAAGTGAAAATTCTGACATGGCAAAATCCTGGGCAACTTTTTGTTGCTCAGGAACTTATAAATAAAGTTAAATTATAGTGTTGCGGAATTAAGGTTATAAATCATAAAATGACACCATTTGCATTTGCCGATGACGGCAGGCTGTGGCTTGCAATGTGCGTAGTGTCGCTCTCATCGCATAGTGAACCTGGCCACATTGAGTTGCGCAAAAAAGGTGCTTCGACCTATTTGGAATATTCACTTGAACAGCATTGCTGGCTAACCCGAGAAACACTCACTCTGCGCCCACAAGAGAAACAAGTGCTTATACTCTCGGCACAAGGTCTGACTGTCGCTCAAATTGCTGACAAGATGAATCGCTCAGTTGATACCATTAAAACTTACAAGCGAGTGATGTTTGAACGCCTTGGCACTCGTTCTATCACCGAGGCCCTTACCCTTGCCACTAATTCGGGGCTGATATAATTTATGCATAATTTTTATTACCTTTGTGGCATCAAAAGCATAAAGATTATGGCAGAAAACATCACTATTGTTCCTAACCAATCTGAACTGGAAACTCAATTCGCGTTTGTTAACTCGTTGATTGAGAGGTATCGCTCATCAGCAATAGCTATGGTTAATACAACGGCATTGCAGATGTATTGGGAAATATGTCAATTATTTCATTGCAACTTAAGTCTGCCCGATGGGGGACGAAAGTTGTCGGTGACTTAGCGGACTATCTAAAACGGCAAAATCCTAGAAGACGAGGTTTGAGCAAAAGGAATCTTTATAACATGGTAAAATTTTATGATGTTTATAGCCGACCTATATTCATTGACCGTATTTCACAATTAAATATCAATGAATTTGTGCAATTGCCAACTGCACAAATTCAAGATACCACAATTGTGCAGTTGCCAACTGCACAATTAGAAACAACGAATAACAAACAAATTCCAGCATTATTAACAATTACAACGTTTACCAATCATGTGGAAATCATGAACCGCTAATCAAAAATGTAACTATTTGAAAATCAGTTATTGTTGCCTTGAAAAGAGGAATACATAAATTCCCTCTCTTTCCGCAAAACATTAATGCTGGTTGAGAGAACCTCAACCAGCATTTTTATTTTGAGTCGCGTGAAGATTGCTTGAATGTGAACTGAGCGTCACCACCGCTAATCACAAAGCGCAGCCTGAATGCATGGTCTTCACCAGTGGAGGCTACATCTTTAGTGATATGGCACTTGCCTGCCTCGCTGTAGCTCAGTCGCTTATCGAAGACGTCGCGATGTTTCGAACCTTATCTTGAGAGCTGTTTTTAGTCGAGAAATCTCTTGTCAAGGCCTTGATAGTGGTCGATGCGGCGGTCGCGCAGGAAAGGCCACCAGCGTCGCACTCGCTCGGTGCGGTCGAGGTTCACATCGATGATGGTCTCTTCCTCATCGTTGCTTGATGCGCAGTGCAGTATTTCTCCCTGCTGCCCGGCAATGAAACTACTGCCCCAGAACTCGATGCCATTGGTCTGACCGCTAGGGTCGGCTTCATGCCCCACACGGTTGACGGTGACGACGGGAATGCCATTGGCCACAGCGTGCCCGAGCTGCACTGTCATCCAGGCGTTGAGCTGTCGCATCTTCTCATTCTCGTTGTCGCTGCTCTCAAAGCCTATGGCAGTAGGGTAGATGAGCAGGTCGGCGCCACGCAGGGCCATGAGTCGTGCTGCCTCGGGGTACCATTGGTCCCAGCACACAAGCACGCCTAGCCGCCCCACGCTAGTGTTGATGGGTTCGAAGCCCAGGTCACCTGGTGTGAAGTAGAATTTCTCGTAGTAGGCAGGGTCGTCGGGGATGTGCATCTTGCGGTATTTGCCAGCGATGGAGCCGTCACTGTCAAACACTACCGCAGTGTTATGGTATAGCCCCTTGGCTCTGCGCTCAAAGAGCGATGTCACGAGCACGACATTATTCTCTCGAGCGGCTTGAGCATAGGTCTGGGTCACATCGCCAGGAATTGTGGTGGCGAGGTCAAAATTGTTCACATTTTCCTCTTGGCAAAAGTATAGTGAGTCGTGCAGCTCCTGCATCACAATGAGTTGTGCTCCACCTTTGGCGAGGCTTGCTATTTTTTCTATTAGGCGAGTGCGGTTTAGTTCCACCTCGCCGCAGTTGCGTTGTTGTATTATTCCTATTTTCATTTTTTCAAGAAGTTTTTGGGAATCTGCATGGTGATGCAATGCAGCGACCCGTGTTGTTGAATTAACGCGTTGCAGTCGATGCCCACAACGTGCCGGTCAGGAAACGCCCGTGCTATGGTTTTGAGTGCAACGTTGTCGTTTTGGGGCTGGTTGTAGATGGGCACAAGCACTTGCGTGTTAGTTATCAAAAAGTTGGCGTAAGTGGCTGGTAGCCTATTGCCCTCTGTGTCGTGAATGGGAGCGGGACATGGCAGTGGCACAAGGTTGAAAGGTGCGCCTTGGGCGTTGGTCATGGCTTTGAGCTCCTGCTCCATGCGAGAGAGCGAGGCGTGCTGCTCGTCGCTGGGGTCATTGCATTTCACATGGAGGATAGTGTTGCCTGGAGCTAGGCGGGCGAGGGTGTCGATGTGCGCATCGGTGTCGTCGCCGGTGAGCTCACCACTGTCGAGCCACAGCACCTTTTTTGCTCCGAGCCTTTTCATGAGCATTGCTTCAATCTGTTGCTTACTTAGGTGGCGGTTGCGGTTAGGTGAGAGCAGGCATTGGCTAGTGGTGAGGATGGTGCCATTGCCGTCGCTCTCGATAGAGCCACCTTCAAGTACGAAGTCCTGGCAGTTGATGGCTTGAGCGTTGAAGATGGCGCTTTCTTGCATCTTTGCGCAGATGAGGTTGTCAAGGCAAGCGGCAAACTTTAGTCCCCAAGCATTAAACTTGAAGTCGAGCATCAGTTGCTTGCCATTGCCTGTTACAGAGATGGGTCCGAAGTCGCGCGCCCAGGTGTCGTTGGTGTCTATTTCCTGATATAAGATTCTGTCGTTATGGTCGATGTCGCTAAGTTGGTGTTTCACGTCGTCGGCATCAGGGGCGATGACAATGAGGCGCATTTCGCTCACGATGGCGCGAGCCACTGCCTTGAAGCACGCCTGTGCCTCAGAGAGCATGTAGTGCCAATCGGTGCCACGATGAGGCCATGCCATCATGATGGCGTCTTGTGGCTCCCACTCGGCAGGCAATTTATAGTTCATTGTTGTTAGTTAGTCATTTATAGAATTAATTGATGATGGTAAAAGGCGATAACAACACGATTAATTGATTGCTCGTGGCCTTATTACCTTGCCTGCACTGGGCTAAAACTCCTCGTTCATGCTATCCCAGAAGTCTTCTCGGTCGCGCATCTGCTCATCAATAAAATCTTGGTAACCAGTTTTATATCCATAACCCATATCTTCGCACCAGAGTTTATAGTCCTCTTCTAGTTGTGGATCATCGTTCATCATTTCGGCAAATTCTCGTTCCACTTCCTCAGTATTGCTGAGTTGGTCGAGCAAAGCCCTCAAAATTTCGGAAATGTCGTTCATGTTAATTAAAATGATAATTAGGTCGTAAATACGTTTTAGCGGCTCAAAAATACAAATAATGATGGGTTTGGCAATAGAAATTATAGAAAACTTATTAACAAGTGATGAAATTTAGTAGTTTTTCTTGTAAAAATAACTGAAAAATACACTACTTTTGCACGCTAACAGATGAAATGATTATGAAGAGACTAAATTATTTGCTTATTCTGGTTGCCGTCTTAGTGATGGCGTCATGTACCTCGACCGACGAAAAATTGCGTGCAATGATTCCAAACGATGCCGTGGGTGTGGTGAAGATTAACATGCCAAGCATCCTCGACAAGGCAGGAATCAAGAAAGGTGAAGAAAAGGACGCTACACTCACCATCCCATCTGACCTCAAGGCTGTGATAGACCAGGCCAACGCCAACATTGAAGACGACTTGAACATTATAGGTGATGTGGTCAACTACTTGCCTGAGTCAGGAATCGACGTTGGCTGCCATAGCTATGTATTCTTGACAAAAGGGGTGCTACAGGCTGTGGCATTGTTGCCTCTTGCCGATGAAGACAAGGCTAAAGAAGTTGTGAATAAAATTGCCCATGGCAAGATGAAAGAGATGGTGGGTATTGAGTTTGCTTCTCATCTCGACTATGCTTTTGCTATTGATGACAATGTGTTGCTGATAGCGCGCAAAAACAATGCCACCGACGATGAGGCTAGTGCCGCCGCCAAGAATATCCTTGACAAGTCTAAGCCCAGTGTGCTTGACAATGAAGATGTTGCTAAGGCTATTGATGCTAAGGATAGTGACATTGCCGTCTATGTTGATGCTAAAGGACTGCCGTTGCTGTTTGAGAACCTAAATCTTGGAACAGCGGTGGGCAGTATCTCTCCAGCCACGATATTTGAAGGTACTGGCATCAAGGCAATAACCGCCACAATCAATTTTGACGACTCCAAGCAAGGTGATGAGAAAGTGGCGATATCGACCGATTTCATCTGTGCTGACAATGGCTTGTATAGTTTGTTCTACGACAAAGTTGTTGCTACAGCGGCTAGTGGCAATGCCTCTGATGTTCTGGAAAATGTGCCTAGCGACTTCGGCACGTATTTCTCGATAAGACTAAGTGGAGCTGAATTGATGAAAATGCCTGGAATATCCAAGATGCTCGAAGCTCTTCCTGTTGATGGTATAAATTGTGGTGATATTGTGTCATCACTCAACGGCAATCTCGTGGTAGGGCTAGAAAAGATTGATGAGGGAGATTATATTTTTGGCGTGTCGGCTCAATCCACAGCACCCGATGTTGTGGTTAATGAGATAGTAAATTTTGCCTCACTTCATGGTCAGCCCCCCGTTTTCAATGCTAATAGAGAATATCAATACGACACCAGCGATGGTAGCAAGGCTCTGGTGATGAATAAAACTAACGATGTGGTGTATTTGCGATGTGTGAATTTTGTGCCCAGCTCGTCGGCTGCGGAGTGGCTTCCTCTGGTGAGCACAATGAAATCGTCGGTGATGTCGCTGTTTAAGCTGGTTAAGATTGCTGGTGCGCATGAAGGCGACCTGTGCTGGGGCTTACGCAATAAGACACATGGCGAGGGCTTTTACTTCACTGAAGACCCCAACGAGAATGTCGTTATCTCTTCATTGAAGTGCCTGTGCTGGAGAGAACCTAGTGGCATGGGTGCTGAAGAAATAGGACTGTCAGATTTTTGAAATAAATCCCAATCGGTCATTAGGCCGAGGTTAGGTTGTTTTTTGACCTTTTTATCAATAAAACCTAATGACCGATTGGTATAAAAAAGTCCTCACAACGAGGACATTTTTTGTTGCACAATTTCTTGGGCCTGTTTGAGTGTCTCGGGCTTGCCTACGTCGAGCCAGGTGTAAGGTGTGTGTTGAACATATCCCTTAATGAGGTGATTGTGGCACTGGTCAACGTAGAATGGTGTGATTGAGAACTTGGGTTGCCCTTGCGAATATCGCTCCAATTCCTGGAAAATGCTTGGCGATATCACGTGGATGCCGCCAAAGGCTAGCTCATGCATGCCTTTAGCGTGGATGAAATGTGGAGGACGTGTCTCGCCGGTGGATTTGTTGATCCAGCCTTGCAGTCGGTAGTTGTCGTCAAACACAAAGTAGCGACTCGTCTTGCGCTCTTTCACCAGCACGGTGGCCATGGCGCCGCTGGTGACATGGCTTTGATAGATTGAGAGCAGGTCGATATCGGTTAATATGTCGGCATTGTGTACGAGAAAAGGCTCGTTGCCGTCGAGAAACTGTCGTGCCTTGAGAATGCCTCCACCAGTGTCGAGCAGCAGGTCGCACTCGTCGCTGATGTGGATGTTTAGCCCAAAGTTGTGGTGCTGGTCAAGATAATCAATGATTTTCTGCCCAAAGTGGTGGATGTTGATAGTGATGTCATCAAAACCTGCCTGTGCGAGACGTCCAATCACTCGCTCGAGCATGGTTTTGCCGCTTATCTCCACCAGAGCTTTAGGGCGGTCGTTGGTCAACGGGCGGAGCCTGGTGCCTAACCCCGCGGCAAATATCATCGCTTTCACTGCTCCACTGGATTAAATGTGCGGTCATGGCCGCTCTGCTCACGATGAGAGAGCTCTACCCGCACGTTGAATTTCTTGTGAATGTGCTCTGCCAGATGCTGGGCTGCATAGACCGAACGGTGCTGCCCGCCGGTGCATCCAAAACACACCATCAGGTCGGTGAAGTTGCGCTTAATGTAACGTTCTACCGACTCATCTACCATCGCATAGACGTGTACAAGCCACTGGTCGATGGTGCTTTCTTTCTGAAGGAACTTGATTACGTTCTCGTCAAGACCGGTGAAGGCTTTGTATTTGTCATATTTGCCTGGGTTGTTCAGTGCTCGGCAGTCAAACACATAACCGCCTCCGTTGCCCGACGGGTCGTGGGGGATGCCTTTTTTATAGGCAAAGCTCATCACCCTGACGGTGAGCGATTTCTCTTCGCTGGTGAAGTCTTTAAGGTTTACCAGTTCATTGATTATTTTGCTCAGGTAGGGGTAGTGGTCAAATGATGTGCTTGTCACCAGGCGCCGCAGGTTGGCAATGGCGGGCACAATGCTATTCTTCATGAAGTCGGGTTTCTTCTCGAAGTATCCGCGAAAGCCGTAAGCTCCCAGCACTTGCAGGGTGCGGAAGAGAACAAACAGTCGCAGGTTCTCGTGAAAGAGCTTCTCGTCGAGGTGTGGAACGTAGGTCTTGAGTTGTTCAAGATAGGCTTGCACGAGTTCCTTCTTCAAGTCCTCGGGGTACTTGGCGCGTGACTGCCACACAAACGAAGCCACATCGTAGTAGTAAGGCCCGCGACGACCTCCCTGGAAGTCGATATAAGCAAGCCGGCAGTCGGCAGGGTGCTCAGTGTCGCCAACGAGCATGACATTGCGCGACTGGAAGTCGCGATACATAAACGTGTCGCTCGGCACCGAGAGCAAATCGCGAGTGAGGGTGTCGAAGTCGTTCTCGAGCAGGTTCTCATTAAAAACTATGCCGGTGGCTTTGAGGAAGCAATACTTGAAGTAGTTGAGGTCCCACTTGATAGATCGCTCGTCGAAGCACTCTGCTGGATAGCATTTGCTATAGTCAAACCCTTGAGTGCCACGAAACTGAATGTCGCACAGGTCCTTCATTGCGCGTCGCAACAGTTCTTTTTCTTCACTGGTGAAAGCGTGAGTGATGCTGCTGCGACGAATTTTGTTCCAAAGTATATTTTCGGGTTTGCCGCCTAAGTCTTCTTGAATGTAGGTCATGTGGTCGTCGCTCACTCCAAAGACAGTGGGGACCGACAGCCCTTGATTTTTGAAATGGGTGGCAATATAAATAAAGGCGTCATTCTCTTCACGCGACTCACCCACAACTCCCACAATCGGTTTAACGCCCGACAGTCGATAATACTGGCGGTTAGAGCCAGCTTTATCCATTAGCTTGACTTCAGTAGGCTCGCTACCGGTGTGCTGTTTATATAATTGAATTAAATTCTCGTGAGAATCCATAGTTGGTTGTTATTTTGATTAGTCTTGTTTAATAAAACAAAGTTAGTTATAAGTCTAAGATAATACAAGAAAAAAGTTTAAAATTCGCTTGTGAAGTGGAATTTTATTTTGGGGAAGTCTTGTTGCGCCATTTGCAGCACATAGCCTGAATCGGCGAGGAACACGTCGCGGCCCTCAATGTCGAGTGCCATGAACTGGTGCTTGCGCTTCTTGAAGGCTTCGAGTGCTTCCTGGTCGTCGCTTTCGATCCAGCACGCTTTGTAGAGGCTGATAGGCTCCCAACGGCACTGGGCGTTATATTCGTGCAACAGGCGGTATTGAATTACCTCAAATTGCAGTTGCCCCACTGTCCCAATAATCTTGCGGTTATTGAACTGGTTGACAAAGAGTTGTGCTACGCCCTCGTCCATGAGCTGAGCGATGCCCTTGTTGAGTTGCTTGGTCTTCATGGGGTCGTTGTTCTCGATGTACTTGAACATCTCGGGCGAGAAGCTGGGCAGGCCTTTAAAATGGAGGTTCTCACCCTCGGTGAGAGTGTCGCCAATCTTGAAGATGCTGCCACTGTCGGGAAGGCCTATCACGTCGCCAGGGTAGGCATCATCCACCACGTCCTTGCGTTGTGCCATGAAGGCAGTGGGAGCACTAAAGCGGTAAGTCTTGCCGCTGCGCACATGCAGATAGGTGGCATTGCGGTGGAACACTCCTGAGCATATCTTTACAAAGGCAATGCAGCTGCGATGGTTGGGGTCCATGTTGGCTTGTATTTTGAACACGAAGCCTGTGAACTTCTCCTCGCTGGGGTTCACCACGCGCTCTATGGCCTGCACAGGCTTGGGCGAGGGTGCTATCTTGATGAAGCAGTCGAGCAGCTCTTTCACGCCAAAGGTGTTGAGTGCCGACCCAAAGAACACTGGTGCCACTTGTGCTTCGAGATAGTCATTAGCGTCGAAGTCGGGATACACACCCTCTACGAGCTCAATGTCTTCGCGCAGCTTTTGGGCATCGTCGGCCCCCACCTGGCGGTCAATCTCGGGAGAGTTGATGTCGTCGATCTCCACACGCTCGGTAACGTGTTGCTTGTCGGGCTTGAAGAGGTCGAGGCTTTGCTCATAGATGTTATAGACCCCTTTGAAGCTGGCGCCCATGCTGATGGGCCATGTGAGGGGTCGCACCGAGATTTTCAGCTCCTGCTCCAGCTCGTCGAGGATGTCGAATGGGTCGCGTCCCTCTCGGTCGAGCTTGTTGACAAAGATTATTACTGGTGTGTTGCGCATGCGGCACACCTCCATGAGTTTGCGCGTCTGTGTCTCCACGCCCTTAGCCACATCCACCACGATTATTACGCTATCCACAGCAGTGAGTGTGCGATAGGTGTCTTCGGCAAAGTCTTGGTGACCAGGAGTGTCGAGGATGTTGATTTTGTAGTCGTTATAGTTAAACCCCATCACCGAGGTGGCCACCGAGATGCCGCGTTGCTTCTCGATGTCCATCCAGTCGCTGGTGGCAGTTTTCCTGATTTTGTTTGATTTCACCGCGCCAGCCACATGTATTGCTCCACCAAAGAGCAGCAGCTTCTCGGTCAAAGTGGTTTTTCCCGCATCGGGGTGCGAGATGATGGCAAAGGTGCGCCGTTTAGTTATTTCGTCGTTAAAAGCCACAATAGTATTCTTTCTTTTTTGTTAGTTGCGATGGTATCGCAACATACTGAACTAGGTTATTTGTTATTGATTAATGTGCTGATGCATTGCTCAAGGCTCTCTTCCCAGTAGGGGATCTCGATGCCCAGAGTATTTTTTATCTTGCTCTTGTCGAGGACGCTGTAGTGTGGGCGAGTGGCGGCTGTGGGGTAGTCCTTGGACATGCAGGGCAGCACATGGCAGGTGGTGATGCCCGCGATGCGCAGTATTGCCATTGTGAAGTCGTACCACGAAATCGCGCCTTCGTTGCTGAAGTGGTAGATGCCTGGATGCCATTGCTCGCAACTGATAAGCGACATGATCACGCTGGCCAGGTCGAGGGCATGGGTAGGGGTGCCCACTTGGTCGCTCACCACGCGCAGGGTGTCGCGGCTACTGCCAAGCTCGAGCATGGTTTTTACAAAGTTCTTGCCATGAGGCGAGTAGAGCCAAGCGGTGCGTATAATGATGCTTTCGGGTGCTACGTCCATGACGTGGCGTTCACCAGCGGCTTTGGTGGAGCCATAGACCGATGTGGGGCACACTGGGTCGTCCTCACGGTAGGGGCGGCAGTTGGTTCCATCAAATACATAGTCGGTGGAGATGTGGATGAGCCTGGCACCATGCTTGTGTGCCGCTTGTGCCAGTAGTGTGGGGGCTTCCACATTGAGCTTAGTACAAAGCTCCACGCTGCTCTCGGCGGCGTCAACGGCAGTGAAAGCAGCACAGTTAACAATGTAATCTACCCTGTTGCTCACCACGCAGGCTTCTATTGCGGCAGCATCAGTAATATCAAGCTCATCCACATCGGTGTAGATGGCATTGACAAAGATGTCGCCTTCAAGCACCTTGCGCATCTCGCGCCCTAGCTGGCCATTGGCTCCAGTGATAAGTATGTTTTTTTTGTTCATTTCTATTGTATTTCGTCTTCAAAAATAGGCTTCTCTTCGTTTTTCTTGTAATAAGCCGCGAGGGTGCCGATAAAATGTGATATCTGGTTGATGGCAACCTGTGTGTCTTTCCCTATCTCCTTGCCTTGCAGTTTGAGCATGAGGGTGCCGTAGAGGGCGTTGAAGCATGTCTCGAGCTCGCCCACCTGCTGCGCTTCAGGAGTCTTGGCACGCAGCTCCACGATAAATGGCAAGGTCTTATAGAACTCGGCACCATACTCGGGATGCTTCGCACTCTTGAGCAACTCGTTGTGGAGGTCGGTGAGGCGGATAAGCACGTTCTTGTTGATTTGCAGGTGTCCTGACTCTTTTTTACCCTCGTGCTGCATCATCATGATGAGTCCTTCCCACCAGTCGATAATCTCCTTGCGTGTGTCGGGATCTACATCATAGCGATCGATGATGCCTGCTTTTATCTTGTCAATATCGAGTCCAAAGGCGCGTATTATATCCTCTACCTGCCACATGTAGAGCAGGTATTCGGCGATGTTTTCCTTGCGTTTGCTTTGTGCGATTAACATTATTCTAAGTGTGAAGTGTTAAATGTGAAGTGTTAAGTAGGGGCAAGGCGTGGCTTGTCCGTTGAGTGCGACGGCTACTATTGCCTTGCTAGTTTGTCGGTTCAAAGCTATCCGAATTTGCTGATTTGGCGCAGTTTGTCCTCGTCAACTATCTTGATGCGGCGGCCATCCACGGTGATGATGCGCTCTTGGGCGAAAACCGAGAGGGTGCGGATGGCGTTGCTCGTGGTCATGTTCGACAGGTTGGCAATGTCCTCGCGTGCCATGTAAATCTTTAGCGTCTTGCCGTCGTCCTCAAAGCCGTAGTTGTCGATGAGCACAGTCAACGCTTCGGCCAGGCGGCCGCGGATGTGCTTTTGGGTGAGTGTCACTATCTTGGTGTCGCTGCCGCCCAGGTTCTTCGACAGCTCATGAATGAAGAACCACGCTAGGTCGCGGTTGTTGTCGATCATGCTTTTAACTAAGTCCATAGGTAATGATCCCACCGACGAGGCCTCAAAGGCTGCTGCGCTCGACACGTAAGGCTCTCCAGCAAAATAAGCTCGATAGCCAAAGTACTGGATGGGGCGGTAGAGGCGCAAAATCTGCTGCCTGCCGCCTATGCCGTCCTTATAGAGCTTCACCTTGCCTTTGAGCAGGCACCACAAGAACACAGGATTATCTTTCTCGGCATATATAATTTGATTCTTCTTGAACGAGTGGATCTCAAAGTTGTCGGTAACGAGGCGTTTCTCTTCAGAGCCCAGCAGACTCCAGATCTCTGCCAAGTCTTCACTAATCACCTTTTCGAGAGTGCTTTTTATACTCATCTGCTTTACAATTATGCTTTAAAACATGCAAAATTAGCACTTTTATTTCACACTACAAAAAATAAGTGCTTTTTCTCTAATTTTTAGCCAAATAATTGTTCTATTTTGCGTTAGAAACTGAAAAAACTCGGGACTAAGAATTAAAAACTAAGAAGTTGTGTCTGCCAAGTGGCAACTTTTTACTACCTTTGCAGTCAATTAAGAGAAACTATTAAACACGACACACAATAATGGATAAAAAAGTAAGGGTGCGTTTTGCGCCATCGCCCACAGGACCGCTGCACATTGGCGGCGTGAGAACAGCTTTGTTTAACTACCTCTTTGCACGCCAGCATGGCGGCACGATGATCCTTCGCATCGAGGACACCGACAGTAACCGCTTCGTGCCAGGCGCCGAGCAGTATATCAACGAGGCACTGCAATGGCTGGGCATAGGCGTCGATGAGGGAGTGCGTGAGGGCGGCAACTATGGCCCCTACAAGCAGAGCGAGCGTCGCGACATTTACCGCAAGTATGTAAAGCAGCTGCTCGACGATGGCAAAGCCTATATCGCCTTCGACACCCCTGAGGAGCTAGATGCCAAGCGCAAGGAGATTGCCAATTTCCAGTACGATGCTAAGACTCGTAGCATGATGCGCAACTCGCTCACTTTGCCCAAGGAAGAAGTTGATCGCCTCATCGCTGCCGGCGAGAAATATGTGGTGCGCATCCTCATTGAGCCTGACCAGGAAGTTAAGGTCAATGACCTGATACGTGGCGAGGTGACTGTCAACAGCTCGGTGGTTGACGACAAGGTGCTCTACAAGAGTGCCGACGACCTGCCCACCTATCACTTGGCCAACATAGTTGATGACCACCTGATGGAGGTTAGCCATGTGATACGCGGCGAGGAGTGGCTACCCAGCGCACCGCTGCATGTGCTGCTCTATGAGGCCTTGGGATGGAAAGACTCGATGCCACAGTTTGTACACCTGCCACTGCTGCTCAAGCCCGACGGCAAGGGCAAGCTCAGCAAGCGCGACGGCGACCGCCTGGGCTTCCCTGTGTTCCCGCTGGAGTGGCACGACCCTGTGAGCGGCGATGTGAGCAGCGGATACCGCGAGCGCGGCTATCTGCCCCAGGCCGTGGTCAATTTCCTGGCTCTGCTGGGCTGGAACCCCGGCACCGACCAAGAGATTTTCTCTATGGACGAGCTTATCAAGGAATTCTCGTTTGAGCACTGCTCTAAGAAAGGTGCGAAGTTCGACTTCGAGAAAGGCAAGTGGTTCAACCACGAGTATCTTATCAATATGGCCGATAACGACCTTGCCCAGCTCTTCAAACCCGAGCTCGCAAAGCACGGTGTTGACGCCTCGCAGTTCAGCGACGACTACATCACCCGCGCCGTGGGCATGATCAAGAGCCGCATCAGCTTCGTGGGCGACATCTGGGAAAACGCCAAGTTCTTCTTTGAGGCTCCCACCGAGTATGCTCCCAAAGACATAAAGAAACGCTGGAAGGACGACACCCCCGAGACAATGCGCCGCCTCATCGATGTGATTAATGGCATCGACGACATGACTAGCGCTCACGCCGAGGAAATTGTGCTGGGGTGGATCAAGGACAACGAGCTGCACATGGGCAACGTGATGAACGCCTTCCGCCTCACCGTGGTGGGTGAGTGCAAGGGTCCTCACATGTTTGACATCGCCGAGCTCATGGGCAAGGACGAAATCATCGCACGCATAGAGCGCGGCATTGAGAACATAAAGCCTGTTGTGGAGTAGTGTATATGCGCTTAAGATTCCTGGCAATATTGGTGGCAATGGCGATGGCGTTCACTATCGATGCCCAGCAACTGGAGTGGAGTGTCGATATGAACGCTGTGTTCAAAAACGCTGAAGTCGAGAAAAGCGAGGTTCCCGGTAAGACTAATATTTTCACTCGCATCACGCCACTGGTTGGTGTGTCGATGGACAGCACCCGTCATCGCATCATGGGTGGAGTGACTTGGTATCAGCCAATGAATGACCGCTTGCATGGCTACAAAGTGGTACCAGCACTCTACTATCAATACAAAAATCGTGAGAAGGGATTGGATTTCAAGTTTGGTATGATTCCTGGTGAACGATATGCTTTGCCCATCTATCTGTGCAGCGACTCCATATACCGTATGAATCCCAATATCAATGGACTCATATTAGGACTCGAAAAAGAGCATCTTCTTGTTGGTGCAATGCTTGATTGGAGGCAAATCATGACAAAGCATCGCCGTGAAGCTTTCATGGTGTTGGGTGATATAGGTTGGCGTAACTCCCATACAGTCGATGATGGAGATAATAACATTATTGTAGCATCGACTATTGCTTATAATCACCTGGCGAGAAGTGGGGCGAGACCCGAAGGCGAAGGGGTGGTAGATAATTTCATAGCTAATCCACGAGTCTTATACACTCACTGGTGGCGCAATGCATTAATTAAGGTTGAGGCAGGAGTGTTGTTCTCGTGTGACCGTGACCGCGTTGGCGAGGACAAGTGGCTCACTCAGGCAGGATTCTTAGGTTCAGTACTTGGAAACTGGAAGTGGCTCACTGTGCATCAAATCATTTATGCCGGCAAGCGTCAGATGCCTCTCTACGAGAAATATGGCTCACTGCTTTATCAGGGACAAAATTTCTTTCGCGACAAGTTCTATAGCCGCACAGTTGTATCAGCCACAATTTTTAATACCGACTATATTGACATTAACGCACGATTATCGTATCATGCAACCGACAAGAATACTGCTTTTTGGCAAGAGCTTGCAGTGCGTTTCTATCTTGACCGCAACTTATGGGGAAAGTATAAAAAGAAAAAGACGCTCAATTATTATTCGCCCCTGCCAGCACTATTTTAACGACTAATCCTACTTGAAATGAACCCTCTATATAATTTGGGAATAAGTGCTTACCGCCTGGCAGCACGCATCGTCTCGCCCTGGAACCCCAAGGCGCAGAGGATGGTGCAAGGGCAGAACCGCACTATTGAATATTTACAAAGCAAGCTCGACGCCGAGGGTGGTTATGTGTGGATACACACTGCCTCGCTTGGTGAGTTTGAGCAGGGCAGGCCGCTGATCGAGAAAATTCGTGAGCAGCACCCCGATGCAAAGATCTTGCTGTCATTTTTTTCTCCATCGGGCTATGAGGTGCGCAAGACCTATGATAAGGTAAATGCTGTGTGCTACTTGCCCATGGACACGCCACGGCGAGTGAAGGCGTTCCTCGATGTGGTGAGGCCGCGCATGGCAATCTTTGTGAAATATGAGTTTTGGGGCAACTATCTTGAGCAGCTCCACAGCAGGGGAGTGCCCACCTATATTATATCGTCGATATTCCGTTCAAGTCAGATTTTTTTCAAGCCGTGGGGTGGAACGTTTCGCAAGATGCTGCGCTGCTTCACCCAGCTCTACGTTCAGAACGATGAGTCGCGCCGGCTGTTGCACGGCATTGGCATTGACAATGTGACGGTGTGTGGCGACACGCGCCTCGACCGTGTGCTGCAAATCAAATCTCAAGCCAGGGAGTTCCCCGTCATAGCACAGATGGTGAGCGGCTGTGACAAGGTGCTGGTGATGGGCAGCTCGTGGCAGCCCGACGAGGACATCATTATTCCCTATTTTAACAACCACCCCGAGATGAAGCTCATCATAGCTCCGCATGAGTTTGACGAGAGCCGCCTTGCCGCATTGATGGCTCGCATCAAGCGTTCGGTTGCCCGCTACACACAGCTTGAGGGAGTGGATGTCGCCAATCTCGATTGCCTGATAATTGACTGTTTCGGCATCCTCTCGTCGCTTTACCGCTACGGCGCTATCGCCTATGTGGGCGGGGGCTTTGGCTCAGGCATCCACAATGTGCCCGAGGCTGCGGTCTATGGCCTGCCGGTAATCTTCGGTCCTAGGCACGAAAAGTTCAAGGAGGCGGTAGAGCTCAACGCTTGCGGTGGCGGCTTCGCCATCAGTGACGCCAGTCAGTGCCACGAAGTTTTAGACAAATTGCTGAGTGACCCTGCCGCTCTTCAAGCCGCTGGTGCCGCAGCCAGTGATTATATCAAGTCTCACACCGGTGCCACCGAGCAAATCTATAATGACTTGTTTTGACACTACAAGTTTCTAACGACGAAGTGCTTGCGGCTTTTCAAAAAAACGGCTAATTATGCGAATTAAACTAATTGCTTTAAATCGTTTTAAATCGTTGGAGATATTACAATTGTCTTAATTACAAAGATGTGGCGGCTATAAGTTGCGTGTGCTACTTGGCAGTGAGCCTATTTTGCTTCATGCGCACTATGTACTGCTGGAGGATAGCCCTCATCTGCCTCTCCATAAACGGGAGTTGTGGAAGTTGGTTTTTCTTGCTCAGGAGGTTGTTCTTCAGTGAGAAGTCTTCCCTGAACTTATAGATGCCAATGAGCTCGTTGTTGCGGTATTCTATCATCAAGTCGTCGAGATAGTACATTGATGTGCCGTTGCGGTCATTAAATACATAGTTCACATAATTTGGGCTGTCATCAAACACGTTCTTGCCAAATGAAAAATATGGCTTCTGGTAATTGAGAATACCAAGCAGAGTGGGGGTGATGTCGATCTGTTGCATCAGGCGTGTAGAGTCGCACATGACAGGAAGTTGACCACCTGGAGTGTAGAAGAAGATTGGTATCAAGAATCGTCCCATGTCAGTATTGTAGTCACTGCGATTAGACATGCCGCAATGGTCGGCACTGAATACAAATATAGTGTTCTCAAGCCAAGGCTCATCCTTCACTTGCTCAAAAAACTTCCTTATCGCATAATCGGAATAACTGATGCTGCGGTGCATGGGAATGTCGCCGCTAGTAAATGTGTCCTTATACTTCTCGGGAATCTTAAAAGGCTCATGGCTCGATGCGGTAAACACAGTAAGGAAGAATGGTTTGTCCTTCTGGGCATATTCCTCACAATACTTAGCAAAATATTGCAAATAAGGCTCGTCGAAAATAGCCCAAGTGCCATCAAAATCATCTTTGTTAGGATATTCATCCAGTCCATAGTAATGCTCAAAGCCAATGGAGTTGGCAAATGCTTTGAAGCCCAAGGTAGTGTTGGGGGCACCATGGAAGAATGCGGTGTTGTACCCCTCGTCACGAAGCATTTGTGGCAATCCCTGAAGGGTGTTGTTAGAATAGATGTAATAGCAGTAAGGGTCGATGTATCGTGGAATGCCGGCAAAAGTGGCTGGCATGCAGTCAACCGAGCGTGCGCTATTGGCAAAGCTGTATTGAAAACTGTAGCTCTTGCTCAGTAGCTCATCGAGGAATGGAGTATAGCTGCGATAGTTTCCTCCATCTTTTTCTTTGTTGTAAAAGCCAGTGTATTCCATTGAGAAACTCTCCATCAGGAACACCACCACATTCATGCGGCGCATCTGTCCACCTCGGGGTGTGGTGTTTTTAACGGGGTTGAAGATGCCATCAAGTTCTTCTTCCTTAAAGAACTTGGGGTCTTTATAGCCCTTTTTGTGCATGGTGGTTATCATGGTGAATGGTGTGTTGAGCACAATAGCAGCCTCGAGGGGATGCTTGCAGTAAATCTCGGCAGAGTCCTGACGCAATGGATGCATCTTGAACGACAGACCGCCACGAAACCCTGCAACCGTTAACAACGCTGCTAGCAAGAAAATGCCAGTGTGGACAGGGTAGTAGATTCTGGCAGCAGGATAGTCCTCTTGGCTGCGGTTCTTCTTTATGGGATTATAGTACAAGAATATTACAGCGGCAATCATAGCGATACCTACTAGCCACACTAGCCAGAAACCGGTGATGCTGTTGAGGAAAATCTTGCCTAGATTGCTTTCCCCACCAAATTCGGAGAAAACTATCCAGGTAGTGCGTCGGCCTCCGAACTCAAAATATGCTATGTCGGCAGTGTTGACGACGATGCCCACAATATTGACGACAAGGAATATTATTTTTACTATGCGCTGATACCTTACTGTGTCACGACACTTCAACGGTATGAATTGCATTGCTATACACAAGATGTTGAGATAGCAAAGTGCGCTGATGTCAAACTTTAGACCTCCCAACGACATTGTGAGCATGTCGCCAAAGGTTACATCAGGAAAGAAACGAGCGTTAGCATAATAAAACACCCAACGTGAGATCATGTAAATCGCTAACATGATCAAGAAATTCACAGCCATTATAAAGCCAGGCTCTTTAATAAACTGTTTTTTGCCTGAAATGCAAGGACATTTATATTTCATTTGTTGTGGGTAATAATAATTACAAAAAGTTGTGCAAAATTACAATAAAATTTTTTTTTCAACAATGCTTAAATAATTAAGTGACGCATTTAATAAGAATTGACATTGCTTGACTCAAAAAAAGTAGGATAAATAGTGTTGTTCTCATTTATTATTACTAATTTTGCCTGATTTAACGAAAAAATTGACTTTCATAATGACAGACAATAAGTTTAAATTACTTGCTGGCCCTTGTGTTATAGAAAGCGAGCATAATGTGATGCTTCTTGCACAGGCGATCAAGGACATTGCTGCAAAGCATGACGTGGACTTCTTTTTTAAGGCCTCATGGGATAAAGCAAACCGCACAAAAGCAACTAATTACCGTGGACCAGGCCTAGAAGAAGGGCTGCGCATACTGGAGAAAGCAAAGACTGAGGTAGGCGTGAAGATTGTCACCGATATACATGAGCCTTACCAGGCAGAGGCTGTTGCGCAGGTTGCCGATATTATTCAAATCCCAGCATTCTTGTGCCGGCAGACCGACCTGCTGAAAGCTGCTGCCATGACTGGAAAGATGGTGAATATCAAGAAGGCGCAGTTCTCGAGTCCAGAAGAGATGCTCAATGTGGTGGGCAAAATGGAATACTTCGGGTGTACTAACTTTATGCTCTGTGAGCGTGGCAACTGCTTTGGCTACAACAACCTCGTTGTTGATATGACAGGTTTGGTGAGATTGTCGCGACTTGGATACCCAGTGCTTTTTGATGCCACTCACAGTGTCCAGATTAGTGGCGGTGGTCTCAACCACGGCAACAGTGGCAAGAGCGAGTTTGTGCCTTATCTGGCTAAGGCCGCAGTGGCCACTGGTGTGCTGTCGGGCCTCTTCATGGAGGTTCATAATGACCCTGCCAGCGCGCTGTGCGACGGCAGCTGCATGCTTCACATCGACGACCTCGACAATTTGCTCAATCAGATAATGCGAATAAGAGAAATTACTCGGGAATAAGAGATGCTTATACTTAAGAGAATAGTACACACCACCATTTGGGGTGGCCCTAAGATTAGCCTATTGGCAGGTGTTGAGGGCGACAATATAGGTCATCTTTACTCTCTTTATTGCCGTGAAGGTGTTTCTAATGAAATCTTGAATGGCCAGTGGAAGGGGCGTAGTCTCAATGAGGTGTTCCCGCTCATCAAGGACAAGGTGGGCATGGCGCAGTATGAGTATTTTCCTCTTACTCTAGCCTTGACTGAAGCTCAAGAGAACCTTAGCATCCAAGTTCATCCCAATGATGAGGCAGCTCAAGAGCTTGAGCATCGTGCACGTGGCAAGCGAGAGTCGTGGTACTTCATTGACGCACCCACTTCGGGCACCATAATCAACGGATGCACGTGTCACGATAAGGAACAGGAGATGTTGATGATTGAGCAAGGACGGTTTATGGAAATGGCCGACACTCTTGCTGTTGAGCAGGGCGACTATGTGTTTGTGGAGCCAGGCACTCTTCACGCTATTACTGCCGGTAGCCTGGTGTTTGAGATAGAGGAGGGCAGTGACTTCACTTATCGCTTCTACGACTATAATCGTCTTGATTCACAGGGCAACCCTCGTGAGCTTCATCTCGAGAAGGCTACTAATGCACTTGACATCAACTTGAAGTCGGTGGTCAAAGCCTATAACGGTCATGAGATAAAAGAAAAGACTTACAGTACAAAACTGATAAACAATATTGAATTATACACTAACGAAAGTGCCACACTTGAGTGCTTCACACTCGTGAAAGGGACAATGGCAGCCGATTCTATCAAGGTTCTTCCTGGTTCAACGGTTTTGCTTTGGCCTGGAGAGGTGCTTGATGCTCGGCAAGTGTCACTAGCTTTCGTTTCAAAGATTATAGAAGACAAGATATGATATATTCCCCGTCATTAATGTGCGCCAACTTCGATAATGTCAAGGCCGAGACATTTGCTCTTGAGGCTGCTGGTGCCACACGCCTGCATCTTGATGTTATGGATGGCAGGTATGTGCCTAACTTTGCAATGGGGTTAGGCGACGTGAAATCGGTGTGTCGCAACACATCGCTAGTTACTGAGCTTCACATGATGATTATGGAGCCTAGTAGATATATTAAGATGTTTGCCGATGCTGGTGTTGATATCATCTATTTCCACCCCGATAGCGACAGCCATCCCATGCAAGTGATTCAAAAGATAAGGAAAGAGGGTCGCAAGCCCGGTATCGTGATAAATCCAGAGACCACAATTGAGAGTCTCACCGAATATTACGACTTGGTTGATAACGTGCTCCTTATGGGTGTGAAGCCGGGATATGCAGGGCACATCTATCTGCCTTATGTTGAAGAAAAGATAGGGCAGTTGATTGAACTAAAAGATAAGTATAACCTCGAAATAATGATGGATGGAGCGTGTACCATCGAGCGCATGAAACGCTGGGGCAAGCAGGGTGTTGACGGCTTTGTGCTCGGGACATCATCACTATTTGGTCACCTGGGAACCTACAAAGAGATTATCAACAGAATAAAGCGCGAATGTGGTGAATGAGACAATGAAAATAAAGCTTCTGGTAATGGATGTTGACGGAACGCTGACCGATGGGAAAATCAATATGGGTCCCAGCGGTGAGGTGTTCAAAGCATTTGACATCAAGGATGGTTATGCTATCAACGAGATGCTGCCAGCCCACGACATCGTGCCTGCAATTATTACCGGACGCAGTTCGAGTATAGTAGAAAACAGGGCGCGAGAGTTGCACATTGATGAACTTTACCAGGGAAAACATGATAAACTTGACACCCTGCGCCACCTCATGCAAAAGTATGGCTGCTCACGTGAGAACATAGCTTACATTGGTGACGACATCCTCGATATTGAGTGCATGCGTGAATGTGGCTTGGTGGGATGCCCTGCCGACGCCTGCCAGCAGGTGAAGGAGATTGCGCACTATGTGTGCAAGAAGAATGGTGGCGATGGCGCAGTGCGTGAGTTTATAGAGTTTATAATTCAAGCTGAATAACGTGCTACAAGCCCAAAAATAGCGGAAATCAATAAGAATCAGCAAAAAAAATATGCAAACTTCTTTGCCATTAAAGAAATTTGTAGTACCTTTGCCCCGCTTTTCGCAATCTCTGGCAAGAAGTTTAGGCGTGAGTCTATTAGAGTGGCTTGTGAATATTGCGAAGTGTGATTAAAAAACATTTAAGAATTTTCTTTTACAATGGATTTAATTAAAGTTGCAGAACAAGCGTTTGCTACAGGCAAGGAGTTGCCCGATTTTCTTCCTGGCGACACAATCACAGTAGCTTATCGCATCAAGGAGGGTAACAAAGAGCGTATTCAGCAGTATCGTGGCGTGGTCATCAAGATCAACGGCGAGGGCGAGAAGAAGCGTTTCACCGTTCGCAAGATCAGCGACGGCATTGGCGTAGAGCGTATCTTCCCAATGGAGAGCCCCTTCATCGATAGCATCGCTATCAACAAGTACGGTCGCGTTCGCCGTGCCAAGCTTTATTACCTGCGTGGTCTCACCGGTAAGAAGGCTCGCATCAAAGAGCGCCGTTTCGTTAAGAAGGATGCCGCTAAGTAAGCATTTCCTTAAGTTGACGATTAAAGAATCAAAAGCCGTGGCAGTAACAACTCGCCGCGGTTTTTTGTTTTTTTTGTGGCGTTTTTGTTTGAATGTTTAAATAAATTGAGTACCTTTGCGAAAAATAATCATAACTTAATACGTTAACATATCACTGATATTTATGAGAAGGTCAATGGATTACAAGCCCTTACTGGCGATGTTGTTTTTTTTGCTGCTCTCATGTTTCGCCTCAAATGTCGTGGCGCAAAGTGGTGATGATGTGAGCTATGAAGACTATCCCTATTTTAGCACTCTCAAAGATGCTAAGGATGGTACTCTCACTCTGGTTATAAAAAGTAAGAAGGATTTGGAGCGCGTTTTCAGTCCCTCAGGATTTATAGGTCCCATGCCAACTATTGATTTTGATAAAAGTTTCATTATCGCAGTTGTAGTGCCCAAGAACATTGCTCAAGCTACTGTAGAGCCAGTATCGCTCAAGCGCAATGGCGATAGACTGGTGTTCTCCTATTCTATCAATCCAGCGAAGAAGACAAATGATTCTCATAGGTCTTATGCAGCAATAATAGTTGACCGGAGTCAACCCATGAAGGTTAACTTTCAGGAGGTGTCACATGGCGGTGGTGTCGTGCAGAAGATGCCCAGCGATGTGAAAGCATTGCGCCAGCAGGTGGAATACCTCACCACCGAGAACGAAGAGCTCAAGAAAGGCGTGCAGCAGCTGCAAGACGAGATTCAGAAGCTAGAGGCCGAACGGCTATATTATCTCAATAAGATCCAGGATCTCAATAAACATGTTGAGCAATTGAAGAAGCTCTTGCGCAAATAAATGTGACAATATAAAAGATGTAATAATGAAAAAAGTTGTTTTTATCTTGGCACTGGCTGTGGCGATGACGCTGGCAGCGTGCAATGGATCGAACGAGGCGTCAACGTCTAGCACCGAAGTTAAGAGCGGCGAGACGGTTGCTCCTTCTACGTCGGCAACAAATGAGAACTCTCCTGCTATGGTTGAGGCTCAAGGTGATAATGTGGCGGCGGGCGAGGCTGCTGCCCAGCCCGGCGACGCAAATGTCACTCCCGCCAAACCGCAACAGGCACCAAAGGCTCCCTTCAGTGCCGAGGATGCGGTAAAATACAAGGAGGGCATAAAGCTGGTGAAGGAGTATAGTGAGGAACTCAATAAATGCGTTGAAGCAAAAATGAGTGGCAAGGCTATTGATGATGCAGCAAAGCAGCGCATCGCCGAGCTCCAGAACAAGCTCGGTGAGCTGGAGAAGGCTGGAAAGATGAATCAGCAACTCCTTGATCTGAAAAAGGTGAACGACGACGTGTATAACAAAGTGATAGCTAAATAAATTCATTTTTTAACAAATAAAAACTAGTATTATTATGGCAGACGGACTATTAGACAAAGCAAAAGATTTTGTTCAGGACAAAGCAGGTGACTTGCTGAAGAACCCCGAGGAAATCAAGAAGAAAGTGACTGAGGTTGGACAGAAGATCGCCCCCGACTCGCTCGACCCTAAAGTGGAAGAGGTCGTTGACAAGGCAGTTGATTTCTTGACCGACAAGCTCACCAAGAAAGACGAGAAGTAACAACGGGCGATAAAACCGCAGTTTTTTAACTTCTTTTTACTGGGCTCAAAAGCTCAGGAAATGTTTTTTGCACCTTGATTAAACAGAAAATTAAGGTGCAAATTTCTTTCAATATGTTTTCACTTATTGTTTTTCGTCAAAAAAACGGTGTTATTTTTTTGTTTTGAGCATTTTTTAATGTAAATTTGCAGTCCACATTTTAATTTTTTAAAAACACTAAATAGCTAAAAGCTTATAATATAATGGGAAAGAGAGCATTGCTAATGATTTTAGACGGTTGGGGAATTGGCGACAAGACTAAGAGCGACGCCATTTTCTCGACTCCAACGCCCTATTGGGACTCCTTGCTGGAACACTATCCTCACAGCCAGCTGCAAGCCAGTGGCGAGAACGTGGGACTGCCCGACGGGCAGATGGGCAACAGCGAGGTGGGGCACCTGAACATTGGCGGCGGCAGGGTCGTGTATCAAGACCTCGTGAAAATCAACAAGGCAATTCGCGACAAGTCTATTTTGACCAATCCCGAGATTGTTAACGCTTTCAGCTATGCCCAGAAGACAGGAAAAGCCATCCACTTCATGGGTCTTACCAGCAATGGTGGCGTTCATAGTTCGCTCGACCACCTTTTTGCGTTGTGCGACATCGCCAAGCAGTATGAGCTTAGCCAGGTGTATATCCACTGCTTTATGGACGGTCGCGACACCGACCCCGAGAGCGGCAAGGGCTTTGTGGCACAGCTCGAGGAGCATTGCGCCGAGAGTGCCGGCGTGGTGGCAACTGTCACTGGCCGCTACTATGCCATGGACCGCGACAAGCGCTGGGAGCGCATCCGTCTGGCCTACGACCAGCTCGTGCATGGCGAGGGTCGCAAGAGCGACAACATGGTGCAGGCTATCCAGCAGAGCTATGACGAGGGCGTGACCGATGAGTTCATCAAGCCCATTGTTAACAGCACAGTAGATGGCCGCATCAAGGAAGGCGACGTGGTGATTTTCTTCAACTTCCGCAACGACCGCGCCAAGGAGCTCACAATCGTGCTCACCCAGCAAGACATGCCCGAGCAGGGGATGACAACGATACCTGGCTTGCAATATTACTGTATGACACCTTACGACGCTTCATTCACCGGCGTTCATGTGCTTTTCGAGAAAGATAATGTGAACAACACGCTGGCCGAATACTTGTCGTCGCAAGGCAAGAAGCAGCTGCACATTGCCGAGA
Organism: uncultured Prevotellaceae bacterium; assembly: GCA_900318255.1. Classification (GTDB taxonomy): domain Bacteria; phylum Bacteroidota; class Bacteroidia; order Bacteroidales; family Muribaculaceae; genus Sodaliphilus. The sequence goes on along the minus strand of ONJX01000020.1, from coordinate 24,435 downwards.
CCGAGAAATATGCCCATGTCACGTTCTTCTTCAACGGCGGGCGTGAGGAGCCTTTTGAGGGTGAGGACCGCATTCTTGTGCCATCGCCCAAGGTAGCGACCTACGACCTCAAGCCCGAGATGAGCGCTCCCGAGGTGAGAGACAAACTTGTGGAGGCGATAGGTGAGAAGAAGTATGACTTCATTGTGGTGAACTATGCCAATGGCGACATGGTGGGCCACACTGGCGTTTATCCCGCCATTGTCAAGGCTGTAGAGACGATTGACGTGTGTGTGCGCGACACCGTGGAGGCTGCACGCGCGGCAGGCTATGAGGTGATTGTTATTGCCGACCACGGCAACTGCGACCATGCCATCAACGAGGATGGCACGCCCAACACCGCCCACTCGCTCAACCCCGTGCCTTGTATCTATGTTACCGACAACAAAGCTGCTAAGGTCGCCGACGGTCGCCTTGCCGACGTGGCGCCCTCTATCCTCCAGATCATGGGACTTGCCCAGCCACCCGAGATGACAGGAACAGGGCTGATTAAGTGTTAAGTTGTAAGTGTTAAGAGTTAAGTGAAGCCGCGTTGCGGCTGTGAAGATAAAAATAACTAAACGAAATATAAAATTAAATACACAATACATTTTTTTCATTTCATATACTCGTTTTACTATGATGACTCGACGCAGTGAATGCATCGAGTCATCTCTTTATTATGGAGGAATAAAGCACGCCATGAATTGTAACTATCATCATGGTTGCTGCCGAATAGATTATGCGTGAAAAGCTTAAAACATAAAAACTGTGCAAAAAAAGTCAATTTGCGTGAAAACTGACAAAAAATATGTTTTTTATTTTGCAGTTATGATAGATTGCATTACTTTTGCAGTAAAATAAGCGAAACAAATAAAAACAAATATTAACGTTTTCAACAGGTAATAACATGGTAATCCAACGAAAACAATCTTTATTTCTCTTGATTGCAGCCATCTTGATGGGCATCTACGCTTTTATGCCTTCACTGTGGGACACCAATGGCAAGACTATTCTTGGTGGATACAGAGAAGGTGTTGACATGGTTCCTTTCATCTTGAGTTGCCTCACCGCTTTGTTGTCGTTCATCACAATTTTCAAATTCAAGAGTTTGAGATTTCAGAAAACGCTTTGCGTTGTAAATATCCTTTTGATCATTGCCGCCTTAGCTACCGTGTGCTGCATAGCCTTGATGCAAAAGGATGGTGACTTGCTTGGAAGCATTACCTATTATAACATTCTTCCTGTACTGTCGATAATATTTTTGCTTCTGGCTCACAAAGGCATCTCTCACGACCAGCGTTTGTTGAGCGGTAGTAGTAGAATCAGATAACATTTTCCCTGAAATAAAATTCATCACTAGCGATGGCAATAGCATTAGTCACAATTTTTGTGATAGGTTATTTGTTGATTACTCTCGAGCACACGTTGAAAATCAACAAATCGACCTTTGCGCTCATTATGTGTGGAGTGCTGTGGTCGATATATTCTTTGTGCACCCACGATGTTAAAGAGGAAGCATTGCTTGCATTTCTTGGCGAGACGTGCGAGATATTGATGTTCCTCATTGCTGCGATGACCATTGTGGAGCATATCGACCGCTATGGAGGTTTCAGCTTTATCACCGAGCACATTCATGCTAAGAACAAGCGGCGCATGATGTGGATTTTGTCGATAACCACATTCTTCATGTCGGCAGTGCTCGACAACATGACCACCACCATCATCATGATTATGATGCTGCGTCGCCTGCTGCCCGACCAGAAGGAGCGCTGGATTTTTGCTGGTGTGATTGTGCTTGCTGCCAACAGCGGTGGCGCCTGGTCGCCCATTGGTGACGTGACCACCATCATGCTGTGGATGGCCGATAAGGTGACTGCCATGAGCCTTATAGAGAACTTGCTTTTGCCCTCTGTTGTCTCGGTAATTGTCCCAGTAGCTATTGCCACACACTGGATTAAGAAAGAGCCCATGCCCAAGCCCATGGCTCGCCGTGAGGAGGCGATAATGATGTCGCAAGAGCATCCTCACATCAGCAAGGCCATCCTCATTCTTGGTATTGCGGGCTTGCTATTTGTGCCTGTGTTTAAAACCATCACCCATCTGCCGCCATATATGGGCATGATGATGTCGCTCGGCATTATTTGGCTCGTGACCGAGATATTGATTACTCGCTACAAGATTGACCCCAAGCTAGGTGGTCGCGTGTCGCAGGCAATGCGCCACATCGACATGTCGTCGATACTCTTCTTCCTGGGTATCCTCATGAGCGTGTCGGCCTTGCAGCAGGCGGGTATTCTGCACAATGTGGCTGGATACTTGAACGACAATATCCACGAGCCGGTGAGCATTGCTGCCTTGATAGGCGTGCTCTCGTCAATAGTAGATAACGTGCCACTGGTGGCTGCATGCATCAAGATGTTCTCGGGCATGACTGGTGGCGATCCTACCTATTTGTCTTACTTTGTGGAGGATGGCTTGTTCTGGCACCTGCTCACCTTCACTGCTGGCGTGGGAGGTAGCCTGCTTATCATAGGCTCTGCTGCGGGAGTCGTGGCAATGGGCATTGAGAAGATACCGTTCTTCTGGTACTTCAAGCGCATTACCGGTATTGCTTTCCTGGGCTACTTGGCAGGCATTCTCCTCATCTGGCTGGAGAATTTCATTCTAGTGTGATTTGACTTATAAAACAACAATCACAACCGATTAACAACAAAAACAACATTTATTTTCTACTGTCCTTAAATGAATGATGTTGTTGTGTTGTTGTCCATGTCTAAAAAGCGGCGCAGCTTAGTTGTGCATTGACCTGAGGTATTTGGCCGTGTGGCTGGTGGGGTGCTTGGCAACCTGCTCTGGAGTGCCGGTGACGACAATGGTGCCCCCGCCTTCGCCCCCCTCGGGACCGAGGTCGATGATGTGGTCGGCACATTTTATCACTTCAAGGTTGTGCTCAATGATGATAATCGTGTTGCCGCGGTCGATGAGTTGATTAAACGACTTCATCAGCGTGTTGATGTCATGGAAGTGCAAACCTGTGGTAGGTTCGTCAAAAATAAATAACGTGTGGTTCTTTTTCTCACCGCTCAGGAAGCTTGCGAGCTTCACGCGCTGGTTTTCACCGCCCGAGAGGGTGGATGACGACTGCCCTAGTTTGATGTATCCCAGGCCCACGTCTTGCAGTGGCTTGAGGCGGTTTACAATCTTCTTTTCGTTGTAAGTGTTTTCTTCACTGAAGAATTCAATGGCTTGATTGACTGTCATCTCCAGCACGTCATATATTGACTTGCCGCGATATAGCACCTCAAGAGCGTTGTTGCTGAAGCGGCGTCCGTGGCAAGTGTCGCAGGTGAGGGTGATGTTTGCCATAAACTGCATCTCGATAGAGATTTTGCCGTCGCCCTTGCACTCCTCGCATCGTCCGCCAGGCGAGTTAAACGAGAAAAAGCCGGCATTATATCCCATCTGTTTAGAAAGCTGCTGCTGTGCAAAGAGTTGGCGTATCTCGTCGAAGGCTTTAAGGTAGATTGCCGGATTGCTGCGCGACGACTTGCCAATGGGGTCTTGATCGACAAACTCCACGGCCTTCACCAGGTCGAGGTCTCCACCGAGCGAGGAATAGGTGCCTGGTGCGTCGGCGCTGTCGCCCAAGTGACGTGCCAGGGCGCGGAAGAGGATGTCGTTGACAAGTGTTGACTTTCCTGAACCGCTCACTCCGGTAACCACGGTCATCACACCAAGAGGGAAACGCACGTCGATGCCCTTGAGGTTGTTTTGTGCCGCACCCTTCACCTCGATATAGCTGTTCCAGTGGCGGCGATGCAGCGGCACGGCGATTTTCATCTCGCCAGTGAGATATTTGAGGGTGTAGCTAATGGTGGAAGGTGGAAGGTGGGAGGTGGAAGGGTCGTTCTCCGTTCCACATTCTCCGCTCCTCGTTCCCCGTTGCACGAGCTGGTCGATAGTTCCTTGATACACCACCTGTCCGCCCAGTCGTCCTGCTTCGGGACCCATGTCGATGATGTAGTCGGCTGCACGCATTATCTCCTCGTCGTGCTCTACCACCACCACGGTGTTGCCCAGCGCTTGCAGCATCTTGAGCACATGGATGAGGCGGTCGTTGTCGCGTGGGTGCAGACCGATGCTCGGCTCATCGAGGATGTAGATAGAGCCCACCAGCGTGCTGCCTAGCGATGTGGCCAGGTTGATGCGCTGGCTCTCGCCGCCCGAGAGCGTCCCCGAGAGGCGGTCGAGCGTGAGATAGGGGAGGCCCACCTCAATGAGGAACGACAGGCGGTTGTTGATCTCGGTCAATAGTCGCTTGGCGATAGCGGCATCCTCGGTGCTAAGGTTCAAGTCGTGGAACCACTGCGCCAGCTCGTCGATGGGCATGTGCACCAGGTCGCCAATGGTCTTGCCGTTGATTTTTACATAGCCGGCATCGGCCTTGAGGCGCGAGCCGTGGCAGGTGGGACACACCGTCTTGCCGCGGTAGCGTGCCAGCAGCACACGGTATTGAATGGAGTAGGACTTGCTCTTTATCCACTCAAAAAAGCCGTCGATGCCTGGGAAATCGGCACTTCCGTGCCACAGCAGGTCGCGCTGCTGCTGTGTGAGCTGGTAATAAGGGCGGTGGATGGGGAAGTCGTGTCGTGAGGCGACTCTGATGAACGCGCTTTTCCACTCACTCATCACTTGCCCGCGCCAGCACATCACGGCGTCGTCAAAGACCGACAGTGTTTTGTTGGGCACCACCAGGTTCTCGTCGATGCCCACTACGCTTCCAAACCCCTCGCACGTCTCGCAGGCGCCAATGGGGTTGTTGAAGTTAAACATCAGGTCGGTGGGCTCCTTAAAGGTGATGCCGTCGGCCTCGAAGCGTTTGGAGAAGACTTGCTCGCTCATGGTGCCATCGGCATTGAAAGCGAGCAACACACACTCATCATGGCCCTCATAGAAAGCGGTGGCGATGGAGTCGAGAAGTCGCAGCTCATCGTCGGCACTGATGGGTGCTGCCATGCGGTCGATGAGAAGGCGATAGCGTTGAGTGCCATCGCACGGTGAGTCGATAACCTCGGTGATGGGAATGAATGTGCCCCCATTTTCCAGTCGGGAGTAGCCACCCTTGAGCAGGATGTCGAGTTGTTCGCTAAGCTTGCGACCCTCGGGCAGAATGATAGGGGAGAGCAGTGCAAACTTCACTCCACCGGGCAGAGCTTTGATGGCATTGATGACATCGGCAGTGGTGTGTTTCTTCACCAGTTCGCCGCTCACCGGAGAATAGGTCTTGCCCACGCGGGCGAAGAGCAAGCGCAGGTAGTCGTATATCTCGGTTGACGTGCCCACCGTGCTTCGTGAGTTGCGGTTGTTCACCTTCTGCTCAATGGCGATGGCAGGTGGCAGACCCTTGATGAAGTCGCACTCTGGCTTAGACATGCGGCCCAGGAACTGGCGGGCATAAGACGAAAGGCTCTCGACATAACGCCGTTGCCCCTCGGCATATAGCGTGTCGAAGGCCAGCGACGACTTGCCCGACCCCGACAAGCCGGTTATCACCACCAGCTTGTTGCGTGGAATGGTCACATCAATGTTCTTGAGGTTATTAACTCTCGCACCTTTTACTATAATGTCATTGCTCTTCATTAGCGATATTTACAAATAGACCGCAAAGTTACACATTTTTTCGCATATCACCTATTTTTAATAATTGAGTCCCCTTTAAAAAATAAAAGCACACGAATTAAACGAATTACAACTAATCCTATTTTATTGATATTAAGTTTGTTGGATGTGTCTTCTTTTGTTGTTTTGCTAGATTTTTTCAACAATAGCGACTTTTTAAACTGGACTAATTATTCAAGTTCCGCAAGTAGTTGGTAAACGAGGAATGTGTCTTAGACACTCGCGTCAATGAGGTGCCCACAGTGATATCGCTATTCACTCCTTCTTATTCCTAGACGGTAGTCGGTGGGTGATATGCCTTGTGAGCGCTTGAAGGCGCGGTAGAAGGAGGTGCGGTCGGCGAAGCCTGCTTCGCTGGCAATGGCGTCGATGGTGCGGTGGTTGCTTTTGTCCTCATCGAGAAGTTGCTTGGCCTGGGCAACGCGGTACTCATTGATATAGGTTTTGAAGTTAGTGCCTCGGCAGCTGTTGATTGCTACCGACACCGCACGTGGCCGCTCGCTCAGCAGCTTTGCCACGTCGCTCACCGCTAGGTCGCTCTTGCGGAAGAGCTTCTCGGCCTCCATCACCTCGTCGATGCGTTGCATCAGTTCGTTATCGGCTTCAAGATTGTCGTTATTGTCCAAAACTTGTTCGGGCACCATGGCAGCTTCAATAGATTGGAAGTGTAGCACATAGTTGATGAACCGCACTCCAAAGGCGGCATAAAACACCACTACTATTGTCATGAAAATGATGCCCATGAGGGTTGTGGGCATTAGGGCATAAAGCAACGCCAGCACTCCCACGGCGAGCGAGATGTAGAACGAGCGCTTCACCCAGTAGAGCCGCCGTGAGTCGTCGTCGCTGAAGTAGTTGTCCATCTGGCTCTCATAGCGGTGGTATTCTTTGTTAAAGAGCATCACATAACGAGCGAGCAGAGCCATGTAGAATGTAATATAAATCCAAGTTGCCCAGCTTGCTATTGTAGCGCCATAGTGTAAATATATTGTGATTAAAGCTGCTGACAATACTACAATGATTGTGAGCTCTATAAGTGCTTGACGTAGAGTTGGATAATTGGCTCTAATTAAAGTAATCATTGTATATGTAAAAAGGAATGCCTGGAAGCAAGCTATAAACATGATAATAGGCTTGATGAGAGCAGAGTTGTCACTAGCGTCAAACACATGATACTCAAGATAGATGCATAGGGCATAGAACAGATAGGCGGCTCCCATCACATAGCGTGCAATGCGATAGTTGCGCAGCGCCGCTTTGGGAGGGATATACAAGAAGAATAAGCACACCGCCAGGCCTGTTAAAATGCCTGGAGCGAAAAAGGCATCGATAATATGATATAGCTGTTCCATGTTGCAAAATTAGTGCAAGGCGAGAGAAAAACAAAATGAATATACAAATTATTTCATTTTTATTTGCGAGCCGCCGCCTAATTTATTCGGAATTAGTTATTATAGTTGTTTAAAAACAATAAAACACATGGGGTGCGGTTGCATTTTTGAACAAATGTGGTTGCATTTTTGTCATTTTGGTTGCACTTTGTGCTTTTGCAACCAATTATATGATGAAATAGTTGAATAAATTAAATGTTAATGATAAATTTGCCAAAAATTAATATAAAAATATTATAAAATATAAAATGAAAAAAGCATTAATTGCATTATTATTGATTTCGTCTTTTTGTGAGATGATGGCTAGCGATTTGCCTTTTAAGCCAACGAGCGACCCCAATCTCCCATCCACTTATTGGTATTTCCTCAAGTATGATGATATTAAAGATTATTATGTGGTTGCTAATGCCGATGATCAAGACACGAACTTCCCCGAGTCGGTAAGCAATAGCGATGCCTATAGCATGTGGTGCTTTGTGGGAGATGAGGGAAGTGGTTACAGAGTTTATAACAAGGGCAAGGGTAAATACCTCAGTTTGGGACAATTCCTCAACGACGATCCTGATATTAATCCTAATCAGTATGTGGTGGTAGAGCTTCACAATGAGTATGATTTCTATTTGCGATATGATGGTTTTGGAGTGCCTCATTATCTGTATATGCGCACCTACGTTGACCAGTATGGAGATTTGAGATATATGGATGTGGCAGAGTGGCCCATGGCGCCGTTCATCGTTGAATTAGCTATTGCCGGAGTGGCGCCTCCCGATGACTCGAGCTGGACACGCCAGGATGCCGATGGAGTGAAATATGGATTTCTTGATGGAGGCCAGTCGGCTGTATCGACCGAGACGAGCAACAATCTAATCGACAACAATGCTGCAACCAAGTATTATGGCCCGGTTGAGAACTGCTGGTTTATCGTGAACGCTTCGGCCGAGGTGGCTGTAAAGCAATACTCTATAGTCACTGCTGGTGATACGCGCCAATACTATAATCGTTCCTTGCGAAGCTGGAAATTGCAAGGCTCTACCGACTACGTTAACTGGGTTGACATAGATGTGCGCACCGATTGTCCCATGCCTTTTGCCGACCAGCAAGAGGTAGTCTTCACGGTTAATGACAGTCGCAAGTTTAGATTTTTCAAATTCATTGCCACACAAGGAGTAACCGATAACGTTCAGCTGAGCGAAGTGTGGATTAATGGTCAAAATCACAGTTGGGGTTATGCTACAACCGATATTGAGCCAACGTGTGGCGAGCCGGGGCAGCTCACCCGAGTGTGCGATGATTGCCAGGCTAAGCGATTTGAAATCTTGCCTCCAACCGAGCAGCATAATTTCTATAATGACATTTGCAGCTTTTGTCCTCTTCACGAGAACGAGACACTCTTGCTGCAAAATGGTCAGCGAGTTCCATATTATGCAATGGCCTATCATGACTATCGCACTGGCCCCGCCGGCAGCGAGGTGTGGCCCGCTGCGCCTGCTGGCTGGATGAGTGGCGAGAGCTTCGACTCACCCCAGTGGCACCAAGTGCTCATGCCCATTGCCAGCCCAGGCCACACTGGTGGGCCGTTCAGCAATCTGCGTTATAATAGCCATTGGTATGGTGAGTACAACTGTTTCTACTTTGTGCGCACGTTTGACTTACCCTATTACTACCCCAATGCTACTTACACGTTTAATTGTGTACACGACGACAACATGGTGGTTTATGTAAACGGCAGCGAGGTGATTAACGAGCAAGGGTGGACAGCAACACCGGCAAACTGCAACTGGGCAAACAGTTACGATAGCTACAATGTGCCTGCAACGGTTTTCCAGCAAGGAAAGAATGTCTTGTCAGTCTATATTCAGCAGAACTGGGGCGGAGCTTATTTCGACTGCGAGCTTATAATGAAAAACAACATGGTTCCTGGCGACGTGAACGGCGACGGAGTTGTGACTGCTGCCGACATTACAGCACTCTATAATTTCATACTCAACAACGACAGTAGCCACATCGTCAATGGCGACCAAAGCGGCGATGGCACCATCACCGCTGCCGACGTGACAGCTGTCTATAGTGCCCTTTTAGGAAATCAATAGTATCAATTAAAAATATGAAACTCATGAGAAGATTATTTATTTTTTTGGTTTTGTCTCTTGGCTGGGCTGCATCTCATGCTCTGCCTTTTGTGACTACTCCTAATCCTTCGACTTATCCTATCCACTGGTATAAATTGAAAATTGCAGGATACTACCTTTGCTCTAATTATACTGAACTTAATGCGACCGAATCTTCATCATCGGCTGATGAATACTTGTGGTGTTTTTTGCAGTCAAGCACTGGAAAAATTGTGATTTACAACAAAGCCCTAGGGAAATGCATGAGTGATGGATGGGAATTTACCCCTTACTGGTTTAGTCAATCAACTAATTATGTAGAAGAAGGCAGTGGAAGCAATTTTTACATCTGCTCCAATTTATATGGCACAAAGCAGTACATGCAATGCGATTATGGCCAAATTAGTTTTTCTCCTAACAAAGTAGATGCGGTTACCGCCATTCAGGCTTTGGTGGAAGATTACATAGAGCCAACGGGAACGCTTGTTTTCCCTGACCCTACAGTATATGATGACCACTGCACCATAGAATTTGACTATCACCCCAGTGAAGCAGACGGCGGTTGCGAGTTAAGACTCTACATAAACGGGACATGGGTGGGAATGCCCTATTGGATTCAGCGCACCAACGATGTGCAGACCATTGAAGCCACAGCTAAAGTGATATTCTCTAATCCCCGAATACGTACAATTGAGGTTACTAAAACTTTTGAGATTCCGGCACTTGAGGGAACAGGTGACGTGAACGGCGACGTGAACGGCGACGGCACTGTGACTGCTGCCGACATTACAGCGCTCTATGATTTCATGCTCAACAACGACAGCAGCCACATCGTTAATGGCGACCAAAACGGCGATGGCACCATCACAGCCGCCGATGTGACGGCTGTCTATAACATCCTACTTGGTAACTAAAAAATACATTAATTATATGAGAAGCTCTAAAATTTTATTTCTATTGTTGTTTTGCCTCATAACAAGTGCGGGCACTTTCTCTGCTCAAGGGAAAAAGAAGACATCAAAGCGTAACAAAGTGAGTGTGGAACAAACTCAAAACATGCTCACAGTCACTGTTAAGGGTGTGAAATTCAAGATGGTGATTGTTGATGGTGGAACATTCACGATGGGAGCCAGTGACAATGATGCTGAAGCTACTCCTCGTGAGAAACCAGCTCATCAAGTGACGGTTAACACCTTTGCAATAGGTCAAACCGAGGTAACTCAAGAATTGTGGCGAGCTGTTATGGGCAAAACACTCAATGAGGGTGAGTTTAAAGGGCGCAAGCGTCCCATGGAAAATGTCGCTTATTATGATTGCGAGGAGTTTATTGCTGAACTTAATAAGTTGACTGGCAAGAAGTTCAGGTTACCAACCGAAGCCGAGTGGGAGTATGCTGCTCGTGGTGGCAACAAGAGCAAAGGATATAAATATGCCGGAGGTGATGACCTTGACGCAGTGGCTTGGTATAAAGGCAACAGTGACGAAATGACGCATAAGGTGGCACAAAAGCTTCCTAATGAGCTTGGTCTCTACGACATGAGCGGCAACGTGTGGGAGTGGTGCAGCGACTGGTATGACGAGAACTACTATTCTGCTTCTCCATCCCTTAATCCAGAAGGTGGCGTAAAGTCCGAAAATCGCGTTAATCGTGGTGGTCATTGGGGCTGCGACTTTAATCGCTTGCGAGTGAGTGACCGTGATGGCGACATTCCTGGCACTCGCTGCCCTATGATTGGATTTCGCCTTGCTATGACTCTATAATCAGCATCATCAGTATTAATATTAAAATATTTTTTTGTTATGAAACACATTTTGAAATCATTACTGATTATCGCCATTTGCGCGATGCCGGCACTTGCCTTGGCCCAGCCAGGCAGTTGTAACGTTAAATACTCGGGTGCTAAACCCACAATCAAAGATTTTGCACGAGCCTATTGCACCCAGTTTGAAAAGGGGAGCCCTGAGCGTCAGGCTCTTGCTGCGTTCACCAAGGGAAACTCTAAGCGGTGTGTGGTAGATGCCAAGAATGGCTATGTGAAATACACCTCTATAACCGGTGGTGAGTCTTTCACCCTCGAGATGTGCTATTGGAACTGCGACAACAAGAACGAGAAACTGATAGGCATCAATAGGGTGCTCAGTGGCTCGGCACTTGATGAGAGCTACCTTGAGTTCTACCGTTATGATGTGAAGAACAAAATCATGACTCTCATTGAAGAACCTTTTGACCGTGTGCCAGAACCTATCGACATGATTGACCGCAGCCGGGCCACCAAGAAGGTGATTAATGACGTGAGCACTGCCCAAAATGAGGATGCCAACAAGTACCAGCCCATCTTCTCACTTCCTCGCACAGGCAAGAACATCACATTCCGCATGGCTGAACCCACCGCAGTGCCTAAAGCGATGCAGCGCACTGGCACACTGAAATGGAACGGCTCATCATTCAACATCGATTGAGATTCTATCATTGACAAAAAACAAAAACTTTAAAAAGTATTAGTAAAACAATGAAGAAGTTTTTATTTTTAGCTTTTGTGCTTCTGGGCTTTGGGGTGATAAACGCCCAAAGCATGAAGATGGTTGTTGACAGTCGTGGTAATGTGGTTGGGCGCTATGTGAAGACCAACAGCAAAACCTACACGGTAGATGTTCAAGACCGTTATGACGTGCCTAAGGCCGGCAATAAAGTTGTAACCTTTAGTGCAGCAAAGGGGCAAGGTGTGGTCTATTATGACCAGTCACGCACCGGCAACCTCAATGTCCGCAAGAAGCCTACAACTAACGCGGCAATTGTAACACAAATCATTGACCCAGTAAAATTAGGTGGTGCGCCAGAATGTTTCAAGTGCTTGGGCAAAGTAAACGGCTGGTATAAAGTGAGCGTTAATGGTAAGACAGGCTACGTGCGCGGCGACCTTCTCGAATGGGATGGTATGTGCACTTTCTAATGCAGTAATTATATAAAATAATAATCTCCCATCATTATGAAAGCTAAGTTTCTTATCTCATTTATGCTCTTGGCTTTTGGGGCTTGGGCGACCTCAGGCATCAATGTTAAGACTCAACATTTTGAGGTGTCCGACTCTATTAGAATGTTTGACCCAAAAGAGCCTCAAGACCTCGGCTACAAATTTAAAAAATCAGCATCTGCCGATTGGCCTGAAACCGTCAATGGCAAGAAGTGCCCTGCTCTCAACGAGTTCTTGGTGGAGTCGGTTTTCTATGCAAGCCACAATCCCAAGTCGTTTCCTAACATTCCCGAAGATGTCAACACTCTCGCTGGGTGTGTCAAGAAGTGGGTTCACGACATTCTGAGGGAAAACGTTATGGTTCAGGAATATACCATCAAGGAGATGGGGCCTGGAATTCAAAACATCAGCCCCGACAAAGAACCCGAGCGTTGTTGGTATGAGACTGTTGACATGAAGTTAAACCACACAGAGGGCAATATTCTGTTCTTTGTTGAGAATGGCAGCAGCTACTATGGTGGAGCACATGACACGTATGGCGCTAGTTATTACCCATTTGATGTGGCTCTCAATCGTCCTATCCAGCTTAAGGACATTGTGACTAGTACCAGTAAGGTGTTGCGCCTGATACCAAAGTATGACAAGCGCGACAAAGACTGTAAGTGGTATGATGATGTCCACGAGGTGGATATAGAGAATTTCTATGTCAAGGGCAATAAGTTGGTTTTTGTGTTCCAGCCTTATCAAGTTGGTCCATTCAGCGACGGAATTGTTGAGGTGCCCATACCTCTCAAGACACTTCTTAGCAAAAAACTCCTCACTAAATATGGGAGAAGTTTATTAAAGTAAGAATTATTTCACGCATTTTTATAAACAATTTGTAATAAATTTTGACTATGAGAAGTAAAAAAATTATCTTTGCCACTCTGGTTTGCATGATGGCAATTATTGGGACAAACAAAGCATTTGCTCAACTGGCCAAGGGATATTATTATGTCCATGTTGCGTTAGATACACATTACTGTCTTGACTTGCATAAGGGTATAGTTCAGGATGGTCGTAACATCCAGCTATACCGTTCAAACGGCACACGAGCTCAGCAGTGGTACTTCCAGCCCAATAGCGATGGCACTTATTTCATTCGCTCGGCCATGAACACCGAATATGTGATTGATCTGAAGAAAGGTATAGTTCAGAATGGCACTAACATCCAGCTATACCACTTCAATGGCACAAAAGCTCAAAAGTGGTGTTTAGAACCTGCGGGCAATGGATATTTCTATATCCAGTCGGCTCTCAACCCCGAGTATGTGATTGACTTGACTCAGGGCAACATTGTCAATGGCAATAATATCATCCTTTATCGCAATAAAGGTGGCAAAAACCAGAAGTGGAAAATCAACAAATAATATAATAACTAAATCTGCGTTAATTATTTAACACAACTCATTATTAGATAAAATGCTCACGCTCGCAAAGCTTTAGCACGGACAAGGCACGCCTTGTCCCTACAACTTGTCTCGCTTAATCGCATTTTTAAATAAAATGCTCACGCTCGCAAGGCTTTAGCACGGACAAGGCACGCCTTGTCCCTACAAATTGTCTCGCTTAATCGCATTTTTAGATAAAATGCTCACGCTCGCAAAGCATTAAGCAAGCTTAGCTTTGTCTCGCTTAATCGCATTTTTGTTGTATTTGCTTGATTTACACAAACCATTGACTTTTTAAATTATACTTAATTAATAATTGTTGTTTATGAAAAAAGTGTTCTATAGCATCATGCTGGTTTCATTGGCGTTAATGCCAATGCTTGCCACTGCTCAGGGAGCTATGCACCCCAAAACCGATAAACACGGTTTTTACAACATCACTGACTGCCCAAGATCGCTGTCGTTTATAAAGGCAACGAGCCAGCAGCAAGAAGAAGGGACCTACAACGTGAGCATCTATCGTGGAAGAGAGTTGGCACAATCGTTTTCCCTCGAAGTGACCAGTGGCGACTTGTATTATCTTGATGCTAATTTTGATGGCAACATGGATATACTGGCAGGTCCTGCTGCGTCGCGCAACTGTAGCACAATATTGCTGTGGGACGATGGCAAGGGGGAATTTGTGCAGATGGAAGGCGACATGTATATGTTAAACGGGGATTTCCTGGTAAACCCTGGCAAGAAATTCCTTGTGGGTGCAGGTTCTGGAAGTTACTGCTCGCAGTATTACACTCGCTATGTGTGGAAAGGCAATCGGTTGGTTGCCACCGAGAGTCTCATTGAGATTACCGACCCTAATGCTTACAAGGAGTATGGGGTGAATCGACGTTACACAGTTATTAAGGGTAACAATTACGACATGATTGCTGCCAACAAGAAGGTGGCAACCAACAAGAAGTCGCAGCTCCCTGCCGAGTGGCGCACCATCCTTGCGTCGTATGGTATGTGACGTGTGACTTTTTTTAGACAATAGCACATTTAAAGAATTTTTTATTATGAAGAAAACAATCTTTAGTATTATTGTGGTTGCAGCGGCGCTGATGCCACTGCAGGCCTTGGCGCAAGGTCTTAAGACTAGCGGCAAAAGCGCTGCCGACGTGGTTCCTAATGGATGGGAATCGACATTCAAGACTGGTGACATGAATGGTGATGGCTTGCCCGATCTCGTAATCATCGCCACTCCTTGCAACAAGGAGAAAATGAAAACTCGTGACGACGGCTATGTGTATAATTTCAATCAACCGGTTCTTGCTATCTATTGGGGTGACAAGAATGGCAACTACAAGCTCTTCAAGCAGTATGACAACGTAATTCCGGCTCGTGAAGACGAGTTCTTGGCGATAACTCCGTCTCTTGACATCACAAAATCTGGATCACTACAAATCGATTTGGAATTTTTTGCTACGGCAGGAAGTTACACTCAGCCTACTACAACTCACGTGTTCCGTTACCAGAATGGAGATTTCATGCTCATTGGCAAAGATGTTGTTGAGCTGGAGCGCACCACGGGAAAAACTGTTACAACAAGCGAAAACTATCTCACTCGCAAGCGCACTGTCGTTACCGATCGCCCTAAGAGAAAAGCGATTACCAAGCGGTCTCGATTGCCTAAAAGTGCTTTAAAACCTCTTGGCTTTAACCTCGACGACTAGCTTATTTTGCTGCTTCCGCTTTAAAAAATAAAACAAGTGGCAATTTTGATAAAATGCTAGTAGGCGAGAGGAAATGTAGGGACAAGGCGTGCCTTGTCCGTGCTCAGAGCAACCCAAGCACGAGCATTTTATTCAAACACACGGTGCGTTCCAGTTCTCAAGAGCTGGGACGCATTGTGTTACGGGTGGTGTGTCTAATGTCGCACATCGCATGATGTGCAGTCGTGGTGGTTGATTGATCGCTGAACATAATGAGGCGTAAATATCAAAAAAAATGCTAAAAAAGATGCAACATTTAAATAAATGTGCTATATTTGTAATCGAGAAGAAGAGAGATTGATTTATTAACCCTATAAAATATTTAGAAATGAAACCAGTACACATCATTTTAGCAGTATTGAGCGGTGCGTTAGCAGGTGCCGCTGTAGGTCTCCTTTTTGCTCCTGCCAAGGGTGCAGAAACTCGCAACAAGATTGCTGATATCCTCAAGAAAAAGGGTATAAACCTCAAAGACCAGGAGATGGACGAGCTCATCGACGACATCACCAAGGAAATCAAGGAGGAGTAATAGCCCCTCTTTGTCCACATTCTTTAGAAAACATAGAATTTAAAACTTATAATTTTTAGGTTTATGAGAGATATAAAGTATTTGAGCCTGCTTTACGGCTTTTTGGGCGGCGCAATAATTGGCGCATCAATGGCATTGCTCTTTGCGCCCGAGAGTGGCAAAGACTTGCGAGCTCGCATCAAGGAGCTACTCAAGAAAAAAGGCATCGACTTCAGCGACGACGAGGTTGAGCAACTGGTCAACCAAATCAGCGCCCAGATAGAGCAATAGTCGCGCCCAGCGATTAGAGAACATTAATGCTGCACACGACAAGTGTATATATATAGTGTGCAATCGTGCCGTGTGCAGCTTTATTAATAATTAGTGATGGAGGGACAAAATTATAAACAACTGCTTGACAGCATTAAGGAACATGCCAAGCTAGAGATAGAATATTCAAAGCTCACGCTTGCCGAGAAGCTGTCGATATTACTGTCGCGCGCAATAGTTGTTGCGATACTCATCATTTTTGGAGCGGGAGTGGTGTTCTTGCTGCTATGGGCGTTTGCCCAGTGGATGATTGCAGTGACATCAAGCGTGTGGCTGGGAGTGGTCATCACCATTGCAGTAGTCGTGATGCTAGCCTTGCTGGTCTATGGCTATCGCAGGCAGTTGATTGTTAATCCTGTCACCCGTTTTGTCACAAAATTGTTGTTAACCCCCGAAGAATAAGTCAAGCCATGCCTACTAAACCACAAGCAGTGTCATCGCTTCCTGCAGTGCCGTCGATTGCCGCACCGCAGCAGGAGTGGAAAGGTCTAACGCTCGAAGAGCTGCAGAAGCGTCGCGCTAAATGGCTCATCAAGCGTGAGGTGAGCCGCATGAGCATGGCTCATCAGTATCAATCTACACGCGAAAATGTGTCGCAAAATGGGGTGAGGGGGTTGCTCTTCAGTACGGGCGAGGTGGCAATGCTCAAGAAGACCGACTATTTCTACCTGGGCTACAAGGCTCTAAATACCTTGATAAAGTTATACATCAAGCGCAAGCGCCGTTAGCAGCTACTGTTAATGCTCGCCCATTAACGATAGTTCTTCTAAAAAATTGCATTTTTTTTGGCAAAAAATTTTGTGGGTTGGATGTCTTTTTATAATTTTGCCGTGTTTTCCTCACTAATGTTGGAGAAATAAATAATAAATCTATAATTTATAAACATTTAAACTATCACTGCCTATTGACAAGAACATTACTCTATTAACCAACACATAAGTAGTAATGACAAAATTTGAAGACGTTAGCGATGATCGTCTCATCGCAAAGTATGTCGATGGTGAGAATGAGGCTTTTGATGCGCTAATTGAGCGTCACAAGAACCGCATCTTTAATTATATATTTCATTCAGTGAAAGATGAAGATCTTGCCAACGATATCTTTCAAGAAACATTTGTCAAGGCGATAATGACTATTAAGCAGGGACGTTATGTGGAGAACGGGCATTTTGCCGCCTGGATAACGCGCATTGCCCATAATCTCATCATCGACTTCTACCGCCAGGAGAAATCAGAGAATGTTCAGTCGAGCGACTCTACCGAGGTCGATATCCTTAATCGCAAGGAACTTAGCGAAGCGACAATCGAGGACAATCTCATCGTGGATCAAATTCACAGCGATGTGCGTCGCCTTGTGACAGCGTTGCCAGCTAATCAGCGCGAGGTGTTGCTCATGCGTTACTACAAGAACATGAGCTTCAAGGAGATTGCCGACCGCACTAATGTGAGCATCAACACTGCGCTGGGTCGCATGCGCTATGCCATTCTTAACATGCGCCGCCTGGCAGTAGAGAATAATATTGTCCTCACAATGTGATGACTGATGATTGAAGTGAAAAAATAATGGTTGCCATCGTTCAGAAGGCAACCATTTTTATTTCGGCGCTAAAGCGTTTTTTAGAATTTATTTTGATGAGCTTAGCATGAAGCCATAGACGGCTGTGATGTCGGCGGCAGTGATGTTTCCGTCGCCGTTCTGGTCACCGTTTACAATGCCTGAAGAGTCATTGTTTAGCATGAAGTCATAGAGTGCTGTGATGTCGGCTGCTGTAACTACCCCGTCGCCGTTAACGTCGCCAGGCACAAAGCCAGTGTCATCAGCGTTGATGGTCTGTGATGATGGTGCAGGTGTTTCACAAATGTTGTCGCATGGCAGAGCTATCACTCCCACGTTGCCTGTGGCATCATTATTGCTGTGGTCAACACAGCAATACATGTTGTGAGCGTTATCCACTGCTATGCTGTAGCAAAATTCTCCAAAAGCTGGCTCAATGTTGTAAAGCTCCGACAGCGATGGCACACCAGCATCATTAAATGTCACATCAAACACTTTTATATTGTTGTAGCAAGAAACAGCCATCTTGGTGCCCTCGTCAAAGAGGCATATTGCTGAAGAGTAGCTGCGCTTAATCATTTCGGTGTCAACAGCGCCAGAGTTGTATAGCACTTGGTTGTCCTTAACATAGATGAGACAGGGGATGCTCTCGCTGTCTTGCCAGCGCGTCTGTGAAATCCACCATCCACCATTTTGTGGGATGATTACACTATTGCCGTTGAGGAGCAACTCGCTGCCGTTGGCGTAGATGACATTGCTGGGCGCGTTGGTCCAAGGCTGGCTAATGTTGCCAATATTGTATTGGTAAACGCCTTGCGAGTTGGAGTTGACATTCACGTAGTCTTCATCGAATGTGTAGAGCACAGTGTTCTCACCCTCGCCTTCAACCCAGCAGCTAGCAATGGATCCCGCAATTTCCTCACCGTCGGAGTTGAACCTTAGTCCATTGGCGTAGGGGGTACCACCAAACACAGGAACGAAATCGGCACGGAGGTTGTTAGCGTTGGCACGCCACACTCCTGGATGACCGTCGCTCCAGTCGCAGAGGTATATCTTTTGGTCGGTATTGAGAAAGATGCGTGTGCAACCGCTTGTGGGTCCCCAGTCAACGTTCCCGCTATAGGCCGTGTTGCCCTGTTTGGTAATGTCGCTGAAGGTTGGGTCAAACACGTAAATGCCCACATTTGTGTTGCGTCCCCCAACCTCGCCGGCTTGAGTTTCGGTGACATAGATTCTTCCGTAATACTCGCTCTCGGTGTCTTGATCAATAGCGATGCCACGAGGGTGCATAAAACTGAGCTGAGGATGAGATGTCTTGTCGATGACTCGCTTAGCCGCTTCGCCATTAGCCCATGCCTGGCCAGTTGCTTTCACGCTCCAGGTGTATTCTCCCGATAGGCCTGCCATGTCGATGGCTATGCTGTTTAGGCCTTTTTCTTTTCCTGTGCTATTGAAAGACTTCACCAGCGCGTTGTCTTTATA
The DNA here is from genome assembly GCA_900318255.1 of uncultured Prevotellaceae bacterium. Taxonomy (GTDB): domain Bacteria; phylum Bacteroidota; class Bacteroidia; order Bacteroidales; family Muribaculaceae; genus Sodaliphilus. The sequence goes on along the minus strand of ONJX01000020.1, from coordinate 5,209 downwards.
AATGTTGATAGCCACATTCTGCGCAGGTGCATTTAGGGTGTAGCTAATATTGAACATTGTGCCATTGCCTTTAGTGGCGGTAAGGCCTGATGCAAACACGTTGGCGTCGCGCGCAGCAGCTACCGAGGCGATAGTAGTAGCCAAGGTTAATAATAGTGATATTTTTAGTCTCATAAAGATGTTTTTATTATCAGGTTACAAAATTAATAAAACTAATTCATAAAAAAAGCATTTTACACTTTTTTTTGAAAACTAATTAAAGGCAAAGCGTCGTTATGAGTATCAATTAAGGTTACAAAAAAAGCACCTCACTGTTGTGTGAGATGCTTTAATGATGAGGTCGCTAGCGGACTCGAACCGCTGTGCCCGGTTTTGCAGACCGGTGACTAAACCACTCATCCAAGCGACCGTTTCGGTTTTTGCGACTGCAAAGTTAGTCCTATTTTATGAATTGTGCAAGATATTGAGCTGTTTTTTTTGAAAAAACTTTGAAAAGCGTGTTCTTCGGGCATTTTTTTGGCAAATTCAGTAAAATAGTCAAATAAACAAGTAAAAAAGATAATAATGAAACAGTAAATTATTTGTAATTTTGCAGTCAAAGAAAAACATTAATCCATATTATTTATGTTAGGAAATTTCGTTTATAGCAATCCCACCAAGTTGTATTTTGGTGACGACGCGATTAAGAACCTTAGTGACGAACTCAAGAATTATGGACCACGAGTGCTGCTCACCTATGGTGGCGGCAGCATTAAGCGCAATGGCGTGTATGACGACGTGATGGCTGCATTGAAAGCTGCAGGCAAAGAGGTGATTGAATTGCCTGGTGTGATGCCTAATCCCACTGCTCAAAAGCTGCGTGAGGGAGCCAAGATTGCACGCGACAATGATGTTGACCTCATTCTCGCCGTTGGCGGCGGCTCTACTATCGACTATAGTAAGGGTGTGAGTGTCTCGGCATGGTGCGACGAGGACCCGTGGGAGAAATACTACCTGCGTCAGGAAGAGCCTAGTTGCAAGATCATTCCTGTTGGCTCGGTGCTGACAATGGTGGGCACTGGCAGCGAGATGAATGGCGGCAGTGTGATTACCAACCATGAGCAGAAGCTTAAGATTGGCAAGGTGTTTGGCGACAATGTAATGCCCAAGTTCTCGATACTGAACCCTCGCTACACCTTCACCGTGCCAAAGCGCCAGATGGTGGCCGGCTTCTACGACATAATGTGCCACATCTTGGAGCAATACCTTAGCGACCACGACGACAACACCACCGACTATATCGCCGAGGGCCTGATGCGTTCGCTGGTTCATAGCAGCCGCATCGCCGTGAAGAACCCTGAAGATTATGAGGCTCGCAGCAACATCATGTGGACTGCCACCTGGGCTCTTAACACGCTGCTGAAGATGGGCAAGAGCACCGACTGGATGGTACACATGATAGGTCAGGCTATTGGCGCCTATACCGACGCTACTCACGGCATGACTCTGAGTGCTGTGAGCATCGCCTATTATCGCCACATTTTGGATGGTGGCGTAGCTAAGTTTGCGCGCTGGGCACAGGCAGTGTGGGGCATTTCGGCCGATGGCAAGACCGAGCGGGAGTTGGCTCTCGCCTCGCTCGATGCCCTCAAGGGGTGGATGGACGAGATAGGTGTTGCTACCGAGATCACTTCGCTTGGCGTGACCGAGGATATGCTCGACGGCATCGCCCGCGCCACGTTTATCCTAAATGGCGGCTACAAGGTGCTTGACCACGACGAGATAGTGCAAGTGCTTAAAGAAAGTATGTAAGTCTAACAATATAATCTACTTGAAATGAAACGTTTATCACTAATTATGACGCTGGCGCTCGCTATTGTGATGTGTGCTTGCGCAGGCGACAAAAAAGAAAATAACAAAAACATGAGCACAAAAACATTAGTAGCTTACTTCTCGGCTACCGGCACCACTAAAGCTGCTGCCGAGAAACTCGCCGAGGTGGTGGGGGGCACGCTTCACGAGATTCAACCCGAGCAGCCTTACACCGATGCCGACCTCGACTGGCACAACCAGCAGAGCCGCAGCTCAGTGGAGATGAAAGACAAGAGCAGTCGTCCTGCCATCAAGAACAAGGTGGAAAACATGGATCAGTATGACACCGTTTATATTGGCTTCCCCATCTGGTGGTATATTGCTCCCACTATCGTCAACACCTTTGTGGAGCAGTACAACCTTGAGGGTAAGACCGTGATTCCATTCTTCACCTCGGGTGGCAGTGGCAAAGGCGAGACTTTGAATTATCTCAAGCCTTCGGCACCTAAGGCTAACTGGAAAGAGCCTATCAACCTCACTGGCAAGAGCAAGGGAGAGATTGAGAAATTGGTGAAGTAATTTGTTTAAGACATTGAAGGGCAATTTACAAGGTTGTTTATTGCCCTTCTTTCTTTTTTATACCGGTAATAATTGTTCTTAATAAAGAAGAAACATTATCTTTTTGTCGTTAATTATCATTCAGAGTCCTATGGAACTAATCAACGACTTACATAGGCTGCAGCAAGTGGTTGCCACCAGCCAGCTTTGTTTGCTATACATCCAGGCCCCCGACTGTGGCTTGTGCTCCCTTATGCTCGATAAGATAGATGCTGTGGCACAGCAGTTTGACAAGTTGAGCTCGGCTCGTGTTGAACTACATGTGGTGCCACAAGTCGCAGGCACTTTCTTGGTAGCCACAGCACCCACAGTTCTGCTCTTTGCTCAAGGCAAAGAGGTTTATCGCGCCGGCAATTTCATTGATGTCTCTGAATTGCAGCAGGTGTTAACAAAATGGCACACTGCTCCTATATGGCAGCCTTGATAGTCTCAAACTTTTTCCTGAATTCCTTGTTGATTTCTCGACACAAAGCCATTACATTAGGTTGGCTGCCCTCACTGAAGGGTTTGTGTAGCCCTTTGCTCGTGGGCCATGCCTGTTGAAAAGCATTAATGTCTTCTTTCAACTTGGCATTGTTGTATTCAGAGCCATTGATAAGAGAGATGTTGAGATAATCTATGTAAATGCTCCACCGCATGGCGTAATAGTTGGAGATTAATCCTGCCCAGTTGCGGCAAGAATAATCGTTGAGGTCGCCTCCCCACGTGGTTACCAGGCGCCTAGCATTCATCTCATAATAATCTTTCACCCTGGGTGTTTCGCCCAAATCTCTCGCCTGTTCAATCCATTTATCTAAGGTGCAGAAGGGGTGGCACGCATTTAATGCCTCCATGCTAAGCATTATGTAGAGCATGTGAGCACTCATCTCATCAACTTTAGCGCTATCTCCTGCATGGTAGGCTTTGTCGAGCTCATTTTTCTCGGTTAGGAATAGGTCTCCCAGCAGCTGCCGTCCTGTCCAAATCAAGTCGATTGTCATGGCGTCGGTGGTAACGGTGTCTTGTTCAAGCAGTTTGTCCCAAACATATAGTAATTGCTCGGGGTTGTATCGCACAGCGCAGCGGCCATGCGTCTTGTCGAGCTCGGGATACTGGCAGGGTAGTGGTCCGCAAAAGGTGGTGGGGCGTATGTTGAGCACGCTGTCATAAAGCATCTTCCAAGCCTCGCGCGCAGGTCGCGACTCGTGGCCGGCATGGCGGTCGGCGAGCTCGTTTATCACTTGCTCATCGGTTTTCTTGAAGTCCCAGGCTTTCTCAAAGATGTACTCATAAGGGAACTGCTGCACCTCAAGCCCTTCGAGTGTAGAGCCTATGCCCACGAGGTTCTTGCCACCCTCTTTCAAAGCTGCCTCAAGTCTCTCGCCAGCCTGCTTAACGTTGCCTTGAATGTTGCTATTGCCGCCAAAGTTGCCCAGGTAGCACCAGATGTAAGGCTGGCCGAAGAAGCCGTCGAGGTCGCGCCACATCTCTTTATACTCGCAATAGTAGTCGAGCATCGTCATCATGCCTTGTGGCACACCTGTTAGCATGGCTCTGGCGCGCTCGGGTGTGTAGTCTTTGCGCTGATAATAAAGGAACCATCCCATTTGCAGCCACTCGGCTTGAGGGTCAACGGCAGTGAGGCTTTCATAAATATGCTTCGACACATTGTGCAGATATTCAGGCTCAAAACTTGGAGGGTCCATCTCGTTGAACGGGTCGATGCCGTAGATGTGATCGGTGCCAAACATGCGGGTCTGCTCCTCAAGGAACATCTTCTGAATCTGGGAATATAATGGGTCCTCGCTGTTGAGGAAAAAGGTGCGGTAAGGCTCCTCAAACTCATCCCAGGTGCTCATGGCCTTGATGTCGGCGTTAGGATACATCTCTTTTAGCTGGCGAGGCACATGGCCGGCAAAGGCTGGCAATACAGGCCGCATATTCAGGGCGCGCTCACGGGTAACGATTTTCTTCTGTAGCTCGGCCTGGCCATCGAGCCATTCCTTGGGCAATGGTCCGCACCAGGCGTCAATGTTGGCCATACGGTGCCATGGGAGATATACTGGCCCGGTGAAATAGCTGCGCACCTGCTCGTCGGTCATGCCCATCTTGGTCCACACATTATACCACACAGCCTCTTGTCCGGTGATTGCCAGTGGCATGTTGATGCCATTGAGCGCCATCCAATCGATGAAACGTTCCCAGTCGGCCCAGTCCCAGAAAGGCATAGTATAGCCAAAAGTGCAGTAATTCAAGAAGAAACGCTGCGGCACTCGTGCCTCAACAGTCTCTTTAACAGGTACATCGGGTAGAATGGAAGGCAGGTCAATGGCTATGTCGGCATACCATGACACCGTAGTTTTGCAATAGCGGTTCAGGTAGCGGTTCAATCCCACCGCCATCGAGAGCGCATTGTTGCCGCCTATCACCACCTTGTCGCCCTTGCTCTCGAGAGTGAAGACATCCATCAGGTGTGGAGCGTGTGGTGTGCATAGTTTTTGAAATTGCACCTTCTGTGCCAGTCGTGGTGAAAGGCGCTCGGCAAGTGCCTGTGCTTGACTGATGTCATTGGCCATGACACTGATTGTAACATTGATTATTATAGCGATAAGGATAAAGACTTTTTTCATGATTTTCGGTTTTGATTGTTTCGCAAAAGTAGTAAATCTTTTTCAACTTAATTGTTTTTTTATAAAAAAGATTATCTATGAATGATATAATATACCTGTTGGCGGAATTAATTTATTAATAAATTGATAGAGAAAAAGTTGCACATATCGTTGATTTTTAGTAATTTAGCGGTGAATTTAAAAACAACCAA
>ONJX01000030.1 GCA_900318255.1 uncultured Prevotellaceae bacterium | reverse complement strand
AAATGCAATCGAATAAAGTTCCTTGACGAATACATCTCAAGGCACTATTACTGACGCTCGTCGGGGGCTACTCGCCCCCTTGCCGCTAGGCGTTCCCCTCGGTGTTTTTCATAATATTTATTTTGATTACAGATTGTAAGTACCACCCATTTTGACCAATTGAGTGATATTACTCAAATTTTACCACTCATTTTGACCAATTGACCAAAAATAGCGTAAACCATTGTTCGCATGTTTTGGTAATAAAGAAGATAAATTCTTCATAGATTGCGACATCATAGATGTAGCAGTCATCAATTTTTGGTCTGTCACATTTCAGTACTTTGCCATTATAAATGATCTCGTCCAGGTCAATTGGTGTTTCCTTGTTTGTGAGCTTGTTGCGCACATAAAGAGTGGGATAGTAAATAATCTTTGATTCTGTTTGGGGAATATTGTAAATGTTTGAATTATTGATTTCGTCATAATAATCTTTGTCTATTGCAATCGATAGGTAATCATTATTGTGGTTTTTAGGTACAGGAACGTTAATCACCGTACCTTGCATGGAGTATTCCATGTCACCGTCACGCATCAATGTCATTTTTGATCCTGATGGTCGAGATTTCTCGTTTTTGTTTGTTTCGGCACCAACTGTCAAAACAATGCAAGTTAAAAGAATTATTGTGGCAAATAGATGTTTCATGGTTGCAAAACTAAGCATAATTATTGAGATGACCTAATGTTCAATCCTGTTCACGATGGTTAAAGTTTGTGATTAAGTGATTTATGTAGAGGATTTGTCGCTATATTTGCAGAAAGATTTTATTATGACAGATGATAAACGTTATATAGATAGCCTGTTGAAGCTTGTGGAGCGGCGGTCAGAGCTCTCGTTATCAACGCTCTCCAATCTCAACCATCTTGTGGGGGAGATTAAAGAAAGCACAAGTGAGAAACTTAGTATCTCCACCTTGAGGCGGTTGTTTGGAATGGTGGAGAGTGCTCACGAGCCGTCAATCAGCACTTTGGATATCTTGAGCCGATTTGTTGGGTTTCGCGGTTGGCACGACTTTGTGGAACATAAGGAAAAAAACAGGTCACAGTCGCAGTTTCTGAATGAGCAAGTATTACGTTGCGACCAGTTAGAAGATGGTGCCATCGTGGAATTGGAATGGCCACCAGCACGCTTGTGTCGTTTAAAAAGCTTGGGCTATGGTCGTTTTGAGGTGCTGCTGAGTATAAACTCCAAGCTTGCTGAGGGTGATATGTTGTGTGCCAAGATGATATGTGTTGGTCAGCCATTTATTGCTACTGATATCGTGCGCAAGGGTCGCCATGAGAGAGTCTATGTCGCAGGTCGTGACGATGGCATTTCGGCACTGAGAGTGCAACACTATTTTGTGTAAAGTGTTAAGTGGCTTTGCCAATCTTGTGTTCTTATTCTCTTGTCTTCTTGTCCTCTTGTCTTCTCAATTTACAAACATCATGATCGTTCCCATGATGGCACCTAGCAGGGCACCGAGCCACACTATGGCACGCAACTCTTTTTTCATGACGCTGAGGATGATTTGCTCGGCCTCGGCCATGTCCATCTCGCGGATGCGGGTTTCCACAATCTTGCTTATGTTTAAGCCCTCGAGGATGCGCGGCAGGTGGTCGGTGATGACGGTGCGATACACGCTCACGATGCCCTCGCGCGCTTGCTCCAGCTGCTGCTCGTGTCCCTTGAAAAGGTCGCGCATGGGCATGGACAGGAGTTTTTCGGCCTCGGTATATACGATTCTTGTGGCCATGCTAGGCGCTTGGTCGTGCAGCACATCGTTGATGTGTGATGCCAGTTTGCTCTCGATGGGCGAAGCAATGGCCTCAATGAGCTTCTCGGCCTTGATTTTGCCCGCCACGCTGGTGCGCGTCTTGTCGATGACGTGCTGTGTGGAGGCATGGGCGATGGTGGTGCCTATGGCACGGTCTCTCAGCTTGGCGGTGATGAGCTTGGCAATCTCGTCGCAAGTGCTCTCACGCATGGCGGCAATCTCCTCGTTGGTGAGATAATGTGCTGCAAACTGCTCTACTGTCTCCTCGTTGTGCAGTTGAGTGTAGAAGAACTCGTCGATGGCGAGACGCATCTTTGCTAGCATCTCGTCGCTGAGCAGCGTGTGCTCCAGCACCTCACGGTTCATGAGGTGCTCACTGATGGCATTGCCTATGGCGCTGGCGATGCGGTTTTTCTCCTTGGGGATGATGCCTGGCGTGAACGGCACATGCACGCCACAGATGTATTTCGTCTTGCGAGGGCGGAAAAGCATGCGGATGGCGATGTCGTTAGTGATATACCCAATCACCGCGCCCAGCGCAGGCCCCGAGATGTAATGCAGAATTGCGTTCATAGCTCATCGTTTTTATAAATCTGTATCTTTCACATTTCTTGCAAATTCTGTGCCAAGGATTTGGACGACAATGGCAATTCTTGAACAATCACGTGCTTTAAAAAAATTATTTAACAAATGATTTGTAGATTAATAAATTGTTTTTTATATTTGCATTTGAAAAATGAAAAATCTTAGTTGATATGAGTGAAAGTGAAATGAATTCATATAGGTTTAGCTCTGGCGAAGAGCCCAGTGACGAGATGCTGGCTCAGCTTATGAAGGAGGTGGCAGAGGAGGCTCGCATGAAGAATGATGCTGCAACTCAGAACTTCCTGGCTCAGATGCGTCGTGACATTGAGATGAAGCAATTGCAGTGGGGCGATAAGATTAAAGCTGCTTGTGATGCAAACTAAAGAGCGCAAACCTGAAATGATAGTAGTTGCCGGGCCAAATGGCTCGGGCAAGACATCTGTTACCAAGAAATTGTTGCATCATGAATGGACTGAAGGGACGTTGTATATAAATCCCGATGAAATAGCTCAAGAGATATTTGGCGACTGGAATTCACAAGAAGCTGTTTATAAAGCAGCAAAGTATAGCGAGCGACTGCGTGAACGGTGTCTTGCCGAAAGGACTAGTTTTGTTTTTGAGACTGTGATGTCTTCGCCCGAGAAGGTCGATTTTATTATCCGAGCCAAAAAGGCAGGTTTTTTTATTCGCATTTTTTACATTTCAACCAATCATCCGTCAATCAATGCTTCACGCATTGCCAAGCGAGTTATGCAGGGTGGGCATGATGTCCCTATAAGTAAGATAATATCTCGATATTACAAGTCCATAGCCAATTGCAAAATTATTTCTTCGCTTGTTGACCGATTGTATATCTACGATAACTCTATCGATGGTGCTGATGCCTCTTTGCAATTCAGAATGACAAAAGGACAAGTTGTAAAGACTTACGTTGCACAGGTGAGCCCTTGGGCTCAAGAATTGTTACCAGACTTATAATTGAAGATTATAATCTGTTATGATTGAAAAATAAGGTGTGCTCACCAAGTGGTGGGCACACCTTATAAAAATATTAGGATATTGTTCTATTATCCGAGGAAGCCGAGGAGCACACCGGCGGCGACTGCCGAGCCGATAACACCGGCAACGTTGGGACCCATGGCGTGCATGAGCAGGTAGTTGCTTGGGTCGGCCTTGAGGCCCTGGTCGTTACTGATGCGGGCTGCCATGGGCACAGCGCTCACACCTGCATTACCAATCAATGGATTCAACTTCTTGTGCTTGGGCAGGATGAGGTTGAAGATCTTCACGAAGAGGACACCCGAAGTAGTGGCGATGATGAACGCCATGAAGCCAAGAGCGAAAATCTTGACGGTGTCGGCAGTGAGGAACTCCGATGCCTGGGTGGAAGCACCCACGGTCATACCCAGGATGATGGTTACCATGTCGGTCATGGCGTTGCTGGCGGTCTTGGCAAGGCGGGTGGTCACACCACTCTCGCGCAGCAAGTTGCCGAAGAACAGCATGCCGAGCAGTGGCAAGCCACTGGGCACGAAGAAGCAAGTGAGAATCAAGCCCACGATGGGGAAGATGATCTTCTCGGTCTGCGACACCTTGCGGGCGGGCTTCATGCGGATGAGGCGCTCCTTCTTGGTGGTGAGCAGTCGCATGATGGGGGGCTGAATCACTGGCACAAGGGCCATGTAGCTATAGGCCGAAACGGCGATGGCTCCCATCAAGTTGGGGGCGAGTTTCGACGACAGGAAGATGGCGGTAGGGCCGTCGGCACCACCAATGATGGCGATAGCACCGGCCTGGTCGGGCATGAAGCCCATGGCCAGAGCCACCATGTAGGCACCAAAGATACCAAACTGGGCAGCTGCACCCACGAGCATGAGCTTGGGGTTGGCGAGCAGTGCCGAGAAGTCGGTCATGGCACCAATGCCCAGGAAGATGAGTGGTGGATACCAGCCCTGGCGTACACCTTGATAAAGGATGTTCAATACCGAGCCTTCCTCATAGATACCAATCTCGTTGCCTGGCTGGAAAGGAATGTTTCCAATCAGGATACCGAAGCCAATGGGCACAAGCAGCATGGGCTCGAAGTCGTGCTTGATGGCGAGGTAGATGAAAAACAGACCCACGCACAGCATTATCAAGCTCTCGGGCGACAACGTCACGTTGTAGAAGCCTGTGAACTCCCAAAATTGCTTCAGGTTTTCTGCAATATTTAATAGTACCATAGTGTTAAGCGATAATCATGATAGTGGTACCCTCGAGCACCGACTCGTCTTTTGCTACGTTGATTGACTTAACCACGCCGTCCTTGCCTGCATGGATCTCGTTGCCCATCTTCATGGCTTCGAGGATGCACACCACGTCGCTGGCCTTCACTTGCTGGCCCTCTTTAACGAAGAACTCCTTGATGACGCCAGGCAGTGGCGAAGCGATAACATACTCGCCGGCTGCTGCCGCGGGCTTAGCTGCGGCTTTGGGGGCTGCCGCAGGAGCATCGTTGCTCACTGCCACTCTCTTGATGACAGGCTTAGCGGCCTTTTCCTCCTCGAGCTCTACGGTGTAGGGCACACCGTTGACCTCGATGTTTGCAATGTTGTTTTCAATGTCACCAACATTTACTTTGTATTCGTGACCATTGATTTTATATTTATATTCTTTCATTGATAAAAAACAAATTAAATGTTAGTGATTAATGATTATCGTGACGCTCGGGCATGTGGAGCAGCAGGTTGCCCTTCGAGCCCCAAGCGCTGTGAGCCTCGTGGCTGTGGTCGAAGGTGAGCACGCCGCTTTCCTCGTCGTGAGCGTTGAGGTGCTGGTAGAGGGCCATGCACAGGGCAGCGATTGCCTCATCGCTGTCGCCAGCTTGAGCAGCAGGCTCGGCAACTGGAGCCGCTGTTGCTGGCTCGTCATCTTCCTTCTTCTCGCTAGCCGTGAACGCCTTGCCAAAGAGCTTGAAGAGGATGTAGAGCAGCAGCAGTGCTAAGAATACTACGCCCATCGACATGATAGTGAGCAGTATGCCCGAGGGGTCTTCGTTCTTGAACTTCTCGATGTTCTCGTTCACGGGGCGCACATTGAACTTGCCAGGGGTGATGGCCTTGGCAATAGTAGTGCCGTCGCGCATCTCCCACTGAGCAGCATCGAAGCTGTGGTTGCCACCCTTGTGCATGTCGCTAGGCAGTCCCTCGCTCTTGCGAGCAAACGACTGGCCAGCTTGCAAGTTGGCAGGAACAATAACCTCGTCAACCAGGTCGCCATTCACGTCATAGAGAGCGATGTAGTTGTCGCTGGCAGGAGTGAGAGTGAACGACAGGTGCAGGGTGCCTGCTGTGGTGTCGCCGTCGGCATAGAACACCACATGGGTGCGTGGCTTGATCTTGGTATCGACATCACCACGTGGAATTTCATAGACTTTATCGGGATACTGGTCGCGGAGCTCCTCGAGTAGCACGTTACGCTTCTTGTTGCTCTTCGACTCCATTTTCTTGAAGTAGTCCTGGATATAGTCTTGCTTGAAGGTGGTGATGAACATCTTCTCGATGGCATTGGTGCCGTAGGATGCGTTGAAAAGCTCCACCCATGCTTGGCACTTGCCATTCTGGTCAGCACAGCTGCCGTTTTGCACCATCACCTCGTTGATGCACATGTCCATGCGGCCTTGTGCCATTGCGGTGAATGTTGCAATCACAGCAACCAGTGTCAATAATATTTTCTTATTCATTGTGAAAAATCGTTGAACAGAAATTACAAAGGAATATTGCCATGCTTCTTGGCGGGATTGTTGTACTTCTTGGTGCGCAGTTGCTCCAGAGCACGAATCACGCGGAAACGAGTGTTGCGAGGTTCAATCACGTCGTCGATGTAGCCATACTTGGCGGCGTTGAATGGAGTGCAGAACAGGTCGTTGTACTCTTTCTCCTTCTCCTCGATGAACTTCTTGTTCTCTGCCATGATTTCCTTGGCCTTAGCCTCGTCGCCTGCCTCTTTGGCCTCGGCAGCGGCGGTCTTGGCAGCCTTCATGTCCTTAGCATAGAGAATGCCGGCGGCACCAGCGGCACCCATCACGGCTATCTCGGCGCTGGGCCAAGCGTAGTTCATGTCGCCACGCAGCTGCTTGCAGCTCATCACGATGTGGCTGCCACCGTAGCTCTTGCGCAGGGTGACGGTAACCTTGGGCACTGTGGCCTCGCCGTAGGCGTAGAGCAGCTTGGCACCGTTAAGGATAACGGCGTTGTACTCTTGGCCAGTGCCGGGAAGGAAGCCAGGCACGTCAACGAGGGTTACCAGTGGAATGTTGAATGCGTCGCAGAAGCGCACGAAGCGGCCGCCTTTCTTCGAGGCGTTCACGTCGAGCACACCTGCCATGTACTGGGGCTGGTTGGCTACCACACCCACGGCCTGGCCGTTGAAGCGGGCAAAGCCCACGATGATGTTCTTGGCGAAGTCTTTATGAACCTCGAGGAACTCACCATTATCGACGATGGCACCTATTACCTCATACATGTCGTAGGGGTCGTTGGCACTCTCGGGAATGATATTGTTGAGGGCATCCTCCACGCGGTCGATGGGGTCGTTGCACTCGCGGCGGGGAGCCTCCTCCATGTTGTTGCTAGGCATGTAGCTCAACAGGCGCTTGATGGTCTCGATTACCTCTTCCTCGGTGTCGCAAGCGAAGTGGGTCACACCGCTCTTCTGAGCATGAACTTGTGCGCCACCCAGCTGCTCCTGAGTCACGTCCTCGCCAGTGACGGTCTTAACCACGGCGGGACCAGTGAGGAACATGAACGAAGTGCCCTTGGCCATGAGGGTGAAGTCGGTGAGGGCAGGAGAATACACTGCGCCACCGGCACAGGGGCCGAGGATTGCCGAAATCTGTGGCACTACGCCACTGGCGTCGATGTTGCGCTGGAAAATCTCGGCATAGCCAGCCAGGGCGTTGATGCCCTCGGGGATGCGAGCACCACCCGAGTCGTTAAGACCCACGATGGGAGCACCCTGCTTCATAGCCAGGTCCATGACCTTGCACATCTTCATTGCCATAGCCTCGCCCAGTGAGCCGCCAATCACGGTGAAGTCCTGTGCAAAGACATAAACGAGGCGGCCGTCAACGGTGCCGTAGCCAGTTACCACGCCATCGCCCAAGAACGACTTTTTCTCTTGGCCGAAGTTGGTGCAACGGTGAGTGACAAACATGTCGAGCTCTTCGAAGCTACCTGGGTCGAGGAGCATGTTGATTCTCTCGCGGGCTGTGTATTTACCCTTCTCATGCTGCTTAGCGATGGCCTTCTCGCCGCCGCCCACGCGTGCCTTGGCGCGCATGTCGATGAGTTGCTGAATTTTTTCGAGTTGTTTACTCATTGTGTTTTCTTTATCGTTTTTTTCGTTTTTCGTTTATAGTTGGTCGTTTATCGTTTATCGAAGAAAGTGATGAAATAATGGCAACGCATTCTACATTGAGCATTAACTTTCCCCTCTAACCTCTAACCTCTAACCTCTAACCTGCACGAAGTGCATTATTCGGGATGCTCGCAGAGTTCAACCAGCGCGCCGGCCGAAGTCTTGGGGTGAACAAAGGCGATATTCAGGCCCTCGGCGCCCTTGCGAGGTGCCTTGTCGAGTACACGGCCTTCCTTGTCTTGAATCTCCTGGAGGGCGCCAGCAACGCCGTCTTCAACACAGAAAGCGATGTGCTGGATGCCGCCACGGCCACCATTCTTCTCAATGAACTTGGCGATAGCGCTCTCGGGACTGGTAGCCTCAAGCAACTCAATCTTTGTCTCGCCCACTTTGAAGAAAGCGGTGCGCACGTGCTGGTCCTCAACCTCCTCGATAGCATAGCATTTGAAACCCAGGAATTTCTCGTAGAAAGGTATAGCCTCGTCAAGGCTAGTGACTGCTATACCAACGTGTTCGATGTGTGAAATGTTCATAACAGTTTGTTAATAAATAGTTTATATTATAAGTTAATTAATAGTCGCCTAAAAAGACGTGCAAAGGTACAAAAATTTTATTTATATAATGTGTAATGAATGTATAATCTTTGTGAAAATTGAAATAGGAATACTCATGTGAGAAAAACTCGCGCTATAACTTGATGTTTTTTGTTAGTTACAGCGCGAGATGGAGACTAAAACTGTTGTTTCTTGAAGTCTTTTAATAAGCCATAATATAGTGGTAGCCAACCTGAATCACCATCCACTGGTCGGCGACCTCTCTCCAAATATCGTAGTGCGTTCCCTCAAGCGAGTGATAACGCACGTAGAGTTCCATCCCGGCCTTTGTGTCGGCGATGACCATAATTTCAGGCATGAATGCAAACAGTTCATCGATGTCGGGGCCTATTTGCGTTGAATTGGTGAATTGTTTGTCCTGTTCCCACCAGCGGTTTTGAGTTGACACCACTTTCCCATTCTCCAAGCACACAAAAGCCACGAGAATTTGTACTTTTCGGGGTTGGAAAATGACATTGTAGAACGAGCGGTTCTTTTCTTGGCACGTAGCGACCCACTCAATCTTGCGGATTTTATAGTTGCCGCCATAGTATTGCTCAATGATTTTGCGCTCGCGGGCATCAACTTTTGGTTTTTTCTCACCACTCAAATATCGAGTGAACTGCAGCGGAGTATGGTCTTTGAGCCATGCTTGTGGCACTATTATAGGCACGGCATTGTCCTTGTTGTAGCCGCGGAACATTTTCTTTGTCATGGCTGCATCGTTGAGAGCGTAGGTGTAGCACTTGCCCAGATCTATTTTTGTGCCATCACTGTAGTAACTGCCATTCTGGGCTTTAACAAAATGGATGTTTCCCACATGGGGCTTGAACACCATTCGGTCGTAGGTGACAGATTTCATCACTGGCTCTTCATTCGCCACATCACCAGGAACAGTGAACTGGTTTTTGGCAATGTTGATGTCATAGGCAAACATGGGGTGATGCCGCACGGTGATGTCTTTGCTGCGGTCGGCCTCTGAATTCACATAGAAGTCTTCTATATTACACCAGTACAATGAGTCATCGTTAATTGTGAATTTAGGACTGATAATCTGTACTTTTCCGTTGATAATTTTGTACACAGTCTTCAATTTGTTGGCATCGGCAATCACTAGCTCATCAATGCCGTCATTGTCAAAGTCATTCAGGACATAACAGTAAGCCTTTTCGGCTCCATCAACTAAATCGTTGGCGCTTTTTAGCACATCGGCAAACGCGGCATAATATATGTCTTTTTGTTTTTGCGATTTTTGTGCCACAGCAGGCAGCAGCATCGCCAGCAGCATCGTTAGGAGAATAAAACGTTTCATAATTGTGATGTTTTTAAGGGTGATAATATATTTACAAAGGTAGTGCTTTTATTTCATCAATGCAAATAAGAATAATATTTTCACCAAAAAGTGACATGGTGGCAGGTTTTGTCACTCTTTTGCATTTTTGTTTCCCATAAGTGTCAGTATTTTTTTTGGCACGGAATTTGTTTATTAGCGAGGTGACGAGCTGCAAGTGGCAGCCGTGAGACTTGAATTATTAACAAAAAAGATATACTATTATGGGAAAAATTATTGGTATTGATTTGGGAACAACCAACTCGTGTGTTTCGGTACTCGAGGGTAAGAACCCGGTTGTAATTCCTAACAGTGAAGGCCGCAACACCACCCCGAGCGTGGTGGCTTTTGTTGACGGCGGCGAACGTAAAGTGGGTGACCCTGCCAAGCGTCAGGCAATCACCAACCCCACCCGCACAGTCTATTCTATCAAGCGTTTCATGGGTGAGACCTATGACCAGACTCTTAAAGAGACTGAGCGTGTTCCTTATAAGGTGGTGAACAACGGCAACAATCAGCCCCGTGTGGAGATTGACGGTCGTCAATACACTCCACAAGAGATCTCGGCAATGATTCTCCAAAAGATGAAGAAGACCGCCGAGGACTACCTGGGAACTACAGTTACTGACGCTGTTATTACCGTGCCAGCCTACTTCAACGACTCTCAGCGTAAGGCTACAAAAGAGGCTGGCGAGATTGCCGGACTTAACGTGCAGCGCATCGTGAACGAGCCTACTGCTGCCGCTCTTGCTTACGGCCTCGACAAAGACCAGAGCGACAAACGCATCGCTGTGTTTGACCTGGGTGGTGGCACATTTGATATTTCTATCCTGGAGCTGGGCGACGGCGTGTTTGAGGTGAAATCGACCAACGGCGACACTCACTTGGGTGGCGATGACTTTGACCAGCGCATCATCAACTGGCTGGCCGAGGAGTTCCAGCGCGACGAGGGCATAGACCTGCGCAAGGATCCAATGGCCCTGCAACGCTTGAAAGAGGCTGCCGAGAAGGCCAAGATTGAACTGTCGAGCTCTATGAGCACCGAGATCAACCTGCCTTACATCATGCCGGTTAACGGTATTCCCAAGCACTTGGTAAAGACCTTGAGCCGCGCTAAGTTTGAGCAGCTGTGCGACGACCTCATCCAGGCCACCATCAAGCCTTGCGAGCAGGCACTGCGCGACGCAGGTTTGAGCGCAAGCGACATCAACGAGGTGATCCTCGTGGGTGGCTCTACCCGAATTCCTGCCATCCAGCAGATTGTGGAGCGCTTCTTTGGCAAAGCTCCATCTAAGGGCGTGAACCCCGATGAGGTGGTAGCTGTGGGCGCTGCAATTCAAGGTGGCGTGCTTAGCGGTGACGTGAAAGACGTGCTGCTGCTCGATGTTGTGCCTCTGAGCGTGGGTATTGAGACTCTGGGTGGCGTGATGACTAAGCTCATCGATGCTAACACCACTATCCCAACTCGCAAGAGCCAAGTGTTCTCGACCGCTGCCGACAACCAGCCTAGCGTTGAGATTCACGTGCTGCAAGGTGAGCGTCCCATGGCCCGCGACTGCAAGACTCTGGGTATGTTCCACCTCGACGGCATTGCTCCCGCTCCTCGTGGCATTCCACAGATTGAGGTGACCTTTGAGGTTGACGCTAACGGCATCATGAACGTGAGCGCCAAGGATAAGGCTACCGGCAAGGAGCAGAGCATACGCATCGAAGCCTCTAGTGGCTTGAGCGACGCCGAGATTCAGCGCATGAAGGACGAGGCTAGCGCTAACGCCGCTGCCGATGCCAAGGAGAAAGAGCGCATCGACAAGATCAACCAGGCCGACGCTATGATCTTCCAAACCGAGAAGAGCCTGAAAGACCTGGGTGACAAACTCCCGGCCGACAAGAAGAGCCAGATTGAGGCAGCTATCGCTAAACTCAAAGAGGCCCACAAGAATCAGGACATCGATGCCATCGACGTGGCAATGAAAGAGCTGGAGGCAATCTTCCACGAGGCATCGCAGCAGATGTATAACCAGGCAGGTGGAGCACAAGGCGGTCAAGGTGCTGGCTTCAACCCCGGTGCAGCTGGCTTTGATCCAGGCGCCGCAGGCTTTGGTGGCAACCCAGGAGCAGGCCCACAAGGCGGCAACCAGGGTGGCAACAATGCGCAAGACGTCCCCTATGAGGAAGTTTAAAACTCACCATAAATAAATATTGAGCCCCATGGCAGGCGATGAATGCCGTGGGGCTCATTTTTTTGCATCTTTTTCTGAAATAGGTAATAAAATTTAAAAACTTTGCTTTTCATTTTGTAATTCAATGTATTTGCAGTAATTTTGCACGCTCAAAAACATGAAACAATAAAAAAGCAAAATATCTAGATTATAAAAAAGAGAAATGAACGTAACATTAGACAAGACCGGTAACGTGACAGGTGTGCTCACGATATCGTTAGTTGAAGAAGATTATCAAGCCGAAGTTAAGAAGCAATTATCAGCCCTGGGTCGTACTCGTCCCTTGAAAGGCTTCCGTCCTGGTCACGTGCCAGCAAGTTTGCTCAAGAAGCATTATGGCGGTCAAGTAACTGCCGAGGTGGTAGATGACATTGTTAGCCGCGAGTTAAGCAACTACATTCGCAACAACAACATTGACTTGCTGGGTGAGCCCATGCTGTCGAAAGACACTAAAGTGGATTTGGTCAATGAGAAAGATTTCTCTTTCAAGTTTGACCTCGGCTTTGCTCCAGAGTTTGAGCTCAAGCTCGACAAGCGCGTGAAAGTGCCTTACTATAACATTGAGGTTAGCCAGGAGATGGTTGACAAGCAGAATGAGGCGTACAAGAAGCGTTTTGGCACTCAAGTTCCTGGTGAGGTATCTACCGAGGACGCCCTGCTGCGTGGCTCACTGACTGAGCTTAACGAGGACGGCACCGTCAAGGAAGACGGCATCAAGGTTGAGAGAACAATAATTTCTCCAAAATATTTGAAGGACGATGCCGAGAAGGCTAAGCTCATTGACCTCAAAGTTGACGATGAGGTGACTATCAATCCTCATAAGGCAGCTGGTGGCAACATCACTGAGCTGGCAGCTATGCTTGCCGTGGATAAAGACAAAGCCGATGTGAAGAGCAACTTCACCTTCAAGGTGGGTGAGATTCTTGTGAACAAAGACGCCGAGATGGGTCAAGAGCTCTATGACATGGTGCTTGGTAAAGACGTTGCCAAGAGCGAGGAAGATTACTTGGCTAAGATCAAAGAGATGCTCGCTGGGCAGCTCAAGAGCGACAGCAACTATCGCTTCACCATCGATGCCGAGACCGTGCTCAAGAAGAAAGTGGGCGACCTGGAGCTCCCTGACGAGTTCTTGAAACAATATCTGCTCTCAACCAACAAAGATGTGGATGTCACTAAGATTGAGGAAGAGTATCCCCGCACCCGCGAGGAGATAGTGTGGCAACTCATAAAAGAGAAAATCGCCAAGGCTTATGACGTGAAAATCGAGAAAGAGGACCAGATGCGTCTTGCTCGCATTTTTGCGTCACAGCAGTTTGCACAGTATGGCATTGGCAATGTTCCTGAGGAGACCCTTGACCGCTATGCTGGCGAGCTGATGGAGAACAAGGACTATTCCCGTGAAATAAGCCGCCGTGCCTTTGAGGACAAAGTGTATGCCACTATCCGTGACAATGTGTCGCTCACCGAGAAGAGCGTTACTGTAGAGGAGTTCAATAAGCTCTTTGAGGAGAAGAAGTGATAGTCGGTACTCGACAATTAAGGGAAGGCTGAATTTTTTAAGAATTCAGCTTTTTCTTTTTTTTGTTGAAAAAACTATTAAAAAAAAGTTGAAAATTAGTTTGTCTGCGAAAAAATTACTAACTTTGAAAATAAAATCAACAAAACAAAAGAGAAAAATGAAAAACGACTTTAGAAATTTTGCGGTAAATCATTTGGGAATGAATGGTTTAGCACTTGATCAGTATGCTCAATCAACGATTGAGAGCAGTTATATCTCACCCACTATCATTGAGGAGCGCAAGTTGAATGTGGCCCAAATGGACGTGTTCTCACGACTGATGATGGATCGCATCATTTTCCTTGGCACTCAAATCGACGATTACACTGCCAATGTGATCCAGGCTCAGCTTCTGTACCTCGACAGCGCCGACCCCGGCAAGGACGTGTCAATCTATATCAACTCGCCTGGTGGCTCGGTGTATGCAGGTCTAGGAATTTATGACACCATGCAGTATATCCAGAGCGATGTTACCACCATCTGCACCGGCATGGCGGCATCGATGGCAGCCATTCTATTGGTCGCTGGTGAGAAAGGCAAGCGCTATGCCCTCAAGCACAGCCGCGTGATGATACACCAGCCCATGGGAGGCATTCAAGGTCAGGCCTCTGATATTGAGATTACTGCTCGCGAGATTCAGAAACTCAAGGAAGAGCTTTACACCATCATCTCTAATCACTCGGGTCAGCCTTACGACAAGGTGTATGCCGACAGCGACCGTGACTACTGGATGACCTCGCAGGAAGCTCTTGACTATGGCATGATTGACAAGGTGCTCGAGAAATCTAAATAATTGTTTTGAGAACCATTTTTTTCTTATGGCAAAGAAAGAAGTAATGAGATGCAGCTTTTGTGGGCGCACCGAGAATGAGGTGAAGCTCATGATGCCAGGGTATAATGGCTGCATTTGCAACGATTGCGCCGAGATGGCTCACAATATTGTTAAAGAGCAGCTCGGCAAGAACGAAATGGCTGCGCTCGACGACATTAATCTGGATCAAATTCCCAAACCCATACAGATTAAGGAATACCTCGATGAGTATGTGATAGGGCAGGAGAGTGCCAAGAAATATCTCTCGGTGGCGGTATATAACCATTATAAACGCCTGTCGCAGAGCAAAGATGATGTGGATATAGAGAAGTCTAACATCATAATTGTGGGGCCCACTGGCACAGGCAAGACATTGCTTGCTAAAACCATTGCCAAGCTGCTCAAAGTGCCCTTTGCTATCGTAGATGCCACGGTGCTTACCGAGGCTGGCTATGTGGGTGAGGATATTGAGAGCCTGCTGGTTAGGTTGCTGGCCGCTTGCGACTACAATGTGGCCGAGGCCGAGCGTGGCATTGTCTTCATTGATGAGATTGACAAGATAGCCCGCAAGAGCGATAACCCCTCCATTACGCGCGATGTGAGTGGTGAGGGTGTGCAGCAAGGCTTGTTGAAGCTGCTTGAAGGCTCGGTGGTGAATGTTCCCCCACAAGGTGGTCGCAAGCATCCTGAGCAGAAGATGATAGCTGTTGACACTAAAAATATACTCTTCATTTGCGGTGGGGCCTTCGAGGGCATAGAGCGCAAGATTGCTATGCGCCTCAACACTCATGTGGTGGGCTATGGAGCCGGTAATCACGTCAGCAAGGCCGAGCAGGACAAATTGCTGCATTATGTTGCTCCCCAAGACCTGCGTTCCTATGGCTTGATACCCGAGATCATAGGCCGCCTGCCAGTAGTCACCAATCTTGAGCCCCTCGACCGTGAGGCATTGCGTCGCATCCTTGTAGAGCCAAAGAATGCTATAGTACGCCAGTACGAGAAGCTCATGAAAATGGATGGCATCAAGTTTAGTGTTACCGACGACGCTCTCGACTTCATTGTTGACAAAGCCATCGAGTATAAGCTTGGAGCTCGTGGACTGCGTTCGATATTCGAGACCATCATGATGGATGCTATGTATAATTATCCATCTACCAAAAAGAAGAAGTTTGAGCTCACCTTAGATTATGCACGTGAGCAGCTCGACAAGTCTAATTTCGCAATAATTGCATCATCATTGTAAAAAAAACAAAATTATTTTTCGCCAATTAAATAATATTTTTTATATTTGTAACGAAAAACCAGAAACCCGAAAAACCTTAAGACTATGGCAGATAGAAATCAGTTGGTGGCAACACTGAAGAAATACTTTGGTTTTGACACATTTAAGGGACAGCAAGAACAAATCATGCTCAGCCTTATCGAGGAGCACAACACCTTTGTGCTCATGCCCACAGGTGGTGGCAAGTCGCTTTGCTACCAGTTGCCATCGTTGCTGATGGAAGGAACTGCTATAGTCATCTCACCACTTATCTCACTGATGAAAAATCAGGTGGATGCAATGCGCAACTTCAGCGACGAAGAGGGCATAGCACATTTCCTGAACTCGTCACTCAACCGCCAGGCCATTGACCAGGTGAAAGAGGATATAATAGAAGGAAAGACAAAGCTGCTTTATGTGGCTCCCGAGTCGTTGACTAAGGAAGACAACTTGGAGTTCTTCAAAAGCGTGAAGATTTCGTTCTATGCTATCGACGAGGCCCACTGCATCTCGGAATGGGGCCATGACTTTCGTCCGGAATACCGTCGCATTCGCCATTTCATCAATGAGATTGGCGTTAGGCCAATAATAGCGTTGACAGCTACCGCGACTTCCAAGGTACAACACGATATTCAGAAGAACCTGGGCATCATGGACGCCAATGTGTTTAAGTCGTCGTTCAACCGCACCAATTTATATTATGAGGTAAGGCCTAAGACCAAGGATGTTGACAAAGACATCATCAAGTATATAAAATCGATGCCTGGCAAGTCGGGGATTATCTATTGTCTCAGCCGCAAGAAAGTTGAAGAGCTTGCCACTACACTCAGAGTTAATGATATTAAGGCACTAGCTTATCATGCCGGCATGGACAGTGCCACACGCTCGGCCAACCAAGACGCATTCTTGCTAGAGGATGTGGATGTGATAGTTGCTACTATCGCCTTTGGCATGGGCATCGACAAGCCCGATGTGAGGTTTGTAATACATTACGATATTCCCAAGAGTCTTGAGGGCTATTATCAGGAGACTGGCCGTGCGGGCCGCGACGGCGGAGAGGGGCAATGCATCACGTTCTATGCCCAGAAAGACCTCGACAAGTTGCGCAAGTTCATGCAGGGCAAGCCCGTTGCCGAGCAGGAGATAGGCAAGCAGCTTCTTGCCGAGACGGCGTCCTATGCCGAGACATCGGTGTGCCGCCGCAAGACGCTGCTCCACTACTTTGGTGAGGAGTATCCTGAGGACAACTGCCACAACTGTGACAACTGCTTGCATCCTCGCAAGCGCATCGAGGCATGCAACGAGCTGTGCGACGCACTCGAGACTATTATCAAGCTGAAAGAGAAATTCAAAGCCGACCACGTGATAGATGTGATGACTGGCGAGCGCACCACCGAGGTGAAGTCTTATCTGCATGACAAAATCGACATGTTTGGCTGTCAAAAGGATAAAAACCCGCGGTTCTTGAATGCAGTGATCACTCAAGGAATAATTGCAGGATTTATTGACCGCGACATCGAGAATTATGGGTTACTTAAAGTGACCAAGCGAGGTCGTGACTTCCTGGAGTCGCCATCGTCGTTTATGGTTGCCGAGGACCGTGACTTCTCGGCAATGGAAGAAGAAGAGATGAGAGGAGGCACCAGCGCCATCGATAGCGAGCTTTTCAGCATCCTCAAGAGCTTGCGCAAGAAGACCGCCTCAAAACTCCAGTTGCCACCTTACGTAATTTTCCAAGACCCGTCGCTCGAGGCGATGGCAACCACTTATCCCATCACTATGGAAGAGTTGCAGAACATTCCTGGTGTGGGTGCTGGCAAGGCAAAGCGATATGGTGCCGAGTTCCTCGAGATAATTAAACGCCATGTCGAGGACAATGAGATTATACGTCCCGAGGACATGCGCGTGAGAACTGTGGCAAATAAGAGCAAACTAAAGATCTCTTTGATTCAGAGCATCGACCGCAAGGTGCCCCTGCGAGATTTGGCACAGTCGAGAGGGCTGGAGTTTGATAAGATGCTCGATGAGATAGAGGCAATAGTCTATTCGGGCACGCGCATCAACATCGATTATTGCATACGCGAGGAAATGGACGAAGACCACATGGAAGATATCTTTGAATATTTCAAAGAGAGCGACAGCGACCGCCTCTCGGTAGCCATCGAAGAGCTTGGCGACGATTATACCGAGGAGGAGATACGCCTGGTGCGCATCAAGTTCCTCAGCGAGATGGGCAATTAACTAATTCACGTGTTAATAATTAAGCGTGGAGTAACTGGCATTCTAGGCAGCCTTCTAGGCATTAAATGGCTTTAAAGTTGCAATAGTGGATATCTGCTCAACTGCACATTTCATTTTTAATTAACTAAATTTAAAAGTAAAATTATAATTTCGTTTTTATAATTCCGTTATATCTATTGTATCGTTAACGAAAACATGTAAATAACGAAAATACTGATTATTGATAGTTATGAAACTAAAAATCTTTTTTGGTGCTTTGGCACTGGTGGGAGTTGCGGCCCTTGCGCTAGCCGCCACCGACCCAGTTTTGATGAAGATTAACAACAAAGAGGTGAGACTCTCGGAGTTTGAGTATCTTTACAAGAAGAATCTTGAGCAACAGGTTAACAAAGAGAGTATTGATGAGTATGTGAACAGGTTTGTCGATTATAAACTCAAGGTCGCCGAGGCCGAGAGACTAGGAATAGACACCTTGCCACGTATCAAAAATGAGATTGATGGTTACAAGAGAGACATGCTCGCACCTTTCCTCACCGACACAGAGCTTCAGGAACAACTCATCCAAGAAGCTTACCAGAGGATGACAAAGGATGTGAATGTGAGCCATATAATGCTGCCGAGAGGCAGAACCAAGGCCGAGGAGAAGAAGCAAATAGCCATGATGGACAGCATCAGGAACTGTATTCTCAATGGCGAGGACTTTAGCGAACTGGTGATGAAATATTCAATAGATCGCTCTAAGGAGAACAATAAAGGCGAGTATGGCTTCATCAGCAGCGGTGTCTTTCCTTATGATTTTGAGAAAGTGGTATATGAGACACCACTGGGTGAGCTGTCAAAGCCCTTCCTCACCGACTATGGTGTTCACATGATAAGGGTAAACGGATATCGTCCCAACGACGGCCAGGTAGAGGTTGCTCACATCCTTCGACTCTTCCCCAGGTCGAGTGGTGTGACCGATGAGGAAAAGCAGGCCGTGAAAGCTAAAATCGACTCGATTTATAACTGCATCCTCAATGGAGAAGACTTTGGCGAACTCGCTAAAAGCTACTCACAAGATATCAAGACAGCACGTGAAGGCGGCAAGCTGCCTCCCTTTGGTCGCAACTACATGGTCAAGGCATTTGAGGAAGTGGCCTATAGCCTTCCCGACGGTAAAATCTCAGAGCCTGTAGAGACCCCCTATGGCTACCACATCATTAAGAAAATTGCCCATAAGCCCCTAGGCACACTCGAAGATTGCCGTGAGACAATAGAGAAAAAGATTAATAGTGATCAGCGTTCGATGTTGCCTATTCAGAGCAAGTGCAATCAAATCATGAAGGAGCAGAACTACAAGAAGGCCGATGGCATAAAGGAGTATCTGCTCAAGGCAATGAAAGATCATGGTGGCTTTGACTCAACCTTTGTAACTGATGTCCTGGCAAAGTCTAACCACACTCTATTTACCTATGGCAAAGGCATCAAGGCTCCAATGTCGCTCTTAGCAAAGACGATTAATCCTAAAACCAAAGTTGCAAGCGATGAGATAGCCGCTGCAGTGCTCGAAGCTAGTGTGGATCATGTGGCTCAGCAAGAAATCGTGAAATATTATTCCGACAATATCGTTGAGTTAAATCCCGACTACCGCAATCTGCTCAATGAGTATCGCGACGGCACACTGCTCTTTGAGGTGATGAGCAAAGAGGTGTGGAGCAAGGCCAAGAACGACAATGAAGCGTTGCTCAAACGTTTTGATGCTAACCGTTCTAAATATCAATGGGATGAGCCTCACTTCAAGGGCGTGATGATTTGTGCCAAGAACGACTCGATAATGCGCGAGGCAATGGCAATGTACCAGACCATTAAAGCTGAACCCGAAGATACTATCACCACAGCTCTTAACAAGAAGTTTGGTCGCAACATTAAGATGGTGCGCATGGTTTCGAAACGCGGCGACAACGATATGGTTGATTACATAGCATTCAATGGCAAACACGTGGAATCGTCTTATCAGGGCTATCCAGTATTCCGCACCCTCTTCGGCAAGATGCTTACTCAACCCGAGGAACTGAATGACGTGAAGGGCCTTGTAGCATCCGACTATCAAGATGTGCTCGAAGAAGAATGGATCGCAGGCCTCCATAAGCGCTACAAAGTATCTATCGACAAGAAAGTGCTAAATCAACTGAAAAAGAAATATAAATAATAGTTAT
This sequence comes from uncultured Prevotellaceae bacterium, assembly GCA_900318255.1. Lineage (GTDB taxonomy): Bacteria > Bacteroidota > Bacteroidia > Bacteroidales > Muribaculaceae > Sodaliphilus. The sequence goes on along the minus strand of ONJX01000030.1, from coordinate 12,481 downwards.
TTCTTAACCTTAAAATTAGCCTTGTTGCATTAGTTGAATGAACTGCAATAAGGCTTTTTTGTATTATTAAGCATAATTAAATGTGTTTCATTTTGAGAAGTCAAAAAATATAAAGAAATTTGCACTTTAATTGCAAAAATAGGCATTCAACGGAGAAGATGATGCCACATTATTGATAACTCAAAAGAAAAAGAAAGATATATGAAAATCAAAACATTGCTGTGGTGCCTAATGTCGATAGTGGCATTTGGCATGAGTGCTCAGAACAATGTGGCCGAGGAGGTGGCATGGGTTGTTGGTGATGAGCCAATATTCAAGTCGGACATCGAGGAACAGTATCAGCAGGCACTCTATGAGCGCGTTGCCATTGATGGCAACCCTTATTGTGTAATTCCCGAGAGAATGGCTATTGAGAAGCTTTTCTTGCATCAGGCCAAGATTGACACCGTTGAGATTCCTAACTCTTCGGTGGTGCAAAATGTGGATGCGCGCATCAATTATTATATTGCCAACTTGGGGTCGAAGGAAAAACTCGAGGAGTACTTTCGCAAACCGCTACCCGAGTTGCGCGAGCAGTTAATGGATATTGTGCGTGACCAATACACGGTGCAGGAAGTGCAGCGCAACTTGACCAAAAATGTCAAAGCCACACCTGCCGATGTGAGGCGCTACTATAACACGATATCAAAGGACTCCTTGCCCATGATACCACAGCAAGTGGAGGTTAAAATTATCACCATCAACCCGGTGATACCTCAGCAGGAGATTGACGACGTGAAAGCACGGCTGCGTGACTATACCCAGCAAGTGAATAATGGCGAGAAAGACTTTGCCACGCTGGCGATACTCTACAGCGAAGATGGCTCCTCGACCTATGGAGGCGAAGTGGGCTTCCGTGGAAGGGCAGAGTTGCTGCCAGAGTATGCTGCGGCGGCTTTCAACCTTAATGATACGAAGCATGTGTCCAAAATTGTTGAGACTGAGGCGGGCTATCACATCATTCAGCTCATTGAGAAGCGTGGCGACCGTGTCAACACGCGTCACATCTTGCTTCGCCCCAAGGTGTCGCAGAAAGACATTGACGATGCCCTTGTGAAGCTCGATTCCTTGCGCACCGACATTCTTGCAAACAAAAAAGACATCACCTTTGAGAACGCTGCTCTGTATATCTCACAAGACAAAGATTCAAAGAACAACAACGGCGTGATGCTCAATGAGAAAGAGCATAGCAGCTTGTTTGAGATGAGTGACCTGCCATCGGAGGTGGGCAAAGTGGTGGCCACTATGCAGGTGGGGGAGATCTCCAAGCCTTTTGTGATGATGAATCCCAAGACTAACCGTCAGCAAGTGGCAATGGTGAAGCTCTCGAAACGCAACGAGGCGCATCGTGCCGATTTTGCCGACGATTATCAAGTGCTCAAAGACCTGTATGAGAATCACAAGCGGCAGGAGATAATCGCCAAGTGGATAGAAGAAAAGCAGAAGACTACTTATGTCTATATAGAAGAAGGCTGGCGCGATTGCGAGTTCCAATATAACTGGCTAAACGTCAGCAAAGAGTAGCTGGCGAGCTAGCGAGCTGACAAGGAACAAGCTGACAAGGCAATAGTAGATGTCGCACTTCACAGACAAGGCACGCCTTGTCCCTACCTAACACTTAACATTTTACACTTAAAGTTTTCCACTTTCCACGATAAACGATAAACCAGTGAGCAAATGGGTAAATAGCATGTTACAAAAGGCTAAGGGCAGTGGCGCTTGGCTTCATGTGATGTTGCTGTTGATGTGCCTTTTGTGTGCTGCTTTTTCTCACCGCACTTTTGCTCAGGCGGTGGCTGCTCGCAATGGCGCTACCACGCCTCACCTGCGTCGCATCACACCTATTATCCCCGATGCTAACCGTTATGATCCCGGCAAGGTGTTTCTAGAGAATGCCGATGCCCTGGTTGCCGACGAGCATCGCAGCACCGAGTATCGTGTGCTCAGAGGCAATGTGAGGTTTAGACGTGGCGACATGACTCTGAGGTGCGACAGTGCCTATTTCTTTGAGGCCTCGAGCTCGCTTGATGCCTTTGGTCATGTGGTAATGAACCAAGCCGACACTATGACCGTGTATTGCGACCGCATGTACTATTTTGGCGATGTGGAGGTGGCAAAGCTCAGGCGCAATGTGCGGGTCGTGAACAGTTCGATGACCGTTACTACCGACAGCCTAGATTATGACATGTTCAACAACGTGGCGCGCTACTTCAGCGGTGGCACGGTAGTTGACAAGTCAGGCACTCGCATCACTTCGAATGTGGCACGCTATGAGCATGACACCAAGAAAGTGCAGTTCACATCAAAGGTCCACATGAAAAACGACAAGATGGAGCTCTTTACCGACATCCTTGACTATGACATGCGCACCCATATTGCAACAATAGAAGACGAGACGAAGATTGTGTCGCTTGCCGATGGCCACACCATCTACACCTCGAGTGGGTGGTACAACATGTCGAGTGAGGAAGGTACCCTTTATAACCGCTCTACTATTAAGGCAAAAGATGGCCAGACCATAGTGGGTGATGTGGTGTATTATGACCGCAAGAACGATAAAGGCCAAGCCCAAGGCAATGTAGTGCTCACCGATGAGAAGTCGCAACGCACCCTCAAGGGCGATGTGGTTGACTATGACCGCAAGAATGGCATTGGTAGGGCCCGTGGTAATGTTGTCATCACCGACGAGAAGAATAAAGTGATACTTCATGGCGAGGTGGGCTACCATAATGAGAAGACCAAGGAATCGTATGTCACCGAGAATGCTCTGGCAAGGGAGTTCTCGCAAAAAGACACGATATATATTCATGCCGACACCCTTCGCACAATTACTGTTGATAATGACAAGAGAATTCTTATTGCCAACAAATATGTGCGTTTCTACCGTAGAGATTTGCAGGGAGTGTGCGACTCGGCTGCCGTGAGTGAGCAGGATTCTATTCTCAACCTTTACAGGCATGCTGTGATTTGGAGCGAGGCACGCCAAATCAGTGGCGAGGAAATCAATGTTCATGTGAAGGACTCGGTGGTTGACTGGGCCACGCTACCCAAGCCAGGCATGTTGATTGAGCATCTGGGAGAAGAGTATTATAATCAGCTTAGTGGTCGCGTGATGAAAGCTACATTCGAGAACCAAGAACTGCGCCAGCTTGATGTGAGTGGTGATGTTGAGGCTCTGTTCTATCCCATGGAGAATGACTCCACCTACAATAAACTGGTGAATGCCAATAGTGCCTATCTAACAATAAACATGAAGCCAAAGCAGGAGGTTGAGAAAATAAAGATGTGGCCCGATGTGAGTGGAAAAGTCATCCCGTTGTTCCTGGCTAAGAGGTCGGATTTGCGTCTTGACAAGTTCCGTTGGTACGACTCCATTCGTCCCAAGGAGCCAGGCGACGTGATGGTGGTAAGTGACGAGATGCGGCAGATTTTTGGTGAAGCGGTGACAACCCGTCGAACCACAGTAATACGCTGACGCGAGAGAGGATAAACTATGAGTGATGTAATCAAACTGTTGCCAGACTCTGTTGCCAACCAGATTGCCGCTGGCGAGGTGATTCAACGGCCTGCCTCGGTGATCAAGGAGCTGGTGGAGAATGCCGTGGATGCTCAGGCAACAAGTATTCAAATAATTCTGAAGGACGCTGGCCGCACCTTGATACAGGTGATAGACAATGGGATGGGAATGAGTGACACAGATGCCCGCTTGGCCTTTGAGCGTCACAGCACGTCGAAGATTCGTCAAGCCGACGACTTGTTCTCGCTTCACACCATGGGCTTCCGTGGTGAGGCACTGGCATCGATTGCGGCCATCTCTCACATTGAGCTCCGCACCTGTGCTCGTGGTGCTCAGCTGGGCACTAAGTTGCTAATAAACGCTTCGCAATGCGAGTCGCAGGAGCCCGATGTGTGTCCTGCCGGATGCAATTTCATGATTAAGGACTTGTTCTTCAATGTCCCTGCTCGTCGCAAGTTCTTGAAAAGTAATCAGGTGGAGCTCAGTAATATTATCAAGGAATTTGAGAAACTAGCACTTGTCAACTATAATATTGACTTTTCTGTCACTCACAATGGCAATATGCTCTACAAGCTGGCTGGGGGCACATTTAAGCAGCGCATTATTGCTCTCTTTGGCCATAACATTGACCAGCAGCTTATTCCTCTCAATGTTGAGACATCTCTCGTAAAAATTACGGGCTTCATAGGCAAGCCCGAGAGTGCCCGCAAGCGCAATGCCATGCAATATTTCTTTGTCAATGGCAGGTTCATGCGCCATCCTTATTTCCACAAAGCGGTGCTCTCATGCTACAATGAGCTCATCCCCGATGATTCCCAGCCAAAGTATTTCTTGGTACTGGATGTTGACCCCGAGACAATCGATGTGAACATACATCCCACAAAGACCGAAATAAAATTTGAGAACGAGTTGCCAATATGGCAGATTATCTCGGTCGCGGTAAAGGAAACTTTGGGGCGATTTAGCGTGGTGCCGTCTATCGACTTCGACAAGGAGGATGCTCCCGAAATTCCTTCTTTCTCTTTGCCTCACACCTCAAAGGCGCCTGATATCGCTGTTGATAAGAGCTATAACCCATTCAAGCAGCAGACTGGTTCGCATAGCGGCGGTTATATTCCATCATCACAGAATAGTAACTTACCTAATTGGGAAGAGCTGTACAAAAACTTTGAGAAATCGAAGCAAGAGGGACTTGACGAGATGGGTGACTTGCCAGCTATGACTGATGTGCCTACACTTGCAAACCCTATTGTAGATGTTGAAGATGAGATACAAAGCGTGATGCAACTAGACAACCGCTATCTGTTTACTGTTACACAAGATGGAGTCGTTATTCTTGACCAGCACCGTGCTCACCTTGCGGTGCTTTATGAGCGACTGATGCGGCAAATTGACGGCATGAACGTAGTGTCGCAGCGAGTGCTGTTCCCCGAGATTATACACTTGGATGTGGCACAGAATGCGGTATTTGAAGATATAGAGCCCGAACTTGAGAAAGCGGGGTTCTCCCTGTCGAAGCTCAGCGGTGGCGACTGGTCTATAAATTCTGTGCCGCCAGGGCTCGACAATGTTGATATTATTGAACTGCTTAATGAAGTGATCACTTCGGTCTCAGGCGTGATGAGTCTTAAAGACAAGGTATTTGAGAAGATAGCACTTGCCATAGCATCAAAAGCCGCTATTCCTTATGGTCGCCAGCTCAACCAACAAGAGATGATAACACTAATCACTGACTGGCGCAAACTTAGCAACGGCAAATACACCCCTTCGGGCAAGCTCATTGCTAACGTGCTCACGGTTGACCAGGTGATGAGGATGTTCTAACCCGCATTATCGATAGCGTCAGCTATGCTTTTCTAGTTTGAGCAGGAAGTGTTTTTTCTCGACTCCGCTGGAGTAGCCTCCTGTGGTGCCATCGCTGTTGATTACTCGGTGGCAGGGGATGATGATGGGCACCGGGTTGGCGCCATTAGCTTGCGCAACGGCTCTCACAGCTTTGGCATTACCCACTTTTAGTGCTTCTTCCTTGTAGCTGATAGTGCTGCCGTAAGGTATAGTGCGAAGTGTGTGCCACACCTTCTGTTGAAAGTCAGTCCCCACAAGGTGCAATGGCAGCGAGAATTCTTTTCGGTTGCCTGCAAAATACTCGCTAAGCTGCTTGGTGCAGTTGCTGAGCAGTGGGGTAGAGGTGTTGCTCAGTTTCAGCTTCATCGTGGCTGCCAGGGCCGAGAAATTGACCTCACCAAACTCTATTGCAACGATGCCCGCTGTGGTGGCGGCAATAGAAAGAGGGCCTAGTGCAGAGTCGATGACAACGTAATTAAGCGTGCCTTCATTTATGGGTGTGATGCTCTGTTCTTGGGCCTTTTGCATCATGAAATGATAGGCTTGGGCATAGTCGTTGTTGATTACACCATCGAGGATGGCATCTTTGATGGCATCTTTAATTAAGCCAACAGGGCGTGACGGTGCAAGCCCGAAGGTGTCCATAATCTCCTGTCCATCGACTGGGGGCTGAAAGTTGCGCACTCGGTCTTTTTCCTCAATGTCGATAATCTTTTGCTTGACCAGCTCATAGTTCTCGTGGAAGCGTTTCACCTTCTCCTGGTTCTTGCTGGTGATGTCGGCTCGGCACAGTGTCATCAGGTCGTCGATGTCGTCGCCAGCCTCAAAGAGCATGCGTCGCACTGCCGAGTCGGTGACCTCGTCCTCAACCAGGGCTATGGGACGCATGTGCAGCCCCACGAGCTTCTTCACATATTTCATGTGCTCGTTGAGCGGCAGTCGCATCTTGGCGAAGATGCGTGGCACCATTTTCTCGCCAATGAAGTTGTGGTTGTGGAAGGTCCAGCCTAGCTTGTCGTCCCAGTGCTTGGTAGCGGGCTTGCCTATGTCGTGCAGCAGTGCTGCCCAGCGCAGCCACTCGTTGTCGCTCTGTGCTGCCACGTTGTCGAGCACCTGCATGGTGTGCAGGAAGTTGTCTTTGTGACCACGGCCGTTGACTGTCTCTACACCTTTAAGCTGTGCCACCTCGGGGCATATTAGCGGCAGCAGTCCACACTTGTCAAGCAGGAAGAAGCCTCGTGAAGGCTGTGGTGCTCGCATTATCTTCATCAGTTCGTCGGCAATGCGCTCACGGGTGATAATCTTGATGCGGCCAGCGTTGCGCTTGATGGCGGCAAAGGTGGCTGACTCAATCTCAAAGCCTAGTTGTGTGGCAAACCTCACGGCGCGCATCATGCGCAGCGGGTCGTCGCTGAAAGTGATGTCGGGGTTTAGTGGTGTGCGAATGAGTCGCCGCTCCATGTCGCCGATGCCGTCGAACGGGTCGAGCAACTCTCCCCAGCGGTCACGGTTTACCGATATTGCCATGGCGTTGATGGTGAAGTCGCGGCGGCGCTGGTCGTCGCTTAGTGTGCCGTCTTCCACAATGGGGTTACGGCTGTTGCGATTGTAGGACTCACGACGAGCGCCCACAAATTCCAGCTCCAGCCCCATCGCCTTTACTTGAGCTGTGCCATAGGTCTTGAATACCGCAAGGTGCGCCTTGTTGCGTCCCATCTTGTGTGCCACCCGTTTAGCAACCTCAATGCCGCTGCCCACAGTCACGAAGTCGATATCCTTAGACTTGCGCCCGAGGAAGATGTCGCGCACATATCCTCCCACCACATAGCACTCGCGGCTCATCTCGTCGGCCACCTCCCCCACGAGACTGAAGGCAGGATGCGAGAGGTGCTCAAGTATGTTGTCTTTGCTGGTGTTCATTTCTTGCTGTGGTGGTATTTACAGAATTGATTGATCTCGCAACACGTGCATTGTGGCTTGAGTGCTTTGCACACATAGCGGCCGTGCAGGAGCAGCCAGTGATGAGCGTTGTAGCGGTCTTGCTCGGGGATGTGACGGGTGAGGGTCTTCTCCACCTCAAGAGGTGTTTTCCCATTGGCCAGGCCAGTGCGGTTTGCCACACGAAACACATGAGTGTCAACAGCTATTGCCGCTTTGTGAAACACCACGCCCATGACCACGTTGGCCGTCTTGCGGCCCACTCCAGGCAAGCGTGTGAGCTCCTCCATAGTGCTTGGCACCTGGCCATTGAAGTCGGCAACAAGCATTGCCGCCATAGCTTGCAGGTGACGAGCCTTGCTATTGGGGTAGGACACACTGCTGATGTACTTGAGCAGGTCGCCGTCGCTGGCTGCCGCCATGTCGCGCGGAGTAGGATAAGCGGCAAAAAGCGCTGGAGTGACCATGTTCACTCGCTTGTCGGTGCATTGTGCCGAGAGAATCACAGCCACCAGTGTCTCAAAAGGGCTGTTGAAATGCAGCTCGGTGGTGGGATTGGGATTAGCGGCTTTAAAGTGGTCAATAATGGCCTTATATCGCTCTTTGATAGTCATGGCAATTTGGCTTACAAGCTTATTAGCTGACGAGCTGAGAAGAGACAAGGCAATAGTAATCGTCGCATTTCTAGGACATGGTACGCCTTGCCCCTACATTTCGGACAAGGCACGCCTTGTCACTACATCTCACTTATAGGTCATCACTGTTTCCACTAGCGATGAACCAAAAAACTGACAAATCTATTGTCATGTTAGCTTGTTATTTGTCAGCTCGTTAGCTTATCAATGAGTGTGCTCAAATTCTCGCAGGAAACGCACGTCATTCTCGCTGAACATGCGCAGGTCTTTGACCATATACTTGAGGTTGGTGATGCGCTCCACACCCACACCAAAGGCATAGCCGGTATAAACCTTGCTGTCGATGCCGCACAGGTCAAGGACATTGGGGTCAACCATGCCGCATCCCAGGATTTCTACCCAGCCGGTGTGCTTGCAGAAGCCGCAACCCTCACCGCCGCAGAGCATGCACGAGACGTCCATCTCGGCACTAGGCTCGGTGAAGGGGAAGTAGCTGGGGCGCAAGCGTATCTTGGTGTCGGGGCCAAAGAGCTCTTTGGCGAAATAGAGAAGCACTTGCTTGAGGTCGGCAAACGACACGTTCTTGTCGATGTAAAGCCCCTCAATCTGGTGGAAGAAGCAGTGGGCGCGAGCTGTGATGGCCTCGTTGCGATAGACGCGTCCTGGGCAGATGATGCGAATGGGCGGCTGCGTGCTTTTCATCACACGTGACTGCACCGAGCTGGTGTGGCTACGCAGCACAATGTTGCGTGTGACGTCGCCACTCTTGTCCTCATTGATGAAGAAAGTGTCTTGCATGTCGCGTGCGGGATGGTCGGGCGCGAAGTTCAATGATGTGAACACGTGCATGTCGTCCTCAACCTCAGGGCCATCGGCAAGTGTGAACCCTAGCCGCGAGAAGATGTCGATAATCTCCTTGCGCACCACCGAGATGGGGTGGCGTGTGCCTATCTCCTCGGGGAATGCCGGGCGGGTGATGTCGATTTTGCTGGCAACCACCTCTTTGGCTTTGAACTCTTCTTTGAGAGAGTTTATTTTCTCGGTAGCAAGAGCTTTGAGCTCGTTGAGACGCTGGCCAAATTCTTTCTTCTCCTCGTTGGGGACATTGCGGAACTCATTGAAAAGGGCAGTTATCTCACCTTTCTTGCTTAAATATTTAATGCGCAAAGCCTCTATTGCCTCGCTGTTGTTGGCTTTAAGTTCAGCAATTTGCGCCTTTAAATTCTCTATCTTGTCTAGTAACATAGGTTCTATGGTGCTTTATGTGTTTCACAAAAAATCATGCAAAGTTAATGAAAAGTTTTCAGTTTTCCATTATCACTAGAGTTTTTTTTCAAATTGATGTGCCGTTTCACATCGTTTTTAATTGAGAGAATTGACTTTTTTAGAATTATTGTGTATAAGTGATGAAATAATTTTGTAATTTTGCAGTTTAAAAACAGAATATACACAATAATTTTCAATCATTTTTAGGAAACACAAGATAAATGAAGAAAAATATAATTATAGGAGCGGTAGTTGTTGTGGCCCTAGGGCTATTGTATTGGGGCATTGAGTTCCTGAAAGGCGTAAACCTTTTTGAACCAAAGAATTATTACATAACGCGATTTGAGAAGGTTGATGGCTTGACAGTGTCGTCTCCTATAACGGTAAACGGCTACCAAGTGGGCTTAGTCAAGGAGCTCAACTTCGACTATAAAACTAACGAGATAGAGGTGAAAATGAGCCTTGATGATGAGTTGAAGATTCCCATTGGGTCGTCGGTGTCATTAAACAGCCAGCTTCTGGGATCACCATCGTTGGTGATAAATCTTGCTCAAGGCAAGGCCTATCACAAGGTGGGCGATATGATTCCCAGCACCATGAAAGCAGGCCTGATGGAAAAGGTGGGCAATGACATCATGCCGCAGGTGAACGAGATTATGCCCAAGGTAAATGACATTCTTGCTAATGTCAACACGCTGACCTCCAACCCCGCTTTGCACAACTCGGTGTCAAACTTTGACGAAATCACCGCCAAGATCAATGCTAGCGCTAAGGACCTGACTGTGCTGATGAACAACTTGTCGTCATTGTCGCAAAATCTCAACGGCAGCGTGCCTGGGGTGATTAGTGGCATTGCTACCAAAGTCGATGGTACTGTAAGCAATATTCAGACCCTCACCTCAAACCTGAACAATAAGGTTAACGACCTCCCAACAGCACAATTACAGACCACAATCAATGACCTGAATGCTACGCTGGCAAACCTGAAGGTCCTTACTGCCGAGCTCAACAATAAGCTCAACGACCGTAACTCTTCGCTGGGATTGTTGTTGAACGACAGGCAGTTATATGACAATGCCAATGGTGCTGTCATGAGCCTTGACTCCTTGCTTATTGACCTCAAGGCTAACCCCAAGAAGTACATAACAATAAAAGTGTTTTGAGGTAAAATAAGAAACCACGGGAAATGCTTATTTGGAACAATTCTAAATAAGCATTTTCTTCATTTTTAAATTTGATTTTTAAAATCAACAAAATAAAGGGATTTAAAAAAAGTAGTAGGAGAATCTATAATTACCGTTTTGGGTGGTAGGTTGCTCTAAAATATTGAAATATAGCATTGTGTGGGAATGTGTTGCCTCTTGTTTAAACAGCCTTTTGCAAGCTATTGAAAATCAATGCTATTATAATTGTTTCAAGAAAAGCAAATTTTTTCTTGTTTTTTTTTATGGAAATATAATGCGAATTTTGTAATGCTAAAACAAGCCCGTTATAGTGACGATTGCAAAAAGTATGACTTGGGAGAAATAATGACCTCGAGTTGTTTTAAACATCGCGCTTATAGGGAAATAGAGAGTTAAAATGAACGAAGATCAAAACATACAATTGTGGAATAAATGTCTGGCGATACTTCGCGACAATTTGGACGCCGAGCAATTCAAAGCTTGGTTTGAGCCTATTGTTGCCCAAGATTTCGTGGACAACCAACTCACCTTGCGAGTGCCTTCACAGTTCTTTGTTCAGCAGATTGAGGATCGTTACTTCCAGTTGATCAGCGCCACCTTGCGCCGTGTTTATGGCAACGATGTTAAACTCTTCTACTCCTATAATATAATAAAAGACAGTCCAGATTCAAATGTGACAGTGGCTCACGACAATGCTAGCGCAAAACTCAACAGCGCTATCGCGCGTCAAGCCCAGCATGTAGCAAACCCCTTTGACGACGGCCCCGAGCTTGACGACATTGATCCTCAGCTTAATCCCCGCTACACATTTGAGAACTATTGCACGAGCATGAGTAACAAGCTTGCCGTGAGTGTGGGCAAGGCTATTGCCGATGACCCCAACTGCAAGACTTTTAACCCCATGTTTGTGTTTGGACCAACAGGAGTAGGCAAGACCCATCTCATCCAGGCTATAGGCATCAGAATCAAGGAGAAGCGTCCCCGCACTCGCGTGCTCTACACCACGTCGCGCATCTTTGAGCTGCAATTTACCACTGCTCGCATCAATAACAAGCTTAATGATTTCATTAATTTCTATCAAAGCATTGATGTGCTGATACTCGACGACATTCAGGAGCTAGCAGGAAAAACTGGGACTCAAAATACATTCTTCCACATTTTCAATCACCTGCACCAGAACCAGAAGCAGCTCATCATGACGAGTGACTGCTGCCCCTCGGACCTTGATGGCATGGTGCCACGACTGATATCGCGCTTCAAGTGGGGAATGACGGTAGAGTTGTACAAGCCCGACCTGGAGCTGCGTCGTGCGGTACTCAGGATGAAAGCTTCACAAGATGGCCTGGTGCTCAGCGATGAGGTGATAGAATTCATAGCACAGAATGTGACCGAGAGCATTAGAGACTTGGAGGGCATAGTGGTAGCACTGCTGGCTCATGCCACGATGCTTAATCAGGACATCGACCTCGACCTGGCAAAGAAGGTGATTGGCAACACGGTGAACGTGAGCAAGAAGCAGCTGTCGTTTGAGCTGATAGCCGATACCGTGTCGCGTTTCTATAACATCGACAAGCAGCTGCTCTATGGCAAGTCGCGCAAGCGTGAGATCAGCGACGCTCGCCAGCTAGTGATGTATCTCACCAAGAAAAAGACACAGATGTCATCAACCAACATAGGCCAGAAGCTCTCTCGCGACCATGCTACTGTGCTGCATGCCTGCAAGCAGATAGAACAGCGGCTCTCGATAGAAAAGAAGTTCAGGCACGAAGTTGAGATGATAGAAAACGAACTGTAACTGAGATAACCAACCATTGATTATCTCAGTTTTTTTCTAAAAAAGGCGTTATTGAACACATGCGATTTCTTTCTCTTTACTTGCTCCTATAATTTTAAATTGTTACTTTTGCATCGCTAATGAGGAAATTGCTTTACATATCGCTCGCTCTCATGCTCGTCACCATGGCGATGGGCTGCGGCCGCAGTGTGGATGAGCGGCTAGTGCTCGCCGACTCGCTCATGTGGACCGCCCCCGACAGCTCGCTGGCCATCCTCAATGC